>CAVOKP010000001.1:0-20234 GCA_963696535.1 uncultured Bacteroidales bacterium
CAAGAACCACTATCATCAGGAAAAAATAGACCAATGTGTATGACCTGCCGGGGTGGATTAGGATACCCATTACAAGAACCAGTATCAGTGTGATGGTGATTCCGGTGGTGACCCTGTCGGAAAGTACTTTACCGGGGAAGTATTCGATCAGAACATAGTGTATGAAAATGCTAGAATACGGTATCACTATGAAAAACAACCACTCTTCAAGCGGCAGACCCGATAACACAATTCCGGAATGATAATCGGGATTGAATCCCCATATAGCCCTTTTTGCAAACCAGATATCGAAAACAACGAAAAATGCCCCGGTGATCAGTAATGATGGAATCAGCGACGGCCAGTGTCTGAAGAAGGCTACCTTCCTGTCGAAGCTCAGCGCGAGCGGTATAATTATCGAGCAGATTTCGATAGCTAGATAAAGAGGCATACCGGTTATTTGAAGTACCTTCTGCTGAAGATCAGAAGGCCGTAATTATTGAAGTCCTTGAGGTTTTTTGGCTTATGATGTGCCTGGTGTGCTTTCTTTAGCGCTATAATATATGCGCTTTTTGGATTTGTAAAGAAGGGAAGCCGCTGGTGAAATACAACATCGTGAAAAATGAAATATGTAAATCCGTAAAGGGTAATTCCGGCGCCAATGGGTAAAAGATAGGAATTTGATAACACCAGGCCTGTAATGATAAGAATGATGGCGGGAGTTGCATAAATTAAAAAGAAAAAATCATTTTTCTGCAAAATCGGTTTGCTTGCAATGTCGGTAAGGTGATGATCCTTATGAAGCGACCAGAGAAAGCCATGCATAACATATTTATGGTTTGACCAGGCTACAAATTCCATGAAAAAGAATGCAAGAATTATCAGGAGTATTATCGTTATCATCGACAGGTAAAATAAAAGTTTAATTCATTAATTCAGTTCAGTTTAACAGCCTCAGTTTGCAGGCAAGCCAGGCTTTAATAACCAGTTGCATCTTAATAATGTCGGGGACTCTCACCCTCTTTTCAAGAAGTTTATCTGCAGGTGTATTTTTTATCTTTTTAAGCAATTTATTATAATAGAAGTAAGCTGTCAGTACACCAAGTTTTGAGTTGCCGGGAAGCCTTTTTATCCCCTCAAAGGAATCAGCAAACTCTTTTTCAACTTCATCAACTATTTCCGTTTTTACCGTCTCATTGAATCCGGATGCGGTTGACTTATGAAAATATTGCCGGTTGAGCATTTCAGTGTCATCCCTGATGTCGCGGAGAAAATTTACTTTCTGGAATGCCGAGCCCAGCCTTTTGGCAGGCGCCTCAAGCTCGTCGTAAAGTTTGCTGTCGCCCAGGACAAATACCCTCAGGCACATTAGTCCGACCACTTCGGCAGATCCGTAAATGTAAGCGTCGGTTTCCGTTTTGGTGTTGTGATTATGCTTGAAAAGGTCGGTTCTCATGCTTCTGAGAAAAGCCCGGATCAGATCATCAGGTATGCCGTATTTTTTCACTGTCAGCTGGAATGAATTAAGAACGGGATTCATGCTGATACCTCTACTCAATGCTTCGTAATATTCCTTCTCAAATTCTTCCAGAAGCTTTTTCTTGTCAAAAGAATGAAAAGTGTCAACTATCTCATCAGCGAGCCTTACAAATCCGTAAATGCTGTAAATGGCATCCCTGACATCCCGGCCAAGAAGCCGCACTGCACTCGAAAATGAGGTACTGTATGACCTGGTTATAAGGTAACTCGTCTTAAATGATATGTCATTATAAAGATTCACCATTCAGGATAAGGGTAACCGCCTGATGTAAAACACTCTAGGCGGATATGTTTAATTACTTTCTTTTGAATGTGCGAAGTTACAAATTGATTTTTAAATCCGGCACTGGCAAAAAGATTTTTGATTAACTTGTAGTCCTCAAAAACCTAAGCCTTATGAGTAAAAAACGAACAACTTTAATTGTTTTAGTCCTTACAGGGTCCATCATGCTGATACTAATGCTGACGGCATTCAGGATGCTGCTGCCCCAGGAGGACCTTAAAAGCAAGTATGCTTACAAGGATTTTGAATCTGCAAAAAAGTGCAGGTCGTGTCATCCTGGCATTTATGAACAATGGTCCCAGGCCATGATGTCGCAGGCATATACGCATCACTGGGATGAGATCGAGTATTTCGAGCTTGCCGTACCTCATGCTGCTGCCAAGCCTGATCTTAAGGACCCTGTCGATGGCTGCAACGGTTGCCATTCCCCGCTGGCATTTATGGGAGGGAAGCAATTCCCGCCCCCAAGGCCTTCGGAGAAAAGCATGGCCAACGAATCGGTTTCTTGCGAAGTGTGCCATCTTACGCAGTCGGCACAGACTGACCCGCCATTCAATTTCAGCTATCTCGTCAAGCCGGGAATGACAAAATATGCACTGCGCACCCCAACTGTGGAGTCACCTGCTCATAAAATAGTTACAAGTGATTTCTTCCGGACAACTGAATTCTGCGGCAATTGTCACAATGAAAAAAATCCGTTCGGAGTATGGGTGAAAAGCACCCAGCTTGAGTGGAAAGATGGGCCTTATGCAAAAGAGGGGGTACACTGCCAGGATTGTCATATGCCAAAGGGAGGACCGTACCTGAATGCCCTGATGACAAAACCCTACGATGATTCACGGCTCCATCTTTTCCATGGCGCCCATGATCCGGGTAAAGTGAGAGGGACAATTGAGATTAGAATCGAACCTGACATCAGGGAAGCCGAACCAGGCGAATCAATTGTTTTTACAGTTGCACTCTTCAACCAGAAAACCGGGCATAAGTTTCCCACCGGATCGGTTGAGGACCGTATTGCATGGCTGAACGTTGAGGCAACAGATTCAAAGGGCAAGGTTTACCATCTGAATGTCGACAAAAAGGGATTTGAGGGAGAAGAATACACAATTTCAGGCGATTATCTGGCCTACCAGGATATGGGTGTGCCCCTTGGACAGCCTGATTTCAAAGGAGTTCAGCGCGACGGAATTCCGGCAGGCAACAGGATTTTCAGGATGCCCTATTTCGATCCCGAGGGCAGGATGACGATAATGCAGTGGAACACTGCAAAACTTGGCACAGATTACCGTATCGGTCCCAGGGAAACCAAGGTGGAAAAGTTCACTTTCCGTATACCCTTTGATGCTGCTCCGGGTGCAATGACTGTAAGGGCGGTGCTTAACTATCAGCTTCTTGTCAAGCCTGTGGCCGATCTCCTTAAGGTTCCTGAAGATGAATCAGAAATCAAATTCGTCAACGACCACTCTACAAGTGTTCAGATCTTACCATAGAGATAGATACCCTCGTCCTGACCTTCCCCCAGGGGGAAGGGACCATGGATTGGAAAGGGTTTAAAATTCAATAAAGTAGCTTTAAATATAACCCAATACAATGAAAAATATTAAATATTTCAAGATCGGTCTCCTTGCTGCAACCCTTCTTTTTATCATTCCTACCAAACCAGGCAATGCAATCCCGGCCTTTGCCCGGAAATACCAGATAAGCTGCCAGGTGTGCCATTCCCCTGCAATGCCAAGGCTTAAGCCATTTGGAGATGATTTCGCAGGCAACGGATTCAGGCTCACTGAGTATGAATCACCAAGATACTTTATCCAGACCGGTGATGACAGGCTTTCACTGTTCAGGGAACTTCCTCTTGCAATTAGGGCAGACGGCTTTGCCTCATATAATTTCAATAATGAAGGGACACCAGATTTTGCTGCACCTTTCGTTCTGAAGATCCTTTCCGGCGGTGAGCTTACCGACAAATTATCCTATTATTTCTATTTCCTGATGAACGAAAGAGGATCGATTGCCGGCCTTGAGGATGCCTTTCTGATGTATAATGATTTTCTGGGATCAGGAATTGATTTGTTTGCGGGCCAGTTCCAGGTCTCTGATCCCCTCTTTAAGGGAGAACTAAGGTATACACTGGAATCCTATAGGATTTATGGCACCGCGCCAGGATCTTCGTCAGCTGACCTTAAATACGACAGGGGGGTTATGTTCCAAAGGGACTTTTCAACTGGGACAACAGTTGTTGGAGAAATATTAAACGGGGCAGGCATAGGCGAGGCAAGGGAAGGCTACCTCTTTGACAAGGATAAGTACAAAAACTTCATGCTCAGGTTAAACCAGTCCATAGGCAAATACATCTCGGTAGGGGTGTTCGGATATACCGGCAGGGAGGTTATTTATGATCCTTTTCAAGGCATCATCAGTGACCTGAAAATGTATGGTCCGGATCTTACAATTGACATTGATGAAAAGTTCATACTTAATGCTCAGTATGTAATGAGGACCGACTCCTGGGTGCTTACTGAAGGATCTCCATCAACCGGACTTGAGGATGTTAAGACCCAGGGGGCGTTTGCAGAAGTCATTTATGCTCCTAAGGGAGATATGAGCAAATGGTACCTGACCGGACTAATAAACTGGGTTGATTCGGACCTGGATGATCTGGATTACAGTTCGGCAACACTTCATGCCGGATATCTTCTGAGGCGAAATATGCGGGTTGTCGGAGAATTTACCCAGCAATTCACGGGTACCGATTATGGTAAAGTGAGTGTCGGAGTAATTACAGCTTTCTGACAGCTGCCGGCCGAGTCGGCCTCACCCTTGAACCAATAAATCCTACCGAATCACCACCTAAATCCCTTTGACCGAAATCACCTCACCCTAAATCCCTCTCCTGAAGGAGAGGGACTTGCCCCTTCTCTTTCAGGAGAAGGGGTTGGGGATGAGGTTCTACACCACAAAAAACCCCTTCTCTTTCAGGAGAAGGGGCTGGGGATAAGGTATTATTTATTTCCTGCGCGAGGACTTGCTTTCCGATTCCTTGTTGTTGCTTGTGCTATTGCTGGTGCCTTGTCTCACCGTAGTTTCCTTCTGAGCTCTTTCAGTGTTTCTCCGCACTGCCTGGCTTTCGCCTGAAGACTGCTGCCTGGTCGTCCTGGCAGGTTCGGCGCTCCTCGTTGATTGCGAACCCGTGGTAGATTTCGGGCTGACGGTTTCAGACGATCTCCTGTTGGTGACGGTACTCTGTCCGGCAGTTGAGTTTGTGTTGGCCCTGTTGTTTACAGTGGTGTTCGACCTGTTTACAGTAGTGGTTGACCTGCGTGCATTGCCGCTTGTGCCCTGGGTCTGGTCAGACCTGGTCCCTGCATTCTGGTTGACAGTGCCGGCTGACCGTCTTGTCGCAGCATTGTTCGTTCCTGCAGCCTCTCTTGTCGGAGCTGCCTGCGATGCTGATCTTCTGCCGTTGGTGGTTCCTGTCGACATGGTTGATCCCCTGTCAGGGTGGACCTTGGCATAGAGTGCTTCTCCATCCCTTCTCGACTCGGGACGTGAATAAGTTGTCTTGTAACGGCCTTCATTTATGCTGCTGGTGACATTTCTGGAGTAGACTCTCTTGTCGCGGTAGTAGAAATCGTTCCAGCGGTCGTACCTTGGGCTGTTGTAGCGGTGGTAGTAACTGTAGTATGTTGGGTACCAGTTGTAATGATATCCGTAATAGTAGTGGTAGTAGTAAGGACGCCATGGGCTCCAGTAGGATGGGTAATAGCCCCAGTACCACGAAGAGCGCCATATTCTGTAGTCAGGGAGGTAGATGTATCTTACCAGCGGCCATGCTGCCACTTCAACGTAAGTGGTCCTGACCACGGTTACATTCTGCCTGTTTGATCTGCCTGTATAACCCGGATTCGGGGTCTCGGCATATATGGGTTCAACAATGTAGTTCCTGCCATATAAAGCCTCATCACCTATAAGCTGGATCTGAACTTCTCCGTCACGGAGCTTCTGGACAGTAAAGACAGCAACATCCTGGTTGTCGTTACGGTCAAGCTGCGCCTGCAATACTATAGTATGGACGTTTCCGTCGACATAGTCGATTGCTTTGACGTAATCGATCAGGTTGTCGTTATTGAGATCCAGGTTGTTTATCCTGGTGTTCTCATCGTTCAGGCTTCTTTCAAAACCTTCGATGGTCTCGGATTGCTGGAATAAATTCATCACTGCGTACAGGTTGAAATTATCACCGGGCAGACCCAGATATTCATCCGGGTAATCCTGAGCCATAAGTGCTGTCCCGACTGCAACCATTGCTGCGAGTATCGAGGTGATTAAGAATCTTTTCATGACGTTTGTTGTTTAAAGAACTTGTTACAACAATTTAATTGCAAAACGCGTGCCAATCGATTATAGCGGGAAAAGTGAAGAATTACTGTACAGGCAAGGTAATCAGTGTGAGGGACTAAAGTCCCTGGAAAGGGTAGAGGCTGCGGATACCGTCAGCTGAAGCTGACGGTAACGGAGGAGACTCTACTACGTACTGCTGAAGCTGACGGTAACGGAAGTGTTTCTATTACCCTCTGGTACAGCTGCCGTTAACTAAGGAGATTTTGCTACAATTAGGTCTATATGGTGGTAACGTATATGGTCTTTTTCCGGTTTTAAATTACCGTTGGCTTCAGCCAACGGTAAGCAGGTCCCTCTTACAACCCTGGGCTTTAGCCCAATTGGCTTTCCTCTATTCTTTTCCTGATAGCTGCCATTTTGCCGAGTCTCTCCGGATACAAAGTCCTTTGCTCCAAGTCGATAAACTCAAAAAGGAGAAGTGATTTTTTGCTGTATTCCAGGGAACCGGATTTGTTCCCCTGAGCCAACTCCAGCTCTGCCTCGGCATTGAAGAGCTCCGCAAGAATCTCAAGGTGGCCGTTAGTGTAATTATGTTCCTTCAACAGCTTGCTGGTGAGTTCACCGGCAGGAATATCCCTGAAGAAAGCTGCATCTTCCTTAAGCATGTCGTAATAGATCCTTCCCAGCTCTTCGGAGGCCTTATTGTAATCCCCTTTCTTTACCAGGCCAAGAACGGCAGCTATAAGATTGCCAAGCATTTCAATCATGCGTAGGATATAATCTTTCTGGTACATACCTGGTAAATTGGCGACATCTAAGATATAAAGAATGATATGTTCAAAACAGCTTTTTAATTGCTTATATTTGATATGGAACAAAAACCTGATTAGCCATGGTAAAATACATTAATATCCTGCTCTTCGCCGGTATGCTGGTAATGAATTACCTGGCCAATGCTATGCCGCTGAATAACAAAACCACCGGGGAGCTCTCCGATTCTTTTCCCAACCTGTTTGTTCCGGCAGGACTTACTTTTTCCATCTGGGGAATCATCTACATTCTCCTTTTATCCTACTGTGTCGTTCAGTTTACCGGATCAAACAAGGAGGTCATTTCGGAAATCAGCTGGCTGTTCGGCATTTCATGCATACTTAATGGCCTCTGGATAGTATTCTGGCATTATGGAAGGCTGCCCCTGTCGCTGATTGTAATGCTGGGGTTGCTTATTTCCCTAATCTATATTAATCTTAGAATCAGGGAACTGCCATCCGGATTAATCAAAGCAGCATTCGGGATATACCTGGGATGGATATGCATTGCCACCATAGCCAATGTGACTGCCTTGCTCGTAAATATAAGCTGGAACGCATTCAATGTTCCGCAGGCAACCTGGACAATAATAATGATTGTCGTGGGGGCATTGCTGATCGGGCTGACTGTTTACAGGCTTAAGAATCCTTTTATAGGATTGGCAGTCATTTGGGCATTCATAGGGATTGCAATCAAGCGGCAGGACGATTACAAATCGATATTTATAACTGCATTGGTTGCTCTGTTGCTTGTAGCACTGATTACGCTCTGGGGATTCCTGAGAAAAGCTACCTGAGAAGCTTATAAAGATCTTTGTCGCTCCTGCATGCAAATACCCCCCTGATTTTTTTTCTGGCAGCGGCTTCCGCAAGAATGCCTGCAAAAATCAGTTTCTCAAACTTAAAACAAGCACTTGCCCTTAGGACAAAATCTTCAGGATCCTCAACGGATAATTTGGAAAGAGCTCCCGTGATTATTATGTCCGGATTCCATTCTTCGCAGGTTTGAACGGCTGCATCCATCGGGGTTGTCTGTCCGAGATAAAGAACCTTATGGCCAAGCTTGCGGGCTATATATGCAAAGTAAAGCAGTCCAAGCTCATGAAATTCATTTTCAGGAAGGAACATCAGGATCTTTTTACTGCCGGGAGTTTTTAAGGAATGAAGGTTTTCAAATGCAGCAATAAGCTTGCGGCGGAAAATGTTTGAAATGAAATGTTCTGTTCCGGCATTTATGGAACCAGTATGCCACAACACTCCGACTTTTTTGAGAAAAGGAAATACGACTGAAGAAATAGTACCTTCAAATCCGTTTTTTATTACCGAGCGCAGGAGGATCTCATTTATCGAATCCTCATCCAGACGTGTCATTGCAATAATCAGAGAATCGGCAAGAATATCCGGACCAGCGCTGGTCCTTATCAAATCAGCAGTTTCTTCTTCAATGGCATTGGCAGGCATTGCTGCTATTACGGATATTTTAATTTCGTTCCTGTTGAGGATCGCGATATTGATCATTCTTCTCAATTCATCATCCGCATACCATCTCCTGTTTGTGGTGGTCCGATGAGCAGCTATTATACCGTATCGCTTTTCCCAGATCCTGATTGTATCTGCTTTGATTCCGGTCAGTTTCTCAAGATCATTTAAAGTATATTTCCCCATTTGGTTTTATTGATTTTTAAAATTAGAGCTTTCAGGCAAAATATGCTGTAAAAGGGCATAAAAAAACTGCAGCTTTCAGGCTGCAGTTTGTACTGAAAAAGAATTTCAGCTTATTTTGATGGCAGAAGTACTTCATCAATTACATGTATCACTCCATTGGTGGCCTGAACATCTGTTGCAAGAATATCAGAAGTGTTGTTGATCGCAGGCGAAGGACTCAGGGTAACATTGAAACTTCCGTTAAGGGTTGTAACCTGTCCGGCACTAAGCTGATTTGACCTGACATTACCTGATACAACATGATATTTAAGAATAGGTGCAAGCTGTTCTGCGGTGAGGTCATTCAATCCTGAAATTCCAAGCTTTGCGAACAGGGCATCAAACGCAGCATTTGTGGGTGCAAAGATCGTAAAAGGTCCCGTTCCGCTAAGGGTCTCAGCCAGACCGGCCTTTACAAGTGCCTGAACCAGAGTGCTGAATGTTTCATTTGATATGGCTACGCCTACCACAGTCGGAGGAAGCAGAACCTTGTCGATGGCATGGATCACACCATTCTTTACATCAACGTCAGCTGCTATTACGGTAGTTTCCTTATTTAACTTAACCCCGCTGTTAAGGCTTATTCTCATTGTAGAGAAGCTGCCCTGAGCAGGATTCAGCGTGCTGTAGTACCCTTCTGAAAGCATACCTGATTTCTTTTCTTCTCCGAGAACATGATAAAGAAGAATAGGAGTCAGTGTTTCGGCCGAAAGGTCAGCAATGCCTGTTACCCCAAGCTGGCTGAACAACTGATTGAAGGCATCGTTTGTGGGAGCAAATACCGTAAAGTTTCCTTCTCCGTTGAGCGCACTTACAAGATTAGCTTTTGAGAGTGCCTGGACAAGAATGCTGAAGTTGTCTTCAGTAGAGGCGTACTGGGCGATAGTCATATCGGTTACAGGGGTCATTTCATCGTTTTCTTTTTCACAGGATGTCAGGGTTAATAAACCTGTCATGGCTGCCATTCCTAAAATAAGAGTTGACTTTTTCATTTTATTTTGATTTTAATTGGGTACAGATTTTGAGACATAAACAATAAAAACAAAATAAATGTTCGGAAATATATTTAAAAATGCGAACAATAATTCAACAATATTATCAATACTAGATTTATTAAGTCTGTTATAAGACAGATATACAGTTATATAACTGTAATATGTTAAATAATGTTAAGAATGAAATTAAGAAATGATCAGCACAACTCCTGGAAAGCTTTTCTGAATTCGAGAGGCTTTGAGATATTGTGAAAAGTCTCCTTTGTGCCTCCGGTACCTATTATGGTTATTGATCCGTAGTTGAGGATGCGGCCCATTACAGTCTGGTCGACATTTACGGTTTCGATCTTTGAAAGGTTCATTTCAAAGGTGCTTCTGGCAATAAATCCGGTTTTGATGATGATCCTCCGGTTTGTAATGACAAATTCCGACAGCGCTCTTTGTATCCAGGGGGAAATTGTAAGTGTGAAAAGCGATTTAAGTGTAAAAAATATCACCCAGTGAAATTTTGTTTCGAATGCCACTGATTCATCCCTGATAAGGTGATTGTTAACGTACTTGCCCATAGTTTAAAAGTTTTTGCAGCGTAGATTCACCGGTTTCAAATATTGTTCCGTGTCTCACTCCATCAGGAAAAGAGACCTTTTCAGATATGTCCTCCCATTTCTTAAGGTCCTGTGAAATGACGGCCCCCATTTTGTTTTCGGTGTACTTGTCAAAATAGACATGCCAGACGCCCTTTATCTTTATTGAAGAGGGTCCTTCAGCCCAGTAATTTCCGGTAATTGGTTCCGAGGGATCACTGTAGGGGCCATACATGTTTCTGGCTGTGGTGATACGGATATTCTTCTGCGGTGGATTCCTTGTTTCATCCTTGATGAGCATGAACCATTTCCGGCCGGTTTTATTTATCGTTGCATCAATTACATTAAAGCCTTTGTCGTAGAACAACCGGGTTTCTGAAAAATCCACAAAATCCTTCGTTGTCACCGAATAGATACGGTGATTATATCCCGAGTCACCTGCCTTTTCGGTATCAGGGAACCGACCAGGGATGGTTGTGGACCAGATAATAAGGAATTGTTTGGTCTTATTATCATAGGAGATTTCAGGAGCCCAGCAGTTGCGGGCTGAGGACTCTTTTTCCATTACCGGAAAGTATTTCTGTTCTGTCCAGGTTAAAAGGTCCCTTGATGATGAGTACCCTATCCCTCTTTCGGTCCAGCCTGCGGTCCACACCATATGGAAAATGCCATCGGGTGTCTGTATTATGCACGGATCGCGCATAAGCTTGGATATTCCGACGGTTGGTGGAAGGAATGATTTGTCGTTGCCAAGGGCTGAGAACTTCATTCCGTCGCGGCTGTATGCAAGATGAAGCCCGTCTTCACCGTTCCCCTTGAAGTATGAAAACAGGTAAACTTTACCGGTTTGGGCGGAAACCAGCTGTGAAATTATTAACAAAACAGTTACCAGTATTTCCTTCATAACATTTTTTGGTTCCCTGACTTGTAGTTAAAGGGCACGGATTGCAAATCCGCGCCAGCAGTATTCCCGACTCATTTCAAACGGAGAAATTCAATATTGTTTCCCAAACCCTCTTTTTTGTCTCTTCGGGTGTCGGATTTAACTCATAAGTTGTGAATTTACCATTTTCCGGGTTGATCCTCTCAAAAACCATCTGGTAAAGGCTGAAAATGATTTCGAGGCTCAGTCTGTACCTTGGCTCCATGGCAGGTCCGATTCTTTCAATTACATCACGGGTCTTCCTCCTGTAATCATCAGCAAGGGTGCAGTATTCCCTGATAAGGTTACGGAATCCGTCAGTAACGGGAGCTCCCTGAGCGAACTTTTTCAGGTCGTGCCTGGTAAGTCCGTAATTCCTTAAACTTTCATCGGCAAAATAGTTAAGGTTATTGAACTGGTCCTTCTGAAAATCGCGAACAATATGAACCAGATAACTGAAAATGGCGCAGGGGGTTGCAGATTCCCTGACATCGAAGGAAGGATCATTGTAGTGGCCATCCTTTAATGTAAGTCCGGCAAGATGCACAAAAATCGAAGCCGGAGCTACCGAAGCACCCTGGGCGTAGGTGAGGAATGATTCCATCGACACGAATCCGTCATTGTTTATGTCGTAGATCATCGATTTTGCAAAAGCCTCAAGCGGCCAGAGGGGTATATTGAATCTTTCGATGGTTTTGATCAGCGCTTCCTTCTCGGGATTGCAGTCTTCGGAAATAACGACCATCTTAAGCCAATCATTTACATCGGCGAGAAACTCCTTTCTCTCTCCGGGCACTATCAATCTGTTGGCCGCTTTGTGGTTGTCAATAAGATCATCGATTTTACGCATGAACCTGTAACAGGTTTTGGCCGCGCAAAACCTTTCGTCATCCCAGAAATTTGCAGCAACAAGTATATTCGGGTGATCGATTATCTTATCGAAATCAATTGAGTTGAATATCTCAATGAATAGTTCCTTTTGCGAATCTTTCATCACTTTTCAGTACGGGTTTCTTTAAAAATACGTTCCGAAACAAGCTTTGCCGAAATAAGTACATTCGGAATTCCGTTTCCGGGATGGGTGCTTCCGCCAACAAAATAAAGGTTTTTGTATTTATCATGGCGGTTATGGGGACGAAAATATCCCATCTGGAAAATATTGTGGCCTAAACTGCCGAAGACAGAGCCTCTTGAAATATTACAGGCATTTTCCCAGCTTTGGGGCATATAGCATATTTCAAACATAATATGATTCTCAATATCCTCAAGTCCCTGCCGTTTAAGACGGTCAATCACTGCCTTCCTTGTTTTATCCCTAATCAGGTCCCAATCCTGTTTGCGGTTTTTGTCAATGTGCCCCACTGCAACAGAAATGGAAATCGTGTCATGATTCAGGGGAGCTGCAACCGGATCAGTCCGTACCGGAGCATGAACGTAAAAGCTCGGATTGTCACCTACTGATTTGTCCCTTACAATACTGTCGAGGCCCTCCCTGAACCTGTCGGAAAGAAATACACTATGATGGCCGAGCTGCGGGTAAACCTTGTCAAGCCCCCAGTGAAAGGAGATTGCGGAGCATGAATATTTAAGCTTATCCAGGCGGGCCGACTTTCCCCTGTCGGGAAGCAGGCTGCGGTAAACATAGGGAAGGTCGGCATTTGCAACTACAATATCCGCTACTACCCTGGTGCCGTCCTGAAGGATTATGCCATCGGCTCTATTCCCTGATATGCTTATCTGCCTTACAGGATTACCGTAGTGGAACTGAACGCCATTTTCCTCGGCTGCTGCAATCATCTTTTCAACGATCGCGAACATTCCACCACCGGACGGGAAGAAAGAACCTTCGGTAAGTTCAGCAGCCGGGATCATTGAAAAAAGCGCCGGGGAATCAAACGGACTTTGCCCCACATAGATATTCTGAAAAGTATAGGCCATCAGCAGATGAGGGTGATTGAAAAACCTTCGGGCATAACGGAAATGGGGTGTGAAGGCTTTTAACCTGAACAAAAGAGGAATGTTTCTCAGATTGACCATCTGGAACAGATGACAGAAATTCCTTCCGATCAGCCTGTCCATGCCAAGCCTGAAGATCCTGTACCCTTCCGAAACATATTCTTCTGCTCTTTTGGAACTTCCCCGCTCGATCATCTCCAGCTGGAGCCTCATTCTCTCCTTGCCGGAAGTAAACGCCAGCTTACTGCAATCATCGAAATATATGGTATAGAGGTCATTCAGGGGAACGATATCTTTCCCTTCCTTAAGTTCTATTTCAAGCGAATCAAAAACCTCATGGTATATTCCGGGCATCATCAGCATTGTTGCCCCCAGGTCGAATCGGTGCCCGTCGCGTACCAGCTGCCCGCAGCGTCCGCCGGGTGATGAATTCTTCTCATAAATACTTACGCTGTATCCGCCTTTTGCCAGATAAACAGCAGTGGTTATCCCTCCGATTCCGGCACCTATTATAACGGCCCTCCTTTTATCACCCATAAAGTTACTATCAGGTTTAATCAATAAAATTAAAGTAAAAGACGGATAAAATATTGATTTGTTACCTTGTTCCTAATAGCAAACCTAAAATTTTCTTTTGTCACCGGATGGAACCTGTTATCATTTTTCCTGATTATTTTCTTTTCATTATTAATTTTACCTGGTGACCAATATCTTATAAAATGCTTGATTCAGAAAAATCATCCGGTAGGAAAAGGACTCTGAAATTCCTTTTAAGAGGTTTATTCATTGTATTAACTATTAGTATTATAGGAGTTGCAATACCACGAACCTGGTCGGCTTTGCATCCTGAAAAACCTCCGGTCGGATATCATTTCATGGCCCCGGCATATGTTGCGTTATGGCTGGGACTGGAACAACTTGTAAACACTGAACCGCAGATTCCATTGGAAATTGAGGAGATAAAAAACATTGAGTACAAGAATATTGACGGAAAATCACTTCAGCTCGATATTTACAGGCCAAAAAATTTAACAGATACTGTTCCGCTGCTTGTGTTTATCCACGGTGGTGCATGGAAGGGGGGGGAGAGATCCGATTACCTGGTTTACCTTGTCGATTTTGCAAAAAGAGGATATGTCACTGCAACCGTCTCTTACAGGCTTCTTGCCGACAGTGTCTGGCCTGCCTGCGCTGAAGATATCAGGGATGCATTAAAATGGTTTTTTGACAACGACAATAACTATGGATATGATCCTGACCGGATAGCTCTTGTCGGCGGCTCTGCTGGCGGTCATCTTGCAATGCTGGGAGGCTATGGATGGGGAAAAACAGAAGAAGGGAACGACAGCATTGAAAGTCACAGGGTTAAAGCAGTTGTCGATATTTATGGACCAGCTGACCTTACAACGGAATATGCAAGGAACCATCCGCTGGTTACTGCCCTGATAGTGCGGTCGTATGAAGAATCTCCGGAACTGTACAGGGAAGCGTCACCGGTCAGTTACCTGGATAAAAACGATCCTCCTACACTTATTCTTCACGGAACTTCTGACAGGCTTGTTCCTGTGAGCCAGTCGGATGACCTGAAACGTCGTCTGGATTCCCTGGGTGTGCCATGCGAATATCACAGGCTCCCGCTATGGCCGCATACAATGGATATTGTAAAGAGGGTCAATGATTTTTGCCAGGTGAAGATGGAGGGATTCTTCAAACGATACTTAAAATAGCGTAATTACAATGTAATTACATTACTTTAGCCTTACACGGACGGTGTCGGCCACAAACATCCTTGTGCTCTGGGTATATTCAAATCCTGAAGGGCTTTTATGCTTTAAATCGACATAAAATGCCAGGTAACCCGATTCGGGATATCTTATTGATGCAACCGTTTGATCATTGCCGGTAATATCCGGATCTGATTCTACCCATTCTTCATCCCTGAAATCAGGATCATCGGAATCTGCGATCCACAAATCAGCGTCGATTATCTGTCCGGGCTCGGATCGGACCGTAAGAGTGATTGTTCCTTCCGTTTCCGTGATTTCATAATTGCAGTCGGGATAATTTCCATAAGTCGTTGTTATTCCAAGGAATGCACTTAGAGTTGTAAGCGCCTTTATCTTGGTTCCAAGATTATGGCCGGCATTTGGTGTGTAACAAATATGATTGTCACCGGGGATGCTGTCGATATAATTTTTAACGGCATCAACCGGCCAGTATGGATCATTTGTTGCCATGAAGATCATCTTTGGCATCGTAAGTGATTTGCGGTAGGAGTAAGGATCAATCATTTTTACGAGATCATTTCCATCAGATGATCCCAGATCCTGAACGATACCGAGCTTTACATAATCTTCAATTTCGACACTGTAGTCGCCCCATACTTCTTTTTGATAGCTGATATTAACAGGCATGTTGAGAACGTCGATGACCATTGGGCAGATGCCTTTAACCCTGTTGTCGGAAGCCCCTGCAAGCCAGGTGGTCCAGCCCCTTTTTGAGGCTCCGGAGAGGATAAAGCCCGTGATCTTCTTCCCTGTTTCCTTTGCAGAGAACTCCTGAATGACATCCATCGCCCTGACAGCGCTTTTTGTCATGGGGAAAAGAAGCGGCCACGTCAGATCCTTATCCTGCTTGTAATTATGAAGGGTGTAAGTTATCAGTGCATCCTCGGTAAGATCGTCGTACAGTGGCTGATTCGGCACTTGCCAGATTATTGCCGCAACAACCCTATTAACAACGGCGATATTGCCGATTGCCCTTACAAAATCATCTGTAAATTCATGAGTGTTTGGCTTCCCGTCCGTAACACTTCCGCCAGTAATGAACAACAATCCATCACCGAATTCCACGCTATCCGGCACTACAATCATCAATTCATGATTCCACTCTATATCGCGCCATGTCTGTGAGGTAAAAATAATCCGGTATAATCCGGCGCCTTCTGATCTTTGTTTCTCCTGTACTTCCCATCGGAACGTTTTGTCGGAGTTATTGAGATAAGCCTGCAATGCATTTTCCGGCGTAACAGGTTCATGGGAACATGAGGTTGCTGCAATTGCAGAAAATATCACCATAACTTCAAGAAATAATTTCTTCATCTTTAAGAATATGATTATTATTTTTATAAACTTAATTCAATTTTGATGAACATGAAAGCAAACATAAAAATATCATCAATTCTTTACATTCTGATATTATTAGCTGGTTGTTCGCAGGCAAAAAATACTCAGGAAATAAAGAATCATTCAGATAAGCCTTTTGTTCAGGATTACTCCGTAAAATACATGGTTCAGGATGAAGATGTGAAGCTTTACCGTATTGAATCTGACAGGAATGGTTATATTCAGATATTTTCATCCGAAGGTTTATTGAGACCCGCCAAAGGCCAGTTCTTATTCCCCGGCCGGCTTGTTAACGACATTCATTACCGGCCGGTCTCCGGAAAAGAAATATCATGCATTGGAAAATACCGCAGCCAGTTTGTCTATCTTGATGATAAAGCGGTATTCAGCAATGCATGGGCAGGGAAACTTTATTTGGAACATATGCTTCCCGGGGCAAGGATTTTCACCGGCGGAAATGAATTTGCCTTTCTTGTCTCTGACGGGAAAAAGCTGGTTCTTATTAATGATTCTGAAATAGTCTGGCAGGAAGAATATCCTGATGTGATCATGGATATTGAATATAATGATGCCGGGGATGAATTCTGGATACTCGGGAAAGAAACTATAAGCGTCTTCAGTCCGGCCAGGAAGGAGATAAGATTGATCATGGAAGGAGATGATTTTACCTGTATAGGAATTGCTCCCGGAAAGCTGATTGCGGGCACAACCAACGGTTTTTTTAAAATCGACCTGGCAACCCATATCCCGGAGGCGGATTTTAACAGAAAACTGCCATGGCCGGAATTAACCGCAATAAGGGAAATAAATAACGAACTATGGTTCGGGTCAACCCGGGGGGCATTCAGACTACGGAATGATGGTAAATACGACTATTATGCATCAGAACGATGGCTGCCGTCAGATGATGTCATTGATATATCAGCCGGACCTGAAAGCTCGGTGCTGATCCTTACTGGCAGAGGACTTGCAAAAATATGTTTCATCAATATGACATTGCATGACAAAGCCATGTTGTTCGAAAAACAGGTCCGTGAACGCCATATCCGGCATGGATTCAATTCAACACTTGGAAACATGGAAGGAGGTGAAATCACTTCCGGCAGCCTTGAAGATTCTGACAATGACGGATTATGGACGTCAATGTACACCGCAGGTCAGGCATTCAGGTATGCAGTTACAAAAGAGGATGAGGCATTAAATAATCTCCGTGAATCGCTTGATGCCCTTGAAAGGTTATATTCGGTAAATCCTGTCCCAGGGTTTCCCGCCCGCTCCTTCGAAAGGCGCGGGTATAAATACGGAGACAAGGCCTGGCGAAGGGCAGAGGATCCTGGATGGGACTGGAAATCAACCACAAGCAGTGATGAAGCAATTGGTCATATGTTTGCATATGGAGTGATTGCCGAAGTTTTGGATGTAACGGAAATACGTGAGAAGGCAATTATGCTTATGGATACATTGATGTCCCATATATTGGGGAATAATTATTACCTGGTTGACTGGAACGGCGAGCCTACATTGTGGGGCAAATGGAATCCGGATTATGTTAATGCACGGCCTGTAATTGTTGGAGACCGGAAGTTGAACTCCTCAAATATCATCGGAATGCTTCAGACAGCTTACCATTTTACAGGAAAGGAGAAGTACAGGGAAGCAGCATTTTACCTGATGAATGAACACGGGTACCTCGACAACCTGACCCGCCCCTTTGATGAGATCGGACGGGCACATGAAGATGCTGATCCCTGGAGCAGGATGCTATCGGACGGATGGAACCATTCTGATGATGAAATGTATTACTGCGGTTACTGGGGATTATTCCGTTATGCTTTCAATGATACACTTAAATCAAAGTACAAGGCAGCTATCATTGACCATTGGAAAACAGAACAACCTGAGAAGGAGGGTTTGTGGAATATAATGACCGCTATTGCAAGACCTGAAGAGTTCGGTCTTGAAGATGCTGTGTGGTATCTTCAGGGTTATCCGCTGGATCTGATCGACTGGAGTGTCGGGAACAGTTACCGGAAGGACATTGAACTTATTGAACCCGGTTTCCGTGGCCAGACTATCAGTGAGGTTCTTCCGCCCGATGAACTTCCTGTTTCCCGGCATAATGCCAACCGTTTCAAACTTGACGGTGACGGAGCGGGATTGTCAGAATACAGTGCCGGTGATATCTGGCTTCTTCCATACTGGATGGGAAGATATCTGAATGTTATAAGCGGACCTGTAAACTAGATCTTATCTGTATGGCGTTTCATCACCTCTCTCCAGGTGGTTATTAATATGCCATTGGCTTCAAAGAATTCTTTCACAACAGGATCTGAAAACAGCTGAGCCTCCCAGACTCTCTGTTGCCACGAGCCGGTTATTGTTTTGAGATTATCCGTTTCGACCGAAGGGTGAAAGATTATTTCCGTAATACCCGGCCCCAGTGAATTCAGCAACTTAAAGAAGTTAGCTCTTTTTTCTTCGTATGTGCCACCGTCAGGAACACTTGAAAAATTATCAAGCTTCGGGAGTGAATATTGATTGAGCAGTTCCACAACGTCATTTGTTATTGGGTAACCTGCCTTCCGGAAGTTTTCCGCAATGGCAGGATCGGAGAGGTCAATTGCATTTGCAGGAATATTATATTCTTCCGCGATTTTAAGAAAGACCTTAAGGTATTCAAGGGATGCGTACATGGTTCCCATATGAGTATCGATATGCGAGGGAGTGAATCCTGCAGCGATAACTTTATCAATCTGTGCCCTGACTTCAGTTTCAACCTCAGCTGCTGAAGCATGGGAAACCACTTCGGGTACATCATGCCACATCTTGCCTTCCGGATCGATAAGTCCGGGAACCTTTGCATGATCAGACACCGGTCCCCAGCGGTAACTTTTCCATTCGCTTGTCAGGGTGAGATGAACACCTACATCAGGCGAACCCTGCGACTTTGCCCATTCCACCAGTTCCATGGCGAAAGGACATGGTACCATAACCGCAGCCGACCGAAGATCACCGGTTTCAAAATAATTCCTTACGGCAATATTTGCCTCATCACACATCCCTGCATCGTCGCAATGAAGAAGAATTACCTTACTCCCTGCAGGGAATCCCAGCTTTTCAGCATTTGTAGTCTTTACTTCAACTGCTTCCGTTTTCTTCTGAGAACTTCCACCGGATCTGTTGCAGGCTGGCAGGAAGATTAGTAAAACAGCAACAATAATAATTGCTGACCTATTTCCGGAATGACCTTCAATTTTGTGTTCCATAAGTTATTACAGTTCTAAATAATTAATATCATTTTCTTCACTTCTCCCTCGCTCCCTCGCTCCCTCGGTCCGTCACGCCCTTACGCCCTTACGCCCTTACGCCGCTATGCCGTTACGCCTTCTCATTTCTCATCAATTGACTGAGTGAGCTTCTTTACCACCCTGAACTGGTTAAAGAATTCCTTTGCAATGACCCTCAGCAATGTATAGACCGGAACTGCGAACAGCATTCCCACGAGTCCGGCGATCCCTCCCCCGATGATAATTACAAGGAAGATCTCCAGCGGATGGGATTTTACGCTTTTTGAATAGATGACGGGAACGAGTATGTTGTTGTCGATGAAATTGACCACGATAAAAGTGCCCAGGAGTTTCAGGGTCACCGGCAGCAATTCATTGTATGAACCAACAGCCAGGGTTGAAATGGTGCCAAGCACAAGTCCGATTAATCCTCCGATCAGCGGACCGATATATGGTATAATGTTCATGATCCCGGCAAAAAATCCTATAAGCAGTGCATTCCTGATCCCGAATATCCATAGGGCCATGGCAATTAGCGACATTACGCCAAATACTTCAAGTAAAACACCAAGGTAATAGCGTATAAGAAGATTTTTCGATTCTGCAACCACCTTTCTGGTTCCTTCATGATGCTCTTCAGGGATAAACAGTAAAAGGCCCTCCTGAAACAGATTTTCGTCCTTGAGGAAAAAGAAGGAAATGAAAAGTAT
>CAVOKP010000002.1:0-51699 GCA_963696535.1 uncultured Bacteroidales bacterium
TCCAGGAAACCCACCCCCAACCCCTCCCAGGAAGGGAGCCCTGGAGTAAAATCCCACGCTGGCGCGGATTTGGCTTCACCGAGCTCGTCCCGCTAAAGCGGGACTCGGTTGCAATCCGTGCCTTTTCAGGCTCCTGAATATTTTTTTGGCACCGATTACAAATCGGCGCCAGCATAAGCCACGGGGATTAAAACCTATTCCATATCTTTACCCAAGTTATTTAAAAATATGCCCTATTCAGGACTGAAAGATTTTTATCTCCATGCTTGAACGCAACGGGGAACTGCACCGGATTAAAGTTTTTGCCGACCCCGTGCTCGAAATTACGGAGATCACCGACAGGATTACAAAATCAGCAGGCAAGGCCCTTCTTTTTGAAAACACCGGAACAGGCTTTCCCGTACTGATAAATGCATTCGGATCCGACAGGCGGATGGCAATGGCTTTGGGATTGAGCAATATCTCCGACGCAGCCGGAGACATCGAAAAAGCCTTCAGCATGTTTACTGATACTCCGTCAGGATTATGGGCCAGGATAAAGTCCCTGCCCGGTTTATTGAAAATTGCCGGTTATCTGCCTTCAAGGACCAGCTTAAAGGGCGAATGCCAGCAGGTAATCCATGAGAAACCTGACCTTTCTATACTTCCTGTTCTTAAATGCTGGCCCCACGATGGCGGCCGGTTCATCACCCTTCCCATTGTCCACACATATCATCCCGAAACCGGAAAGCCAAATGCCGGGATGTACAGGATGCAGGTACTCGGCACCGACACCACGGGAATGCACTGGCAGAGACACAAAACAGGGGCAAATCACTTTGAAGCATGGAAAAGGGCTGGTAAAAGAATGCCGGTGTCGGTATCACTTGGAGGCGATCCGGTCTATACATACTGTGCTACGGCACCATTGCCCGAAAATATAAGTGAATTCATCCTTGCAGGATTTATACGGAAGAAGAAAGTAAAGCTTGCAAAATGCATCACAAACGATATTTATGTACCATCCGATGCCGACATAGTTATTGAAGGTTATGTTGATCCTTCAGAGGAATTTATCATGGAGGGTCCGTTTGGCGATCATACCGGATTCTACTCGCTTGCCGACCTCTATCCGGTTTTTCATGTGACATGCATAACACATTCGAAAAATGCGGTTTATCCGGCAACTGTCGTGGGAGTGCCTCCCCATGAGGATGCCTGGCTGGCGAAAGCAACAGAAAAGATCTTTCTTTCTCCGGTCCGCCTTGCCATTCAGCCTGAGATACTAGATTTTCATATGCCTGAGGCAGGTGTTGCCCATAACTTTGTGATCGTAAGGATTAACAAGACCTATCCCGGTCAGGGATTGAAAGTGATCAGCTCCCTTTTGGGGGCAGGGCAGATGATGTTCACGAAATACCTTGTCGTCGTTAGCGGAATGATTGACATAAGGAATTACAGGGAGCTTGCCGCCGCCATTTTCTCCAATACCGTTTTTGAAACCGACATAATCTTCACAAGAGGCCCGCTTGATGTGCTCGACCATTCATCAGACACTTTTTCGTTCGGCGGAAGACAGGTATCGATGCTACGGAAAAACTTCCGGAAGAATTACAGGTCCGGGGGCGGAATATTGAAAAGGTAAAAGCACCGGAGAAGGATATTACGGAATTTCTAAATGCAGGTTTTATCAAAGCATACAGGATTTACAAAACAGTGCAAGGGGAAAGAATTCTGAAATTAGGGGTTGATCCGTCAGGGGATCCCGACACTATTTTGAAAGTTCATGATCTTTTAAGGAGCAATGCAGACGGATCACTTTTCAGGCTTGTCATTGCGACCGATCATACGGTGGATCAGGATGATGATTTCATGGTGGCATGGCAGGTTCTGGGCAATTCGGATCCGGTGCGCGATCATTTTATTATTTCAGGTAACTCTTTGATGATCGACGGGACAATAAAATTCTACCGTAAAGGAGGATTCCCGAGGCGATGGCCCAATGTTGTATGTTCCAATCCTGAAACCATCAACAGGATAAATAAGATATGGGATAGTCTGGGATTTGATAATGAAGTTCAGTCCCCTTCATTGAAAACCATGAAACTGCTGCGAAACGGTCAGGATGCTATAGCAACTGTGTGATCTTTTCGATAAGCACAGCCGGCTGAAAGGGTTTGGACAAATATTCATCGATACCTGCCGAGAGGCATTTTTCCCTGTCGCCTATCATGGCATTGGCAGTGATTGCGATTATGGGAACATGTGTATCTGACCCGGATTCAAGCTCCCGGATTTTCCTTGCAGCAATGATCCCGTCCATTACAGGCATAACTATATCCATAAGGATCATATCGTAACTTGCCGAGTTCATCTTTTCGATGGCTTCCTTTCCGTTAGCCGCAGTATCAATACTGTTCACAAGGGGTTTAAGCGTCAGAAGCGTTATCTTCTGGTTTATAAGGTTATCCTCGACAAGAAGTATGTTTATATCTTTCAGCTCCTTATGGATCTTTTCCTTCTTTTCGGGTGTTCCGGGCTGACCGGCGGATGGGACTTGTGTTTCGGAAACCGGATACAGGAATGGCATTGTTATGTTCAGCACGGTGAAGTTATTGCCTGATTCCTGGATGTATTTTCCGTTACTGAAAGCTATCAGCTTTGATGCAAGGTGTCCGGCGCTACCATTTTCATCGAAGAAAATGGTGTTCTTGTCTGTCTGGATGCGCATTCCGATAAGCCTTTCCCGCTCCGAATCCCTCTCTTTCCTTAGGCTTATCGTCACTTTTGTAGGCAATCCGGAACTCTGCGCCTCAATAGTGTTGAAAATATCGAGGAATATCTGCTTGAGGATTATCGGATCACCCAGGCATTCGTAATCATTGTAGTCCTTCCTGGTGAAAATAAAATCGAGGTTCACCTTTTCCTTAAGGCTGTAAAGCTCAATTGTGTTCTGGATTGTCGAAAGAATGTTGTACCTGATCTGTTCCCGTTTCCCAAAGCCTATATTTCCGGCCGATTCCATTGTTAATTCATTAACAGTGGTCACCATGTTGTTTGTGGATGCAATTAAAGTTTCAAGCAGTTCCTTTTGTTTTTTCTGTAAACCAATATCCATAAGAAGATCTGCAATCACGACAATATTGTTAAGCGGTTCCCTTATCCTGTGAGAAAAGTCGGTAATTACATCATCCTTCTTTTCGCTTGATGAAGAAACGTCCCTGATGGAATCCTTTACAACACTGATCAATTCATTTGATTTCCTGATGATCATTATAAACAGTGCAGCGCCTGAGATAACAAGGAATCCGGCCGGGAGCCTGAGATCGAATGAAATGAAGATAACTGAAAGTATAAGGCATATCAGGGATATGATTGAATAAACTTCTATCAGGTTCTTCTTTTTGCCAAAGATCTCTTCAGAATACCTGTTACCGGTATTCACTGGAACATAATCATCTGATTCCATCTTTAATTTAATTGATTATTGCAGTCAGGTAAATTTAACAAAATAAGATGATAAATATACATGAGGTGAAATTATCAACCTTCAAAGGAAAATCTTAATTTTGTTCCTGTGGTACAATTTTTGATCCGGAAATATAAAGCATCTGTCATATGAAAAATTTAGTCAGAATTTTGCTGATGATTGCCTTAGTTTGTTCCGGCGAAGCTTTCTTCAGGGTAGATGCCCAGGAAAGCGAAGGAATGGTAAAATATACTCCTGACTTCAGGTTCAACGACGGCATTTACCTTAATTTCGATCAGGTAAAAGCAAACAGCCCTATCCCAAAAGCCAAGATACTAACATCAACCGATTACAATGACAAGGATTTTTTCAAGAATCTCATGTCGGGTGAGAAGATTTATTTTTACGACGGGATGGGAATCAGACAGGAGGTTGACAGGAGCTCAATATGGGGTTATGCCAGGAACGGCGTTATGTACATCCAGGTTCAGGGTAATTTCAACCGTATCACTTTTGTCGGGAACATATGCCATTTCGTAGCTGATGTCACCTCGTATGATAACCGCTACTACAATTCACCCTATGGTTATTATGATTCCTACAGCCCTTATTATTCTCCGTACTATTCGCCATATTCCTACTATTCCCCCTACGGTTATGGAAATTATTACTCCCCGTATGGATCTTATTATTCTCCATACCGGAACAATCCGGGCCGGAATGAGCTAATGCAGTACCTTATAGATTTTGAAACCGGGAAGATCCTCGAATATGACGTTGACAATACGGAGCTTCTTCTAATGAAGGACAGTGAGCTGTATGAGGAATACATGCGTCTTCCTAACAAGAAAAGGAAGGACCTTATGTTTGTATATATCCGCAAGTTCAACGAAAAGAATCCTCTCTTCTTTCCATCAAACCAGGGGTTATAAATGAAGAAATTATCTGTTTCCATCCTGCTGACCACATCTTTCTGCCTGCTTTCAGCACAGGCACCATTTCCAACCGGCAGCGAAATAAATCAATTCATCACTTCAACAACCTGCGTTGTCCTTGAGGACGGTAACACGGTATATAATAATTATATCCGTGAGGCCATGAAGGAATCATGGACGATAACCCCCTTCGAATTCATTCACACATCCGATTTCGGGGCCCGGAGATCCGATACCTCCTTTTCATTCATAATCCTTACCGGCACAAGGTATGAAAGCGACAAGTCGAAATCGGTTTACAACTTTATTAACCTGCTCCAGGGGAAAAATGTCGAAGAACTGGGCAAAATGCCGGAGATTTGCGCCATACCGCTTTCTTTTGGCGGAGAGGATGACATGGAATACGGCTATAAGCTTGGAGTCATCCTTTCATTCATTCAGAAGCATGCACGGATGATCTCCGGGGATCCTTCGCTGACAGGACGAAGATATCTCAGGTATTATAACAGGTTTATCCCGGAAATGATTGATAAAAAGATACTTGTAAAAAAGGAGGATCTTGCGCCTGCGATAAGCACTCCCGAAAAGCTGAAAGCCGCTTACAGGTACGACATCGAAATTGTTCCCGAAGAGGTCATTTTAAAGGCGATCCGGGAAAAGGGACCCAACACCCTAATACTTCATAAAGTCGGTCCTCCGGAAGGACAAAACACTGGGATCTGTTTTAAAATGCTTATTGGTACTGATGATTCAAATATGTATTATTACAATCAGCACACAATAGACAAGTCCAATCCCAACGGGTTGCTGCCGGCTGACCTGAAGCGCCTTTCAAAAATCTGAAAATGCAGCAAATTCAAAAGGGGGGCGTCTTTTAATAAAAACCGGATAACAATGAAAGAGATCAGAGAATTATCAGAAACTGAAAGGAACTGGGCAATGCTGTGCCACCTTTCTGCATTTGCAGGATATTTTTTCCCTTTCGGGGGGATTATCGGACCGCTGATCTGCTGGCTCACAAGAAAGGATGAGTCGCGATGGGTTGATCAGAACGGAAAGCAATCGATGAATTTTCAGCTCTCGATAATGTTGTACATGGTTCTTGCCATCCCCTTATGCTTCATACTTATAGGAATCCCGATCCTGATCTTCCTTGGCTTCCTTGAAGTTATCTGCATCATTGTTGCAAGCGTTAAAGCCTCAAAGGGCGAGGAATTCAAATACCCTGTTACGATCCCATTTATACAGTAATATTTTCATGCCGCGAATATCATTGTCAGAATAGAAATTTGTATATTTCTAATCTGAATTGTTTTACTTGTTGCTTGTTCTAATGTACTGAAGACGGAAGATTGAAGACCGAAGATTGAGGAATCCCGAGTACTCGGAGAAGAAATCCCGCAAGGCGGGAACCGAAGACCAGTAACGATGCAACAGTATCCAGCAACCAGTAACCAGCAACCAGCAACAGTAACGAGCAACCTGACTTAAATATTCCTGCCATGAAAAAAACCAATAAGGATAAAAAGACCAAAGTCGAGGTTTTCGAAAAGAAGGACCTTTACCACGATATCAAAGCTGAGAAGAGGGAAAGGATGGGCAACAATGAGTACCTGGCAAAGCTTAGGAATCTGGAAATTGAATTGGTCAAGCTTCAGGAGTGGGTAAAAGCCAACAGGCTAAAGGTGGTTGTCATCTTCGAAGGACGGGATGCGGCGGGCAAGGGAGGCGTCATCAAAACAATTGCGGGATGCCTGAATCCCAGGATATGCAGGATAGTTGCCCTCGGGATCCCGACAGAAAAGGAGAAATCGCAGTGGTATTTTCAGCGGTATGTATCGGAGCTGCCATCGGGAGGGGAGATAGTGCTTTTCGACCGGAGCTGGTACAACAGGGCAGGAGTCGAAAAGGTTATGGGTTATTGCACAAATGATGAATACGAGGAATTCCTGAGGTCATGTCCCGAGTTTGAACGAATGCTGATACGATCAGGTATAATCCTTGTAAAATACTGGTTCTCAATAAGCGACAAGGAGCAGGAAAACCGGTTCCAGGACAGGATCAAGGATCCCACCAAGCGGTGGAAGATAAGCCAGATGGATATTGAATCGCGTGATAAATGGGTTGAATACTCCATGGCCAAGGACAAGATGTTTTCATATACCGATACCAGGCAATCGCCCTGGTTTGTGATCCCGGCCGATGATAAAAGAAGGGCACGCCTTAACTGCATCGATCATTTTCTTTCTCTCATACCCTATAAGGACCTTACCGTAAAAGCCATTAAGCTTCCGCCGTTGAAGCATGATCTGGCATATGTAAGGCCTCCGATTACGGAACAGAATTTCGTGCCGGAGAAGTATTAACCCCCCAACCCCACTATAGGGGGGCCTAAATCCAGTTTTACGGTTTTGCAGTTCTGCGGTTCTGCGGTTATTTTAACTACACAACTGCACAACTGCCCCGACGCTACGGTCGGGGTCTACCCTTCGGTCCGACATAACTGCACAACTGCATTTCTGCATAACTGCAAAACTGCATAACTGCATAACTGCATAACTTTTCCCTTTTTATTCCTACTTTTATCTTTTTACTTTTGTCTTTTATCTTATAATAAGGAATGAAGCCTTCAATACCAAAAGGAACCCGCGATTTTTCACCTGAAGAGATGATGAAAAGGGATTTCATCTTCGATACGATCAAAAGAGTTTTCAGGTTTTACGGTTATCAGCCGATTGAGACTCCGGCAATGGAAAACCTGTCGACCCTGCTCGGAAAATACGGGGAAGAGGGAGATAAGCTGCTCTTCAGGATCCTTAATTCAGGTGATTTTCTTTCGGATGTAAAAGATCAGGATCTGCTTGACAGGGAGACTGTTAAATTATCGTCCCTGATTTGCGAACGGGGATTAAGATATGACCTTACAGTACCATTCGCCAGATATGTCGTTCACCATCGTGATGAGATCATTTTTCCTTTCAAAAGATATCAGATACAGCCTGTCTGGAGGGCCGACCGTCCCCAGAAAGGCAGGTACCGCGAATTCTTTCAGTGCGATGTTGATGTTATCGGCAGTGATTCATTGCTGAATGAATATGAGCTCGTAAGGATAATTGACGAGATATTCAGTCAGCTGAAAATTGCAGTCGTCATTAAAATCAACAACAGGAAGATTTTATCTGGGATTGCTGAGATTATAAACGAATCGGCAAGAATAACTGATATAACAGTAGCAATTGATAAGCTTGAAAAGATTGGTATTGAGGCGGTTAATGAAGAGCTAAGAAGCAAAGGGATCGCAGCAGAAGCTGTCAGAAGGCTGCAGCCCATAATAGAGCTGAAAGGCACTGTTTCAGAAAAGCTTTCAGGACTTGAAGAGGTTCTGTCAGGATCAGAGATTGGTAAAAAAGGTATTGAAGAACTCCGGATGCTTTTTTCATACATTGGCAGCAAAGAACTATCAGCAGAAACAGAGCTTGATCTTACACTTGCCCGCGGCCTGAATTATTATACAGGAGCCATTATTGAGGTCAAGTCGAAGGATGCAAGCATCGGGAGTATCTGCGGCGGGGGCCGGTATGACAACCTCACGGGGGTTTTTGGAATGGAAGGTGTTTCAGGAGTCGGGGTATCTTTTGGTGCCGACAGGATATATGATGTTATGAGCCAGCTGAACCTGTTCAGTGAAAAGGAGAGGCAGTCAACTCAGGTGCTGATACTTAACTTCGGGAATGAAGAAATAGGATTTGCACTTAAGATCCGGGATCATTTATCAGGAATTAAGGTCAGTTCAGAGATTTACCCTGATACTGTCAAGCTGAAGAAGCAGATGTCGTATGCTGATTCGAGGAAGATACCTTATATTATCATTGCAGGAGAAGAGGAAATAAAGAATAATCTGGTCACTCTTAAGATAATGTCGACAGGGGAACAGAAGAAGATGAATACTGAGGAAATGTTATCATTTTTGAAATCAACTCCAAAGCTCTGAAATCCTTTAACCAGCAGGAATTGCACGGTATTTTCACTCTTTGACTTAACAACGTAATTACATTGTCTAATGCTGATTTAAGTCCCTGAGTCTCTAAGCTCACTGTTGCTGTCTGATATTCGGGTTAACCTTCACCTCTCTTCTTTCCTGTAGTTCTTTCAGTAACTGAAGCCTGTACTGGTTTTCTGCCTGGTAGAGCCTAAGGACTTTAACCGGTGACAGGATCTGTTTTGATTTTATTATGAAATTCCTGTGCCAAGCAGCTTCCCTGACCTCCAGTACCAACAAGTTTGTCACCTGCTTCGATCATTTCCCGCTCACTCATATTAAGCTCGTTCTGATTGAAATTTCTGTTAAGTTCCTGTCTTTCAAGCTGGATCTTATTCCTGTTATCCTGGTATTCATTGTAAACAGGCCAGAATTTCTCGGCTTCCTGCGAGGTAAGATTAAGGCGCTTTGTAAAAAAGGCAATTTTATAGTTATCCAGCCTTTGGCGGTTTGCATTTTGTGCCATGATATTCATTGCACAGAAGGTTGAAAGTATAATTAAAACAACAATTTTTCTTTTCATGGCTGACAATTTATAATTGTTCCTGTATTTCATTAATATCTATGTTCTCAAGCATAAGATAATCAACGATATCCTTCTTATCAAGAGATGATTCCAATCCTTGTATTCCGCTCACAACTGCATTCTCCTCCAATGTAAGAAGATCAATTTCATTCAATATTGTTTCCGGATACTCTTCAACCGGTATGCCTGAAAGAGAAACAGCTTCATTATGATGTGAGAACAATTTTGTTCCGGCATAGCTCAAAATTGCCAGAAAAGCAACAGATGCGGCAATTGCAAGGAACGGCCTCAGCCTCATATAAAGCCCTGGCTTTTTCTTATCCTGATTTTCAGAAGTTGAGGAGATTATTCTGCTGTTCAGTTCCTCAAAGTAATTTTCAGGCACTTTAAAAGGATTTCCCTGCGGTATTTTGTCACTGTTTCCCATCACTAATTTGGATGATTAAAATTACAAATGGTTTAAATGCCGTTCAGCATATTTTCAATTTTTTTTACAGCATGATGGTACGATGCCTTCAGCGCACCGACCGAGGTCCTTAGGACCTTGCTCATGTCTTCATAGGTCATGTCATCATAGTATTTAAGGTTGAAAACGATCCTTTGCTTTTCGGGAAGCTTAAGGATTGCATTCTGAAGCTTTGTCTGAGCTTCATCGCCGTCGAACCAGATGCTTCCTTCAGTTGAATTTGCAAACCAGCTTCCCAGGTCATCGATCGAAACAGCGTAATTTCTGGTTCTTTTATTTATCAGGGTAAGAGCTTCATTGGTCGCTATGGCATAGAGCCAGGTATAAAGAGAGCTATCGCTCCTGAAATTTGAAATATTGCGCCAGGCATTGACAAATGTATTCTGGAGGGCATCGTCGGCATCTTCATGAAGGATCACAAGACGCCGGATATGCCAGTAGAGCCGTGTGCTGTATTTCTCAACAACAAGCCTGAAGCCTTTATTAATATCACTTTCAAGGAGATCAAAGATATCGCTATCGGGTTTACTATCGCTCAACTGCAGTTAAGAATATATCATTTGATTTATAAAACGTGAAAAGGTTTAAAGATATTAGGCAAATCTGTAAATTTGCATCCGTAATTTAATCCGGAATCTGATGGCTCTTCAATGCGGAATACTTGGAATCACCAACGTTGGGAAAACAACCATCTTCAATTGCATCTCAAACACCAAGGGTGAAACAAATGCTTTTGCGTTCAGCGCCACCAAATCGAATATCGGGTTGGTCCAGGTTCCTGACCCCCGACTGTATGAGCTTGAAAAACATCAGGTTACAGACAGAATCGTTAATACAACCGTAGAGATTGTCGATATACCCGGACTTACCCGCGGATCGAACAAAGGTGAAGGTGTGGGTAATAAATTCCTGGGAGACATACGAAATACAGATGCCCTGATTCATGTTCTGAGATGTTTTGATAATGATGCCCTTCCTCATATTGACGGTTCGATCGATCCCGTCAGGGATATGGAGACTATCGACTTTGAACTGCAGGTAAAGGATATGGAGTCGGTTGAGAAGAAGCTGCAGCGGCTCGAGAAACTTGTAAGGGCAGGAGACAAGGATGCAAAGCATGGTATTGAAGTTCTGACAAGGTACAGGGATCATATAGGGAATTTCAACAATGCCCGCAGCCTCAATGTTAAGCCAGAGGAGAAGAAGCATGTCGATGACCTTTTCCTTCTTACAATGAAACCCGTAATGTATGTCTGCAACGTTGACGAGAAATCCGCTGTTACGGGGAACAAATATGTTGAAAGCGTCAAAGAGACCATGAAGGGTAAAAATGCCGAGATACTTGTAATTGCAGGGGCAGTTGAAGCAGAAATTGCAGAACTTGAAAGCGTCGAGGACAGGCTTGCATTTTTAAAGGATGCCGGACTCGAAGAACCAGGGGTCGATAAGATGGTAAGGGCTGCATATAAAATGCTGAATCTTAAGACGTTCTTTACTGTGGGACCGATGGAAATAAGGGCATGGACGATAAAAAAGGGGATGACCGCACCCCAGGCTGCAGGTGTGATTCACAGCGACCTCGAAAGGGGATTTATAAGGGCAGAAGTGATGAAGTATCATGATTTTATAACCCTGGGATCGGAACATGCATGCAAGGAGGCAGGAAAGTTCTATATCGAAGGAAGAAATTACGTTGTTGAAGACGGGGATATCCTTCATATAAGGTTCAATGTTTAACCCTCCGGATGTTTAAGAAATTACTGATACCGTTACTGATATTTCCATTCCTGGCAGAACTTTGCCATTCTCAAAATGTAACAAATGATACAAAACTCCGCAGTATCGTTTATGAAAAAGGTCAGGCTGAAGTAATAATTCCCGTACGGAACAGGCAAACCAAGGACAGGATCACACGTATTTACTCAGTACGATCCGTAAAGGAAAAGTCAATTCATATTCTGCTTTCTCCATTGACTGTTGAACGATTCATCGCCGAGAAGAATGAATATCAGATTGTTGATAGGCCAGAAAACAAGGGGGTTGTAAGTTCTGCCAGCATAGCAGAAGCCATGGAGTGGGACAGTTACCCCTCCTGGACACAGTACGATTCGATAATGAGGTTCCTTGCTTCGTCTTATCGTGCGCTCTGTAAGCTCGATACAATCGGCACCAGCATAAACGGCAGGCTTGTGCTAGTCCTGAAGATCTCCGATAACTGCAGGGCGGACGAGGCAGAACCTGAGGTCTTTTATACATCAGGTATTCATGGAGACGAAACGGCAGGATTTATTCTGATGCTGAGGCTTTCGGAATATCTTCTGAAGAACTACACCATTGACAGCCGGGTGAAGAATCTTGTGGACAACCTCGAGATCTGGATCAATCCGCTTGCTAATCCCGACGGGACATACAGGGGTGGTAATTACATCACTTCGCCTGTCAGGTTCAATGCAAACGGTTATGATCTGAACCGCAACTTTCCTGATCCCGAAGGGCCGGTTCTCACGAGGCAGAAAGAGACCCTCGACATGATGTACTTCCTTGCTGAACGCCGGTTTGCCCTGTCGGCGAATTTTCATTCAGGAGAGGAAGTTGTCAATTACCCCTGGGACAGGTGGCCATATGAGCATGCAGACAATGACTGGTTTTACATGATAAGCAGGGGCTGGGCCGACACTGTGCATATTTATTCCGGTCCCGGCTATATGAATTATCTCGATAATGGAGTGACAAACGGTTGGGACTGGTATAAAGTCAATGGCGGGCGGCAGGATTATGTCACTTATAGTCTGAGCGGACGGGAAATTACTGTCGAACTTGACGAAGATTTTGTCACTCCGGCTGCTGATCTTAATAACATATGGCAGTACAATTACCGTTCACTGCTTGGTTACCTCGAAAACGCAACGTTTGGCATACATGGCCGGGTCTCAGACGCTCTGAACAATGAGCCTGTTCCGGCGAGGGTTTATATTAAAGGGCACGACATGGACAGCTCACATGTTTATTCGGATACCCTAACAGGCTTTTTTAGCAGATTCCTGTTGCCCCGGTCATATGATCTTACTTTTACTGCCAGTGGTTACAGTGATACAACCCTAAGGGGCATTACGGTAATGCATCGGGGGAGAACTGACCTGGAAGTTAAAATGATCCCCGATTTAAATCCGGTAGATACTACAAATCCGGATGAGCCGTTCTTTTATCCGAATCCCTGCAGCAGTATTGTAAAGGCCGTTCTGCCTGAAAGCATGAGGGGAGTGGTTAATATAAGATTGTATAACCTGACGGGTAAAAAGGTTTTGGAATACGTCGAGGAAACTCCGGATCCTTATCCTGTAGGTATGGATGTCAGCCGGCTTCAGGCAGGAATTTATTTCGTTGTTTTCACAAATCTGGAAACAAGAGTGTCGTGCAGCGGCAGGATAGTGATTATCAGATGAATCTGATTTGTATTTGCATATGAATATTGTTTCTCATGCATAAAAGATTATTTTTATGCCGTTTTTAAAGCAGTGGAGATTAACACAATGACAGGGAAAACAGTTATAACTTTTGTATTGCTTTTATTCGGGTTTCTGCGTCTTTCGGGACAGGGGGCATACCTGCCGCCAGATAAGCCGGCCCTTATAATCGGAATCGTGGTTGAGCAGTTACGGTTTGATCAGATTGAAAGGTTCAGGGACAAGCTATCGGAAAACGGCATCAAGAAAATGATAAATGAGGGTACTTTTTTCCGCAATGCCTCCTTTGATTATATGCTTACCCAGTCGGCTCCGGGATTTTCGACCATTTCGACGGGCACTGAACCAGCTTATCATGGTATTACATCCGACAACTGGTATCTCCCCCTTAAAAACGAGTTTATTTATTGCACAAAGGATATTACGGTTAATCCGGCAGGAGGGAGCTATGAGTCGGGGCTTCATTCACCGGTTAATCTCAATGCTTCTACATTTGCCGACGAACTGAAGATCGCAAGCGGAAAACGATCAAAGGTATATTCCGTTGGCATCAGGGAGCAATCGGCAATCTTTTCAGCGGGCCATGCGGCCGACGGTGCATTCTGGTATGACAACACCACCGGAACATGGATGTCCTCTTCATATTATATGAAAACTCTGCCGCCATGGGTTAATGATTTCAACGCAATGAAATACTCAGAAACATACCTGAACACCACATGGAACCTTCTCAGGCAGGCAGCTGATTATTCAGTATGCCTTCCTGATTCAAATATTTTTGAGACAGGATTTAATGGCATCAACTATTTCCCGTACGATGTCAACAAGCTAAGCAAACCGGCCGGAAGAAACAGCGTCCGCAATTATGCCTTTCTGAGGGAGACTCCCTTTGCTGATGCATTTACAACCGATTTTGCAGTCAGACTAATGGAAAATGAAGGTCTGGGAAAGGATGAGATAACTGATTTCCTGGCAATATGCTACTCATCGACCGATTATATCGGACACAGGTTCGGGCCTTCCTCGGTAGAGACCGGGGATGCCATATTCCGGCTCGATAAGAACATTGAAACTCTGATGAATTATCTTAACGACAATCTCGGGAAGAGGAATGTGCTCATCTATTTCACATCAGCTCACGGGGTCTCCGAGATTCCCGCGATTATGGAGAATACAAGGATCCCGGCAGGATATTTCAGGCAGAATCAGGCTCTTCAGCTTCTCCGCAGTTACCTGAATGCGGTTTATGGAGAAGGTGACTGGGTAAGGGGATTTTCAGAAAGGCAGGTTTTTCTTAACAGAATCCTGATTGAAGACGCAAGGATTCCTATTGAGGATATCCAGAAGAAGACTGCAAGGTTTCTTACCCAGTTTTCGGGTGTTGCATCAGCATATCCCTATTATGCCTTTGAAGCAAATGATTTCGGCAACGGTCACCTGAGGAAGATCGTGAATAATTTCAGTCAGCAAAGGTCGGGGGATGTCATAGTGACATTGAATCCCGGCTGGGTTGAAAGGGAGGGTGACCAGCTTACCAGTCACAACTCACCTTATGAATACGATTCCCATGTTCCACTCATCTGGTACGGATGGACCGTCAACAGGTCGACAGTGATGAGGAAAGTAAATATGACCGATATTGCTGCAACCCTCTCATCTTTGTGCAGGATACCATATCCGAATGCTTGTACGGGTGAACCTATGCCTGAACTCTTCAGGTAGCTTGTCCGGCTCTTATTTTATCCCTGATTGAACAGGCTTCAGCCAGCAATCCGGGATTCTTTTCACAACCATTTCCCAGAATTACAAGGTTTGCACCGGCATTGAAAGCATCGGTTATTTCGCGGCTGGTTCTCAATCCACCGCCCACGGCCAGCGGCACTGACACATTTTCCCTGACAGAACGGATGATAACGGGAGGGACAGGGTTATCAGCGCCGCTACCTGCCTCGAGGTAGATCATATGAAAACCAAGCATTTCGCCTGCCATTGCTGTTGCAGCTACAAGGTCTGGTTTATCGGCAGGGATGGCTTCAGTATGGCTGATATATTCGACTGATGTTTTCTTGCCGCTTCCGACAAGGATATATCCAACCGGGATGAGTTTTTCCTTTACACTCCGAAGGTAAGGTGCTGCAATAACATGGTTGCCGATGAGAAGTTCGGGATTTCTTCCCGAGATGAGCGAAAGAAGGAGGATGGCATCAGCCCTGAGGCTAAGCTGAAGGAGGTTGCCTGGAAAAAGAATAATGGGAATGTCGCACAGGCTTCTCACAGTGTCGATCAGGCTGTCGATGCTGTTGAATGTAAGACTGCCGCCTGCCAGGATAAAGTCAGTTTTACACCCGGAGGCTATCCTGAGGGTATTCCTAAGCCCCTCAGCTGATGCCTTGTCGGGATCGAGAAGAAGGGCAACGCTTTTATTCCCGGGGAAATTATACTTTTTCATAGTTTTTCTTGGTCCAGACAATTGCATAGTTATCGTATCTGGTATAGAAAAGGTCAAACGATTCATTTATCTTGTCGGTTTGAACCTTTCCCCTGATTTCACCCGATTCATTTACCTCGAAGGGTTCAATCGTAATATTTTTCTTAATGCTTATTCCTTCCTTGTCGCAAATCTTGTAGAGTGCTTCCTTGGCGCACCAGTGAAGGTAAAGGTGGTACCTACGCGTTTCGGGGTCCTTTGAGATCTTTTCCTTCCTGTTGATAAACTTAAAGGCAATTCTTCCGATATTGGAGCTCATGTACTCAAGGTCGATCCCTACCTTCTCATTGGCGCTCAGAAGAATCGATGTGAGCCTATGGGAATGGGATATGCTTATGAACCTTGATCCGTCCTTGAGAAACGGCTTGTTGTTCTTGTTGTAAACGATCCTGGCATCCTTGCCGAGAAGTTCCGCGAGCAGGGCTCTGACGCTCAGGAATTCAAGCTTCCTTGAAGTGCTGGCAAAGACTTTGTATTTCTTCCTGTCGTCGGCATCGAGGACAACTGAATCGGCCAGGGTTATAAGGTCCTCCTCAATTTTCCAGACGCCGAGGATTGTGAACTCGTTAAGGTAATGTTTGGAAATACAGCCCATGAATATGTAAATAATTTACTTTTCCTTCCATTTCAGGGTTTCGATCAGATGAATGACATCTTCCCTGAAGAATTCTATTACAGGTGCAAGTGAATCGGCGTTTGGTTCTGCTTCAAAATAAAGTGATCCCCTCAGGTAATGTTTTGTGCTGTCGGTTACATAAAACTGAACAGCTGATGCGGTATTGCCCTTAAGGTCATAAAATATCCCAAAGATGCGTTTTTCGCTGTCGTTAATTAGCTGTTCATTGATTGCGTCGGCTTTTGTGATATGGTTCTTCACATTCATTGTGTATGTCTGTTCGATCAGGTTCCCAAGATCACCGGCAACATCCTTATAAGTGAGGTAAATTTTGGCTTTGAATCCGGGGAACTCAATATTGAGCCAGCCTGGTTCCGAACGGTCATCGGTCTTGTCAGGGATTTTCCCATAAACAGGGTACTCAAACTCCAGGGGCAGGTTTTTTGCCTGGCCGGTTTCATTGAATATCACATAATTCTTTTGCGGCAGGTCGATCCTGAAATAGCCTTTTGGCTTTGGTATGGTTACCTCCCTGCAGCTGCAAAAAGTGCAGGCCGCAATTATTACAAGGCATGCGGGCAGGTTACTCTTCAATCTTTTTCCCATTTTCATCAGTTAGTTCGACCCGGATCTCCCTGATCCTTCTTTTATCTGCAGATTCTATTCTGAAACGGAAATTCCCAAATGAGATCATCTGGCCTTTCTGAGGGATCTCACCTGTAAGCTCGAGGATAAGGCCTGCGAGTGTTTCCGATTCACCTCTCACATCCTCAAAAGTCTCATCCGGAACATCTATTATCTTGAAAAAGTCATTGAGCAGTATCTTCCCTTCGAAGATATAGGTTTTATCGTCTATCCTGCGGTGCATCGTCTCATCCTCATCGCTTTCGTCGGTTATCTCTCCGACGATTTCCTCGAGGACATCCTCGAGGGTTATTATCCCGGAGGTCCCGCCGTACTCGTCAATTACAACAGCCATATGGATCTTCCTTATCTGAAACTCCTTGAGGAGTTCATTTATCTTTTTGGTTTCGGGCACAAAATGAACCGGCCTCATCAGTGCCTGCCACTTGTAATTATCGGGATTGTTTGTGTATGGCAGTACATCTTTCGCATACAGAATACCCTTTACGGAGTCGAACGATCCTGAATAGACTGGTATCCTTGAAAAGCCCGATTCGATGATAATTGATTTTACCTTATTGAAGCCTGATTTGATGTTGATTGCAGTAACATCAATTCTGGGGCACATTATCTCGCTGACATTTATGTTGCCGAAATTGACGATTCCCTTAAGTATTCTCTCATCTTCATTTATGTCGTCCGATGCAAGTTCCAGAGCGTCGGAGAGGTCATCCATACTTATGTTGGTGTGCCTGTGCCGTGCTCTCTTTTTTACAAAGGAAGTTGAAAAGACAAGAAGGGAACTGACAGGTTTGAAAAGCTTTTCAAGGAATGACATCGGGTATGCCATGAACTTCGACATGGGTATCTGGTTCCTTGTGGCAAAGACTTTCGGCATTACCTCGCCGAAAAACAGCAGGATAAATGTTATTATGACAACCTCGGTAAGGAATCCCAGAACGGGTCTGGCGCTGAAGTCAAAAATCCTGGCGCTGAGAAATGCGGCCAGAAGTACGATCGCAATGTTTACAGTATTGTTTGCAACTAAAATAGTACTCAGGAGTTTATCGGGCGAATCATGAAGCTTCAGCACCATGGCTGCCTTCCTGGATTTATCTGCTTTAAGTTTCTCAATATCTTCAGGCCGGAGTGAAAAGAATGCCACCTCTGATCCCGACATAAGGGCTGAAATAATAAGCAGGATGAACAGGATCACAAATCCAATTATCAGCTTGATATCAAGGGGATTAGCAACCACATCCGGGAAGAGCGCCAAAGATGAAAATATTAATCCTGGTTCCAATTCCAATATTTTTAGTGAGGCCCGCTAAAAGGGCAGGTCATCTTCGTTGGCAGGCTGATAGCCTTCCTGAGGATCATTAAGGTCGGATGGGGGAGAGTCTTTTTCCGGTACAATCGTTCTGCCTGAGTCTGCAGACTGGGGTTGGGATGGAGAGCTGCCCTGTTTCTTCTCAAGTACCAGAAATGTGTCTGCCAGTATCTCGGTTATATATTTATTGTTTCCGTCCTTGTCGACATAAGATCTTGTTTTAATCTTTCCCACAATATAGAGCTGCGATCCTTTTTTTACGGTCTTTTCTGCAACCTCTGCCATCGCACGCCAAAGGACGATGTTATGCCATTCGGTAGTTGTAATCGTTTCTCCCTGCTGATTCGTGTATGATTCGCTTGTGGCCAGGGGGAATGTTACCTTGGCGACACCCTTGTCGAAATAACGGATCACCGGATCCTTCCCGACGTTCCCGACAAGTATAACCTTATTGATTGACATATAGTTATAAATTTGATTTCAATTATTATCAAATCGTAAAGTTAATAAAAAAATAGCTTTCTCCAATCCTGCGGTATGTAATTAACCGAATATCCATGGTTTCAATATATTACAAAAATCGACAGGAATTAACCGGATTTACCCCGAGGAAGCGCATTACAGGAGATGAATGAATGGTTGATTTTTCTATTTCATTGTATTTTAGGCAATAATATTATTTTTACAAAAAAAATTATTCTTTAAGTGTTTCATAATAAACAAATAATATTTTTATATTTGCAGGGTTGAAAAAAACGTATACTCAAAATAATTTGTTGAATTTTAAACTTCACGAAAATGACTAAAGCAGACATTGTTAATGAAATTGCCAAGAACACTGGTATTGAAAAGGTAACAGTTCAGAAGACTGTGGAAGCCTTTATGGAAACGATAAAGCATTCCATGGTAGCAGGTAATAACGTTTACCTGAGAGGTTTTGGAAGCTTTATAGTTAAGAAGAGAGCAAAGAAGACTGCAAGGAATATCTCCAAGAATACCACCATAATAATACCTGCTCACAATATTCCTTCCTTTAAACCGGCAAAATCATTCATTACAAAAGTTAAATCGCACGTTAAGAAGTAACCCTCCATGCCAAGCGGAAAAAAGAGAAAAAGACATAAGATGGCTACTCACAAGCGTAAAAAGCGCTTGCGGAAGAACAGACATAAGAAGAAGTAGGTTAAACCGGGTAGTCAGAGTTTCAGTATACTAAACCTAAAGGTCCTGCGATCTTTAGGTTTATTGTATCAGGATGTTTGAAGGGATTGAGATTATATTAACTCAGTTTAATATAGTGACGTGGTAAATAAGGAGTTAGTTATTGATGTTGGTGTTTCTGAGGTTTCTCTTGCGTTGCTTGAAGACAAGCAGTTAACGGAATTAAACAAGGAAAAGAGGAATATAAGGTTTTCTGTCGGGGATATTTACCTTGGAAAGGTAAAAAAGATCATGCCCGGTTTGAATGCCGCATTTGTCAATGTAGGTTATGAGCGAGACGCCTTTCTTCATTATCTTGATCTTGGCGCCCAGTTCCGGACACAGCATAAATACTATCAGACTGCAGTACAGCGTCAGGGCCGTATAACTCAGCTTCATAAGATTAAATGCGAGGAGGATATTGATAAGGACGGCAAGATCACCGATGTCCTGGCTACCGGGCAAACCGTAATTGTTCAGATAACCAAGGAACCGATATCAACAAAGGGACCAAGGCTGGCTTCCGAGATCTCCCTTGCCGGAAGGAACCTTGTACTTATTCCATTTTGCGACAAGGTTTCAATCTCCTCCAAAATCGAAAGCGGTGAAGAAAAGAACCGCTTAAAGACTCTCGTCCAGAGCATTAAGCCCAAGAACTACGGCGTTATTGTAAGAACAGTGGCCGAGGGCAAGAAAGTTGCAGTTCTGGACTCAGAGCTCAAGGAGCTTGTAAGCAGATGGGAATTGGCTTTCAGTTCGATCAGAAAGGAAACCAAGACACCCAGGCTTTTTATCGGAGAAATGAACAGAACCTCGACCATTCTGAGGGACATGCTCAATGTATCCTTCAACGGCATTCATATCAACGATCCGGTACTGGCTGAGGAAGTAAGAACTTACATTAAGGAGATTGCTCCCGAAAAAGAGAAGATCCTGAAGGTTTATCACGGCACCCTTCCCATCTTTGATTACTTCGGCATCAACAAACAGATAAAAGCCCTCTTCGGAAAGACGGTATCCTTCAAGCATGGAGCCTATCTTATAATAGAGCATACCGAAGCACTGCATGTGATTGACGTCAACAGCGGGAACAGGTCCAGGTCTGGCAACAACCAGGAAGCAAATGCACTCGAGGTCAACATGGAAGCCGCGACTGAAATCTCCAGACAGCTGAGGCTCAGGGATATGGGCGGAATAATTGTCGTCGATTTCATCGATATGCAGACAAGCGAGAATAAGCAGCTTCTGTTCGAAAAGATGAAAGAGATCATGGCTGGTGACAGGACGAAACACAATATTCTTCCCCTGTCGAAATTTGGGCTGATGCAGATCACAAGGCAGAGAGTAAGGCCTGAAATGAACATCACCACGGATGAAAAGTGCCCTTCGTGCCAGGGAACCGGGCAGACCCGGCCCACTATACTTTTTACAGACGACCTGGAGAAGGACCTGGCATTCATCGTCACCAAAATCAAAACACGTAAGATTATTATCAACGTCCACCCCTTTGTGGCTTCATATCTTAAAAAGGGAATAATTCCCCTTTACTGGAAATGGAATTTTAAATACAAAATATTCTTAAGGGTTCAGGCAGTTACATCCTATCATATGCTGGAGTACCATTTCTTCGATATAGAAGATAACGAAATTGACCTGGCATAGGATCCAGAAGGTTCTGAACAACTTTCCGCATGAAATACACCCCCCAACCCCCCATGGGGGGCTTTATAAACAACAGTAAATCAGTAAGTCCCCCTTGGGGGATTTAGGGGTAATAGGAAAGTGAAATACTTTTTCAGCATCGCTTGTTTAGTGGGTTGATATAGATTTGCTATTTTTACAAAGTCTTAAAATCAGTTTTATGCCCAAAAGATTCATTCTCACAGCCGCTGTATTGATGCTTCTTGCATTCAGCGCCAGCTCACAGATTTATGATCCGGTCACCTGGGATTTCGGTTATGAAAAGAAAAGTGATACCGGATATGAGCTTGTTTTCACTGCAGAAATTGAAAAGGGTTCCCATATATATGCAATGGATATCCCGGAAGGAGGACCAATTCCCACTTCTTTCGCAATTAATCCTTCTTCAGGATTTACCCTTGAGGGTAAACCATTTGAGGTTATTCCCCCGGAAGAGCTTTTTGATGAAGCTTTCGGTTTCAGGATCAAGTCGTTCAGCAATAAGGCAGAATTCAGGCAGAAAATCACTTCAGTTAATGCTTCATTTACAGTCACAGGTCTAGTCAATTACATGTCGTGCAACAATACCACCTGTTCTCCTCCGAAAGATGTCGAATTTTCAATAAGAATTGGCGGTGGAGCTGCCGGGACAACTACCGTACAAGCTCAGGGCACTGATCTTAATGCTGAAGCAGCCAAGGCAGGCGGCGGATTACTCAGCTTTTTCCTTTTATCCCTGCTGGCTGGTTTTGCAGGGATACTCACTCCCTGCGTTTTTCCGATGATCCCGATGACAGTGGCATTCTTCTCGCAGGGATCCGAAAACAGGACCAAATCTGTAGTTAAGGCATTGATTTTCGGTTTTTCAATAGTGCTGATATACTCTTTACTCGGCATTATTGTCTCTCTGACCAGTGCGGGAGCAGGGTTTGCCAATGCTCTGAGCACTCATTGGATACCGAATATCCTGTTTTTTGCCCTGTTTGTACTTTTTGCCATCTCATTTTTTGGCGCATTTGAGATTGTCCTGCCCAACAAATGGGTTTCGGGTGCTGACAGGAGGGTTGACAGGGGTGGTCTGATATCGGCATTTTTCATGGGACTGACGACAGTAATTGTCTCTTTTTCGTGTACCGGTCCCATCGTGGGTGCCCTCCTCGTTGAAGCTGCATCGGGTGATGTGCTGCGTCCGACGATAGGCATGCTTGGCTTCGGACTGGCATTTGCACTGCCATTCACGATCTTCGCCCTTTTCCCTTCTGTAATGAACAGGATGCCCAAATCAGGCGGATGGCTCAATTCTGTAAAGGTGGTCCTTGGTTTTATTATGCTTGCCTTCAGTTTGAAATTCCTGATGACAATCGACAGTGTATATTCCTTCAACATTCTTTCAAGGGATATTTATCTTGCCATATGGATCGTCCTGTTCTCACTTCTGGGCCTCTACCTCATGGGGAAGATCAAATTCAGCCACGACAGCGACCTGCCTTATATCGGAACCTTCAGGCTTTTCCTGATAATAGCTGTTTTCACATTTGTTGTATATCTCATACCCGGAATGTTCGGAGCGCCGCTAAAGGGATTGTCCGCATTGCTGCCCTCCCCCGAAAAATCAAAATTCAACCTCACAAGGTTACTTCCTGCTGTTTCAGCTCCATCAACTCAGTTTTCCGGTCAGGTTTTCTCAAGCGAACTCTGTTCAACCCCCCTTTATGATGATATTTTTGATATGCCTTTGGGTCTGACCGGCTATTTTGATTATGAACAGGGTCTTAAGTGTGCCAGGGAACTTGGCAAGCCTGTCCTTCTCGACTTTAAGGGTCATGCATGTGCCAATTGCAAGCTTATGGAGGCAAAAGTCTGGTCCGATCCCGAGGTGCTAAGAAGATTAAGGGATAATTTTGTCATTGTCGGATTGTATGTTGATGACAGGACCCAGCTGCCGGAAAGCAAGTGGATAACCTCGCAGATTGACGGCAAGATAAAGAAGACAATCGGAAAGATCAATGAAGATCTCGAGATATCAAAATTCAGGACAAATGCACTTCCGCTGTATGTGATCACTGATCATGACGGTAATCCCCTGAACAAACCGATGCCGACAAACATGAATGTGGAGGAGTACAAGAAATGGCTCGATGAGGGTTTCGAACTCTTTAAGGCTATTTAATGTAGATATTTCCCCGTGTGGCATCAATCTTCACCTTTGGTGACATGGTGCCGCTGCCAATAACGCCGGTTATCAGGTATTCCTTCTTATCCTCATTCAGGACCTCCTTCGTTGATTTTATGTTACTGTCGGGGAGGACCACAAATGCATTTAAATGCCTTATCTCAAACTCAAATGATGCTGTTGCATCAAAGCCGGCCGTAATATCCGAATATGCCGATTTAATTGTCATGTTCTCAAACCTGGCATCAATACTTTCGATATCAAAGCTTCCGTATTTCAGGTCAAGGTCGGTATTTCCGCTGAGTTTACCGATTTTGTAATCGGTAAAATAGGATATACCGCTGATGCTGTAAATATCATCAATGAAGAATTTATCGCGCCGTGATTCAATATCGGCTTTTCCGGCTTTTCCCAGTTCAAAGCGTGATGATGTGCTGTTGATCACAAGTTCATTGCTCTGGCTCACAATGATTTTTGAGAAAGTGGTGTTTAACTTTGCCGACCGGACTGAATTTATTTCAGCATCACCAAAATCAATCGATAACTCAGAAATCCTGTCAAGTGAATTGGCTTTAAAATCACCATTCGTAAGATTTACTGAAACGATGCCGCTGTTGTCTTCCAGGGAAACGTCGCCGAACTGGTTATCAACTTCGATATCAACATTATCAGGGATATTTATATAATAGTTTATCCTGACCTTTGATTCATATTCAATTATTTTTTCTGTTATTCCCTTTAGGCTTTCGAGTAACACAGTGATCTCGCGGCCGAACAGAGTCTCTGCCCTTACGAGGTTTCCCGATCCGGAAATGCTGACTTCGATCCCCTTAAGCATTTTGTCAAGCCTGGAACGGTTTGGTGCAAAAGCTTCAATTTCAGCAAGAATATAAACCGAATCCTTTTTCCACGATGTAATATGGATATCACCGTATTTGTTGATTACCTCCAGCCTTGAGTCCCTTCCAAGCGGCATTGACCTCATGAAACTTCTTTTCTCAGAGACCGACTGGGCTGAAAGAGGGAATGCAATTAAAAATAGCAAAGCTGCAAAAAGGATGTTTTTTGATTTCATTATAAAACATATAATCAGGTGAAACTTCAGATAAAAGACGTGGATAAACCGGTAATGTTACACCTGGGGATAAAACTATTTTGATTCAGGGCGCAATGGATTAAGTACAAAAACAACAAGCAGTGTCAGGATGCTTAAAACAGTGGCAATATACATAAGATAATCCCCGAACCTTACATAAAAAGTCATCCGGTCTTCATAAACAAAGCTGCCCTCGATCACGGCCGGAACCCACCACTCGGTTTTACCGGTAATCTTTCCCCTGATGTCGATGAAGCATGAGATACCGGTATTTGCAGAACGTATCACAGGCCGGCGGGTTTCAATTGCCCTTATTGAGGAAAGCGCAAGGTGCTGCTGATAACCTGTAGTGTTTCTCCACCAGCCGTCGTTTGTAATTATGAAAATTGCTCCGGCTCCTTCCCTTACAAATCCTGTCACATGTTCTCCGAAAGCCGATTCGAAGCAGATGACTGGAGCAATTTTCCGGGATTTATCCCTGTTTTCAAAACAAGTTCTGGTTTTCTGCGGGGTATAACCAAGGTTCTGTCCCCCGAGTTGGGGAAGGAGCCTGCTTATTATTCCGGAGAATCCTTTTGAAGGAATGAACTCGAACCCGGGTACAAGCTTTGATTTATGATAAACCTGAAGGATCTTGCCGGTATCGATCTTTACAGATGAATTGTAATATACCCGGGTATCTTTTAAAGAACCTGCCCCGGCGTTACCGGATGATGAAGAAAATGTGACCATTCCTGTCACTACACTGAGTTGCGGCCGATCTGAAATAAAATCACTTATAATCTTTATGTATTTATTCATAATCAGATTGTTTTCATCAGCAGGGTCATAAACCGTAGTTTCGGGTGTGACAAGCCAGTCGGTCGAGGGTGAGATAAAAGGGCTGGCCATGCCCAGTACCTTCTCAAGCTGGTCTTCAAACGGGATTATGAATTTATCTTCATACGGGTCGAAATTTGGCTGGACGATCACTGCCTCATCCGTTGGACCAGGTGAGGATTTTATGGTGTTGAACCTGATGACCGAGATGGCAGAGGGCACTAATACAATTATCAGCCATATCGAAAGGAATAAAATTCTCTTGCTGTTTCTTGCAGGAAGCATTGCCAGCAGCTCCGACAGGAAAATATTTGAAAGAAGTATCCATAAGGTTCCGCCCGCAGTACCTGTAATGTCATACCATTGAATTAACCGGATATCTTTTGCCAATCCGTTACCAAGGTTGATCCAGGGTGAAAGCACGGGAATTCTCAGGCACACGAATTCAAACGTCAGCCATAAAACAATAAGTGAAAGGTGTCCCTGAATAGTCCCCTCCCTTGATCTGATAATGTTCGACAGCCACATAGTTAAGGACATCATAAAGGCAGCTGTAAGAATAACGCCGAGCGCTGCGGTAATGCTTACCACCCTTATCCAGCCGAGAGTAATTATTGCAAAAATTACAAAGCCGGGAAGGAAGTAGGGAAAACCAGCATTTGGAGAGTATCTTTGAGGGTTCCTGCTTAAATGATTACTAATAAGGAGAAAGGGAACAAATGAAAACAGGAGGATAATGCCAGGGCACCATTCTCTCCATGCCAGCCCGGATAAAATTCCGCCGCAAACCGACAGGGCAGTAAGAGTGTATTTGTTCAATCCTTTAAGCATGGATTTTAAATTGATCGCTTTTTAATTGTTTTTTCAAAAATATTTTTGTAGATTTACCAGTGTTAAAACCTGATTCAGCAGAATTAAGGATTGATTTTCAAAGCCTGATTTAAAAGAGATTAAAGTTAAGATTTAATAAAGAAGCTTTTACTGTCCAAAAGCAATTTTTCCATTCTTTTCATGGCTGCCCCTGATGTTCAAAATCAGGGGCTTTTTATATTGTTAAATTGTGTTAAATGCAGGTTATCAGGCATTTTGATCCTTCAATTTGATTAAATTGCGGGCAAAACAACCCCCGCAAAAGAATGAAATTAATAGTCTGTTTTTCATTAATAATCCTGCTGTTGCCCGGATGTCAGAAGAGTGACAGGCAGCTTGCCAGGTTGGCTGAAAAAATCCATTCAAAGACTCTTACGGTTGACACCCATTGCGATACTCCGATGGAAATGGCAGATTCAGATTTTGACCTGGGAGAGCGGCATTCTGAAGGATGTGTTGATTTTCCAAGGATGAAGGAGGGAGGACTTGATGCCGAGTTCTTTGCCGTATTTACCAGCCAGGGACCGAGAAATGATACTGCATCTGACAAAGTGTACAGGGATGCACTTGATGTGCTGGAAAAAATTCACAATAATGTTGGCAAGAATTCGGCTTTAGCTGAGGTTGCAGTTACACCTGAAGAAGCATACAGGTTAAAGAAAGCTGGAAAGATTGCTGCCTTTATCGGGATCGAGAATGGCTACCCGATAGGGAAGGATATTTCGCGGATCAAGGTATTTTATGGCAAGGGCGCCAGATATATGACATTGTCACATACCAGGAACAATGACATATGTGATTCATCGACCGATCCAAGGGGCTCTGAACATAACGGTCTCTCATCCTTCGGATTTGATGTTGTCAGGGAAATGAACCGGATCGGAATGATGATCGACGTATCACATATTTCCGATAAGGCATTCTATGATGTTCTCAAATTAACTGAAGCACCTGTAATCGCATCGCATTCCTCGTGCAGGGCATTATGCGGATCGCCGAGGAATCTCGATGACGACATGCTCCTTGCGCTCAGGGACAACCGGGGTGTGATCCAGATCTGCATCTTAAGTGAATACATAAAAACCCCTGATCCGAATCCTGAGCTAGAGTCAAAGCGTAAGGAGTTAAAGGAAAAGTATGGTAGTTTCAGATCACTCCCCGACGATAAAAAGGCTCTTGCCCGGGCTGAATACAGGGCTGTGCAGGAAAAGTACGAGAAGCTTGCAACGGTAAAGGATGTTGTGGATCATATTGACCATGTCGTCCAGGTTATTGGTGTGGATTATGTGGGAATAGGAACCGATTTTGACGGGGGCGGCGGCGTCGAAGGATGCAGAAGTGTTGCCGAAATGAAAAATATAACCATCGAGCTGCTCCAGCGGGGCTATACCAGAACCGATCTCGAAAAGATATGGGGAGGCAATATAATGAGGGTGATAAAAGACGTTGAGTCAAAAAGGAATAATCCGGTTTGACAAAGAATGTCAGACCATTTACCGGAATTGAATTCAGGTGCTTTTCACTCTTGAGAATCTGAGCATTTTCATGATCCATTCTGGAAGAGGTTTGTAGGAATTCCTTTTCTTCAGATCGATATACCAGCCCAGTTTTTTTGAAACCGGCATTTTATGGGTCTCGACGAATTCGATAAGAATCCCGTCAGGATCCTCAATATAAGAAAAATAACCTGCAGCATCGCCCATATCAAAACTGTTGCCTTTCCTGGATTCACTGCTGTCGACCACAAACGGAAATCCCCGGCTGTTGCAGTATTTCCTTAGTTCATCCATTTCAAATATGTCAAAGCAAAGGTGAATAAATCCCGGATCTCCCCAGAAGCGATCCTGGAATATCCTTTTGCCCGGATTGCCCTGAGAGCTAATCAGCTCAATGTAACTATTGCCAAATATCCGGCTGAAATATCCTGAAGATGTATTTGAACTCTGAAGAAGAACCCTGCGGAATCTGTTTTTTCCTCCAGGCAGTTCTGAGAGATCAGAGAAGGTGCCTTCAGAATCAAATATGACCTTGTCATAGCCAAGTATGTCAGAATAAACCACTTTTGACTTTTCTATATCGGAGACTCCTATTATTGCGCCATAACAACCTCCGGATTCTTTATTCTCATTCATGAACCAGTTGGTTCCCTCAATCAGCTGAAAAAGGTTCCCGTATGGGTCCATTATGAAAAAGGTTCTGTTCCCGGACGGGTCCTTTTCATGTTCACCGTAAAGAGTGCAATTATTTCTCCTGTAAAAGGAACAGGCTGAATCGATATTCCTGACTTTGATTTTGCAGGCCAGGATGCCGAGGTCGCCAAGTCTGATTTCTTCCTTTATTTTAACAGGTTTTCTTCCGGTGTACTGCCAGACTTCAAATCCGCTGCCGCCCTGAAGGTTGAGTGCAAGGATTGCGTGCCTTTTTTGAGGCACCCCGCCGGTGTACGGAAGCATAAGGTTAGCCTCCGTTTCATCGTCAAAAATACGGCAGTCCATGCCAAACATCCTGTTATACCAGTTCCAGGCCTCTTTAAGGTTCTCTACCCCGATTCCGATCTGCTGAATTCCGCCTATTTTATATTCTTTCATTTCTTTATTATTGATTCCTTCCTGCTATGCCGATTTAACCTTGTCTCCTATCCTGAAAAAGAGCCATGGCCATATACGCCTGATATACAGCATGATTAATTCGCTTCTCCCGACAAGTATTTCCCTCCTGTTGCGGATTATTCCCCTGATAATTATTCTTGCTGCTTTTTCAGGCGGCAGGCCCTTTGCCAGGACGCCGTCCATTTTACCGAATTCTTTTCCCTCGCTGTTGAGGGCATGCAATGAAATACTGGTTCTCACCCTTCCTGGTATGATGACAGAGGTCCGGATATTATTCCCCTTGTTTTCGAGAAACAGGGTTTCAAAGAATCCATGGAGAGCCTGTTTTGAGGCTGAATAGGCTGATCTCAGGGGAAATCCGAATCTTCCGGAGATACTGCTTGTTGCAAGAATGTGTCCGGATTTTTGCCTGATCATGTAAGGTAAAACCGCTTTTGTAAGAGCTATCGTCCCGAAATAGTTTATTTCAAAGATCTTCCTGTCGAGCCATAACGGCGTTTCATCTGCTCTTGATCTCTGGCTTATACCTCCGATATTCAGCAGGTAATCAATCCTGCCGGTTGAGTTTACCTGATGTTCAACAAGCTTATCAATACCTGATGTATCTGAAAGATCAAAGGGAGCACAAATTATTTTTCCGGAATTTCCGTTGCAGGATTCCTTAACCCTGTCCAGCCCGGAAGGATCATTTGAAGAAATGATTATCACAGCCCCCCGGCGTGCAAATTCATGAACCAGTGCTTCACCAATACCTGATGAAGCCCCGGTTACCCAGACCACTTTTCCGGTGAAAACACTCTTTTTATCCATTTTCAAGTACTGATACAAGTGAAATAAGCTCATCATAGTTTTTCCGGAGGGCTGCATAGTCAGGATTCTTCAGCTTTTTGTATTTTCTTAACCTGAATCCTCCCATGATCCTCCTGACAAGGATATTGTAATTCCACGCAAATATTCCTGCGGCCGGAATTGTCAGGAAAATGAAGAAAGACAGCCACCAGGGAGAAATCAGGGCAAGGCATATTATAAGATAAACAGGCAGGAATACGAATGCCAGAGCCAGGGAGATTCCAAAACGCATTGTGCTGTGAAACTGAAGATCCTTGGTTTTCCGGATCTGCAATTCAGGCAGCAGAAGGAAGGTCAGCGTGAAAATATTTCCGAAGAGCCATACCGGGAGAGTCAGTAAAAGTCCGGCCATCCCTGCAATCAGCCATCCCAGCGGGTGTTTTTTCTTTTCAAGAAGCCTGTAACTGATATTCAGCTCCTCAGCCTGCTTTTTGACCTGAAGGCTTAGATGGCAGATCCTGTCATATTTTTGCGGTTCAGTTTCCCTTAGGTTACCGAGCCTGCCTATCAGGCTTCTGTCTCTGAAAAGCTTTGGTAATCTGATGTCATCACTATATCTTCCATTGATGATGCTTCTCAGCTCATCAATAGCTTCATAGTCATCCACGGATTCAATGTGGACCATCAGTTTCTTTATTTCGACAGAAAGTCTTTCCCTTAAGATGTTAAAGGCTTTCTCAGGGTTTTCCCTGTACAGATTGTGATACTCGGAGACTTCCACTGGCTTACCATAGACCACAGTAAGCACCTGTCTGAACCTGCTATAGTTTGAATACTCAACTCCTACAGGTATGATCTTGATTTTAAGCTGAAATCCAGTTGCTTCGTCGGCCTGGAAGGCAATTCGGCAAATCCCTTTCTTAAGCTGCCTGAGCCTTCTGAATCCTGCATGGTCACCTTCAGGAAGGATAACAAGACCATTTCTGTGTTTCAGAACGTCAATAGTCTTTTGGAATATTTTGTCATTCGATTTCAGCGAGCTGAAGCCGTCGCGTATCCTGTAAACAGGAAGCATTTTGATGAAATAAAGGAATGAGGCAATCGCTTTTTTCCTGAAGATATCAGCCCGTGCCAGAAATACCGGTTGTCCCTTATGTGTAAAAAGAACAGCCAGGGCATCCATAAGTGCGTTCTGATGATTGGGGGCATAGATAAGGTGGTGTTCGGGATTAATATTCTCAGAACCAACTACAATTATTTTCCTGTAGAAAACTGTATCATGCCAGAAACCGACAGCTTTCTTAAAAAGAGCATAGCGTGTTGAATATTTCTCAATATTTTCCTTGCCCATTTAATCAGGTTAATTGTGAGTTCACGGCTGGCCAACCCTGGAATGTCTTAAAAAGAATAATGCAAGTTAAAAAAAATGATATGCTGACATATAATCCTGCGAAAATTAATAATATGACAGGGCAATAATAAGTCTTTTTACCACCATTCAGAAATTACTGCTATCGTCAGTGAACCTGTCGAGATTTCTTCTTTCCTTTTTAGTCGGTCTGCCTGAGCCCCTCTCCCTGTAACCTGTAAAGCCGGCAAGCCTGACATCGGCTTTAGCCCTTTCCTCCTCAGGAGTGAGATCCTCGATATATAGGGGTGCAAGCTTGGCGGAGACGCGGTTTTCAATGGGTTCAATAACACGGTAGGTATGGATCACAGGTGGTTTCCTGACAGTGATCACCTCACCTCTCGTGACTGATCTGGAGGGTTTAACCTGAATATTGTTTATTATTATCCTGCCTTTTCTGCAGGCTTCTGATGCAATACTCCTGGTTTTATAAATCCTTGCCGCCCAAAGGAATTTATCAATCCTTACCTGCTTTGTATCAGGATTATGACTCATATTATTCCGGATCTGGATTCCGGTTTGTTTCCTCTTCATTGCGGGCGGGAAGCTTCGATGATCTGTTGAAAGTTGTCATCGTAAGTTCAGTTCCGACCGTTCCGAAGGATTTTATCATTTCGATGACAATCCTGATCCTGCCGTCAAGGAATTTCTTTTCTTCAGGGTTCCATCTTCCCAATACATAATCAATCTGGGAGCCTCTTCTGAAACCGCTGCCGACACCTACCCTGATCCTGGTATATTCAGTAGTGCCAAGTACTGTATTTAGGTGGGCAAGGCCATTGTGGCCGCCGTCGCTTCCCTTGGGTTTCATTCGGATGCTTCCAATCGGTAATGCGATGTCATCCACTATTACAAGAAGGTTTTCTACACCGATCTTTTCTTTTTTCAACCAGTAGTTTACGGCATTGCCGCTGAGGTTCATGTATGTTGAAGGCTTTAAAAGGACAAAAGTCCTACCTTTATACTTTGATACAGAGACAGACCCATAGCGTCGGTCCGAGAAAATTACGCCTGCATCGGATGCGAATGCATCAAGAATGGTAAAACCGATATTGTGACGGGTATCACTGTACTCTTCACCAATATTCCCCAGGCCAACTATAAGATATTTCATTGTGCCTGATTAAAGAACAGATTCCTTTTATTTTGATTTTCCCTCTTTTCCCTCTTTTGCTTCAGGGGCAGGAGCGGCACCGGCAGCAGCTTCAGCTATTGGGGCAGTACCTGCAGCTGCAGCAGCTTCGGCCTCTTCCTCCTCCTTGGTTACAACGCGTGAAGTAGCTACGGAAAGAACTGTGGTAATTTTTGGATCAATCAGTTCAATCTTGTCATAGGTAAGATCACCGACCTTTACGGAATGGTGGATTTTGACATCAGTGATGTCAATCGGAAGGTTTTCAGGGATATCGTTGACATAGCCTCTGACCTTAAGATGCCTTTTCTTGATCCTGAGTTTCCCCCCTGCCTTTACTCCGACAGAGTCGCCTGTTACTTTTATCGGGAGACTTATCACAAGAGGCTTATCGTCAAAAACCTCGATAAAGTCAATATGTGTTATTTTATCAGATACGGGATGGAACTGAATATCCTGGAGAACTACCTTGTATTCCTTGCCTTCAAGGTCAAGGTTTACCAGATGAGCATCCGGTGTATAGATAAGATTTTTAAAGGTATTTTCATGAGCATGAAAATGAACGTTTTGCTCTTTTCCATAAATTACACAGGGCACATTCCCTTCTTTCCTGACTATTTTCGAACTTTTCTTTCCAAGCTCGGTCCTGAGGGAACCTTTGATCTCGATTGTCTTCATCTTAATATTATTATTGTGCTACTCAGAGTTGCCAATATAACAACTCCCCATTACACGTTAGACTTAAAAAACGGAGTGCAAATATATTACAAAGGAATCAGAATACAAAATTCGTGCTTATGGACTGATTAAGATTGACAGCCTGGATTGTATTGGCAAGGATCTCGGCAATTGAAAGCACTTTTATTTTCTTTGATGTGTTATTGAAAGGTACCGAATCTGTCACCACCAGTTCGGTTATTGGTGATTCCTCAACTCTTTGAACCGCATTTCCCGATAGTATGGGATGCGTAGCAAATGCCCTGATGCTCCTGGCCCCTTTTTCATGCATTTTCTGCGCGGCGAGAACGAGTGTTCCGCCTGTATCAACCATATCATCAATTATCACGACATTTCTTCCCTCCACATCCCCAAGAACTGACATTTCCTCGATTACATTCGGTTTTTTGCGCAGCTTGTAGCATAATACCATCTCAGACTGAAGATGTCTCGAATATGCGTTTGCCCTTTTTGAACCTCCCATATCGGGCGCTGAAACGGTAAGGTTATCAAGCTTAAGCTTTTCAATGTAGGGTGCAAAAATTGCAGATCCGTATAGATGGTCAACGGGGACATTGAAGAAACCCTGTATCTGGTCGGCATGAAGATCCATTGTAATTATCCTGTCAACACCTGCAGTGCCCAGAAGGTCGGATGACAGTTTTGCTCCGATCGAAACCCTTGGCCTGTCTTTGCGGTCCTGCCTTGCGAAACCATAGTAGGGGATAACTGCTATAACCTTGTATGCCGAAGCTCTCTTGGCGGCATCAATCATAAGAAGGAGCTCAAAAAGGTTATCTGCCGGAGGATTTGTTGACTGAACGATAAAAACCATATCGCCCCTTACGGATTCATTAAAACAGGGTTGAAATTCTCCGTCACTGAATTCGGTGACCGAACTCTGCCCAAGCTCCATACCCAGTTCTGCGGCGATTTTTTCTGCAAGATGCATTGAAGCCCTGCAGGAAAAGATCTTCATGGGTGCCTTACCGTACATTATCCTGTGATTTTGCTGGTTAAATTTCCTAGGTCCAAGAGTACAAAATTAAGAATTCCCTGTAACATCAAACCTGATTTGATAAATTGTTTAAAGTTTCTTCTATTAGTGACAGGATCTCCTCCCTTCCGGCTCTATTCACGATTGAAGCAATGAAAGCCGGAGGCAGAGGATCCCATATCTTCATCATTTCAGAGTTATAGAGATGAATTGATTTTTTCAGGGCACCTGATGAGAGCTTATCGCTTTTTGTGAATACCCTGGCAAAGGGAACCTGTTTATTGCCAAGGAACTCCATAAATTCCATATCCGATTTCTGAGGTTTATGCCTTGAATCGAGAAGAACAAACAGACAGGCCAGGCTTTCCCTTTTTTCAATATAATTCTCGACTTCCCTTATCCATTTATCCCTCATGGCTGCAGGCACTTTGGCGTAGCCATAACCCGGAAGGTCGACAAGATACCAGCTGTTGTTTATTAAGAAATGGTTGATGGTCCTTGTCTTTCCAGGGCTGCCGGATGTCTTTGCCAGGTGTGAAAAATCTGTAAGCATATTGATCAGCGAGGATTTTCCCACGTTTGAACGGCCGATGAATGCAAATTCAGGCTTCACGGGATCGGGGCATTGCCTTAATGTGGGGCTGCTCTGAATGAATGAAGCTGAATGGATTATCATCTGAATCCTTATTTGAGATCCCTGTATGGCAGTTCTATCCTTTTATATACCAGATATCTGTTCCCGAAATCGGTAAGTATAGCTCCGATAATACCAATGTATTCTGGCTGAGGTGTTCCGGACTTCTTCAAATCCAGATATACTTTTCCGTTAATTGGTGGAATGATTTTGTATTTTGCAGTATCAAATACCCCATTTGTGAATTCTCCGCGGTAGAAGTTAACCTTTCTGGTTTTATCAGTCAGTTCCAGGTTTATTCTGACTTTTCCCGCTGTACTGTAATTGTCATTGATAGTGAATACTATCTCCGGATAATCCTTAATCAATTTACCATCCCTCGTATATTCCTCCAGCAAAGGTGTCCTTAAACCTTTGATAAAATGCAATTTTGCCTTTACTCTTCCATTCCTGTAGTATTGAATCTGGGTACCGTCGATCGTATCATTCCTGAAGGGTGTTGACCGGAAAAGCTGCCCTTCAAGGTAGTACTTCCTGGCAGAATCCTCACGAAGGCCGTTCTTATACCATAACGTCTGATTCAGCTGGCCCCCCTCGTAATATGATTTCATCTCTCCTTCCTGGACCCCGTTCCTGAAGGTAACCTCCTTTACCAGCAGGTCCTTGCTGTAATACTTTTTTATTCCGGTAAATCCTGTATCGCGCACAGAAACGGTATCGGCGGACAAATCACCAGATCCTTTCTCAGAGGACCCCTTACCGGCACATCCTGCCGACAGCAGAAGAACCAGTAATATTGCATCTGAACAAATGAACTTTCCCATAACAGATTCTTAAAGACTAAATTAAGACTAAATAATGCCCTTTTCGGTAATATATGTTTCAAGCATGACAGCATCCGGTTCCGGAATAATATCAACGTCCCTTATCATGGCCGGAAGAAGAATGGTTTCCCCTTTTAACACTTTTTCTGATCCGGAATCCCATTTTATCCGGAATGCTCCGTCGGTGCAAATGTAAATAACAAATGAATCAATGATATTGTAGTCACGTGTAATAAGTTTATCAAACCATAAAATATTAGTGTTAAAATATTCACAGCTTAAAAGGTTCTCAGTCCTGTTTTTCAGAAAGTCCTTTTTTATCTTGCTTTTCCCTGTCTGCAGGAAGTCAATGGCGTCAACAGCCAGATCGGTATGAAGCTCGCGGGGTTTTCCGTTTTTGTCTTTCCTGCCCCAATCGTAGATCCGGTAAGTTATATCGGATGTCTGTTGTATTTCAGCCAGGACAATTCCTGCTCCAATGGCATGTATTCTTCCTGCAGGAGTGAAAAAGGTATCACCGGCTTCAGCGGTTTCAATATTCAGAATATTCCCGATCGTGTCGTTTCTGACAGCATTGAGGTAGGCATCCCTGGAAATCTGACCCGAGAAACCTGAATAGATCCGGGCTCCGGCATCGCTTTTCAGGATGTGCCACATTTCCGTTTTTCCATATGCATTGTGCCGTTCTTTTGCCAGCGCGTCGCCAGGGTGTACCTGCACCGAAAGGTCATCCCTGGCCTCGATAAGCTTTACGAGCAGAGGAAACTCATTTCCAAATTTTTCATATACCCGTTCACCGGTAATATCACCCATATATACTTCGATTACTTCCTCTATGTTATTACCGGCCAGAAATCCATTACTTACTACGGAGAGGTTATCCGATACCGCCGACAGTTCCCAGCTCTCGCCAATATTCTTAAGATCCCCCTGGTTTTTCCCGTAGTGTGCGGCGAGTGACGTTCCTCCCCATATCTTTTCTTTTAAAATAGGTTCGAATTTTAACGGATACAATTCTGACATTCAAAGGTATTTATTGGTTAAAAAATGAATTTTAAGTGCCTAAAGTACTTAGAGTTAAACTCTTCAACTTTAAGTACTCCAAACCTTAGCTCACTCTAGGCACTTCTTTTCCTCCGAACTTTAGCTCACTTTAGTCACTTCTTCAATTCAAAATATTATTTTTGAGATTATTATAAGGAACAAAAATAACAATAAATGCTTATAGTCGGAATTGCTGGGGGCACTGGTTCGGGTAAAACCACCGTTGTAAAGAAGGTGATGGAAAGGCTTCACAATAAAGATGTCATTGTTGTACCTCAGGATGCATATTACAAGGACAACGGGCATATCTCATTGGAGGAAAGGCAGAAAATAAATTTTGACCATCCCGATTCCCTGGAGTTTACCTTGCTAATAAATCACCTTGAGAAGCTGAAAAAGGGTCAGACCATTGAAATGCCCATATATTCCTACCTGACCTGTCTCAGGTCAAAGGAGACTATAATGGTCAAACCTGCCAGGGTGGTGCTTGTTGAAGGAATTATGATACTGTGCGACAGTGATCTGAGAAAAATGCTGGATATCAAGGTTTTTGTAGATGCTGACGCTGATGACCGGCTTGGAAGGGTGATCCAGAGGGATATTGTCGAAAGGGGCCGCTCGGTGCTTATGGTCCTGGAAAGATACCACGACACTGTCAAGCCATCGCATCTTCAGTTCATTGAACCCTCAAAGAGATATGCCGATATAATTATACCAGGAGGAGGGGAGAACCAGGTCGGAATAGATGTGCTTGCTTCGATTATTGAAAAACATTTAAATGAAGAATCATAAAACATGTTAAAGAACATAAGGCCTGAGGATATCTTATTCCTTGATATAGAAACCGTTCCGGCAGTTTCTTCTTATGATGAACTCGATGAGCCGTTCAGGATTCACTGGGACAAGAAATCCAGTCACTTCAGGAATGATGATCAATCGGCAGGGGATGTTTACGACAGAGCAGGGATTTATGCTGAGTTCGGGAAAATAATCTGCATTTCAGCCGGATTCATCCGGGAGAAGGATCCTTTCTTATTCAGGCTGAAATCTTTTTACGGAGATGATGAAAAGGAGCTTCTTACCGAATTTTCTGCTTTGCTCAATAAGTTTTCAAGGAACAGGGAAGCAATGCTGTGTGCCCATAACGGAAAAGAATTTGATTATCCCTACATGGCAAGGAGGATGATTATAAACCGCCTGGTTATTCCCGATATTCTTGACAATGCGGGCAAAAAGCCCTGGGAAGTGAAGCTGCTCGATACCCTTGACCTGTGGAAATTCGGTGATTACAAGAGCTATACATCACTTGATCTGCTGACTGCCACGCTTAAAATACCTTCACCCAAGGATGACATTGACGGAAGCATGGTTGCGGGGATCTATCATGATGAACATGATCTTAAAAGGATTGTAAGGTACTGCGAGAAGGATGTTCTTGCTGTTGCCCAGGTGCTTTTAAGGTTCATGAATCTGCCCGGAATCGAAGAAGGCAGGATAGAGTCGGTTACGCAGTACTGATCACCGGTTTTCGAGGAATTTCAGAAGGTATTCCTTTACTGCTTCCGGATTATCGGCATGGATCCAGTGACCTGAACCTGGTATTATAATAAAATCAGCAGCAGGAAAAATCCTCCTGATTTTCGGGAAATCACTTTCAGGAAGATAATCAGAATATTCACCTTTGAGGAAGAAAACAGGAAATCCTGATAACCCTTCTGAATAGTCATCTCCCGGCTCAATCCCTTCCATTATCCTTTCAAGGTTTTCAAGCAGTGCAGGAGCATTAAGCTTCCAGAAAAATGAATTGATCGATTCCCTTTTAAGGTTTTTCATAATGAATCCCCTTGTAATATCAGAATCTATGGTCCGAGACAGAAGTTTTTCCACCTCTTCCCGAGTTCTGGCACTTTTAATGTCAATTGAAAGTATTGAATTCAGGATATTTTTGTGGTAGGCATATGCAACCGGATTCCTGTTTTCAGAAACAAATGGAGAAATGTCGGCGACGAGAAGTCCGTACAGTTTTTCAGGCCAGGTCAATGCAAAATTCACGGCTGTCTTGCCCCCCATGCTATGGCCTGCGAGGAAGAACTTATGAAGTTTAAGTTCACCGGCAAGATCGTAAAGATCTTTTTTCATTGAATCATAGTCATGGACAGGATTATGCTGTGACTGGCCATGGTTTCGCTGATCGGGAAGATAAACCGTGAATCGGCCGCTTAAGCTTTTAGCTACCGAAACCCAGTTGTCGGACGATCCGTAAAGACCATGAAGTATTATCAGGGGTGGCCCGGAACCATATTTTCTGCAGAACAGTTTCATGGCAACCATCAGTCTGCCAGCTGCCTCTTGTACATCTGTATTGTGTTTTCGAGCCCCAGGTAGAGAGCATCTGAGATCAGGGCATGACCGATTGAGACTTCATCGGTCCATGGTATGTTCTGATGAAAGTATCTTAAATTGTCGAGATTCAGATCGTGGCCTGCATTTACGCCAAGTCCTGAATCACGTGCAATCCGTGAAGCATTTACAAACGGTTCAATTGCCCCGGGGGCGTTGCTGCTGAACATGTTGGCATAGGGTTCAGTATATAACTCGACCCTGTCGGTACCTGTCAGGGCTGCGGCTTCGATGTTTGAAGGCTGAGTGTCAACAAAAACCGATGTTCTGATCCCGGCTTTTTTGAAGGTCGATATTACATCGATCAGAAACAGCCTGTACCGCGGGATGTCCCACCCGGCATTTGATGTTATGGCATCATGCGCATCAGGCACCAGCGTTACCTGATCAGGTTTTACCGACAAAACAAGATCAATAAAACTGTTGGAGGGGTAGCCTTCAATATTGAACTCGGTGGTAATAATTGGCCGTATCTCCATGACATCCCTGTACCGGATATGCCGTTCATCGGGCCTGGGATGAACTGTTATTCCGTCTGCCCCGAATAGTTCACAGTTGATAGCAGCTGTTTTGACATTGGGGATATTTCCGCCCCTCGCATTCCGGATGGTTGCAATCTTATTGATGTTAACACTTAGCTTTGTCATAATAAAAATGATGATAATCCGTATAGTAACTGATGCAAAAATACAACAACTGGATTTTTTTTTCTTAATTTAGATGAAATTTAAAAGGAGAGCCGTAGCTTATGGTAGCAAAGGACTTGATTTCGGATGTGGTTCCATCCCTGAAAACATCCGATACGGGGCAGACAGCGCTGAACTGGATGGAGATCTTCAGGATTTCTCATTTGCCGATCGTGAATAATCTCGATTTCCTCGGCCTGATTTCTGATACTGACATTTATGACATGAATCAGCCTGAAGAGCCTATTGGAAATCATGCCCTGACCTTGTTTAAACCATTTGTAACAACTGAACAGCATCTTTTCGAGGTTATCGGTCTTGCTTCCCGGCTTAAACTGACTGTAGTTCCGGTACTTGATGATAAATCCCATTTCAAGGGAGTGATTACAACCACTGACCTTGTAAGATATCTTGCAGGCATTTCCTCAATGGATCAGCAGGGTGGCATAATAGTTCTTGAACTTATCGAACGGGATTATTCTCTTTCCCAGATCGCTCAGATTGTCGAGAGCAATAATGTAAAGGTGCTGAGCATGTACGTGACATCGCCACCTGATTCCACAAGGCTTGAGGTGACTATTAAGGTGAATACAAACGACCTTGTCTCTGTAATCAGGACCTTTGAAAGGTACAACTATGATGTCAAGACATGGGTTACATCCGACGACTCGATGGACAAATTTTATTCGGAAAGGTTCGATATCCTGATGAAATACATGAATATCTGACAGGCCATGCTTAAGAAAGTTGCGATTTACAGCAAGGGAAGCAGTCCAAAAACGGCGGAGGGTGTCAGCAGGCTTATTGAGGCATTCTGCAGGAAAGGCGTTAGAATGCTTATCTACCAGACCCCCGGCAGCGATATAATATGTTCGGGCATGGAATTTATTGAACGCTTCGATAACATTGACAACCTTGAAGAGCTTCCCGATCTTGTCCTGAGCGTAGGCGGTGACGGGACCTTTCTTGAAACCATGCTTAAAGTCAGGGGTTCCGGAATTCCGATTGCAGGAGTTAATACCGGCAGGATGGGGTTCCTTGCAAATATCTCAGAGGATGAAATCAGCCATTCAATCGATCTGTTATGCGAGGGTAGGTTCAAGATTATCGAGAGATCGCTGATTGAGATTATAAATCCCGGAGAATTATTTGAATCCGGGGCTTCGACTGCCCTTAATGAAGTGACTATTCAGAAGGCAGATCCAAGCATGATAACAATAAATGTCTGGGTAGATGATACTTATCTGAACACATACTGGGCCGACGGATTAATTATTTCCACGGCGACCGGATCGACCGCATATAACCTCAGTGTTGGAGGTCCTATATTATCACCTGAGGATGAAAGTATAATAATATCTCCAATTTCCCCTCACAATCTTACCATCCGTCCCATTATTATTTCCGGCGAAAGCAACCTGAAAATGACAGTAGAAGGGCGTGCTGATGAATACATTGCAACATGCGATTTCAGATCGCGGAGGTTGCCCTTCACAGAAGCGATAAGCATTTCAAGATCATCGGAGAAACTCAAGACTGTTATGCCGGAGGGCATGGATTTTTACAGTACTCTCAGGAACAGGCTAATGTGGGGAGCTGACCGGAGAAACTAAATTAGTTACCTTTAAACGCGTTGGTTAATTTTAGATTATTATATTTGTATCTGCAATTTAATTCAAACTGAAATGAAACGATCACTGTTTATCGTTGTTGTCCTTTTTTTTGCAGTTCAGTCATCCGATGCCCAGCTCTGGAAACTAAGAAGATGGGAGGCTCAGCTGGGAATTGGTCCCTCATTCGCCTTCCCTGACATAGGAGGATATACGCATACCAAAAACATACTGGGTTTCAAGGATCTCAATTACAGGCAGACAAGGTTTGATATTAACGGCAGCCTGAGATACCGCCTTGGAAGAGTGGCGAACCTCAGGCTGAGCATGACTTATGCAATGCTTCATGCCAGCGACGAAAGGGGATCAAATGAGGGCAGGGATTACGAAGCAGTGACAAGTTTGTTTGAACCGGCGCTTGTTGCCGAATATTTTTTCATTAAAAACAAATACGAAAGCAGTTACCTTTTCATGAAAGGGAAAAGCCTGTGGGCACTTTTGTCATCGCTTGATTTTTACGCATTTACAGGAGTGGGTGGGGCATCTTATTCTGTAAATCCAAATGATGCCCTTACAGCCAGGGGTATTGCACAACCCGGTACAACCGATTTTAGCGGTTTCTCACTTGTTGTACCTGGAGGAATCGGAGCAACTTTAATATTTAATCCCAACATTAATTTCGGTGTTGAATTCAGCGGGCGCTGGACAAATACCGATTATATAGATGGTTTCGATCCACCGTTGGTATCCAAAGTAAATGACGTGTACTATTTCCTGAACTTTACCGTTACCTATAAGCTGAAGACAACGGCCAAAGGTTGGCCCGCTATCAGATAATAAGCTGGATAAGTCTGGATGAAAAAAATACCGGGGCTTCTTCTTCTCTTTGTTTTATCATTATCAGCAGCCGGACAGAGGAGCGCTGATTATGGCGTCTATGGAGGTGTTACATCATATCTTGGCGACATAAATCCAAACCGTTTGTTCTATCGTCCCCAGCCTGCCGGCGGCTTGTTTTACAGGTATAACCTTAATCCTCGACAATCAATCAGGGCAAACATATTACTGGGTGGTCTTAAGGCCAATGATCTTGATTTCAGAAATAATTTCCAGCAGACAAGGGCCTTATCCTTTTCCGGTACGGTAGCGGAATTGGCAGCCCAGTTTGAATTTAATTTTCTTCCTTATTCAACACAGGGTAAAAGATGGAATTATACACCATATCTTGCTGCCGGTGCAGGCGTCTCTTTCATAAATACCGGCTCAGTATCCTACCAGCCGGTCATACCTTTTTCGCTCGGTTTTAAGATTAATATCCATAAAAACCTTGGAATTGAAGCGGAATATGGTTTTCGTAAGACTTTTTATGATAAATTTGACGGCTTAAAAGATAATGTTGATCCAAATCACGAAGCATGGCTACACAACAACGACTGGTATTCATTTGCAGGTATATCGTTTACCTGGAAGATCTACAACAAACTGGTGGGTTGTCCGGCTTTTAAGGATGTGGATGAATCAAGAAGACGCTGAATCATGTCCCTGTTAGAACAGATCAATACTGACAAACTCCCGTCACACATAGCGATAATTATGGATGGCAACGGACGGTGGGCCAGGCAGAGAGGTATGGACAGGATATTCGGCCACCAGCAGGGGGTAAAGGCACTGAGGGAAATCATTGAAGCATCCGCTGAACTAAAAATCAAATTTCTTACAGTTTACGCTTTTTCAACTGAGAACTGGGGAAGACCTGATGATGAGGTTTCCGCACTTATGGGAATAATGGTTCAGTCGCTTAACAAGGAAACCGATACGCTGGTCAGGAACAATATCAGGCTTTCTGCCATAGGTGATACCGGACGGCTCGCAGATGATGTGAGGGAGCGCCTCCTTGAGACAATCAATGTAACCTCTGATGCCACAGGGCTTAATCTGATTGTTGCAATGAGCTACAGCTCCAGATGGGAGATGACAGAGGCGGCAAAGAATCTTGCGATTGAGATCGCCGGAGGTTCGGCTGACCCTGATTCTGTAAATGAGTTTAATTTTGAAAAATACCTCACAACTCAGGGAGTTCCTGATCCTGAATTAATGATTAGGACAAGCGGGGAAATGAGGATTAGTAATTTTCTTTTATGGCAGCTTGCATATACTGAATTGTACTTTACTGAAGTACTTTGGCCCGATTTTGGTAAGGAGGAGCTTTACAAGGCAATTATTGACTTCCAGAAGCGAGAGAGAAGATTTGGGAAGACTAGTGAACAACTTTTGGACAAATGATGAAATGATGGCGATTGACAGAATTAAAGGAATTGCGCTTGCAGTAATCCTGATCTTTTCCAACGGAATCCTGTTTTCTCAGGAAAAGGCAGATATTATCGACTATTCGAACTCATATGACTATATTATCGGAGGGGTTTCCGTTTCCGGAGTCAGATTCCTCGATACAAATGCTCTTGTGGGAATATCAGGATTAAGGGTAAACCAGGAGGTGGCTGTTCCAGGAGAGGCAATAACAAATGCTGTGAAGAAACTATGGCAGCAGGGGCTTTTCTCGGATGTCAGGATAAACATAGTAAAAACAGTTTCAGATACTATTTATCTCGACATAGCACTCCAGGAGAGACCAAGAGTATCATCGGTAAAATACAACGGGTTGAAAAACGCTGAGATGACAGATCTGGCTGAAAAGATCAACATGCCGGTTGGGTCGCAGCTTACCTCATACCAGCTCAACAATACAAAGAAGATAATAACCGACCATTTTGTGGAAAAGGGATTCCTGAATACCACTGTCGAATTTGTGCAGAAGGATGATCCGGATCAGCCCAACAATATCATACTCACCGTCAATGTAGATAAAAAGGAAAAGGTCAAGATAGCGGAGATTACGTTTGCCGGAAACGAAAGCTTCACAACCAAACAGCTCCGGCATAAGATGAAGAATACAAAGAAGAAGAACATTAACTTCTTCAAGGCATCAAAGTTCATATCGGAAAAGTATGAGGAGGACAAGGATAAACTGTACACCTTTTACAACGACAATGGCTACAAGGATTTCAAGATCCTCGGCGATTCACTTTACCCGGTCTCCGAGGATCGTGTGGGTCTTGTAATAAAAGTTGATGAGGGCGAACAGTATTTCTTAAGGGACATAAAATGGGTGGGCAACAGCGTATACAGGAAAGAAGATCTCGAAAGGATCCTGAATATCGAAAAGGGATCCGTTTATAACCAGTCACACCTGGAGGACAGGTTGAACGGTGCAGCCGGAGCACAGGATGCGGTAAGCAATCTTTACCAGGATAACGGTTATCTTTTTTCACGGCTTACACCCATCGAATCGAAGGTCGAAAACGATTCTGTTGATCTGGAGGTAAGGATATACGAGGGCGATCAGGCCTATCTCAATAATATTATTATTTCAGGAAATACCAGGACAAATGAACATATTGCCAGACGTGAACTTTTTACACTGCCCGGTGATCTGTTCAGTAAGAATAAGATTCTCAGATCGATCCGTCAGCTGGGCGTAATCGGTCATTTTGATCCCGAAAAAATAGCCCCGAATGTGGTCCCGGATCCCACGAACGGAACGGTAGATCTGCTTTACAAGCTTGAAGAGAGGGCAAACGATCAGTTTGAGATATCCGGGGGCTGGGGAGCAGGCATGCTTGTTGGATCAGTCGGGGTTCGATTCAACAACTTCGCAATGCGAAACTTCTTCAACCTGAAGGAGTGGAGGCCTTACCCGTCAGGCGACGGTCAATCCCTGAGTATCAGGGCTCAGTCAAACGGCCGCCTCTACCAGTCATATAACCTTTCATTCATGGAACCATGGCTGGGAGGAAATAAACCCAATTCCTTCTCAGTTTCATTATACAGGTCGCTAATGACTAACGGAAGGAAGAAAAGCGATGGCAATTTCCAGTCAATGCTCACTAACGGAGCCTCAATAGGCCTCGGCAAGCGGCTTGAATGGCCCGATGACTTCTTTTCGATTTCCGGCGAAATAAATTACCAGAGATACAGGCTTAATGATTTTACATATTATCATTTCCTCTTTTCGGACGGGACATCCAATATGCTGACCTTCTCGACGAAGCTTATCAGATATTCGACAGGACCCAACCTTATTTATCCGACAAACGGTTCGACATTTACTCTTTCATTGCAGGCAACCCCTCCATATTCGCTGATCAGCGGGAAGAATATGGTCGGCCTTTCCGACAGGGAAAAATACAAATGGATAGAGTTTCACAAGTGGATATTCAAAGCTGATTATTTTCACCCGGTTACTTCGGATGATAAACTGGTAATCAATGCAAGGTTTGCATTCGGATACCTCGGCCATTATAACAAGGATATCGGACCTTCGCCCTTTGAAAATTTCTACCTTGGAGGAAGCGGTATGACTGGATACAGCCTTTACGGACGCGAAATAATTGCTCTCAGGGGATATACGGATGGATCAGTAACTCCCACAGATCCAGATTCGGGATCGCCTACCGGTAATGTCTATTCGAAGTTTACACTTGAACTTAGGTACCCGGTTTCGCTTAACCAGCAGGCTACCATTTACGGGCTGGCATTCCTTGAAGCAGGCAAGGCATGGTACCAGATCAAACAATATAATCCGTTCAGGATGAACCGGGCCGCAGGTATAGGCGTCAGGGCTAACCTGCCAATGTTTGGCCTTCTCGGCGTTGACTGGGGTTACGGATTCGATCCGGTCGACGATCCGATAGCTTTCCCTGACGCTAACAAAGGACAATTTAGTTTCACTATAGGTCAGCAATTTTAATGTTAATTTTTAATCAAATATGAAAAGAATAGGTGTTATTATAGTTTTTGCATTAATGACAACGGTTTTTGCCGCTGCTCAGAAATATGCATTCGTGGATTCTGATTATATCAGGAAGAATATTCCTGCTTTTAACAAGGCCCAGGAGCAGCTTGATAATCTTTCCAAACAATGGGAAAAGGAGGTTACCGACGGGTATGCGGTTGTTGAACAGATGTACAAGTCGTATCAAAACGATGTTGTGCTTCTTTCACAGGAAATGAAGGTTAAGAGGGAGGAGGCTATCATCGCCAGGGAAAAGGAGATCAAGGACCTTCAGAACAAGTATTTTGGAGTGGAAGGAGAACTTTTCAAAAAGAGGGAGGAACTTGTAAAACCAATCCAGGACGAGGTACTGAAAGCAATAAAAACAATTGCTGCCGAAGGAAGCTATGCTGCCATTTTCGATACAGCCTCGGGAGGGAACATCTTATTCGCTAATCCTAAGTATGATATCAGTGATCAGGTACTCGAAAAATTAGGTTATAAAAATTAATTAACTACTTTTGCATAATTAAAAAACACTAAAAATAATGAAAAGATTTATTGGAGTTTTTGCGCTCGTTGTTGTGGTTACATTTCTGGGACAGAATGCTTTAGCGCAGAATTTGAAATTCGGACACATTAACCGCACTGAACTTATACAAGCCATGCCTGAATTTGATTCAGCCAGGGTTACACTCGAAAAGCTCAATACGGAACTCTCAAATACGGCGGAACTTTTGCAGGTAGAATTGAATAATAAATATGAAACCTATCTCAAGGAGAGCAAGAATCTTACAGATCTGGTCCGTCAGACCAAGGAACAGGAATTGGCTGATGCTCAGAAAAGATTGACAGACTTCCAGACAAATGCAAATACTACAATCCAGGAAAAACAGGTAGCTTTGTTCACTCCGATTACCGAAAAAGCCGACAAGGCAATTAAAGAGGTTGGAAAAGATAACGGTTTTATTTACATTTTTGACCTTTCAGGCCAGGTGATTGTATATTTTGATGAGACAAAAAGCGTCAATATTATGACTCTGACCAAAGCCAAGCTTGGATTAAAATAGATTTCAGACCATAAACCGATGACCATCCGCCAACAGGCAGATGGTCATTTTTTTGATAAGCGCAACAATGAAAGAACAGCCAATTGGAATTTTTGATTCAGGGGTGGGGGGACTGACGGTCGCGCATGCAATAAAGCAGATCCTTCCCGGTGAAAGCCTTGTTTACTTTGGGGATACTGCACATCTCCCCTATGGTGATAAGTCGGCCGAATCGATAAGGTATTACTCGGGTAAAATAACAGAATTCCTTCTTGATCATAATTCAAAGGTTGTTCTGGTTGCCTGCAACTCCGCTTCAGCATCAGCATTCGACACCCTGAGGAATGAATTCCGTGAGAGGACAATTCTGATGGATGTAATTGATCCGGTTGTCGATTACATGAGTACCAGGAATTTCAGGAAGATAGGCGTTATCGGGACAAAAAGGACCATCAGCTCGGGAACATATGATATGAAGATAAGGGAAAAAGCACCCGGGACAAATGTCGTATCCATGGCGACACCGCTGCTTGTACCAATGATTGAGGAGGGCTTTATCTTTGATGACATCAGCAATGCAATAATCCGCTCCTATCTGTCAAACGACACTCTTTCGGGGATCGATGCCCTCATCCTCGGATGCACTCATTATCCGATCATAAAGAACCAGATCAGTAAATTCTTCAATTTCAATGTTGAGGTTATAGACTCGGCAAGAATAGTCTCACTTATCCTTCGTGAAACGCTTGAAAAGAACAACCTGCTTAATGATTCAGGGAATTTCAGCGACCAGTTTTTCATTTCAGATTACACTTCGTATTTTGAGAAGATAGCCAGAATGTTTTTTGAAGGTGAGATAAACCTGAAGAAGGCTGATATCTGGAATTAGGCGATTAACCACCGATCCTCCCTCGTGGCATATGCGGAGACATCCATGATATGATCAATATCATTCTTAATTAGCAATAATTAAATGATTTTTCGATCATTAAATAGTTTACTTTTGTTAAGGAAAGGCAAGAAATACAGTGAATAGTAAAATTCAATTTTAGTAATTTGCGTGTCATCATGGGTAAAAAATGTAAGGTTATCGAAAGGGAAGATGTTGTTATAAGGTTTTCTGGTGATTCAGGCGACGGGATGCAGCTGACCGGATCCCTTTTTTCTGATACTGCCGCATTATACGGGAACGATCTTACCACATTTCCTGATTACCCCGCTGAGATCCGCGCACCTCAGGGTACGGTCGGAGGTGTTTCGGGATATCAGATACATATGGGCCATACCGAAATCTTTACGCCCGGCGATTATGCTGATGTACTTGTTGCGATGAACCCGGCAGCCATAAAGGCCAACATCAAATGGACAAAAAAAGGTGGAACCGTTATTTATGACAAGGATAACTTTACCGAAAAGAACATAGAAAAGGCAGGGTATACTAAGGATCCTGTCGTTGAGGATAACCTTGATCAGTTTAACTTAATTGCGGCTCCGATAACATCCATGGTAAGGGAAGCACTTAAGGACTTTGGCCTTGATCCGAAAACGGTCCTCAAAACGAAAAACATGTTTGCCCTTGGGATGGTTTACTGGCTTTTTGACCGCAAGCTGAAGTACTCTGAACAGTATTTTGAAAAGAAATTTGCCAGCAGGCCCGAGGTCGCAGAGGCAAATAAAGTAGCTCTCCGGGCCGGCTATTATTATGCTGAAACAATTGAAGCCCTTGCTCCGATAAGGATAATGCCGGCGCCGATAGCCAAAGGCAACTACAGGAGCATATCAGGTAATACCGCCACGGCATGGGGATTGCTGGCAGCTGCTGAAAAAGCCAGGCTACAGCTTTATATAGGTTCCTATCCGATTACTCCTGCCACCGGGATACTTGAAGAGCTTGCCGCAAGGAAGGACCTTGGAGTCAAAAGCTTTCAGGCTGAAGACGAAATAGCCGGCATTTGCACAGCTCTTGGCGCAAGTTTTGCCGGAATGCTTGCCGTGACATCCACCTCAGGTCCGGGGCTGGCATTGAAATCGGAAGCAATCGGCCTTGCCGTAATGACGGAATTGCCAATAGTAATCATTGATGTTCAGCGGGGTGGTCCTTCAACCGGCCTTCCCACCAAGACAGAACAGTCTGATCTCATGCAGGCCATTTATGGCCGGAACGGGGAATGTCCTGTCGTTGTCCTTGCTGCCAGCACTCCTTCCGACTGTTTCCGGTATGCATTTGAATCAGCAAGGATCGCTCTGGAGCATATGACACCGGTAATCCTTCTTACCGACGGATATCTTGCAAATGGAACTGAGCCATGGAGAATCCCTTCAATGGCTGATCTCCCGGAAATAAAGCCCCCTTTTGCCAGCGACAGTGAACTTCCCTATTATCCGTATAAGAGGGACACTCAAAGACTCTCAAGATCCTGGGCCATTCCAGGCACCCCAGATCTCGAGCATCGCATCGGTGGACTCGAAAAGACTGTAAAAGGTACAGTTTCGTATGTTCCTGAGAATCATGAACTAATGGTAGGTCTGAGAGAAGAGAAAGTCGCCAGGGTTGCTGAGAAAGTTCCTGACCTGACAGTAAGCGGGGAAGATTCCGGCGACCTTCTTGTTGTAGGATGGGGAGGTTCCTACGGATATCGTGTAATGGCAGTCCGTGAATTGCAGGCGGAGGGTTATAAAATCAGCAATGTCACATTCAACTATATCAATCCCCTGCCGCGCAACGTGAGGGAGATCTTCCTCAGGTTTAAAAAGATTGTGGTATGTGAACTGAACCTTGGCCAGTTTGCAAACTACCTCCGGATGAAATATCCGGAATTCCATTATGCACAGATTAACAAGGTCCAGGGTCTCCCCTTTACTATCAGGGAAATTAAGGAAAAGTGCTTAAAACTATTGGAAAAGTAAAGCTATGGCTGAAACAGTATCAAATCAGGTCAGTCCGAAGGATTTTAAAAGTGACCAGGAAGTAAGATGGTGCCCAGGATGCGGCGATCATGCAGTGCTGAATTCTGTTCAGAAAGCGCTCGCCGAGCTGGGAATACCAAGGGAAAAATTTGCCTTTATTTCCGGAATTGGCTGTTCTTCAAGATTCCCGTATTATATGAATACTTACGGATTTCATGGTATCCACGGAAGGGCCTCTGCAATTGCCAGCGGCGTGAAGATTGCCAACCCTGAACTCTCAGTCTGGCAGATTACCGGCGATGGCGATGCTCTTGCAATCGGAGGCAACCATTTTATCCACGTGGTAAGGCGTAATATCGATATCAACATACTCCTCTTCAACAATGAGATCTACGGTCTGACCAAGGGTCAGTATTCTCCGACATCCGAAAAGGGACTGGTAACCAAAACCTCACCTTATGGAACCGTTGAAGAACCATTTTCAGTCGGGGAACTCGTAATTGGTGCAAAGGGCAAATTCTTCGCAAGGACACTCGATACCAACGTATCTCTTTCGACCCAGATATATATTGAAGCTGCCAGGCACAAAGGCACCTCCGTGGTTGAAGTTCTTCAGAACTGCGTTATCTTCAACGACGGAATACATGATAAAGTGGCCGGGAAAGAGGTCAGGGATGACAGAACCCTTATTCTGAAGGATGGTGAACCCATGATATTCGGAAAAGGGAACGACAAGGGCCTTATCCTTGACGGACTAAAGCTGAGGGTCGTAAAACTTGGTGAAAATGGCATTACCGAAAAGAATATCCTGGTGCACGACGCCTCAGAACCCAATCCGGGGATCCAGTATATGCTGGCAAACATGAAATATCCGGAATATCCTGTTGCACTGGGTGTAATCAGGTCCGTTCCGGGACAAACATATGAAAGGGATCTTGAGCATCAGATTACTGAAGTCAGGAATACGTCCAAAATCAGGAATATGGATGATCTGCTTAACAGCGGATCAGTCTGGAAAGTCGATTAATTTTGAGTCCTATGACTGCCAATGCCGATATAAGTCCTGAATTCCGACGATTAATGCATGAGCAGCGGGAAAGGCTTAAGGAACTTGGCTGCATTAATCAAACTACATATATTCTTAAGGAAGGCAAGCCAATTGATGAAACTCTTCAGCAGATAGCCCTCCTGCTGCCAGCAGCCTGGCAGTATCCAGAATATACTGCTGCAAGGATCTCATTCATGGGGAAAGTATTTGAATCTCTTGAATTCAGGGAAACAAAGTGGAGGATGGCCCAGGAATTCAACACAATAGATGATGAAACAGGAACCATAGAGATCTTTTATTTTAAGGAGTTCAGGGAAGAATATGAAGGTCCGTTCCTTAAGGAAGAAAGGGATCTTCTACTGAACATCTCAAGCCTGATAACCGGTTTTATAAACAGTTTCAGGGCAAGGGATATCATCCGGACAACAAGTATCCCCAAAAAGGAAGAGGATGATTACACGCAGATCTCAAGCAAAAAGCTTCTTCAAAAATTCCTCGACAGGCACAATGCTGAAAGAGATGTCTTCCACGACCTTCAGCCCTTTAAGGTTAAGGAGATCCTGCTGGTTGCAAACCTGTATGATGCATATTCAATTGAAGGAGAAGGGCGGTTTGCTGATCATATACTCGGGGAATATTACCATATGAGCCTCACCTCAATACCAAGGGTTACCGGGGTGTCGAGCGAGGAAGAAGCATTTAACAGACTGAAGGCCAGGCATTACGATATGGTTATTGTCATGATCGGCGTCGACAAGGAAAACCCGATGGATCTGTGCCGGAAGATAAAGGACAAATATCCCTATCTTCCTACATACCTCCTACTTAACAATCCGTCCGACATAGCTTTTGTCAAAAGGCAGAAAGCCCTAAAAGTGCCTTTTGACAATTATTTTGTGTGGACCGGAGAGTCGAAGGTGTTTTTTGCAATGGTTTCGCAGCTTGAGGACAGGGTAAACGTTGAAAATGATACCCAGAAGGGACTCACCGGAGTTATACTGCTTGTTGAGGATTCAGCCGATTATTACTCGAGCTATCTGCCAATGCTTTACAGCCTGGTTATGGATCAGACCAAAAACCTTATACAGGATGTTTCAACGGATGAATTGTACAAGGTTCTTAAACTCAGGGCACGGCCTAAAATCCTTCTTGCCTCGACATGGGAAAGTGCAATTGCCGTTTTTAATAATTACCGTGATAACCTGCTGTGCGTTATCTCTGATATGGCTTTCCCGAAAAA
>CAVOKP010000003.1:0-15046 GCA_963696535.1 uncultured Bacteroidales bacterium
AAGGCGTCTTTCCGGACGCTTTTTTTTATTTGAATAATTCGATTATATCAGAAATCAATTCTTATTTTCATTTACAACAGGTTTTCCATTAACCTGAGAATTCCCGTTACCATTCTTTTTTGCAATTTTATACTCAGGGACCAGCATCTCGAAAAACTCCACAACCTCCGGTTCTGATAGCCCGTATATATTTCTCAATGAGGCAATTACTTTAAGGATCTCTGTCTTGTAATCATTTCTGTCAACCTTGGCTACCTTTATTTTTTCATGGTACGTGGGAATAATCTCTTCTCCGGGAGAAAGCAATTCCTCATACAGCTTCTCACCCGGACGCAAACCCGTATATTCTATTTTAATATCCTTGCCAGGTTCCAGTCCTGATAGTCGGATCATATTTACCGCAAGGTCGGCAATTTTAACCGGCTTGCCCATGTCAAATACAAATATTTCGCCCCCATTTCCCATGAATCCTGCCTCCAGTACAAGCTGGCATGCTTCCGGAATGGTCATAAAGTACCTCGTAATTTCGGGATGGGTAACTGTGACCGGTCCTCCATCCTCAATCTGTTTTTTAAACAGCGGAATTACTGAACCATTGGATCCCAGAACATTTCCAAAACGTGTGATTACAAACTGTGTTTTTACTCCATCTTTTAATGCCTTGGTCTGAACAAGCATCTCACATACTCTCTTTGAAGCGCCCATAATGTTAGTGGGATTTACCGACTTGTCGCTGGATATCATTACGAACTTCTTCACACCGTATTTCACAGAAAGCTCGATCATGACCCTTGTTCCTCCCACATTCACCCTGAGAGCTTCATGTGGATTGGCTTCCATGAGGGGAACATGCTTGTAAGCTGCAGCATGGAACACAATGTCCGGATGAAATTTCTGGAATATGAGCTCCATTTTTTCAATATTAGTCACATCTGCAAGCTGGGATATGAATTTCATGTGGCCGTAGCTTTTCCTGAGCTCATTTTCAAGGTGAAATATGGGTGTTTCAGCCTGATCAACGAGAATAACTCTCTGGGTTGAAAACCGCGACAGCTGGCGCACTATTTCGGAACCTATGGACCCGGCTGCACCCGTCACCAGGATAATTTTTCGGGCCAATCCCTTCCTTATATTCTCCATATTAAGATGAATCGGTTCCCTTCCCAGGAGATCCTCAAGCTGCACCTTCTTAAGCTGCCTTACTTCAAGCTGTCCGTTTAGCCATTTCTCAATTGCAGGCGTCTCAAGCACCTCAATATTCAGATCAATCGATTTCTTAATTATTTCACTTTTTTTCAAAGAGGGGATGTCACCTATTGCCAGAATAAGTGTCTGAATTTTATGCTTTGTCATATAACCGAAAGACAGGATTTCAGGACCATAAACCTGAATTCCATTGATTTTCTTACCCTGAAGCTGTCTGTTGTCATCAATGAATCCTGACACACTGAATCCTCCCCTTGGGTCGCTTAGAAGAACCCTCTTGACGATAAAACCCATCTCCCCTGCACCGTATATAAGGACTCTTCTTGTTTCAATTCTCATCGATTTCAAGCCAAACATAAAGAGCATTTTTGCAAAAATCCGGGTAAAGAAAAGATATACAGAGATTATTACATAATGGATCAACAAAATAGAAACAGGAATTACCAGGTGGGTACCTAAATTCAATTTTCGTAGTCCAAGTGAAAGAAGAACAAGAACAAATGCAGAAACGGTTGCAGAAACGAAAACAAGCGAAACGTCTGTAAGTGTTGAATGCCTTATCAGGCCTGCGTAAGACCGAAAAATCAGCATGAAGACCGTATAAACGAATAATGCAATCAAACCATGGATAATTGCTTGGTTCATTTCAAAATCACCGGGAGCCAGGTTGAATCGGAGAAGATAGGCAAATAGAAAAGTCAGAAATACAGCTGCAGTGTCGTGGAGGAAAAGCATCCATCTCGGCATCGAATGCTTTCTGAATATTTCAGAAATTATTTTTCTTAAAAATTCCCTTATTTCAGGAATACTGTTTGACATCTACCCGGTTTATTTTTTCAAATTTGTTCAGCTGCGAATATTTAACAGCGGTTTTTTATTGTTTTAATCTAACCAAATTTAACGTATAAAGTTTAAACAAAAAAACTGACATCCCTCCAAAGTGCCTCAGATTGAGGCATTTTAGCCTGAGTGGTCTGATAATTCCGTCCGTATGTCAACGATATGATTTATTTTAAGCTTTATAATAGCCCGTTCATCAAAAAAACACATTTTTATGTTTTTTATCTTTCCATCAAGTTAAACTACTTTGTTCTGAAATCCTGTGATCTTATTTTTTTGTCAGAAATTCCATCAGCCAGTCTTGCATCATGATATTCTGTTCAGGATAGGTCCAGTGACCAGTTTCAAGTGCCAGGTTCAGAGTCTTTGGAGAACGGATCATATTATAGGCTGCATACATGGATGTTGGCGGACAGGTTTCATCATTAAATCCCCAGGTATAGATACCCGGCACCTTAAGCTCCATTGCAAAATTTACAACATCATAATAAGGAATGGTTTCAAGTTTTTCCTTAATATTATGAAACCTGACATTGTTCCTGTCAAAGAAGTGTGGCCATCCACCTGCCCTGCCTGTCAGGTAACCTGTTACATCGCAAAGGGCGGGATAAGATGCCGCCAGATACTTTACCCTTGTATCGAGTGAAGCCGTGATTATTGACAATGCCCCGCCCTGACTTCCTCCCATTACCGCCAGGTTCGTCCCGTCGAACTGAGGAAGGGAGGTTATGAAATCATTTGCCCTGACACACCCCAGGTACACTCTCCTATAATAATACCTGTCGCGGTTATCCATATTGAAAGTCCAGTATTCTCTCAGCGATCCGCTCCCAAGATCCATATATACACCAGGATCGAGGGTTACCGGAATACCATGGATGCCTATAACGAATGTAATTACTCCCCGTTCCGAAAGAGCGACATCGGGTGAATATGCCCTGACTCCTGCCCCCGGTACTTCCAGAACCGCCGGGTACTTTCCTTCCTTTCTGGGAATTGACACTATCCCGTATAATCTTGAATTTCCTATATTTTGCAGGTTTACAAGGTATACGTTTGTATTCTCGGTGCATCTTTCAGGCATCAGGGTCATCCGGGGATTTAAAGGAACTTTTGCAAGTTCTGCTTTCGCCGATTCCCAGAACGACGAAAAATCTGATGGTTGCTTAACGGTAGGCTTTATTGCCTCCGGATTGAATCCGGCTGTTGCAAGTCCGCGGTATCTCCTGCCGTTAAGATCAACGGTTACCACACACCTGAGGAAGCCTGGTGCTGATAAAGTTCCTCCATCAAGGACAAAGGGCTTCCCGTTAAGCACAATCGAATCCTTTTTTACCGGATCCATCTTTTCGGGGCCTATCTCATAATAAGCCTTAACATCCTTTAGCGGATTCAGATGGTAAAAAACCTGAACCGTAAAATTTGCCTTTTCACCGGGTTTGTATTGCCAGTCATAATGATCGGGCGACACGATTACCTTGATCATCTGCTCCGGGATCTGTGCAAAGAGACCCCCGGTTAATAGCATGAATGAAATAAGTAACAGCATTTGTGGAATTCTTTTCATCATAATATAATTTAGATTTTAAAGGAATGATGGAACCGCACATGATTATTAAATATATTCGTTATGTGTTTATGTTTTATTTTAATCATGTGGGTTTCATTGTTTATGATTTATTGTGTTTTGGAAGAAATGATACAATCAGTGCTCCGGTCAAAGCTATGCATATCAGTACCGTAAAACCAAGTGAGTAGCTCTTTAAAGCGTCATTGTACAGGGCACCCACCATCATCGGAGAGAGGGATTCCGCGATTCCATCCGCTACGAGTATTATCCCCATGACACGGCCTAGAGTCTTTATTCCGAAAAGATCGCCGGCCATCAGCGGAATTATCATGTAGTCGCCGCCAAGTCCTATTCCGAATAATACAGCAAAAAGGTACATCCGGCCTGGAAAATCGGGAACAAGCAACAAAGGGATTGAAGAGCCAACGATCAGGTAGATCAGGATCATAACATACTTCCTGGGGAAATAATCGGCAAGCATCCCCATAAGGACTCTTCCTGCCAGACTCGAAAGAAGCACCAGAGACATTATTTGTGCAGCAGCCGACTGTGAAAAATCTATGTCCCTCAGGTAGAGTTTCAGATGCTGGTTGACTCCTCCGACGGCGCCGATGGAACACATGCTGCCTATTCCCAGAATATAAAAATTCCGGTTTCTCAGAATCTCTTTTACCGGAACGCCTGGCTCATTTTTCATAACGGCCTCTTTCCGGGAAGGATTATCCTTTATGAAAAATGCCATCGGGAAAGAGAACAATATAACAATTATACCGATTGAGGTCAGGGCTAAATGCCATCCAAGCTTATTTTCAAGTGCAGCCGAGACGAGAGGTACAAGTGCACCTCCCGTTCCTATACCCAGATATGCGATGCCCATTGCCTTGCCCCTGTTCTTAGTGAACGACCTTGATATCAGCACCTGGCAGGGAAGCGGTCCGCCAAAAACATAACCCATGGCGTTCAGAATGTAGAAAAAATAAAAAAGCCCAAGGTTGTTCATCATGCTCAGGCCGATTATGGCTGATCCTGCCAGGAGCGATCCCGCCAGCATCATTTTCCTGGGGCCATATCGATCTATCAGCCAGCCCGCAAAGAATCCGAACAAAGGGGCAACAATAAGCTTCCCTATTGCATTTCCTGAGGTTACTATTGTGCGTGACCATCCAAACTCATTTACAAAGAAATCGTAGAAAAACGGTAATCCATACAGTGCAAAACCTACGATGGCAAAAAGCGAAAAAAATGCCGTGGCCACGACAAATGGCTTTGAACTGGAAAAATGGGATCTTTCCAGTAAAGCAGCAGAAGGATTTTCCATTGGAGAGGTCAGGTTTTCAAACATGTGCTGTTATACAAATTTAAAATATCTTTGATTAACTCTGCCGTGAAATCCTATAAATGGTGCTCCGGAATTAACAGAGGCCATTTTTTTCGTACATTTAGGCACTGAATTTTACTTTGAAACATGAAGGGCAAAGTCGCTAAGATATTTGAAAGTGAGGCATCTGCCATAAGGAGCATACCAGTAACCGACAGCTATGAAAGGGTAACTGAAATTATTTATCAACATGTGCAGAAAAGAGATGGTAAACTGATCACCAGCGGTATGGGAAAAGCCGGCCAGATTGCACATAACATAGCCACCACTTTCAGTTCAACGGGAACCCCTGCGGTATTCCTTCACCCAAGCGAGGCACAGCACGGGGATCTTGGAATAATGCAAAAAAACGATGTCCTGCTTGCAATATCAAACTCAGGGAAGACAAGGGAAATCCTGGAGCTCATTGATCTGAAGGAGAACCTTTTCCCATCGATCCCGGTAATTGTGATAACAGGAAATGAGAAAAGCCCCCTTGCACTCAAGGCTGATTATTTCATTTCAACAGGATCCCCCTCCGAGGTTTGTCCCCTGGGCCTTACTCCCACAACATCAACTACAGTCTTTACCGCTATAGGCGACGCACTTGTCGTACTTATGATGGAAAAGATCGGATTCACACCTGAAGATTATTCAAAACGTCATCACGGAGGTTATCTGGGAATGAAATCAAGAGAAAAATCGGGGAACCACTCTGACGGGAAATGATTTTTCTTTGCAGCAAAATTAAAAAAGATTAGTTTTGACCCTATTGACTATATTATTCTAACCTAAACCTTTAATTATGGCTACCAATGCTTCTACGAGCGACATCAGCAGAAAAGACTATGTGTTTGCAATAACCATTATTGGTCTCTTCTTCTTTATTTTCGGTTTTGTGACCTGGCTTAACGGAGTCCTGATACCCTTTCTAAGGACAGCCTGCGAACTGAATGACTTTCAGGCTTATTTTGTAACTGCTGCCTTTTATATCTCCTACTTCGTGATGGCGCTTCCATCATCCATGATTCTTAAAAAGACCGGTTTTAAAATCGGTATGTCACTCGGTCTGTGGGTAATGGCCATTGGTGCGATTATCTTTATTCCTGCAGCGATTTCAAGAGCCTATTGGCTTTTTCTTACAGGCTTATTCGTGCAGGGAACAGGCCTTGCCCTGCTTCAGACCGCCGTGAATCCCTATGTAACAATTATCGGCCCGCGTGAAAGTGCTGCCAAGCGAATCAGCATAATGGGGATAGCAAACAAATTTGCCGGGGTCATTGCCCCGATAATACTTGCCAGCATTATCCTCAAAGATTCCCATATCCTGGAAGAAAAACTGGTTCAGGCAACAGACGCTGCATCACGTGCAATTCTCCTCGACGAAATGGCACGCACCGTAATCATGCCTTATATAGTAATGACTATTGTCCTTGTGCTTCTTGGTCTCCTCCTTAAATTTGTGCATCTTCCTGATGTTGATACCGAAGCTGAAGACGAAGCCGTTGGTGTGGCAAATCTTAAGAAGACAAGCATCTGGCAGTTCCCTCACCTGATCCTCGGTGTTATCGCATTATTTTTCTATGTCGGTGTGGAGGTGATCGCAGGCGACACAATAATCAGGTACGGACAATCTCTCGGGATTTCGATGGATTCTGCAAAATACTACACCAGCCTTACGATGCTTGCAATGATAATCGGCTATGTTCTTGGCATTGCCTTGATTCCAAAATACTTAAAACAGGGAAATGCATTAAAGCTGTGCACAATATTCGGAGTGATATTTTCCCTTGGAGCAATATTTACCCCTGCCGACAAGGTTTTCACAATGCCCTTTATTGACCTTGTAACATTCCAGCCGCTTCAGCTTATTCTGCCCGTAACCGTATTGTTTGTCGCGTTGCTTGGATTTGCCAATTCACTTGTCTGGCCTGCAATGTGGCCTCTTGCTCTAGATGGTCTCGGAAAATTTACAAAGACAGCATCCGCAATGCTCATAATGGCAATTGCCGGCGGGGCAATCCTTCCCCTGGTTTACGGAAAACTGGCAATGGCTTTCTCAACACAGTCAGCCTACTGGATATGCGTACCCGGATATCTGGTAATAATGTATTACGCATTTATTGGTCATAAAGCAGGCAAATAATCCATGCGATCCGACCTTATCAGAATTTTTGGCTCCTTTTCTTCCGATGGATCATTTGCAGAGGCGGCGACATGCGGAAACGGACATATTCACGACACATTCAGGGTAAAAACGGCTGAGAAGGATAAGGATGATTATATCCTCCAAAGGCTCAACAATAATGTTTTCAGGAATATTCCCGAACTTCAGGAGAATATTGAAAGGGTCACGGAACATATTCAAAATAAGCTTCGTGCAATTCCGGGTGCTGATCCCAAACGTGAATCGCTTACCCTGATCCGTGCAATGGATGGCAGGAGCTGGTTTGAAGACAATGACGGAAGCTTCTGGCGGATGTTTGTGTTCATTTCAAATCACAGAACATACGAAATTGTTGATTCGGCCGGCAAGGCATACGAGGGGGGTAAGGCAATAGGACGGTTTCAGGCCCTCCTGTCAGATTTGCCTGGTAAACCCCTTCATGAAACCATCCCGTCATTTCATGACATAGAGAAAAGATTGAACAGTTTCCGGAATACAATTGAAAAGGATGCTGCCTGCAGAGTCAGGGAAACAGAAAGAGAAACGGATTCCATCCTGAGCAGGGCAGATGATATGATGATAATACAGAAGCTTGCCGGTGAAGGTAAAATTCCTGTCAGGATTACACACAATGACACAAAAATCAATAATATCCTTTTCGATGGAAACGACAGATCGCTCTGTATTATAGACCTCGACACCGTGATGCCGGGCTATTTCCATTCCGATTTCGGAGATGCAATAAGAACCGGTGCAAATGAGGCAGCAGAGGATGAGGAAGACCTGTCAAAAATAGGGATGAATATTGACCTTTTTAATGGTTATGCGAAAGGCTACCTCTCCGAAACAAAAGATACCCTTAATTCTGTCGAAAAGCATTACCTGTCTTTTGCCCCAATGCTTATGACATATGAACAGGCCATGAGGTTCCTGACTGACTATATTGACGGCGACATTTATTACAGGATACACCATAGCCATCATAACCTTCAGCGTACGCGTGCACAGATAAGGCTGCTGGAAACCATGGAGGAGCAGCACGTGGCGATGAAGAAAATAATTGACGGGCTTATTTAATCTAAAACTTTAAGATGGGCTGGAATGATGATGAGATAAGGTTCCTGATGACGCTGAACAATCCGGACAGGATACAGGCATTTCTCGATTCGATCGATTATAACCCGGACTATGAATGCAGGTCGCCGCGATGGGTAATCAGAAAGAGGTCAGCTCATTGTTTCGAGGGTGCCCTTTTTGCTGCCGCAGCTTTGCAGTTCATCGGATACAAGCCTCAGATTGTCGATATGAAAGCCTTTAACGACGATGACCATGTGATTGCAATATTCAGGGAAGAGGGATACTGGGGAGCAGTGGCAAAATCCAATTTCACTTCCCTGCGTTTCCGTGAACCTGTCTACCGTTCACTCCGTGAGCTTATAATGTCATATTTTGATTTCTTCTTTAACATAAACGGCGAAAAATCATTGCGATCCTACTCGCTTCCCTTTGATCTGACTACCTTTAACGACAGAAACTGGACCACAACCGACCAGGACCTTGAATATATAGGCGATAAAATCGAATCACTGCATCATTTCCCCGTTGTATCTGAAAAAATGATCAGAAAACTCAGCATTGCAAGCACCTCAATGCTGGAAGCCGGAATGCTTGGTTCAAAACCTGAAGGTCTTTTTAAACCCAGGGAGTTAGGCGGTCGAAATTAGATATTATATAACATATTGTTTATAAAATACTTACAATAGGTTAACAAATCACGTTCGAATTAAAATTTGCGATTAAAGCGGGATTGACTATTTTTACGCCCTGAAAAACCGTCGGGAATTATGGATCTATCCGGTAAAAGCTACAAGGCCTTCATTGAACGGCAGGAAGCATTAAAAAAACAGTACAGTCCGAAACAAGCGGAAAAACAGCATTCAAAAGGCAAGCTGACAGCTCAGGAGAGGATAACGCTGTTATTTGACCCAGGCACATTTGAAGAACTGGATGCTTTTGTCACTCCGGCTGACCAGCCTGTTGAATTCGGAAAAGTTGACCGCACTTATGGCGATGGTGTAATTGTCGGTCACGGAAAAGTGAACGGCAGACTGGTTTTTGCATTCGCCCAGGATTTCACCGTAATGGGAGGTTCACTTGGATTCGTGCATGCCAAGAAGATCGCAAAAATCCAGGAAATGGCACTGAAGATGGGCACTCCCATCATCGGTATGATGGATTCGGGAGGTGCAAGGATACAGGAGGGCGTTGCCAGCCTAAGCGGTTATGCTGCCATCTTCAACAATATTATTCATTCCTCAGGAATAATCCCCCAGCTTTGCATTATAATGGGACCAGCTGCCGGGGGAGCAGTATACTCCCCTGCCCTTACCGATTTCGTTTTCATGGTCAACCATACCAGTTACATGTTCGTAACAGGTCCGAATGTCGTCAAGGAGGTTCTTAATGAAGACGTTACTGCAGAAGAGCTTGGAGGCGCAGAGGTTCACGGGCGTAAGAGCGGTGTTGCTCATATGATATATGACGATGAGGAAAACACAATCATGGCTCTAAAGAAGTTCCTGGCTTACCTGCCCTCAAACAATGTTGAGAATCCGCCTGTAGTCCCTGACGACGGATCAACTCCGGATATCAATGAGAAGCTTCGCGACATCGTACCCGATGATCCGAATAAGGCCTACGATGTAAAGGATATTATCCAGCTTATAGTTGACAGAAACAGTTTCTTTGAAACTGCTGAACTCTATGCCCCAAATCTTGTTACGGGTTTCGCACGGCTGAAGGGCAAAACCATTGGAATAGTCGCAAACCAGCCAAAGGTCCTCGCTGGTGTTCTGGATATTGATTCATCAACCAAGGGTGCGAGATTTATCCGGTTCTGTGATGCATTCAACATACCAATCCTCACCCTGGAAGATGTCCCGGGATTCCTTCCGGGAACAGACCAGGAACATGCCGGAATTATAAGGCATGGGGCAAAATTGCTGTTTGCCTACAGTGAAGCCACCGTTCCGAGGATCACCGTAATTATCAGAAAAGCATATGGAGGTGCATTCATTGTGATGAACAGCAAGAGTCTTGGCGGTGATTTCAGCTTTGCATGGCCCACCGCAGAAATAGCAGTTATGGGACCTGATGGGGCTGTGGCCATACTCTACCGCAAAGAGCTGGCTGAGTCAAAGAATCCGGCAGAAATGAAAAAAGCCCTTGTTAAAAAGTACCGCGATAAAGTGGCAAATCCATTTATTGCCGATGAGCTTGGATACATCGATGAGGTAATTGATCCGGCAGTTACAAGGAAGAAGATAATCTCGGCATTCAGCGCCCTGAGCAACAAATGGGTGAAGGTACCGGCCAGGAAGCATGGAAATATGCCGTTATGAAAGGCGTGATGGCATAATGGCGTGAAGGCGTGAAGGCATAACGGCGTAAAAGCTTGAAGGCAATAAACAACTGGATAACTGCAAAACCGCATAACTGCATAACTGCAAAACTACATAACTGCATGACTAAAATGTTATCATGAAGATCACAAAAATACTTATAGCAAACAGAGGCGAGATTGCGATCCGGATAATGAAAACTGCGCGCCGGATGAAAATCAGCACAGTTGCCATAAAGACAACCGCTGAGCCAAATGCGATGTATCTCTCCTTCTCAGATGAAGTATATGATAATACCGAAGATGTATCTGAGATACCAATATTCCTTGATATTGAAAAACTTATATCCATTGCCCTAAAAACAAAAGCCAACGCAGTGCATCCCGGTTACGGATTCCTTGCCGAGAATGCCTACTTTGCCCAAAAATGCCTTGATAATAAGATCATTTTTATAGGTCCTTCACCTGACGCCATTTACAAAATGGGTAATAAGACCATTGCCCGGAAACTGGCATTAAAAATCGGGATCCCGATGGCAATGGGAAGCACAGGTAATATTTCAAATGAGGAGGAAGCTGTTAAAATTGCTGAAAAAATAGGTTATCCGGTAATTATCAAAGCAGCATCAGGAGGCGGTGGAAGGGGAATGCGGATTGTCAGAAAATCTGATGAGATGGAAAAGATGTTCATTATTGCCAGCAAGGAGGCAGAAAAGGCATTCAATGATCCATCAGTTTTTGTTGAGAAGTATATCGAAAATCCAAAACATATTGAATTTCAGATACTCGGAGATACCAAAGGAAATATAATACATCTTGGAGAGAGAGAGTGCTCCATCCAGAGGAAGCATCAGAAACTGCTTGAGGAGTCACCCTCCGCGGCACTTGATGACAAACTGAGAAAGAGGATGGGAAAGATGGCTGTCCAGATAGCAAAGGCAGTGAATTATTATTCCGCCGGGACCGTTGAGTTTCTGCTCGACTCCGAAAAGAAATTCTATTTCATGGAAATGAACACCAGAATTCAGGTGGAACATCCGGTTACTGAAATTGTTACCGGCATTGACCTTGTCGAGCAGCAGATCAGGATTGCCAATGGTGAGGAACTTAAGATCAGGCAGGAGAATGTCAGGTTAAAAGGATGGGCCATTGAGTGCAGGATAAATGCCGAGGATGTCCAGGCCGGATTTGCTCCGGATCCAGGAAAAATTGAGAAACTGAGTATGCCGTCCGACAGCTACGTACGGATTGACACAGGCATCCAGGCCGGATCATCGATTGTTTCAACTTACGATTCCATGATTGCAAAGCTGATTGTAAGCGGAAGGGACAGGAAGGAAGCAATCAAGAACTGCAAGATGGCCCTCGACAAGGTCTGGATAAAGGGAACAAAGACGACCCTCCCCTTTTTCAGATTGCTGGTCCGTAATCAGAAATTCCAGGATGGAACCTTTACCACCGCATTCATTGACGAACTGGATAAGTATTATTTCAACAGCGAATATGAGGAAATGCTTGCCGCCTGGCTCGCCACGAAGATGTTCGCGGAGGAAAACCTCCGGGATAACGGCACAAGCGAAGATCCCTTGAACAAAAGTGATATGAGTCCATGGCTTCTCAATAAAAGAATAAATCAATTTTAATCAGGAGGATTACAATGAATGATAAACTCCGGATAAATAAACTCTTTATCCTCTCTTCAGAAAACAGGAAAATGTGTTTTCCACTCCCTTTGAAGAACAGCATCCGGATCGGAAAAAGAGATTACATTGTTCAGCTCAAGTCGGATGAGAAATACGGAACCTACATCCTGTGGAAGAACCGGAAATTTCCCGTTGAGATCGTGAGGGCAAGGCAGAATAAATATGAGATCCTTTTCAATGATATAAGCTACACATTTACGGTTGAGACTCCATTTTCAATGAAAAGGATGAAGGTTCTCAGCACCGTTAAGGGCAAGACTGAAAAAGAATCACTGAAAGCCCCGATGCCCGGAAAAATAATCGATGTGCTTGTGCGTGAAGGATCAATCGTCCTTCGCGGAGAGCCGCTTATGATACTCGAGGCAATGAAGATGCAGAATGAAATCCAGTCGCCGGTCAACGGACACGTCATCAGCATTCATGCAAAGCCGAATTCAAATGTGATGAAGGATGATCTGCTTATCGAAATAAAAGTGGAATAACAAATGGCGGGGAGCACGGAGCAATGGGCTATTGGTTTTGTTCCACAAGCCCCCTGCCCTCTGCCCTAAGCCCCCTGCTTATTTTACCGGTATCTGCTTCAGCGTCTCAACCAGAAAATCAAAGAATTTACTTACTGATGGCACATTTACCTTTTCATCCGGGGAATGCGGGTATTTGATTGTAGGTCCGCAGGATATCATGTCAAGATTCGGGTAAACACCCCCGAGTATCCCGCATTCCAGCCCAGCATGAATGGCCTTTATTTCAGGTGTCTTTCCGAATTTTTTCCGGTATACATCGCTCATTGTTTTCAGGATGGGCGAATTCATATCCGGCTTCCAGCCGGGATAACTGCCTGACAATTTTACCTCAGCTCCGATAAGGTGAAATACGGCTGCAATTTTCCAGGCAGTGGCCTCCTTTGAAGAATCTACTGAACTCCTTGTAAGGCAGTATGTCTCAAATTTACCGTCGATGCATCTGACAATAGCAAGGTTGTTTGACGTTTCAACTAGTCCCTTCATGGCCTGGCTCATTCTCTGCACACCGTTGGGACAGGCAAAAAGAGCCCTTATGATCCGGTACTGGTCAGCTTCCTTCATGACTTTGGCCGGGACATCAATTTTCTTTGCTTTGAATGAAAGATCCGGTTCTGTCTCGGAAAACTCTGCACGGTACATTTTTTCATATCCCTTGACGAACTTTTTGAACTGGGCAGATTTTATCTCCGGAACAAGTACAACTGAATATGACTCGCGGGGAATTGCGTTCCGCAGGTCGCCTCCTGCTGCTTCGGCGAGTCTTATACCAAAATCCGATTCTGCCTGCATAAGGAACCGGAACATGATCTTGTTCGAATTTGCCCTTCCAAGGGCGATATCCACCCCTGAATGGCCTCCCTTGAGTCCTTTAACCAGGATCTTATAGGCATCCATCCCCTGCGGCGATTTTTCCTGTCCGTAATTTTTGGTAATTCCGACATCAATGCCGCCGGCACAACCGACATAAAGCTCCCCCTCATCTTCAGAATCAAGGTTTAACAGGATATCACCCCTGAGCAATCCTTTTTTAAGATTAAAGGCACCCGTCATCCCGGTCTCTTCATCAATTGTGAAAAGAGCCTCCAGCGGGCCGTGAGCGATATCCTTTGATGAAAGCACTGCCAGAGCCGAGGCAACTCCGATGCCGTTATCCGATCCCAGGGTAGTCCCGTTTGCCCTTACCCATTCACCATCTATGATGGTTTCTATCGGATCTTTTTCAAAATCATGCTTCTTTTCGCTGTTCTTCTGCGGAACCATGTCGAGATGCGTCTGAAAAATAACGCATTTCCTGTTCTCCATGCCTTTGGTCGCAGGTTTGCGGATGATGACATTTCCAACCTTGTCAACAATAGTCTCCAAATTATTCTTTTTTCCAAAATCCCTGATGAATTCAATTATTCTCTTTTCCTTTTTGGAAGGACGGGGAATCTGCGTAATCTCATGGAAATAATTCCATACCGGTTTTGGTTCAAGCTTGCGTATGTCGCTCATAATATTTTGATTTAAAATTTTACAATGATTACCTTATAAAAGTACAATTATTTTTATAATTTTGGGCACCTGATCAAATTATCGGACTCATATGAGACCAAAACGTAATCCGCTGCATCTTAGCCTGATCATCTATCCAGTCCGGGAGTTGTTCCAAATTTAACTTAAATGACATTTTTGTATATCATCGTGGGACTGGTCCTTGTGTTTGATTTCATTAACGGATTTCATGATTCAGCCAATTCTATTGCCACTGTTGTATCCACAAAAGTATTGTCGCCGTTTGCAGCAGTTGCAATGGCTGCATTTTTCAATTTTATAGCATTTACGGTCTTCCCTCTTAAAGTTGCCACAACAATCGGCAAGGGTGTTGTCGAGCCTGACGTTTTGAATCTTACAGTGATCGGGGCCGCCCTCATTGCCGCTATAACATGGAACCTGATAACCTGGTATTGGGGATTGCCGTCGAGTTCCTCCCATACACTTGTAGGCGGATTGGTAGGGGCAGCATTGGTCAGCTCAGGCCCGGCGTCCATTATTACGGGAGGTGTTCTTAAAATATTGGCATTCATCGTAATATCGCCCCTGCTTGGAATGATTCTCGGGTTTATTATTTCAACTTTTGTTCAGTTTCTTGCAAGAAACCATACTCCTTTCGGCGTTGACAAGCATTTCAGGCGACTACAGCTGGTTTCAGCGGCAGCTTTCAGTCTTGGCCATGGAGGCAATGATGCCCAGAAATCGATGGGAATAATCTGGATTGCACTGATAGTATATGGTATAAC
>CAVOKP010000004.1:0-20022 GCA_963696535.1 uncultured Bacteroidales bacterium
ATAACCTGTGCCTTTGTCTTAAAGTATTTTAAGTTGGTAAAAAAGGTTAGTAGTTCTGGTTTACCATAATCCTGAAAACCCTCCATTCCCCATCAGTTTGTTTTTTAAAGATTACCATTTCCCGGCTGTTTATTTTTGTAACCTGACCGGTTTTAAGATTTTTCTCCTGTCCTTTCACGTCACCAATCCCGTATGCAAAATCACCAATAAGCCTTGTTTCAGTATGATTTAATGTATAATCAGATTCAATATTCACCCAGTACTTTTTCAGTTCCTGCCTCATTTCTTCCTTGCCATTCAGTGTTTTGCTATCGATAAACATCACCTGTGCATTTTCATCAAACAGATCAAGCCATGCCTCGAAATTATTGCTGTTAATTGCTTCTTCGGCCATGGCCGGAATGGCCTTGATTTTTGCCAGATCGGTTTCCGGAGTGCCGTATTGCAGGACATTTGCGTGACCGATAATGCACTGCCACTTACCGGAATTCTTTTTCCAGACGTTGGTATACCTTTCTTCCAGTGTCTGTTCATTTCCGTATGTATCCATCCATATCCTAACACCTCCGGCTGTCACATTCGCTACATCAGTTCCAAACAACTTCACTTCGAGATCCTTTAAAAGGAATGATTTCAAAGTAACAGGATTTTCATTTATATCTTTGACTAGTCCCTCCTTATCTATTAAGGCACCAGTTGGTATGTGAAAAACAAGCTCAGGAGAAAAGTAATCAGTTACTTTTGAAGCATCTTTGTTTTTTATTGCTTCAACCCAGTCATTTGAATACTGTGTCAGCAGTACGGTAACTTCATCGATCGTTTTCTGATCAGCTGGTGCTTTGCTAGTGTTGCTGCAGGAATGGCAGAACAGAAAGCCAATCATCAGCAAAATGAGAAGTTGGTTCTTAATTGATTTCATAATCAGGGTGATTTGGTTTGTGTTTATTTGGTTTATCTGTAATTGGTTAACAAACAATTTTCTAACCACGGAGTTTAAAAAGAGTTTCACGGTGTTTGGATTACGTAATTACAATGTAATTACATATATATTGATTTGTTTCAGATGTATTTAATAACTTTGATAACGGCTTGATTGATTTAACTGTGTAACTCCGATTTACTCCCTGATCCCGCGTTAGCGGGACCGTAGTTAAAAAAGATTTTAACGTCCATTTTTATTCCGAATCATAAAGAGCCACTACTTTGCCTCAGGCTGGTATGACAGGTCCTTCAGGAAAGCCTGGAAAAATTCTTTTTTCTCCCGGATTATTGAATTTATCTTACGGTTATATTCCCTGAGGACAACGTCCATCTTAATGTCCAGAACAGAAATCCTTTTCAGGAAATCCTCCTGGCTTAGAGCTGAAATCGCTTCCGCATAAAGAGGATCATCAAATCCAACACCTCCTTTTACGTAACTTACATAGTGACCGGCTCCGGCTGATTCCCTTTGCCTGTTCATCCATTTAACGGCCTCTTCAAATTCGCTTTCCTTACCCGGGATCAGACTGTATACTTTCCAGAAATTACAATTGGCTTCATCCCTGTTATAATCAGGATTCTTTGGATTATACTGCAAGTCGCTTCTGCCCGATGTTGAATAACTGCAGTTTTTAACCTTTGTATTGTTAAAAGCCGCATATTTCTCAGCACCAAACTTTTCAACCACTTTTTCCCAGGCTTTGTCTATTTCAGGTACAATATCCATGGAGTTTACGGGATACCACAACTCATATACAAAAAGCTTCGATGTAGCGGTATTAAATGCATACGGGAATTTTTCCTGTTTACAGATCTCGATCAGTTGCTTGCTCATCGCAAGGTAATCATCCAGGTAAGCGGGTTTTACGGTTTCTTCCCAGCAATACCAGAGCTGTTCGCTCTTTTCCTGTGCTGCGATATTCAGGGATATAAATCCCACCAGCAGAAAAGTTACCAGATTGAATTTAAGGGATTTCATAATACTTAAAATTTGGTTGGTAGTTGAAGGTTGTTGGTTGTAAATTTTTGTTATTGGATTTATTAACCACAGAGCTGCACAGAGTTACACAGAGTATATTTAACCGTGTAACTCCGTGGTTAAAACTCTTGCTAAAGTCATCTTTATTGCTGTCCAATCAGCCTGAATTGTTTCCAGCTGCCGTCTTCCTGTTTTTTATAGATGCTTAACCCTCGTGTAATACTTTTGACTGTGTCCTCCTTGTTGTTAGAGATCAGAGTCTGTTCAAGTGTACCGACTTCGAACGCAAAATTATGATCAACTAAGCACTCGGAACGTTCATATTTTACTCCCTCGATAATGAAGTTTTCAAACATATTCTTGTAAGATTCCCTGCACTGATCAAGATTTGCTGCAGAACCAAAGGAATACATATTTACAAAATCCTTGTCGTAGAAAGACATGCAGGCTTCAAGGTCTTCATTATCCCATGCCTCAAAATATTTTGTGCCTAATTGTGATAATTCTTCGCAGACCTGAGCCTGGTAGTCTTCAGGAAGCTTAGTACCCTGCTGGCAGCAGTTAAGGAACAGCAGGCAAAAGATTGCCATTAGCAAAACTGGATTTTTCATGATAGTTGAATATTGGTTAAACATAGAATGGAGTTCAATGTTAACTGCGGTGCCTTCTGCTATTGAGATGAGCCCTACCTCCATAACAAGCAGTACAGGTTCCCCGGTCATCGTTCATCGTGCATCGGTCAGTCTTTATGCAAGTTAAATCCTTATTAAACACGAGTCAAATTTTTTTTTAGTCCGGTATCCAGTCTTACAACCTGAATGTATAGACATATTTAAGCAGGATCGTCCTGCCGGTTGAGACAGGGAGTTCCGGAGTGATCCTGTCCAGATCGGTATTGATTCCTTCATCATAAACTATCCAGAAATCGTTCCCTTCCCTCGGATTAAACCTGAAGCGAACATTGGTAATGATCCTGTTGATGGCAGTATTGTACTGAATAAAACTGGCAAGCGATGTTTTGGTTGTCAGGGTCATTAATCCCCTGACTCCAAGGATATGATTTGTAAAACCCATATCCCTTTCAGGGAAATTTACATAATCGAGGTAATAGGTAAGCCCAAGATCAAAATCGGTTCCCAATTTATACTGCGGTTCAGCATATAATGAAAATCTCCATCCGTCATAGAATTTCCCCGTTGTCAGTGATAAAACTGAGGAGAGTTTTTTTGCGGGCGAGGATTGGTATTCACAGGTGAAATAGGCAAACGAATATCTTCCCGGGGGAATGTCTGCCTGATTATTGCCCAGAGTCAGAGTATTTGCCAGGTCCTCTGTGAACCAGTTCACTGAAATATTGCCTCCATTAGCCTTCTTTGTCTGCCAGTACCAGTTCAGAATTGCATTGGTTGTCTCATGCAGCCCGGAAACCGAATTCCAGTAATTATATCCTGAGAGTGAAAGCCTGTGGGTATACAAAAACGAACTGCTTTCAGGGAGCCATCCGTACTGGATTTTAGCTACAGGACCATGGTAGCTGCTCTTTCTCTCAAAACCGATACCGGGATTATAATCTTCTCCCGAATATGTGTATTGAATATCATAACCCAATCCTACCTGGCTTCGCCGCTGCCACTGGAATAATAACCTTGAAGGAAGTAATCCCTGTAAATCCCTGTCTGATTCATTTTCAATTGATTGTGCCATCTTTAATATCAGGTACTCATTACCTGTGATCCTGAACCTGCCGTCAAGCCCGTAGGCGATATTGTATGAACCGTTCATCCCCAGTCTGCCGGTAACCATTCCTCCCAGGAAGGAGTCTTTGTTAAAGACATCTCTCTTTAATCGGAGGACGCTGAAGTTCTCAGAGGGATTTTCATCAAATTCAGAAGTTTGCATATCAAGGAATCCCATATCCCATTTTCCGGTCCTTCCGGTTATCCTTGCTCCGCCGTATATCCTTACTGCATTGCCTTCATAAAGACCTATCCTGCGGCTGTAAAACAGGTTATTTCCATCGAGGAAGGAAAAATCAAAAACATCGGATTTTTCCAGAAAGAAAATTCTTTTTTCAGGGAAATAGAGAGAATAGCGGGTAAGATTTATCATCTGGTTATCTGCTTCGACCTGTGCAAAATCTGTATTGACCGTAAGATCGAGGGTCAGGTTGTTTGTAATACCATATTTAATATCGCCGCCTGCATCCAGCTTGGGAGTAGAATTCATTTCGTATTCAGTTCCTGCTTCATTCAGATTATTTACCTGCCCCACACCTCCTATAATAAAGGGAGCGATATATACCGGTTTCCTTGGCCTTAGACCTTCGAATTCGATCACTTTCGATAGTGATGGTTTAAAGTGTGCTGAAAGGTAATCCGGTGATACAGCCGGAAAGGTTGCCAGCTCGGTTTTTGCAGCGATCCATCTCAAAAGAATAATGCCCATTAATGTTTTTCCCTCACTTGTCTGAAATCTCAGGCTGGAAAAAGGGATCCTGAATTCAGCCGACCATCCATGCTCTCCTATATGGGTCTTAACATCCCAGAAAGTATTCCAGCTGTGATTACGATCAATCTCCTCAACCAGGCAATCGTTCTGAATCGTTGCATCTCTCCTGAGTCCGTTGGGATTGGTTGAAAACTGTACGGCATTCTCCCTGTCATTGAAAGTATCGAGGGTAAACCCAATCCAATCAGTAGATAGTTTTATGTAATCCCTTTGTTTTCCGATCGCCCTGATGTATTTCATATCCTGATAGTTAAGGATACCTGAAACGTAGAAATATTCATTATCATATGCCATTCTGATAATGGATATTTCTGTAGGCGTTTTTCCTGGTTCAGGTATGGACATTACAAGAGGTACGGCCTCGATTGCCTGCCATGCTGCTTCGTCAGGTACGCCGTCAAACATGATACCACCGGAAATCCTGGATACTTTCAGGGGTTCAGATAAATCCGAATCCGATTTGGTTTGTGCTTTTAAATAGCCTGATAATGTCCAGGCAAGAAGTGTGAAAGCAATAATTAATGGTTTCATTTTATCATTCTTTACTCTTGATTGTTGAATGATGGCCAGATTCAGAATACAATCTAAAGGCCGCATGGAATGCAGCCAGATTATGAGAATTGCCCTTTTCCCCCGGGCAATTGTTTAATGCAAGTTACACCAGGAATAAGCGAAAGTCAAGTTTATTTTGATTGAAGAATTGATTTTTTAACCACGGTGTAACACGGAGTCACACGGAGTAAGAACACAGAGGTTTATAACAGTGCAACTCCGTGATAACTCCGTGCAAATCTGTGGTTAATATGGATTATTTTATTTATTTTTATATTGGATTAATTGCGTACCTGTGAATGAGTATTAGTAGTGACCATGGAGGAAAAGATGCTTTATAAAATTCATGTATTGGGATATGTTCAGGGAGTGGGCTTCCGCTACAGGACAATGAGAGAAGCTTTGAGCTGCGGTATTAAGGGTTTTGTAAAAAATATGTCCGACGGAAGTGTTTATATCGAAGCTGAAGGGACACGGAAGGAGCTGAAGAATTTTGTCGAATGGTGCAAAAAGGGCCCGGGCCATGTAGAATCTGTAACCGTGGATCCATATCCCCCGGTAAATTACAGAGACTTCCATGTCGAGTATTAAGGTTACGCCAAAATGATACTTAAATAATCCGAACATGAAAAGACTGTTATTGCTGACATCCTTACTATTCTTTGGATTCTCAGTGTTTGCCCAGAAATACGGGCTCACATCTCCCGACGGGAAACTTACTGCAGCAATCGAGATTGACAATGGTATCCATGCAGCCCTGTTAAAAGGGAGAATCCCCCTACTGAAGCTGGGCGACATTTCCCTTGAGAATTACTATGTTGCCGACCGTAATGCCGGTTACAAAGTTCAAAAGACAATTTCCCGGACGGTTAACGAAATTGTAAAACCTGAAATACGGGAAAAAGCGGCAGTGCTTGCCAACTCTTATAATGAGCTGGAAATAAGATTCAGGAAAAACTATGCGATTACTTTCAGATTGTTCAATGAAGGTCTTGCCTACAGATTTTCTCTGACAGAGAAAGACAGCCTCAGAATTATCAGGGAAAGCCTTGACCTGTTCCTTGATCCATCCGATTCGTTAAGGTTCCAGTCCTCTGAAACTTTCAATTCTCCCTATGAAACACCTTATGAGCATGAAAACATTACCGGGATCAAATCCGGAAGACTGATCAATCTCCCGGTGCTTGTTGAAAAACGGAACGGCATTTTTGTGATGGTTACAGAATCCGATTTGTATGATTATCCCGGTTTATGGTTTACAGCTACCGGAAAGAATCAATTGTCAGCCACAAACCCGCCATACCCGAAATCACTTTCCGGCACTGGCAGTACATACGTCCGGAACCAGGTTGCCGGAACCTACGGATATATTGCCAGGGTCAAAGGTACACGGACCTACCCCTGGCGCATTTTTGGCGTTGCCTCCGATGAAAAGGAACTGATCTCGAACAATATGGTTTATCTGCTTGCAACTCCATGCACCCTTAAGGATATCTCATGGATAAAGCCCGGCGTGGTGATGTTCGACTGGTGGGCTAAGCATAATATCTACGGGGTTGATTTCAAGGCAGGGATCAACACGGAGACAGCCAAATATTTTATCGATTTCTGCGCTGAACAGGGATTCAGATATTTTCTTTTTGATGACGGATGGAGCTCAAGGGATGATCTTCTGAAGACGGTTCCGGAACTGGATATGGCCGAGGTCACTGCATACGGCAGGGCAAAAGGAGTGGATATTATGCTCTGGATGGTCTGGCATACCCTCGAAAGGCAATGGGACCAGGCTTTCGACCAGTTTGAAAAGTGGGGAATAAAGGGTATCAAGATCGACTTCATGAACCGCGACGACCAGCCGATGGTAAGGTTTTACGAGACTGCTGCCCGCGAGGCAGCAGAAAGAAAGATGGTTGTTGATTTTCATGGGGCTTACAAGCCCTGCGGACTAAGCCGCAAATACCCTAATGTCCTCACACGGGAGGCTCTTATCGAGTTTGAATACAACGGCTGGACTGACCAGGATAATCCGGTGCATCATAATTTGCTGCCTTATATACGAATGTTTGCAGGGGCCATGGATTACATTCCCGGCACGATGCGAAACTCCACGAAGAATAATTTCCGGCCTGTCGGAGATTATCCGATGGGCCAGGGAACCCGTGCCCATTCAATGGCGCTTTTTGTGATCCTCAGCAGCCCTATGACAATGCTCCCCGACTCCCCTTCGGATTATTACCGGGAGAAGGAGTGCACCGATTTTCTGAAGAAAATCCCTGTAGAGTGGGACGAAACAAGACTGCTTCAGGGCAAAATCGCTAAATATACAGTTCTGGCGCGCAGATCAGGTAATGAATGGTATGTTGGAGCAATTACCGACTGGAGCGGAAGAACTATCGATCTCGAAACAGGATTCCTCGCACCTGGAAGATACAGGCTTGAAGCAATCGGGGATGGGATCAATGCCAATACAAGGGCTGAGGATTACAAACGGATTGAAAAGGAGTTTCAGGCAGGAGATGTTCTGAAACTTAACCTGGCTTCAGGCGGCGGATGGATAGCGCACATTACTCCCATTAAATAAGTTTAAAACATAAAGGTAAAGGTGATTCCAGCTTAACCACAGAGTTACACAGAGTTTCCACAGAGTTACACGGAGTTCTGACAGTGCAACTCCGTAAAAACTCCGTGCGACTCCGTGGTTAATTGATTTCTGATAGGTCTATTTCTGTTCCTTTTCTGCCTTTTTTATGTTCCACCCATCTATTGCAAAAACAGGTGTTGTCCCGTCAAGGTTTTTGGCATCAAATTCAACTTTCAGACTTCGTTTTTCTCCTGGAAGAAGCGAAAAATAATTATCCTCCCAGAATACCGGCAATACAAGATCCTTTGAATCGCCTTTGATGATCTTCGGATTTATCGAAAATGCGAGGCTGGCTGATGGATTCTCTATTTCAACTACAGCTGTGTATTTACCATCCTCAAGTTTAACCGATGAAACGGAATAATTAAGTTCCACTTCAGGAAGTTTACCGAGAGCAGTGAAATCAGCATTTTCGTCTCCTTTCGATGAGAGCCAGTAGAAGTTGGAAGAGATCTCCTTCCCTTCATTGTCGGAGAGAACAAGTTTCAGGAAATAAACATCACCTGCACCAGCCGGCCGTTTAATAAACAGGACTTTTTCGCTCTCATCCGCCTTTATCTCCACACTTGTTTCTGCCGAGAATATTTCATTCATTTTGAGATTGTAAAGCCTGGCCGTTGCTTTAAGGCCTGAGAAATCAGTGTAATTACCGTTTACAACCCGGATTGAATTATCATCGTAGGAATACTGGATATGCAGGTTTTCACAGGCTTTCCTGGTCCCGTAGAATGAACCGTTCGGAGCATAGAAATAATCGTAAAGCTGCCAGTACATCGAGGGCCACGCAGAGTTGTACATCCAGTAAATGATACCGCTCGATTTGTACTTGTTGCCTGCATAGGCCTCAAACATCGCCCTTGTTGCCTCGTACTGGAGGACCTGCGATTTCATGCTGTATTCCTCAAGGCTTTTGGGTTCACCATACCTTGAATAGAGCGCTTTCCTGGCATGTGGGTAAAATGCCTTATGCAGCCTGATGTCCCATGAATCGCTCATTGGCCAGAGCTCCGATTCCGGCATCATTTTGCGCATCGTCTCAACGGGGGGAATCTGTTCACCCGAGGGCCCGGCCTCTGTATTGAATTCGAGTTTCCCGTACCAGTATGAAGGCGGCATATATGCATAGACTTTTGGATAGGGACCCATCCACAGGCCGGTATTGCCGGTAACCGTACTTGAATCCTGTGTTGCTGATGACTGGTATGGCCTGGTTCCGTCAAGCTCATTCAGTACTTTTACGTACATCCTTTCGACACTTTCAGTCGGATGCATATCGCTTCCGTAGAGCCAGTTGAACACTGAAGGATGATTTCTAAGCCTGAGAATCTGATCGCTCCAGCTCTTCTGTGCTATGACCTCAACATCGGGCGTCCATTTCTCCCATTCCTCCCAGGAGCTGCAGCAACACCAGCCGACGATAAGCAGGATCCCTTCCTCATCGCATCTTTCAAAAAGGTAGTCGGAGCCTCTGGGAGCCTCGAGCCTCAGGGTGTTTAACCCCATATGCTTTGCATACTGAATGTCAGTGTCGATCCTCTCATCCGAAGGACGAAGCATCATATCCTCGACATAACCTCCGCCCCTGATCACAATATCCTTTCCGTTCACCTGGAAAACCCTTGTATGCTTATCGTCGAAATCATTCATCCATGATGTGATCTCCCTTATCCCGAACCGGATCTTCTCCGAATCGGAGATATTGCCTTTAATCTCAAAGCTAAGGTTCAGATCATATAGATTTTGAGGACCTACTGTATGGGGCCACCATAACCGCGGGTCTGAAATTACCAGCTGGCTGAAATTGGCCGGATCGAAGGTCACCTGCCTGGCCTCCTTAGGCTCCAGAACAAGTTCCTGTGAAATGGTTATGTTTTCAATTGTACCCTTCAGTACTCCCTTAACCTTCCTGTCGGTGCTGTTTGAAATATCAGCTGAGATTGTGAGGCTTGCCTTGTCTGTTGAAGGAAGGTTAAGCTTTGTAACAACCTTTGGGTTATCTATTGCAACCGGGCCGGTTGAACTGACCGCAATATCGTACCATATTCCCATTCCCCTGTCGGGCGGTGTAGGATTCCAGTCAACCCATGTGATGGTGAGATCATTTCCTTTCGGAGGGAATATTTCAAGAGCCAGGCAATTCTCTTTACCGGGACGTGCAAATTCAGTGATATTAAAGTTATAGAGCCTGTATGCTCCCTGAACGGTCATTGTATCAGCAATCATATGCCCGTTAAGCCAGATATTGGCTTTATAATTAATGCTGTGAAATTTGATCCAGGTATTACGGGATCTGAAATCAGCGGGCAGATCAAAAGTCGTCCGGTACCACCATGATGATTTGAAAGGGCTGTCGTCGGGTATTTCGCCTGCCCTCCTGGCAATATACCCGGGTATTTTCTGAATGTTTGTTCCGTAGTACGGGTCGGCGTACACCTTATTTTCCACAAGGGTTCCAAAAACAGTTGAAGGCACTGTAGCCGGATACCATTTCTCAGGCTGGTAAGCAGCTACGGAAATTGTTTTGCCATCCGGACCGGTCTCTTTCGACGACTGAATTGCCCAGTTGTCCCTGAGCAGGAAAGACTTCTGAGGCTCGCTTTGGTCTGTGCATGCTCCGGTTAGAATTCCACTTGCCATTACGGCGGCGTAAAAACATATTGGTTTCATATTCCCCTGGGTTTGTTAATTTCGAAGATTTAAATATTAAAAGTATTACTTTTTTTCCGTAAGAATCCCTGTTGACCTGTACGAATATACAGGTTCTTTTGTTATCCCCGGCTCACTGACTTTAAGGATTTTGAAGGTGGCTGCTTTAACATCATCAAGTACCACTGCTGTCCTGTAATCGTTATTTGCACATACAAGCTTCACGTTTTCAAAACTTATCCCCTTTGCATGGCGGATATAAAAACCCCATGCCGGAAGTTCCTTAAACATTGAGAACTCAGGGTAGCTTGCTGCCATCTCCGGGACTTTGTCAAGTTCATCAAGTCCGACTTTTGCATATGAAGGATTTCCACCTCCCGGGTAATGTATCTCAATGTTTTTCAATGTGACATTTTCAATAGCTGCATCGGGCATACCGGTTATTGAAGAGGGAGAAATGTTCCTGGGCAGATCCTCAACCGGTCCCTCGTAATTGTATCCTGCATCAGGTTTCGTTGAGGGGACCTCGGCATACACGTTCGAAATTAAGATATTGCTCATTTTCCCCTTTTTGCCTGCTCTTCGTTCGCCGATCCTCAGGAAGATCACGTTCCCGGTATTTATTGATCTCAGGCTGTCGACAACCACATTTTCGACAATCCCGCCATCGACTGCAGCAAATGTTATGGCGGACCTGTAAGTGTCAAACACAAGGTTATTGATGATCCTGATATTACGGAAACCTCCGTATGAGGCAGTCCCGAATTTGATACCATTGGCGCTTGTACGTATAGTATTATTGTGAATGTAAACATTCTGGCAGATGAAATCGGCTGAATGTGATTTCAGGCAGATCCCGTCGTCAGCTGCATCAAAGTAAGAGTTCGTGACACTTACGGAGTCACAGTCAACAATATCAACGCCATCATTGTTCCAGTATGATTTACTGTCGACGGTAATGGCATCGATAACAACGTTCCTGCATTGGTCATACTGCTGGTTCCAGCTTCCGGGATCCTTGAGCATTATGCCACGTATCGTAACATTACGGCAACCGCGAAAGTATAAATTCTGCGGACGAATTGTCTCCCTCGGCCTGTCATATTTCAGCGGATCTGCTATCACGCCCTTATGGATCAGGTCAACAAGATTATTTGCAACCTCGAATCCGCGGCCGTCAATAACTCCCTTCCCGGTAATGCCGATATTCTGCTGGCCGAGGGCAAATATCAGAGCGGTCCAGTTGTGGTTCATTTCATAATCAAGAGGATTTAAGGAACCAACCAGGATTGCTCCCTCCTCAAGCTGGATCGTGACGTTCGATTTCAGATAGACCGTACCTGTCAGATATCGTCCTACAAAGAACACCAGTCTGCCTCCGCCATTTTCACTTATGAAGTCGATGCCTTTCTGGATGGAGCTTGTGTTCATTGTGGTGCCGTTCGATTTGGCCCCGAACATTGATACGTTGTAGTCTTTTGCCGAAAGAAAGCCGGGAGAGAATAAGAACAGGAATAAGAAGATCTTTGTTTTCATGCTGGAGTTTTCTTAGTTATGCGGTTATGCAGTTATGCAGTTTTGCGATTATGCGGGTTTGCCTTTATGCCGTGATGCCTCAATATATTGTCACCGGCCCGGTCAGCCCCATCGACTGCAACGGCTGGATCTTGTTCTTTTCATTCGTCCAGTACTGGGCTATCGGATTATCAGTGAGCGATTTCATATAGTTACCCATTGTTGTTGTTACTTTGATTTCAATAGGATTTCTGCCGGGGACAAGCTTATCGGCAATCCTGAAGATCCTGCGGCCATACCACTTTACACCGCAATCCTTACCATTTATTTTCAGCTCTGAGATGCCGAACACCTTCCCAAGATTAAGATATGAGGGTTTTTTGTCTATAATTACAATGTAATTACGGTAAATAGGAGAGCTGACAGCAGGATCAGCCTCTTTAAAGATCTCAAATTTTGATATTTCGTAATCAACCGGTCCCCTGACCTTTTTAATGGCGATGACAACTATCTGTGCACGCTCTTCTCCCTCGAGGTATTCGGCACCAAACGGCCAGCCTGAACCAACGATCAGATCACAGGTCATACCGAGCGACTTTGCTTCATTGAAGACTACCTTCAGCATATCAATCCATTCATCGCTCAGCCATTTCAGCGAAGGCTTGGCAAGGTCATCGCCGTCAAAACGTGTTGGAAATTCAACAGGATTAATCTCAACGCCACCGATACCCGCATCTTTCAGCAGCCTTAGCTCCCTGATGAGCTCCTTTGCTTCAACCTTGTTACCGTTCCACCACCAGCGGACATAAGGATGATATTTAAGGTCGGGCTTACTGAAAATGTCAAACAAGTCAGCTGAATTTATCAGATCAGTTTTATTATGTATTGATGTACCGAATGAAGGAATTTTCCAGGTTATCAGTGAACCTGAAGTCATCAGAGCACTTTGCGAAATGAATTTTCGTCGGTCCATTTTAATTAAAATCTGAAATTAAACAATTAACTTCATAAAAGGAAAAAGCAACACAAAGGTTAATTTAATTCACTTTATTCAATAAGAGATGAAAATGCGTAAACTAACTCGGCGTCAGGCGATTGCAGTTACCTCAACCGGCTTTGCAGGGGCAATGCTCGGATTTCCTTTCAGGTCGTTCGGGATAAAGAATAGCGGGCAATTGAAAAAGCTTGCCATTAACGGAGGCGAAAAGATTCATCCGGGCTCATGGCCTCAGTGGCCCTACTGGGATCAGTCGGCAGAACCGGGGCTCCTTGAAATGTTCCGCTCGGGCCGATGGTGGAGGGGAAACGGAGAATATGTTTCTGAGTTTGAGAAGAAATATGCAGAGCTGATGGGCGCAAAACGGTGCCTGGCAACGGCAAGCGGCACTACGGCGCTTCTTACTGCCCTTCATGTGCTTGGAGTGGATGCTGGTGATGAAGTTCTTGTTTCTCCATATACGTTTATAGCAACGTATAATGTGATCTTTGGCAGCAAGGCCCTGCCCGTTTTTGTTGACACCGATCCTGAGACATTCCTGATCGATCCGAAAAAAATAGAAGCAAGGATCACCGACCGGACCGTCGCCATTGTTCCGGTGCATATTTACGGATTGCCTGTCGATATGGACGGCGTAAATAAAGTCGCCAAAGCTCATAATCTTAAGGTTATCGAGGATGCATGCCAGGCCTGGCTTGCTGAATACAGGGGAAAAAGAGTCGGCTCGCTGGGGGATCTCGGATGCTTCAGCTTTCAAAATTCTAAGCACCTGGCTTCGGGTGAAGGAGGTGCAATTCTTGGCAATGACGAGGACCTGATGGACCAGTGCCATGCCTACCATAACTGCGGAAGGCCTTATGGCAACATGAAGAAGATCTCGGGAAATCCTTATAACGGTATGAATTACAGGATGCAGCAATCGCAGGCTCTGATACTGATGTCGCAGATGAAAAGGATTGAAAAGGATAATGATATCCGTTTGTCAAATGCACTTTATCTCGACAAAAAGCTGAAAGAGATACCGGGGATAATCCCATGCAAGCCTGCAGAAGGAGCCACCAGGGCTGTTTATCACATGTATCCCTTCAGGTATATCAGAGAGGAGTTCAGCAATATTCCCAAAGATAGATTCCTCAGAGCCCTTAACGCTGAAGGAATCCCGTGCAGCGGAGGCTACGGCAAACAGAATAAGGATGGTTTAATAGAGGAGCAGCTTGGTTCAAAGGGATTTAAACGGCTTTTTCCGGAATCGAGGCTCAGGCAGTGGCGGGAAGAAAATCAACTACCGGGCAATGACCAGCTTTGTGATCAGGCTTTAACCTTATATCAAAGCATATTACTGGGAAGCAAATCCGATATGGATGATATTGTAAATGCAATAACCAAAATTTATGAAAACAGGAATTCACTAATTTGATATATTTACCCGGATTAAATTTCTTTATGAGAATCACAGGATTGTTTGTTGCAGTTTTATTATTATTCATTTCTGCCGGCTGCAGACAGTCCCCTGTCAGAAATCAATTTGACCTGAGATCCGACTCTCTTGATCAGATAGCCGAAAGGATTGCATTGGATTTTCCGTTTACTGAGAGCGAGATTGATCAGCAACTGAAGGAGAAGATCGGAGCATTTAATGCTGAAGAAAAAGCAGACTGGGAGAAAAAAAACTGGCTCGAGTGGAAATTGATTGGCGGAGATAAGAGATATTTCAGCAGGGCGGTTTCAAACCTTCGGCTTATCAGAAGCTTTCATAACCAAAGGGCAAAAAGGGACAGCCTCGAAGCCGCAGATCCGGAAATGATTTTCAGGAAAAAGCATACCCGGTCAATAATTAGTGCATCAGTAAATAGTGCGGATCCGGTTATTCCCGTTAGCATGACGATCAATTACACTTTAACCGTTAATCCCGATGTGGTGCCTGCCGGTGAAACAATAAGGTGCTGGCTGCCCTATCCGAAAGAGAACCATCCCCGCCAGAAAAATGTAAGACTCCTATCCGCTTCAGGAGAAAATTACACGTTAGCTCCCGATTCCGCGATTCACCGGACACTCTGTTTAGAAGCCAAAGCAGAAAAAGGGCTTCCGGTAGTTTTCAGGGTTTCGTTCAGCTATGAATCCAGCGGACAATATTTTGATCCCGGCAGGATGGCAATCAAACCATATGACAAAGGATCATCACTTTACAGGAAATATACTTCAGAAGAGCTTCCCCATATCTGCTTTACGGAAAAGGTGAGGAATCTTGCCGACAGCATTGCAGGACAGGAGGATAATCCTTTTGAAACAGTCAGAAAGATATATTTATGGTTTACTGAAAATATCCCCTGGGCAGGCGCGCAGGAATACTCAATAATGCCAAATATTCCCGAATATGTAATTCAGAACAGGAGGGGCGATTGCGGTATGCAGACATTCCTGTTCATGTCGATGCTGCGGTACAAGGGAATCCCCGTCAGATGGCAGAGCGGCTGGAAGTTGCCGCCTGAAGCAAAGAACCTTCATGACTGGTGTGAGGTTTATTTTGAAGGGACCGGCTGGGTACCGGCCGATATATCGTACGGATTTCAGTATTCAAATGATCAGAAAACAAGGGAATTCTTTATTTCGGGCATTGATTCGTACAGGCTTATCGTAAATGATGGAGTGGCAGGAAGGCTTTATCCGGAAAAGAAATTCATGAGGAGCGAACCCTATGACTTTCAAAGAGGGGAGGTTGAATGGAGCGGAGGGAACATCTATTTTGACAAATGGGATTATGACATGGAAATAATTTACAGTAAATGAGAAGAAAAAGAGAGAGATCCCTTAAGATCTTATTTATACTGGCGTTATACCTGATAGCGGCATCGGGATGCAGTACACAAACAAATTCCACAAATGATTACAAGAGCCAAATTGATTCAATAGGGATCGTCTGGGTTCCCGACCTCAGGGAAGGGATCTTCGATGCCGAGCTTGTTCAGGGTGGTTCAGGCATGATACTTAAAGGGGAAACCACTGTTCCTGAGGCTGAAGCGGCAATTAAAGCCCTGCTTGATAATAATGGGATTCAATTCACCGACAGTCTGAAGCTGCTTCCCGACACTTCTGAAATTACCAAACCATGGGGACTTGTAAATGTAAGTGTTTGCAACATAAGGTTCAGTCCGTCATACGAAGCTGAAATGGTCTCACAGGCGCTTTTGGGGACACCGGTCAGGATAATTAAGAAGGATGGGGGCTGGCTGCTGATCCAGACCCCTGATATGTATCTTGGCTGGGTCATCAGCGATGCAATAGCAGCCATGACCCTTGATGACCATGAAAAATGGAAATCCTCGCCAAGGTTGTTTTACAAAAGCAAGACAGGAGACATCTATTCTGACGGATACATGAAAAAATCTATATCTGATATTGTTGCAGGATGCATACTGGAGATAACCGGGAGAAGTAATAAAGGATACGACATAAGGCTTCCCGACGGTCGTACCGGTTTCATTCCTTCCGGAATGGCAGTGCTTCTTGAGGATATTACCGTTCAGGAATATCTGAACAGCAGTAATTTGCTGACCACTGCTGAATCATTCACGGGAATTCCTTATCTGTGGGGAGGTACCTCGATAAAAGGATTTGACTGCAGTGGATTTGTGAAAACCGTCTATTTCCTTAATGGAATGATTCTCGACAGGGATGCATCACAGCAGTTTCAGAATGGGATCAGACTTAGGGCCAGGAGAGAATCAATCTCCGATTCACTTAGGAAGGGGGACCTTTTGTTCTTTGGTTCCGGTCAGCGTGGAAGGGCCAGGGCCAGTCATGTCGGAATGTACATAGGCGATACTGAATTTATCCATTGCTCGGGGATGGTAAGGATTAACAGCCTTGATTCAACACGGGCAAATTTCAGCCGTTTCCGCCGGGATTCGTTCCTCGGCGTCAGACGTATTATCGGAGCTCCTTATGGAAAAGGTATACAACCTGTTATGGAGCATCAATGGTATTTTAAATGAAATCAGTTGCTTGTTGCTGAGTTGGAAATTAAAATTGATTGCTATGAATAAAAGGGAGTTTGTTAAATACTCCAGTTATCTTATCGGAGGTACTTTTCTTGGGACTGAGGTAGCTTCCACAACTCCGTTTTTTACTGAAAAGAGAAGTAAAAAGAAGATCCGGGGCAGACTTGAATTAAAGTTCACTCCGTATACGCTTCAGCTTAAACATGCATTCAACCTTGCTACAAGTTCAAGGACAACAACCCCCGTAATGCTTACCGAAATTGAATACGATGGCATTACAGGATACGGAGAAGCATCAATGCCACCATATCTCGGGGAGAGTCATGAATCAGTGGCAAAATTCCTTTCGCTGTTAAATCTTTCACAGTTCGGTGATCCGTTTCTTCTGGTGGATATACTTGCATACGTCGACAGCGTTATGCCTGGCAATTATGCTGCAAAGGCATCGGTGGATATTGCGCTTCATGACCTGATAGGGAAACTGGTGGGTGAACCTTTTTACAGACTCTTTGGACTGAACCCCTCCAAAGCGCCCCTGACAAGCTTCACAATCGGACTGGACACTCCTGAAATCATCAGGCAGAAAGTTGCGGAGGCAGAACCCTACAAAGTTCTGAAAGTGAAACTGGGAGGAGATAATGACAGGGAAATGGTGGAAGTTATAAGGTCGGTAACGGATAAACCATTGTGCGCGGATGTCAACCAGGGCTGGCGCGACCGTTCGTATGCGCTCGAAATGGCAGGCTGGCTGAAGGAGAAAGGTGTAATCTTCCTCGAACAGCCGATGCCGAAGGAGATGAAGGATGATATAGCCTGGCTTACTCAGAAGAGTCCGCTTCCCATTGTCGGAGACGAGGCAATCCAGAATGTTGCAGATCTTTTAAGCAACAGGGATGTCTATTCCGGAATAAATATCAAGCTTATGAAATGCGGGGGGCTTAACGCCGCCATGAAAATGATTAATGTGGCAAGGGCTTTCAACATGAAAGTGATGATAGGATGCATGACCGAGACCTCATGTGCCGTTACGGCTGCCGCTCATCTCTCGCCCCTTGTCGACTGGTGCGATCTCGACGGGAACCTTTTGATAAGCAATGATCCTTTCGAAGGAATCAGAATAGTTGACGGGCAGGTGACCCTTCCCGGTAAGCCCGGAATCGGAGTGATAAAAAAATCCTGAAATATGAAGAAGAATTATTGCGCCTGGTTATTTGTCTTGTTATTTACAGCTGCCTTAACAGCACAGAACAGCCAATCAATTAAGCTCGATTCTATTTTGCCGGTTCGCGGGTTTTGCATTTCTGCACCCCAGCCTGCAGTCGTTGCTGAATTCATTAAGTTCATTGATGAAGAACTTGCGGTCCGCAAGGTCAATACCCTTATCCTCAGGGTGGATTATAACTACCAGTATGAGAGTCACCCGGAACTCAGGGATTCAATTGCCCTTTCGAAACAGGATGTAAAAAAGCTTGTGGCAGCATGCCGCAGGAACAATATCCGGATAATTCCGCAGGTCAACCTGCTTGGTCATCAGTCGTGGGCCGGAACGATCGGTAACCTGCTGAGGGAATACCCTGAGTTTGATGAGACCCCACTGGTAAAAATACCTGAAAAATATGTATGGCCGAATGCTGACGGATTATACTGCAAAAGCTATTGCCCACTGCATCCGGGTGTTCACAAGGTTGTATTCGATGTTGTCGATGAGATCTGTGATGTTTTTGAATCCGATGCATTCCATGCAGGAATGGATGAGGTTTTCTATATCGGTGAAAGGCAGTGTCCGAGGTGTTCAGGCAGGGACCCGTCTGAATTGTTTGCCGGTGAGGTCAGGAAAATACGGGATCATCTTTCCCTGAACGGAAGAAAATTGTGGATATGGGGCGACAGGCTCATTGACGGAAAAACAACAGGACTTGGTGAATGGGAGGCCAGTTTCAACAATACCTGGAGGGCAGTGGATATGATCCCGAAAGATGTCGTTATCTGCGACTGGCACTATGAGCGTCCCGACCAGACCCCGGTTTACTTTGCGATGAAAGGTTTCGGGGTGGTAACCTGTCCGTGGCGGATGCCCCGAAATGCCGTTTTACAGGTGCAGGATATGGTGAAATTCAGGGAGTATTCAACTCCTGAGATGAAGGAAAGGTTCCTGGGGATGGTTCAGACAGTATGGTCAGGTGCCGGGCAGTTTCTCGACAGTTACTACGGAAGAAGAAAAGAGGATGGTAAAAATACTCCCGTCAACTGCTTCAGGGCCCTTTATGATGAAATAAAAAATCTGGAATAATAGGCTGTTTGCCTGGTTTCCGGGTCGATCATTGTCCGGCAGTTTTGTAGGTCCTTGTCATAGAAGAAGGGATAACTATAACAAAATCAGCTTTTCCAAGTGATTCCTCTTCCATTTTATCAATATCGTCCTGGAGGACAGTTGTAATTGTGGAAATTTTCAGACCCGGACTGTATTTATTCAGATACCAGATTATTCCCATATACCTTTCGGAATGATAGCTTCCATTAAAATGAATTACCGTTTGGGAAAGCATCCTGTATTTCACAATTGAACTTGCCATAGTTGCGTCCTTAATTGCCTGTGCCATGGGAAGATTTTCATTTACGTTTTTTGCCATTGTCCCGCCAATTGCACCTCCCATCGACAACATCTCTTTATAGCATGGAAGTTCGGGATCATATTCAACAGGCAGGGGAGCTATAAAATTCAGCGCTTCAGGAGTTAGCAGGGATAATGCTTCGAATCCGCCGGAAGCAACTGCTGAGGCGTACCTCCTGGGAATATTGGATGCAACAAATTTGAGATTGTTTTCTTTTGCAAAATTCAGTAGGGGCTTATAATCTGTTTTATAGTTTGTCCATAATCTTGCTTCACTTTCAAATGACGATTCCTTTATTTTTCCGCCAAAATATTCATCGATGAGCAGCTGGTTATCTGTTTCAAACATTTCGGCAGCAAGTATAAGGTCCTTTCCCTTCTTTGAATGCAGATCTTTTGTGATCTCATATTCAAGCCAGTGGGCAATGGGATTATCATGAAGCTCTCCGAAGAAAACAATATCAGCTTTCAGGGAAGCCCTCAGGATATCTCCATAATCAGCTTTTTTGCCTTCACCGGTAAAGACTTTGTAAGCAGCTTTATGCTGGGCAGACAGGTTCAGTGGTAGTGAGATAATTAGAAAGAAGTCTAACC
>CAVOKP010000005.1:0-167308 GCA_963696535.1 uncultured Bacteroidales bacterium
TAAATGCAGGGCTGATCATTTTTGAGATCATTTCAAGGAATTTCCCCTGAAGGTGCCCGCATGACATGTTGGGATTTACGAACTTCAGGTGGGTCTGCCTGTAAAGTTCCTCAAGCACCGGATCCTCAGGGGTGGAATGATTAAGAATGTATTTCTCAAGTTCGCGGTCCATGCTTATTTATAAATCAGCATCGATAATTTTTCCGGATCAAATATTTCATTCGCTGCGTCAAGCAAATCTGATGATGTTATTCCGTCAATCTTTTTGCAGGTCTCCTCCATGTTTTCTATCCTGTTGAAAACCAGCAGGCTTTTGCCAAGGCTGAGCATCAGGTTTTCGTGGTTCTCGTAACCTCTTGCAAGATATCCTTTTATCTGGTTCTTTGCCTTGCTCAGCTGTACAATCCCCAGCTTCTCTCTCCTCAGTTTTGTCAGTTCCGATAAGGTTACCCTGATGCTCTTTTCAAGATTCTGGCTATCCGTCCCGAAATATATCGAGAATGCCCCGGTGTCGCAGTATGGATTATAAGCCGATTCAACATTGTAAGCAAGACCGTTTTTCTCCCTGAGCGACATGTTCAGCCTTGAATTCAAACCCTGTCCTCCCAGGATGTTGTTGAGAAGAAACATGTTCAGTCGCTTTTCATCCTTTAAAGGGTAGGCGATATTTCCGATGATGCAATGATTCTGATAGGTTTTCAACTCCTTTGTCAATGAAGAGGGTTCGTAGGTATAAACCACCGCCTTCCTGTTATTGCGCCTGTTTGCAGAGACAGCACCAAAGTATCTTCTGAACAGGCGGAGAATCTTTTCATCAGGAATATTTCCGACGGAACAAAAAACCATCTGGTCGGTGTTGTAATTCATTGAAATGAAATCCGTCAGAGTTTTTTGAGTAAAGGATTTGACGGTGGATGGAGTTCCCAGGATATTATGGCCTATCGGCTGACGGGCGAAGATCTGCTCCTCGAAGTCGTCAAAAATCATTTCAGCCGGATTATCGAGGTATGAGTTAATCTCCTCTATCACAACCTCCTTCTCCTTTTCAATCTCTTTTTCGGGGAGTACTGAATTAAAGACTATATCATGTATTATTTCAACAGCTCTTTCATAATCTTCCCTAATGAATGAGGCATGTACCGCTGTCTCCTCCTTGGTTGTATATGCGTTTAGCTCGCCGCCAACATCTTCCAGTCGGCTCAGGATATAATAGGCTTTCCTTTTTCGGGTGCCTTTGAAGAGCATATGTTCAATAAAGTGGGCTATTCCATGTTCCGGGGCCAGCTCATCACGTGAGCCGGCATTGATAACCAGTCCGCAGTGGGCAACAATTCCGGGGATCATGTGATGAACGAGTCTTATTCCGTTGTCGAGGGTGTCGAAGAGGAGATCCATTAATTGATTTTCGTGAGGATGCAAATGTACCATAACGGCAAAACGATTCCAAATCGAAATTTCCCGGTAAAACGGTAGTAATCCACTGTATTCTTTATGCTAAAAACGAGAATCAGGCATTGGTGTTAATTATTTTCTCCATTTGAGTACTTTTTCAAAAGGTTGTTTGTAAATAATTGAACGTCATCAATTGTTAAAATTTGACCATGACCATCAATTATTGTTTCAATATTATTTGTCCTCTTTTTCGTCCATTTTATTGCTTGCATCCATCTTATTTCATCTGTTATCAATGAGTTACTCATGCCAGGTCTGCCATATTTTGAAAATAAATCCCCAATAAAGAGCACTCGAATTTCTGGTACATAGATTAATATATCACTAGTAGAATGAAATTTGCCGAAGTAGATCATTTCAATGGTGGTATCTCCAAGTTCAATTCTCAAACTGTCAGAAAATGTAATATCAGGCAGCTTAACAGAAACATGGTTCTTTACATCCCAAAATGCACTCATGTATCTTATTTTTTGAGTGAAAATATCATTCCATTCGGCCGTATTTGGCATAGCCTGCTGTAATTGTAGCTCATAGTCTTCAACAATTTTGCTTAGGTTCATCATTGATTTCTCCGGATTTGTCCATCGTTCGGATATATCATTCTGGCAGTTCTCATGTCCGACAACTTTAGCTTGTGAGAAGATACCATTTCCTGCAATATGGTCATGGTGACCGTGAGTGTTGATCACATATAAATAATCATTTTGATGAAAAACATTTTCAATAGTTTTTCTGTATTTATCAGTGAGTAAGGTTGAAATTCCGGCGTCAACAAGAACAATACCATGTGTAGTTTTTATTCCGGTTACAGCATCGTAACCAAAATTTACCATTACTGTGTGGTCATTAACTTTTTGAACTTTTATTAAAGAGTCAACTTTCTGTGACTCAATTTTGTTTAGGTTAAGCTGGTTTGAACTACACCCTGAAAATGAGTGTATACAGATCAATATATTTATAATTAAAATAGATTTTTTTTTATCCATTGGTTGGTCTTTTTTTTGAGAGGTGCCAGACTGCATGGGTGACGAAGCAGGATTTATCGTTTTGAGTACTCATGTTCTAAGGCTGCAGGGAGCGAAGTATGGTGCAATTTTTACCGTCAAGGTACAATTTTAATTGCGTTCTGACGCAATCGCGGTACATTAACATGTTGTAGTACTGAGAATCCAACTGGTTAATGATCAAAATTTACCGTTTGTACATTATACATCTTTTTTTGCATCACTGAAATATATACTGAAAGAAGCAAAAAACTTTTTGAATAAATAATAATAAAAAATCTTTAGTCAATTTGTCACGTTGTTTTGTCTTAGAGGTCAGATAAGACCAGTTTTTTAAAGAATCGGGCAGGTGTGGAGCAAATTTGCAGAAATAAAAAACTGATAACATTGATTATCAACACTATCAGCTTCTGTATTACTCTTTTTTGTGGTGCCACCAGGAATCGAACCGGGGACACACGGATTTTCAGTCCGTTGCTCTACCGACTGAGCTATGGCACCTGATTTTCGGATTGCAAATATATATTTCAAATCTGAGTATCCAAAACTTTATTCCGAAAAAATAAAAACGGAGCAACGAGTCGGTGGTGAATGGATAAACTTCCAGGGTATTTTATCCGGGAACATTGGAAAAATTATTTAACTTGTATTTTTTTTAATCAGTGTCAGTAAATTTCAGAATAGTACCGGCATATTTATTCATTATCTATTTCTTAAGTACTGCAGCTGTTCATGGCCAGATACTTAAAGACACTTCATGCGTAAACCTTCTTAAGAGAGGCGTTGACGATATTTACGGATTCCGGTTTACCGAAGCCGGAAAAACAGGCGATGAATTAAGCAGGAAATTTCCCGGTCATCCGGTAATATATCTATATAACGGCATGCTGGTTTATTGGAAAAACCATCCTCTGATTCCATCATCCCCAGAATCCTTGTCCTATGAAAATTACATGACCACTTGTATAAAAATATGCGAAGAGGTCCAGGAGACTGACGACTACGCTGAATACCTGCTTGCCAACCTGGGAGCCAGGGGAATGCTTTTAATGTACTATGCCGACAATAACCTCAGCGAGAAGGTTAATTCTCTTGTAATCAGTACTTACCGTCATGTACGGGAATCATTCAATTATTCTTCCGTTTATCCTGATTTCTATTTCTTTACCGGACTTTACAATTATTACCGGGAGGCTTACCCCGAGGCCCATCCCATTTACAAGGTGATTGCCTTTCTTTTTCCCAGGGGCGACAGGGAGAAGGGATTGTCCGAAATGCGGATGGCTGCAACCAAAGCCATTATGCTTAAGGCGGAAGCATATTCCTTCCTGTCATACATTTTTCTGAGTTTTGAGAATAATTATACAAGGTCGCTTCCGTACACAAAAGGGCTTCATGAACTTTTTCCGGCCAATCAGCCATATCTTGCCGGTTACCTTAAAAACCTCCTGTTGCTGAAGAAATATGATGAAGCTGAAGAAACCATCAAATCATTGAACAGCAATATCACCGGATCCTATTTCGGGGCACAGGTAACGGTTTTCAACGGGATCCTTCAGGAAAAGAAATATCGTAACTATGATCAGGCTGTTAAATATTACAATAAAGGGATCAGTGAGCTATCCGCTTTCAATTTTTACGGCAGCGAATATTCCTCATTTGCCTATTTCGGACTGAGCCGCATCAGCGGAATAAGGAACGATAAGCAGAACCGGAAGACTTACCGGAAAATGGCATTGGAAATGACAAGCTATAAAAAGGTCAACTTTGATGAATAGGAAATCTGGTTCCTTGTTTCTAAAACCAAATTATTTTTGATCGTTTTCCAGGATATATGGTGTAACCTGGTAAACGCAGTAGTTCAGCCAGTTGGAAAACAAAAGGCTTGCATGGCTTCTCCACTTGACCAACGGTGCCTGCGCGGGATCGTTATTCAGGAAATAATTTCTCGGGATTGCTATATCAATACCTTTTGAAACATCACGGTCATATTCCGATTTCAGGGTTATCGGATCATATTCAGAATGCCCGGTCACAAAAACCCTCCTGAGATCCTTCGAGGCCACAAGATATATCCCTGCCTCCTCTGAATCGGCCAGGATCTCAAGATCGCTGACTTTCTCAATATCCTCCCTTCTTACTTCAGTATACCGCGAATGGGGGGCAAGGAATTCGTCATCAAAGCCCCTGGTAAGGAAATTCGTCCTGTTGTAAATCCTGTGACTGAAGACTCCGAACATCTTTTCCTTCATCATATGCTTGGGAATACCATAATGGTGATAGAGCCCTGCCTGTGCTGCCCAGCAGATGTACAATGTTGAGGTCACGTGATGATCGGCCCACTTCATGATTCTTACCATCTCCTCCCAGTAATCGACATCCTCAAATGCCAGATGCTCGATTGGGGCCCCTGTAATTATCAAACCATCGAATTTATGGCCCGAGATATCATCAAAAGTCTTGTAGAATGCATCGAGATGCTCTTTCGGAGTATTTTTTGAAAGATGCATCCTTGTATAGATAAGTGTTATCTCAACCTGCAGCGGAGTGTTCGACAGAAGTCTCAGAATCTGGGTTTCAGTCGTGATCTTGACAGGCATCAGATTAAAGATCAGTATCTGGAGAGGCCTGATATCCTGATGGACAGCCCTTGTCTCCTTCATCACGAATATATTCTCGTTCTCGAGGATCCTGACTGCCGGTAAATTATCTGAAATATTGAGTGGCATAATTCAAAAATGGTTATGGTTATTAAAGCAAAATGTTATAATCTCTGGTTTTTGGGCCTGAAAGATACTTATTACGCAATAAATTCTGATGATTTTGGTCGGGAATCATAAATTGTCTGGTATTCTTGTCATATTCTGATCATCGTTTGTCAAAAGAGCCTCATTTTTTATTAATACCGCGCATGTTTTGTAACATATTAAAAAACAATTGGTTTTGTCACTGATCGCCCGTCCGGTGACATAATTACCCATTTCGCCGGTAAATTCAGAGCTGGTTTTGACAAACTGCCTCAATTCTTGTATAAATCAGAAAAACCTGTAACCGATCAGCCGGAATCAGTTGACCAGGCTTCTTAAAAACAGGTGCATAATCCCACAGATTGGGCCTTATCGGGTTGACAGGCATCTGCATTGTATTTAATTTTACATCAACAGGAAACAGATAAAATTCACGAATAATAAAATCAATACAATGAAAACAATTTACAGGATAACATCAACGGAAACAGGAACGGTTACCCTTAGAAGAAGAAAGATTGCAAAAGCTCTCCGGTGGTGGCTTCGTGAAAATGGTTTCGTTTATAAATACATGTTTTTTGTCAATTAGGTCAGATTGGATTAGTTTAGGTTTGTTAATCGGTATGTCCCGGATGTTGAATCCGGGGTTTGTGAAAGGGGAGGATCCGGGGTAAATCCTTCCCTTTTTTTTTATTATAGGTTTTGTTAAATTTGTGGTTACAATTACTTATTAAAACCATCGACATGAAAAAAATCATCCTGACATTGACATTAGTTATATTTATCTCTGCCTTTGCATCTGCGCAGGATTACAATACAGGCGTAGGTCTGAGGCTTGGTTTTTCAAACGGGCTTACCGTAAAGCATTTTATCAGCCAGAGATCAGCTCTCGAAGGTTTGCTCTCAACAAGGTGGAGGGGATTTGAAATTACCGGATTGTATGAAGTTCATAACAATGCATTCGACGTCGAAAGACTCAACTGGTATTACGGAGGAGGCGGGCATGTAGGGTTCTGGAATGGTGATTATACATACGGCAGATGGGGAGATGAAGGGACAAATTATGTAGTAATCGGAATCGACGGGATCCTTGGCATCGAATACAATTTTGAAGAGGTTCCGATCAATATAGGTCTTGACTGGAAACCTTCATTTAACCTTACAGGATTTTCAGGATTCTGGGGTGACGGGGGAGCTTTATCGATAAGGTATATTTTCTAGAATCCGTTAAGTTTCATTGTTACCGTAGGGATAAGCAGCAGGAATCCCAGGACAATCAATATCAGCAGTACCGGCATTACCCACTTAAGCCACTTTACGTAGGGTATCCTTGCCATTCCCAGTACACCGATGAGCACACCCGAGGTGGGGGCGATCATATCAGTAAAACCTGCTCCGAACTGAAATGCCATTATTGTGGCCTGCCTTGTCAGTCCGACTATATCTGAGAATTCGGCCATTATCGGTATTGTAAGAGCAGCCTTGGCTGAGCCTGAGGTAATTATGAGGTTCAGCGCCGACTGAAAAACATACATTATCGATATTGCTGAAAGTTGTCCTGAACCTTCAAGGGCTCCGGAAAGGGAATAAAGAACCGTATCAATGATCTGTCCGTCGGTGAGAATTGCAATTATGCCCCCTGCAAATCCAACCACAAGCGATGCTGATACAATATCCCTTACGCCCTCAACAAAGAGCTTTGTGGTTTCTCCCGGCATTTTCCCCGCAGCAAATCCGGTTATCAATCCCATTGCCAGAAAGAGCGAGGCGATTTCCATAATGTACCAATCATACCCCAGGACTCCTATAACCAGGTATATCATTGTGAATGCAAGTATGTTAAGAACATAGAAATGGATTGATTTCCTGAGGGTGACATAACTGAAAATTAAATACATTCCGGCACATATTGGCAGAAGGGGAGCTGAAACTGTGGATAATCCTGCCGAAAGGGTTGTTAAAGGATATTTTACGGCGAAAATCACGAGGACTATCCAGGTCAGAAAAGCGACGATCCAGGCTGAAAGCGGTGTGTGATAACTGATTTCTGTAATTTCCGAATTTCCCTTTTGCCTCCAGTATTCATCGGCTTCATACATGATGCTCTTACGCGGATTCTTCCTTATCCTTGCAGCATACCAGAGAACAAACAAGATACCTGCAAATGTTATAATGACCCAGCAAAATGTACGGTACTCTATTCCGGTGAATAATGGTACGCTAGCAAGTCCCTGGGCTATCCCGACCGTGAAGGGGTTCAGTATTGCCCCGGCAAAGCCTATATGCGCCGCGAAATAGCAAAGGGCAATACCTACAAATGAATCGTAGCCCATTGAAATTGCGAGTGGTACAAAAATTACCGCAAAGGCGATAGTCTCTTCGGCCATACCGAAAACGGCTCCGAACAGACTGAAAAGGATCATTATAAAGGAGATAATGATGTTGTTGACGCCCAGTGTTTTCACAAGGCGGAACCGCTCCATCCTTCGTGTAAACCGAAGAAATGAATAGATTCCCACATCAATTGCCTTTGTGTCATTCATTATCCAGAAGGCGCCTCCGATCATCAGGATAAAAACAATTATGTGCGACATGTTTATGAATCCCTTGTAGAAGGCTGAAAAGATCTGCCATGTCTGCGGCTGGCTCTCTGTATAATGAAATGACCCGTTGACAATCACACTTCGCTCAACACCGTTGACCTCAACCGTCTGACGGTCAAACCTGCCTCCCGGGATAATCCATGTCAGAACTGCGGCGCAGATTATTATGCTGAAAACGATTACCAGGTTGTGAGGAATGGAAAATTTAAGTCTCATAAAAGGTAGTTTTGAATTAGTAAGAGGGGCCTCCCTTGGTCAGGTAAAAATAATCAAAATCAGACATGTGTTTCTTTTAGTACTTCAGAATGGCTAAATTTACCTTTCGGCAATAACAAAAACGAATTGTTCCATGATGCTTATAAGAAATGCAGTTGTATACACTCCTGATTTTTCCGGCAGAAAGGATATTCTGACCGGGGGTGGTAAAATCCTGGCTGTATCAGAAAACATTAAGATCCCCCCGGGATGGGAGGTTGAGATGTTTGATGCCGGCGGACTAACGGCCGTTCCCGGACTGATCGATAATCATGTCCATATTGCAGGTGCCGGCGGGGAAGGCGGACCTGCCACCCGGACCCCCGAATTGCAGCTTTTCAGGATGTTTGAGGGAGGGGTGACAACTGTTGTCGGATGTCTCGGAACCGACGGATTCACCCGGACGGTTGAGTCTGTACTGATGAAGGCAAAATCGATAAGGCACCAGGGAGCTTCTGCCTGGATATGGACCGGCGCTTACCAGGTGCCTGCTCCAACAATCACAGGTGAGATCGGAAAGGATCTCGCCCTTATTGAAGAGGTCGTGGGTGTCGGCGAGCTTGCGATATCCGATCACAGAAGCTCCTGTCCGTCGACGGACGAGCTTATAAGGATTGCAGCACAGGCAAGGGTGGGGGGGATGCTCGGGAAAAAAGCAGGAATTGTGAATATCCATATGGGAGATGCAAGGGATCCATTCCGGCCGATCTATGAGGCAGTTGGCAAAAGCATGCTGAAATTCAATCAGTTCCTTCCGACTCACTGCAACAGGAATGATTATATATTCGAAGACTCAAAGAACTATGGAAAGCAGGGCTATATTGACATAACAACAAGCTCATGGCCCTATTTCACCGACGAGGAAGTAAAACCGTCAAGGGCCCTGAAAATGCTTATAGAATCAGGAGTGCCGGTTTCGAACATAACTTTTTCCTCCGATTCATGCGGATCACTTCCCGGATTTGATGAGCAGGGAAACCTGGTAAGGCTTGAAATGGGGCAGCCTTCATCAAACCTGAGGGAGTTGAGGGATACTGTGCTGCAGGAAAAAATTCCACTTGAAACGGCACTGAAAGTCCTTACTTCAAATGTGGCCTCGATTCTTAAGCTTCCTGGTAAAGGATTTATTTCCAATGACATGGATGCTGACATACTTTTCCTTAATGGTGGGATGGAAATGGTACACCTGATTGCATTGGGGAAATGGGTTGTCAGGGATGGGATTGTTCTCACCAGAGGAACTTACGAATAGAAGCAGATCAGTCAAGTTTAAAAGTATCCCCCGAAAGGTAAACGCTGACTTGAAGGTTTTCAGTACCGAGCAATCCATTCGACAATGTTTTAAGAGCATCCCTGTTCCGGATTGTCAAAACCTGTCCTATGCCGGTAATCCTTGCAGTTTTTCCGTTTACAACTATGGCTGTTGATTCGTCAATTCCGACGCACAGCTCTTCAGGATTCTCGATCGATGAAGCAATAAGCCGGTTAAGCCTCTGTCGTTTAATGAAATGCTGATCGATGATTACATTTTCTAGCAATCCAAGTCCCTCAGTGATCTCAATATTTTCAGCCTCAATTGTCGTGAATCCCGCTTCATATTCCGGATGTTTTTTCTGGTTGCCGGTGATCATCTTTTTGCTCATTACAGCTGCCCCGGCGCTTGTTCCGGCAATCACCGATCCGTTTTCATACGCTTCGTGAATAGCATCTATCAAAGGAGTATTGAGTACTACCGACATAAATCTCGACTGGTCGCCTCCGCTGATGTAGATCAGTTTTGCATTCCTCAATGAATCAAGCTGTGGTTTGGGAGGAATTTCCCACTGCCTGAAAGCATACCCCGGTACCTTTCCTGCACCTGCCTTCATGAAATCTTCCGATGCCCACATTAATGCGCTGTCTGGAACAGAACTCGCCATCGGCAGTACATACATATACCCGTTTTCCCTTATCCCCGAAAGATCCACAAGTTCACGCATCATCTCCTCCGTCTTGTCGCCTCCTCCTATTATAAAAAGTGTACCCTGTACACTTTTACCGTTATCCGTACAGGAGGTTAACAAAATACTCAATATGGCTGTCAAAAGAGGAATTATCATTTTCATAGGTTATGTCAGTTTATCGGTCATCGGTCATCAGTTATTAAGAAACCCACCCCATCTCCCCACCACAGAGCTACCCTGCAGTCTGGCTCCTTCGCTAAAATTAGCCACTGGCTAATTTTTTAACGCTCGGCCCCCCAGGAGGGGAGCTTGTGGGATTGTCTTCGGTCTTCGGTCTTCGGTCTTCCGTTTTCGGTCTAAAGTTATCCCGATTTTTTATCCGGTGAATGATGTTATTTATTAATTTTAACCAAATCATCAGCCGGCAACCAATTTCGATCATATATTCATTAACCATTAAAACGGAAAATATGAAAAAATACCTTTTTCTTTCATTGGTCTTTGTTCTTGTCCCCCTTATGGTCTTTAGCCAGAAGGGATTCAATGGCCTCGACATGAATATGGGAAACCTTTACAGGTTGTCAAATGCCAAAACCCGGTCGATAAGTCCTGAGAATTTTACAGGCGAAAAAGGCAAAGCCGGTATGGCCCGTCTTGAGGACAAGGACAAGCTTAATGCTGCAAATGCGGCCAATGCAGCCCGGGACCTTGGTGATGGATGGAAAGTGAATCCGTATATCAGGATTAAGCCGGGTGAAACATTCACCATGGCTGAAATTGATGGTCCGGGAGCCATTCAGCACATCTGGATGACACCTGCAGGTAAATGGCGGTATAATATCCTGCGTATTTACTGGGATAATGAGACCGAACCATCGGTCGAATGCCCCGTGGGCGACTTCTTCGGAATGGGCTGGGGACAATATTCCCCTCTTGTCTCCTCAGCAGTCTGTGTTAATCCCGGAAGCGCTTTTAACTGCTACTGGACAATGCCTTTCAGAAAAAAATGCAGGATGACAATGGAAAATGTCGGCGATCAGGATATGATGACATTATATTACCAGATTGATTACACTCTTACAGATGTGCCGGATGATGCAGCTTATTTTCATGCCCAGTACCGCAGGCTCAATCCTAATGTGACTTCTGATTATACAATAGTTGACGGAATCAGGGGTAAGGGACATTACGTTGGCGTCTATCTTGCCTGGGGTGTTTTCAACAACGGATGGTGGGGCGAAGGTGAAATAAAGTTCTTTATTGACGGGGATACCAAATACCCGACAATCTGCGGCACGGGAACCGAAGACTATATATGCGGTTCCTATGATTTTGACACAAGAAGGAAAAATGCCTATGGGGTGGAGGAGGTAAATTATACTGAATTCTGCACTCCCTATTCCGGATTGCACCAGGTGATAAAGGGTGACGGCCATTACAGCGTGATGCAGCGGTTTGGAATGTACCGGTGGCATATTATGGATCCGGTAAGGTTTGAAAAGGATCTCAGGATCACGATCCAGGACCTCGGGTGGAGGCAGGGAGGCAGATATCTGGCCCAGAAGTCGGATATAGCTTCTGTATGCTACTGGTACCAGACCGATCCGCATGCAAAATTCCCGAAAATGGCCGGATGGCAGGAGTTGGAAGTTTATTAATGGGAGAAATGAGAAATGAGAAATGAGAGGTGAGATATGAGTAATGAGAAAATAAGTAATAAGAATATGAAAAGAATTATTAAAGAAACACAAAAGGTAATGGGTGGAATTGACCGCCGCGGTTTCATTGCAAAGACATCCCTGGCAGCGCTGGGGACTTTGGGAACAGCTGGGATAATATCATCGTGCAGCAGGGAACCCAAAAAGAAACTACTTGAGCTTCCGGTTCTTCTTACACAGGCTCCTGACGGCAAACCCCTGAAGGCAGGACTGATCGGTTGCGGCGGAAGGGGAACCGGAGCAGCCGTAAATTTCCTTGATTCGGGTCCAAACCTTCAGATAACAGCCCTCGGCGATGTATTCAAAGATAAGCTTGACCAGTGCAGGGCACAGCTGAAAACCGAAAGAAATGTCGAAGTAGCCGATGAAAATTGTTTCCTGGGATTCGATGCCTATGAAAAAGTGATTGATTCAGGAGTCGATATTGTACTACTTTGTACGCCTCCGGTCTTCCGTCCATTACATGTCGAGGCTGCAGTAAATGCCGGCAAACATATTTTCATGGAAAAGCCGATAGCCGTTGACCCAGTGGGAGCAAGAAAAGTAATGGTTGCGGCAAAAAGGGCTGAAGAAAAGGGATTGTGCATGATCAGCGGGACAATAAGGAGGGTGCAGAAGGATTTCATGGAGACCTGGCGCAGGGTGGCAAATGGTGAGATAGGGGAAATAGTCAGTGCTCACATAACAAGGAACGGGGGTTCGCTCTGGGTAGTCAAACGCCAGCCGGGTTGGACCGATATGGAGTATATGCTCCGCAACTGGGCCAATTTCTGCTGGGTCTCGGGCGACCATATCGTGGAACAATTCATTCATGAAGTGGATGTTATGAACTGGTACGTCGGGAAAAATCCTGTAAAGGCTGTTGGCTGGGGCGGCCGCCAGAGAAGAGTCACAGGCGATCAGTACGATTTTTTCAGCATCGAGTATATTTATGACAACGGTATGCATACCCATTGTGCAGCAAGACAGATATCAGGATGCAGCAATATCACCGAGCAATTCATTGTCGGCACGAAAGGGTTTGCAAACGCCAAAGGGACCATTTATAACCTGAAGGGAGAGGAGATCTGGAAATATCCTTACCCTGAGGAAGGATCGACCGACGAAACATGGAAGGTCACCGATCCGTACATTCAGGAACATATTAATCTTGTGACCGGCATCCGGACAGGAAAAACCGTAAGCGATGCAGAGGCACAGATAAATTCAACACTGATAACGATTATGGGACGCATGTCGGCCTATACCGGCAAGGATGTTACCTGGGATGAGGTGATGAATTCGGATCTGGCTCTTGGACCGAAAACTTATGAGTTCGGCCCGGTTCCGGGTATACCTGAAGTGCCTCCTGTTATTGGAACTGAACCAAAACTTAACTGATATGAACAGACGTCAATTCACAAAAAAGACAGCAATGGCTTCGGCATTCGTATCTGCCGCATCATTGCCCGGAATTAAGGTTTTCGGATCACCGGCAAAGAGAGAGCTTAAAACGGGGATCATGTGGGGAAGCATTGGTGTTGGCAAAACTATACTCGAAAAATTCGAGGCTGCAAAGATTGCCGGCTATGACGGAGTGGAGGTCGACAGCCACCTCAGCCGAGATGAAGTGCTTAAAGCAATGGAGGTCACCGGTCTTAAGGTCCACAGCGTCTGCGATTCACGACACTGGAAACTGCTTTTGTCAAGCCCCGATGCCAAAATGAGGGAAGAGGGGGTTGAAGCTTTGAAGGTTGCCCTGGAGGATGCATCCATCTTCGGTGCCGATGCTGTTCTTCTTGTTCCAGGAAGGGTTACTGATACCGTCAGCTATGATGATTGCTGGAACCGTTCTTCGGAAGAAATAAGAAAAGCTGTTCCATTTGCCGCTAAATTAAAGGTCAGGATCGCTGTCGAAAATGTCTGGAATAACTTTCTTCTAAGTCCGCTGGAAGCAGTCAGGTATATTGATCAGTTCAACAGTCCGTGGGTTGGAGCATATTTCGATTGCGGAAACATTCTTGCCTACGGATGGCCCGAGCAATGGATAAGGATCCTTGGAAAACGGGTAGCCAAGATCCACGTCAAGGAGTACAGCAGGAAAATTGCTGACACCCAGGGCAAATCAGCAGGATTCAAGGTCAAACTCCGTGAGGGGGATGTAAACTGGCCGGCAGTCATGACGGCGCTCGATGACATTGGCTACAAAGGTTGGGCAAGCATTGAAATGCCTGGTGGCGATACTCCGGAGGGACTGAAGGATCTATGCGACAGGATGAAAATTATCCTGGAAAGCTGATTGATGCCTAGTCTTTAAGTAGTTACCCCCTTCCCGACCTTCCCCCACGGGGAGGGCCGAGCGTATAGAACCAGCCCAGTGGGCTGGTTTAGCGAAGGAGCCAGATTGCAGGGATGGCCGTAGCGGCAAACCGGCCTGTTCGCTAAAATAGCCTACCAGGCTATTTCTTAACGCTCCAGCCTCCCCCTGGGGGAAACCGAAAGGGGGTTCAAAAAAAAGAACAAGAATTACTACCGAAATAATGAAAACAATATTTTCGACTACCTCGGTTTATGGTTTTATCCTTAGTTTCATTTTATTCTCATGTACACAAAAGGATAAGGTCATTACTTCAGGCCATGAATACAACGGTTCTTACAGCGGTGAATACCTGAACAGGATTGCATTTCCAATCGGAGGAATCGGAGCCGGAATGTACTGCATCGAAGGTACCGGAGCGATTTCACATATGTCGGTAAGGAACCGCCCCGAAGTCTTCAACGAGCCATGCATGTTCGCCGCAGTTACAGTCAGGGGAATTGAGAACGGTTCACTTGTCATTGAGGGAGAGGTCCCCGGATGGAAGAAATTTGGCCGGCCTGATTCAGGCAATGGTTCAGGCGGTACCTCCTGGGGACTCCCGCGGTTTGAATCAGCAGTTTTTACTGCAAGGTTCCCTTTCGCAGTAATAAACCTCAGTGATCCCGATCTCCCGCTCGAAGTAACGATTAACGGATGGAGCCCGTTCATTCCAACAGATGCAGATAATTCGAGCCTCCCGGCAGGAGGGATTGAGTATTCATTTAAAAACACTGGCAAATCAAAGCTGGAGGCTCTTTTTTCATATAATTCGGTGAATTTCATGCGTGTGCCAAACGGGAAAAACCTGATTAGGCCTCTTTCCAACGGATTTATCCTGTCAGAAACAGGTATAAAGGACAAGCCTGAAACCAAAGGAGATTTTGCAATATTCACAAATGAACCAGGAACAATCGTTGATCATTGCTGGTTCAGGGGCGGCTGGTGGGATCCGTTAACAATAACCTGGAATTCAATAGTTAAAGCAGAACCAAGGAGCACCCCTCCGGCAGATGGTCCGGCTCCCGGGAGCTTCCATTTATGTTCCTTTTACCCTGGAACCTGGCGAGACAAGGGAGATCCGCCTTATGACGGCGTGGTATGTTCCTGACACAAACCTGAAATACGGAATTGATTCGGAGGAACCAGAGGAGGAAGAATGCACCGACCCGGACTGTGTATGCAAGGATCCATTCTACAAGCCATGGTATTCCGGTGAATTCAAAAGTGTTGAGGAGATTGTGAATTACTGGAAGACAAATTATGATGACCTTAATAAAAAATCGAGGCTTTTCAGTGATTCCTTCTATTCGAATACACTCCCGCCAGAGGTGACTGAAGCGATAGCTGCTAATCTTACCATTTTAAAATCTCCCACGGTTCTCCGCCAGCGTGATGGCAAACTATGGAACTGGGAGGGTTGCGGTGATAATTCAGGCTGTTGTGCCGGCTCATGCGAACATGTCTGGAATTATGCCCAGGCAATCCCTCACCTTTTCCCAGAGCTCGAAAGGACCCTGAGGGAAACCGAATTCGGACCCAGCCAGGACAAGGCAGGCCATCAGACTTTCAGATCAGCACTTCCAATCCGTCCGGTTGCAACCACATTTTATGCGGCCTCCGACGGACAGCTCGGAGGTATTATGAAAGTGTACCGCGACTGGCATATCAGCGGCAACAGCGGCTGGATGAAGGAAATCTATCCGAAAGCCGTACAAAGCATGGATTATTGCATAAGGACATGGGATCCGCGCAATACGGGTACCCTTGAGGAACCCCACCACAACACTTATGACATTGAGTTCTGGGGACCCGACGGCATGTGCTCCAGCTTCTACCTTGGAGCCCTCAGGGCAATTTCGGAGATGGGGAGATTTCTTGGGGAGGATGTGTCGAAGTACGGATCCCTTTATGAAAAGGGAAGAAGGGCAATTGAGACCGATCTTTATGACGGGGAGTACTTTATTCAGAAAATAAAATGGCAGGGCCTGAATTCCCCCGATCCGGTTAAGGCTTCAGAAGGATCGTGGAGCTCCGATTATTCCGAAGAGGCCAAAACACTGCTTCAGAAGGAGGGCCCAAAATACCAGTATGGAACAGGCTGCCTTTCAGATGGTGTTCTTGGCGCATGGATAGGGGAGGTATGCGGTCTGAGAAATATAATTGACTCATCAAAAGTGACAAGTCACCTGAATTCAGTTTATAAATACAATTTCAGGAAAAACCTTGCCAATCACCCCAATCCCCAGCGTCCGTCATATGCAATGGGAGGAGACGGGGGATTGCTCCTCTGCACCTGGCCAAAAGGAGGCATGCTCTCACTGCCTTTTGTGTACAGCAACGAGGTCTGGACAGGCATCGAATACCAGGTTGCATCCCATCTTATGATGATGGGCGAGGTTGAAAAGGGCCTCGAAATTGTCAGGACTGCCCGCGACAGGTATAATGGAAGGGTAAGGAATCCGTTCAATGAATACGAATGCGGACATTGGTATGCACGTGCCCTGTCGAGCTATGCCCTTCTTCAGGGACTCACCGGCGTGAGATACGATGCCCTGACACAGACCATGTATATTGATTCGCAGACAGGTGATTTCACAAGCTTCATTTCAACTGAAACCGGGTTTGGAAACGTGGGTCTTAAAAACGGTAAGCCCTTCCTTAATGTGGCTTACGGCGATATAACAGTTAAGAATTATATCGTATTCTGATAAACAAAGCTATTACTAATGTTTTTTTTAACCACGGAGTAGCACTGAGTTTATCAAGGAGTTTCACTGTTTGGAACTCCGTGACTTACTCTGTGTAACCCCGTGTGGCTCCGTGGTAAAATAAAAAAATTTGCTGGCGCGGATTTGCAATCCGTGCCTGAACAAATTAAAAACGGATCAAGGATCCATTCATTTCTGAATTTATATGTAATTACATTGTAATTACTTTTTAAAACTTTAATATTTGTTCCTGGAAATCATTTCCAGGTGAAGACTTTCCAGTTATATTCCCTTGCAGCTTTCAGCAGTTTTTTATCAGGATTGACACAAACCGGATGACCTGCAATCTGCAGAACAGGCAGGTCTGAAATTGAATCCCCGTAATACCATGCATCTTCAACCCTGCTGTTATTCTTTTCACAATACTCCCTGAGCCTCTCAACCTTCTCCCTCCCGAAGCATAACCTGCCTGAAGGCCTTCCTGTGCATATCCCGTCGGTTGTTTCTATCCGGGTACATACTATATCATCCATCTCAAGGTGCCCGGCAACAGCCTGGCATACCGGGCATAAAGCCGAAGATAGGATTACGGCGGCTCCGTTTCTCTCCTGATGCCTGATGATTTCTTTTCTGGCTTCATCCGGGATTGCACCGATCATTTTCTTCAGGAATACTTCAGTTGACAATTCGTTGACCTTCTTTACTGGAACTCCTTCGAGCCATTTAAGCATTCCTGCAATGATCTTCTCTGTGTTCCTTAAACTGAACTTGTAAAGGAACGACAACCATAAAGCCCTTGCCAGATCAAAGGATGTCATCAAATCCTTTTCCCTTGCCTCCCTTATCAGCAGTTTCCCGCTGTTTGCCATGATAAGGGTATGGTCTAGATCGAAAAAGGCAACGTAACTTTTCCCCTCCGTTTTATTTTCTGAAGAAATGGTTCCCATCAGGATTATATAATATTTTAAGTGCTTGCGGAATTATCTTCACAATAAATTCCTTTGAAAAGTTAAGCTCACCGTCAACATGGAAGGGTACTATTCCGGGAAATTCGATTTCAAGTCCTGTAGTCTGGTAATATATTACCTTTTTGTCGGTTATGTGATCCCCTTTGGGAACTTTCAGGAAAATCCTGAACCTTTGCAGAAGGTTCAGCTTTTTTATCGAGCAGACATCTAGCAGGCCGTCGTTGGCAATAGCTTTGGGTGTCAGATAAAAGCCCCCGGCAAACCTCCGTCCGATGGCGATAGTGTTTATGAAACAATCGGTTTCAGTCGTACTTGTTCCGCTGGTCACTTTCATCCTTTTCTCCCTGAAGAACAGAATTGTCTTTACGATGTGCCAAAGGTACTTATGCTTTCCGCCCTTTTTAACCGCACCGGGTTCAGTATAGTTTTCCGCTGCCACCTGGGCGTCGAACCCCAGTCCCATGCCATTCAGGAAAACCTTTCCGTTAACTGAGCCGGCATCCATTACTGTAACATTCCTGTCGAAAAGGACCTTCCAGTCGGTTTCCGAAAAACGGTCCGGAAACCCTGTTATCTGTATAAAATCATTTCCGGTACCTGCCGGGATGATGCCGGTAACTACATCCGTCCTGATGATTAATGGTCTGGCTACCTCATTCATCGTGCCGTCGCCTCCGACGGCGATGATATAATTGTATCCTTTCCTGTAGCATGATTCAGATAGTTCCGAAGCATGACCGCTTCGTTCTGTCAGTAATATATCACCGTCTATGCCGTATTTTTTCAGCATCCCTTCAATTACCTGAACCATAGTTTTTGCAAAACCGTTCCCGGCAATAGGATTAACAATAAAAACCCATTTCTCTTTTCTTTGATCAAGATCCATATATTTCAGTTTTAAGACCCTTTTTGTCCTCTATATAACTAATTTAAAAACTTACACTGATATCCACTGAGAAGTCACTGAGATCCACAGAGATCTGGTTTCTTAACTCTGTGGCCCTCCCCCGAAGTCTCGGGGCAAGTTGTGTCTTCTCTGTGTACCTCTCCCGATTGATCGGGACAAGTTGTGTAACCAGATTTTATCTTATTAATGGTCACATCTCTCATAGAGGGGTGTATAACTTTACAGTTAGATTTTGGTTCTTATTATTTATCGATATGCTGATTCAATAACACTTTTTACCCTGTCGATTATTTCGTTATCACTTTTATTCAGGAGTTCTTCCCTTGGAATCGGCTTATGGACGATCACCTCAAGCTTTGATCCAAAATCAATGTAGAACCTGTTTTTTGGCTTCAGGTCATAGAAGCCATTCAATGTAATGGGCAGTATACCGATTTCCCTGGTTCTGAAAAGGTAGATGAATCCCCTGTAAAAAGGATTTATTCTCCCGTTAAGGGTTCTTGTTCCTTCAGGAAACAGCGCAACCGACTGGTTCTTCGATTTCTCCATAAGCTGTTCGAGCATGCGCCTGGTGTTTGTTACAGTGGGTTCTTTAAAGGGAATATAGTCCATCAGCCTGAGGAAGCGGCCGAATACTGGCACTTTCAGGAGCCTTTCATGTCCAAACCATGATACATTGGGATAAAATGATGTTACGGCCACAATGTCAAAAAGGCTCGCATGGTTGGCGAGCAGGATATATTTGCTGTTCTTATTAATGTATTCCTTACCGGTGACCCGCAGCTTTTTCCCCATCAAAATGAAAACGGATTTTGCCCAGATCCTGCAGAGGAACTGAACCGGCTTTTTTGCCCTGAATGAAGAAAGGATAATCACAACGACAACACCAACAGCAGTATAGCTGTATAAAATCGCATAAACCGGAATTGTAAGAATGGTATTGATCCCCGGCCCCATCAGGAAAATTGTTTTTAATGGGCTGAAAGTATATTATTTTTTAATATAAAAGAAGGTTAGCTCGCTATTTTGACTCCCGCGCTATTGTTTTCCCGAATTGCTTACGAATGCGATCTGCTGACTGTCGGGCGACCATGATGGCACATTGATGGTTCCCTGTCCGCCGTAGAGCCAGGCTATGACTTGTGGCTCACCTCCGGTTACCGGCATAAGCCTGAGCATAACCCTTTTATATGAGGGATGGCTGTTCTTTTCAATGTCCGGGGGGAAAGTTATGAATGCGATCCACTTTCCATCGGGTGATATGTGGGGGAACCAGTTTTTATACTCATCAAAAGTAAGCTGCTCCCTGCCGGTTCCATCAGGCTTCATTCGCCAGATCTGCATGTTCCCGGAATGGCTTCCGTTGTAATAGATATATTTGCCATCGGGTGAGTATTCACAACCGTCGACATGTTCTCCCTGTGGAAGATCGGTTAGTGCGATTTCCTTACCCCCTTTTATCGAATTCCGGTATATATTGTAAATATTCTTTCCACCGCGCTGAGCAACATATATTACCTCTTTGTTATTCGGAGCCCAGCCATGCCAGTATGACGGTGTCTCTTCCGTAATCAGTTTAGGTGTGCCGCCTTTTAAAGGAAGGACATAAACCGCTGATCCTCCGCCTTTCCCGTCGGGCCCGTCCTTTGTGCAGCTGATCGCCAGCAGCTTCCCATTGAATGATATGCCATGATCGTTATTGTTCCTGGTGGCGAATCCGGTATTCAGCTTCGTCAGATCTCCCCCTGTCACCGGGATTTTGTACAATAATCCGTCCATATTGAAAAGAAGCTGTTTCCCGTCGGGCATCCAGTTGGGTGCCTCAAACCTGCCCTGCTTTTCATAAATGACCATTCTCTTTCCATTAAATACATTCATGGTTTCAAGCCGGCATCCCACCGCCCCGTCCCTCCCGGCATTGTAATTGTCACCGACAGGCTTGTCAATCCTGACATTCCAGATTGTTGCCTCTTCGGTGATTTCAGGATTGTGTGAGCACACAAACAATCCGGCCAGAATCTCATCGGGAAGATTTACCATCTCGTATGATCCTATTGTCTCGAATGGTTTTCCTGCAAGTGCGGCCCTCATGAAAATTATCCTGCCAGCCCGTTCAATCTGGATCACTTCATAACCCGATCCTTTGGCAAATATTTCATCTTCAGGGTCCTTCATCTCGGCTCCCTTGAAATCGCGCCACTGCATCACCGTCAGCCCATCACCGTGAAGGGTGGCTGAAATATGCCTGGAGTCCTCATCAGTCGATGCCCTGAGCATCCATCCGGTTTTCCTGTGAGCCTCAGTGCCCTTACCTTCAAACCTGAAATTGGCGGTAAGGATAAAATCGCCCTTGATTTTTTTGTACAGGTAATGGAATTCATCCCTCGCAAACCATATATTGTATCCCGATCCCCTGACCGAATAGGATTGGTCTGCTGCATTGTACACCGAGGAACCAGCATTTTTCGGATTGCCTATGTCGGTATTGCTTTCAAAAATGCCGGTTGGTCCCTTTTGAGCCGCAGTTGTGCCTGCGATCAATAAACATATAAATAGTGATAAATACTTCATGGTGTTAATCAGTTAATGGTCACTAAAAATAAGCAATTTGAGGATTATCTTTATAAAATATCAATTATAAAATATTACTTTCATCTGCAATCGGTTGCATGACCGGATTAAATTGATTAATTTTGTGATTGCTGATTTCAGAACTTTGTTAATTTTAGGCTTTCAGGAATAGTAGTATTTTCTTTAAACCATTCAAAAGATGAATGAAATCCTAACAAAAATTTCCCGCTGTGTAGAGACCGGCAAAACGGACAAGCTTTCCCCATATCCTCCGGACATGAAGGGACTGGATGGAGCTGATGAACTTACACGACAGGCTATCGATGAAGGTATTGGTCCGGATCAGATCCTCGAGAATGCACTTATCCCTGCAATGGCTGTAGTGGGAGACAGGTTCAGCAGGAAAGAGATATATGTTCCCCAGATGCTTATGGCCGCAAGGGCGATGAACAGCGCTATGAAGCATCTGAAACCGTTTTTCCAGTCGGGCGAGACAAAACGGAAAGGCAAATTCATTATCGGCACAGTTGCAGGCGATCTTCATGATATCGGAAAGAACCTGGTCTCGATGATGATCGAAGGAGGAGGCTGGGAGGTTATTGACCTTGGTGTTGATGTCGGAACTGAAAGGTTCCTTAAGGCGATTGATGAAAACCCGGGAGCTGTTGTCGGACTTTCGGCTCTTTTGACAACAACAATGGAGAACATGAAAAAAACGGTGGTTTTGCTGAAGGAAAAGAAACCGGATATAAAAATCCTTGTAGGAGGAGCTCCCGTCACCAGGGAGTATTGTGAAAAGATCGGTGCCGATTTCTACTCTCCCGATCCGCAGGGAGCGGTCAATTATCTGAAGCAATTGGCAGTTTAGCAGATCAGGATTTATAAGAACCCCCTTCCCTGCCTTCCCCCAGGGGGGAAGGAGTCGTTCCCTCCCGGGGGAAATTAGAAAGGGGATAAAACTAAATAGTTAATGAAGACAATATTAAAAGGAAGGATAAAAGAAGTCGCCATTGATACTGCCGGACCTGTAATTATTATCGGTGAATCCATCAATCCCACTCGCCGCAAAAAGCTTGTCGTAACGCTCCAGGAGAATGATTTTTCCTATGTACTTGAGCTTGCCGCAAGCCAGATAAGGGCCGGAGCGGATATACTTGACGTCAATGTTGGCTTTCCTGGAGTTGATGATGAAAAACTTCTTCCCGGGGCAGTCAGGGCAATTCAGGCTGAGTTCGACATTCCGCTTTGTCTCGATTCTCCGAATCCGAAGGCAATTGAGGCCGCACTTAAAGTGTCGGCCGGGAAATGCCTAATAAATTCAGTGAACGGAAAGGAAGAATCGATGAATACCCTTCTTCCAATCGCCAGCGAATATGGGGCTGCAATTATCGGATTGTGCATGAATGATTTGGGTATTACAAATGATCCTGAAAAAAGAGTGGCGATAATTGAAAAAATAATTGAGAGGGCAGTAAGATCGGGGATCAGTGCCGAAGATGTCATTGTCGATCCTCTTGCTATGGCTGTCAGCGCTGATCCGAATGCCTGTCTTGTGACTCTCGAAACCATAAGACTTGTGCATCAGACCCTTGGTAACAACATCACAATGGGTGCAAGCAATATTTCATTCGGATTGCCCGACAGGGAATCCCTCAACTCAGCTTTCATGACCCTGGCGGTTTATTGCGGTGTGACCTGCCCGATTGCAAATCCTGAAAAAATTACACCGGCTGTTCGGGCCACCGACCTCATTCTGGGCAGGGATGACTTTGCCATGAGATTTGTTGATTACTTTCAAAGCCGGACATAACTCAATGACAGGTATCAAGCCTGCCAGGAGATGGCAGCCAGCCTATTATCCATTCAGAAAGGAGACTTTCGGCAAACGGTTCCGTGAGGGTATCGAGTTGCTCGTAAAGGGTCCTTTATGGGGGTGCCGGATGTGCGGTAACTGCCTGTTGCAGGAGACTGCCTTCATCTGTCCGATGGAATGTCCCAAAGGACTCAGAAATGGTCCGTGCGGCGGAGTGACTCCCGAAAAAATGTGCTATGTAGATGAAACGAGAAAATGCGTATGGTACGCCATTTACAGGCGCGCCCGGAAAACAGGACGGGAGAAGACATTGCTTGAAGTGCTTCCTCCTCTCGACTGGAGCAGAGCAGGGACCGAAACATGGGCAGATGTCCTGACGCAGGTCGGAAAAGTTGGCACCGGGAGGTTCGTCGGTTCCCTCTTCTCAAAAGACAAGGAAAAAAAGGAGAGGATCTGGGACTCGGTTTTCAGGCCTGTCCGTCAGCCCGGCTGGTGGAATGGTGATTCTGATTACCATCCGCCCCTGTACACTGAACCTGCATCTGAACTGGAGAAACAACTGCGCTACGGACGGTTTGTCGTGGCTACGGAAGTTACTCCCCCCATAAGCGCGGAATCGGGAAAGCTGAAAAGGGATATTGAGCTCGTAAAACCTTTTGTAACGGCAATCAATTTTACCGATGCTTCATCGGCGAATCCTAAAATGTCAGCGGTGGCTTGCTGCAAAGTTGCCACAGACCTTAAAGCCGAACCGGTTTACCAGATAGCTGCCCGCGACACAACCCGTACGGGGCTTCAGTCGAATGTGATTGGCTCCGGCCAGTTCGGAATCAGAAATATTCTGTGTGTCACCGGGGATAACCCGGTGATCGGACCTGCTCCGACCAGCGATATGAACCTGCTTGACCTCGATTCGGTCCAGATGCTTTGGATCCTCAGAAGGATGAGGGATGAAGGGATTTATCTCGACGGGCGGAAAATGAAATATCCTCCCAGGTTCTTTCTCGGGGCAGCAACCACGCCATTTGCTTCCGATCCGGAATTGCAGGCTATAAGGGATCAGAAGAAAGTAAACGCAGGCGCCCAGTTCTTCCAGACCAACCTGATCTTTGAACCTGAAAGACTCGAACTTTGGCTCGAACAGCTTGATAAAAGAGATGTTCTGGGCAAGGTTTATATCATGGCCGGACTGGTTCCGCTTAAAAGCTATAAAGCCGCTCTTTATATTCACCAGAAGATACCCGGAGTCTCCATTCCGGGGCATATCCTTAACCGGATGGAAAAAGCTGGAGACGGTGCGGGTGAAGAGGGTGTGCAGATCGCACTTGAGCTGATCGAATCGATAAAGAACAAGAAAGGTATAAACGGCATTCATCTGATGACACTGGGGTGGGAGGAGATTGTCGGCAGGATTGTAACGGAAGCAGGGCTTAACCCCCAAAACCCCCTGAAGGGGGGCTAGAAATGCTGGCGCGGATCTGTGATCCGTGTTATAGCAGACACACTGCTGGCGCGGATCTGTGATCCGTGCCTTTAAAAAGATTTTATATTATGCAAACTGCTACTTTCCTATTCAATTTTTCTGACCTGAAACTAACTATTCCTCAGATTGAAAGGACCATGGGATACCTGGAAGGGGAGTCGCATGAACCTGTTGCTGAACTTACAGGGAAACTGCTAAGGGAGGCAGAAGCGGTTTGCAGCATTAAGGGAGAATACAAGATATTCCCGGTCGCAGGTTTTTTAGATGCTGAAAAATCAATTGAAATAAGCGGCTTTGCTTTCAACGTCAGGAAGATCGTTTACAGCCAGATAAAAAAGTCAGACTCGGTTGCAATCTTCCTGTGCACGGCAGGCCCGGAGATAGGGATTCTGAGCAGGAAGTCAATGAAAGATGGAGACCTTCTCACGGGGTACATCTATGATGTTATCGGAAGCGAGGTTGTGGAAGCGGCTGTCGATCGCATGCAGGATAATCTACTTAAGGAAATGCTTTCAGCAGGAAAAAAGATCACTAACCGCTACAGTCCGGGGTATTGCGGCTGGGATGTTGCTGAACAGCAAAAGCTGTTTCAGCTGATGCCGGATAATTTTTGCGGTGTTAAGCTAAACGATTCATCATTAATGGATCCCGAAAAATCAGTAAGCGGATTTATAGGCATTGGAGAAAACGTAAGATACAATCACTATACCTGCAGGATATGCGATATGAAAGATTGCATTTATAGAAAACTGAAAGATAAAAGGATTGCTTCGTCCCGCTAAGGCGGGACTCGCAATGACCTCATACCCCCGAAGGCTCCCCTCCTGGGGGGCCGAGCGTAAAAAATGATCCGGTGGATCATTTTAGCGAAGGAGCCAGATTGCAGCGGAGCTCTGTGGTGGAGGGGTTGGGGGTGGGTTAATTGTAAAAAAATAAACCAAACATATGTAATTACAATGTAATTACTTCAGTAACCTGTATTTTTCGAACTCCTGGGCGATCTTTGCTTCCAGGTGATCCCCTGCATGAACCACCACCCGGTACCTAAGCCGGAGGTTTGTTCCCTCCTTCATAAACGTCTCCTCTCCGTTTACCGGCCAGTACATTGGTGTGGGCGAAATGAATCCGTAATCGCGGGTGAACCATGGAGATGGATACCATGGATTTGACGGATGCTGCATTATGGCAAGCCCCTCAATTGCTGAACCTCTCTTTCCATGGAAATCGATCCATGGTGATCCTTTCCCGAAGGTATCCTTTTCGCTTTTCGCTCCCTCGGCATTGATCATGGTTCCGCCGTTTGTAACTGCAAGGTCGGCAGCCATCCTTGCACTGAACAGCGAGTGATTTGTCTTCTTTATATGGACATCCATAAGCATTTCCATGGTGATTTCCACATCGATCAGGGTCATTGCGGCAGAAGGGGAGATAATTGTGTAACGCCGGGTATCCTTAACAGGCGACAAGGCTCCCGGCCGGCTCCAGATGCACTCATCGGTTATGACGACCGAATCGCCGCCCTGTTTTTCAATCAGGGCATTGACCGAAATTATTCTTCCCCGTTCCAGCCCTTCCTGCCAGTAGTTGCCACCGTTAACCAGGTCGCACCCGAAGAAAAGGGATGTGTGATGAGGATACACTGCATTTCTCATCGAAGTGACCGAGCCGCCTGAAACGGGACCATTCACCGGGTAAAAGAACGGATACTTTTCATCCTCTGAGAATATGTAGCTGGTAAAAAACTTACCATCGATCGAAACGTTGATTTTTGATCCGACCTTCTCGGCGGTTATTTTAGCAGCCGATGCGGATAACGAAATCATAACACCCGTCAGAACGATGATGGTGCCCGATAGTAGCTTTTTCATAATGAGAATATTACAGCTTTATAAAATTTGTCCCGTAGGGAGCTCTTTGAGGACGTGAAAGCCAACTGTTTGCCTCCTCGTCGCCCACGAATTTCTCCTTATCCGGATCCCAGTTCAGTTTCCTTCCCAGTTTCATTGCAATATGGGTAACAAGGCAAACCGTGCAGGCACGATGGCCGATTTCAACAGGTGAAATGGGCTCCTTGCGCGATTTTATACACTCGAGCCAGTTTCCGGTCTGTGAATTGCTTTCGTAAAGATGTATTTCATTGGGCCCGATTACAGAGGTCAGGATTTTTGGATCACTTGCATTAAGAGCCTTCTGATTTCTGTCCTGGACAACCGGATCGCTCGATGTTGCAGTATAACCGCCGCGTGTTACAAATATCCACCCATCAGTACCTTCATACCTCACTCCGTTGGGGTATGTGCCGCTGGTGAGTTGGGTAATTCCATTCTTGTATTCAGCTATCGACATGAAGTCGCCATGGACATCCCAGAGACCTGATTTCGGGAATTGGGCAACGGCATTTATTGAGACTGGTCCGGTCAGTTCGGTATCCATGCCCCATGCGGCAGAATCAAAATGGTGCTGACCCCATCCTGTTATCATTCCGGCTCCGAACTGTTCACATCTGAGCCATCCCGGACGGTCGAAATCCTTTTGCGGATGAACGCGTATTTCGGTATAATAGACTTCAGGTGTGGAGCCCAGCCACATATCGTAGTTAAGGTTTTTGGGCACAGGCATTTCGGGTGCTTCAGGGCCGGCCGGATCGCCGGGGAGCCCGATCTTTACCGTATGCAGCTTTCCCGATCCTGCCGTTTCTGACAAGCTCGGCAGCATATCTCCATTGTGAGCTTGAACGCTGCTGGGTTCCAACCTGAAGTATTACTTTTTTGCGGGTCACCACATCGCTGAGCAGCCTTCCTTCAGCAATGGTGAGCGAGGTTGGCTTTTCAAGGTAAATATCCTTTCCCGCCAGGGCAGCTTCAATTGCAGGCTGTGAATGCCAGTGATCGGGAGTCGTAATCATTACCGCATCGATGGATTTATCGAGGAGAAGATCCTTATAGTCTCCGAAGGTTTTGACACTGGCATAATTGCTGTTGCCGGTTTTTTTTGCATAAAAACCTTCAACAAGCTGTTTGCCAAGAGTCATCCTGTTTGAATCCACATCTGCAACAGCCACCACCATGGCATCATCAAACCTCATCGTGTCTGAAATGTCACCCCTTCCCTGCCTGCCGCAACCGATCCAGCCGATGTTGATCTTGTCGCTCGGAGGATTTTTCCCGATAACTGAAGCGGGTACTATTGTCGGCAGTATCATTGTTCCTGCAGCGGCGGTCATTGAGCTTGCAATGAATTTTCTTCTTTTCATTTTATAATGTCTTGTTAAAGTGTTAACTTATTTCAGTGTAATCGATTTTTTCCCCTTGTGCGCCTTTGTGTTTTCCTTCGTGTCCTTTGTGGTAAAAAAACATTAACCACGAAGGACACAATCCCGAGTACTCGGGATCACTAAGGTACACAAAGGTTCTTAAAAAGGTACAAAGGAAAATGAAATAGTCTCTATCCTATCTTAATTAACCAGGTTATTGTTCAACTATTGAACCTTCCCCTTCTCCGTCAACCCATTTCAATGGCGTAATATTTTTATCAAATCCGGGGTAGCCGGCATTCTGATTGATATGGCCAAGACTGTTTGCATTAATTGCAGATGAAGGAATAGGCCAGAGAACAATATAAGGCGCTATCCTGTAATTATAAAACGGAGCTTTGACATTATCCCTGTAAAATATATTTTTCTCAATAATCCTGTCATACCAGAAATTATCAGTCGAAAATGTATTCATGCTGTAAGTTTTTCCATTGTAGCAGGGTTTGCCTGATTGTGCATAAATAAAGGCTATCCGTGAAAGCTCGGTTCTCCGGGGCTCCTCATAGTACAATTCACGGGCACGTTCATCGAGAATAGTACCCATATTGATCTCTGCCGGAGTGAAAGGTGCGCACCCGGCTCTTGTCCTTACAGCGTTAACATCTGCGGCTGCCATATCAAGATTGTCTTTCCAGAAATATGCCTCGGCTCTGAGGAGATATGTTTCTGCCAGCCTGAAGGCATACCAGTCACCGAACCCTCCATCGGGAGTATTATCTGTCGGATCAATAACAAACAGCTTATAGGCCGGCCAGTCGAACCACGATCTTATTGTATCTGTGCAAAGAATGCCGCCGGATTGATCACGCAACTGAAGATGCTGATTATAATATGGATCAGCCGAAGCTTTTAGACCCGGGACGTTATATACAAGATCCTCCATTTTTATCCAGTTAGGGAACTTGTGCCGAAGATCATTTGCATCCCCGTTCCATAGTTCATGCTGATACCATGGAGACGGCCTGACGCGTCCTATTCCTCTCCCGTATTTAGCAACCTGGTCAATTTCTACTGCGAAACCTCCGACCTTTGCTCCAAGAGGCTGGTCAGTGGTTCCCGTCTGCCCGGTAGGGGTTTTCACTTTTCCTGCGCCGCCCCAGTAAGGAACAGTCTGACGCATGATCCTGAGCTTCTCGCTGGCGCCGTCCTCAGTCATCGACTCACTGCATACAAACAGCCAGATCCGTTCGGTATTTTCTGGCAGAGCTTTGTTCTCTTCCTGATGCAGATCCCAGATTATGTTGCGTGTCGGATCGTTTTTGTAAGCCCCGAATCGGGTGGTCATTAATGCGTGAATACCATCGTTGATTACAGCATTGGCTGATTCTATTGCATCATCGAATTCAAGCAGGGCAAGATTAACTTTTGTAAGAAGATGATTTACCGCAGCTTTATTTATATCACCGACAGGTGCATTAACATCTACCCATTGTGCTGCATACTCCAGGTCTTTTTTGCATTTCTGAAGGATACTCTCCCGGGTGCATGAGTAAAAATCGAGCTTGGGTCCTGTAATTTCTTCCAGTATGAGCGGAACGTCGCCATACTGATTGGCCATCCTGTAATAGACATTTGCCCTGTGGAAATATGCTTTTCCCAGGATATTGTTGCGCTGGGCTTCTTTGCCTGTCCAGTCTGCATTATCAATCCGTGAAATAACCACGTTCGCGTATTTTATCCTGTTATAGGCTTCTGTCCAGTACCTACCCAGTTTGGTAACATCACCGTAATCCATATTGGCATCAGGCAGGATCACCGCAGGCATATCCATATGCACCCCTGTCTTATCTGTCGTTCCTTCGACTGCAACATCTGAAAATATCATTTCCGAAACGAACGGCGGAGTATCCTCATAGTATTCATGCCTTGCATTTCTAAGGCATGCAATCAGTGCTGCATTGAACCCTTTGGCGTCAACGAAGGTGTTTTCAGGAGCATAAAATGATAACGGTTTTGGTTCAAGAAAATCCTCAGAGCATCGTGGACCAATGAAAACCATTATCAGCAATAACAGAAATAATAAACTTATCTTTTTCATATCCTGTAATTTAAAGAGTAATATTTACTTTAAATGAAATATAAGAGGGTGTATAGGCATCATTTTCAGGATCCATCCATGACCACTGGGGAGCGTAGACCAGCGGATTGTCAGCCACTACAGACAACTTGCAATTGGAAACTTTTAGTCTTGAGAGCAGACTGGAGGGAATGCTGTACGAAAGTGATACATTATCCAGCCTTATAAATGAGTTTTTCTCCCAGACATTAAAGTTGGTCTCATAACTGTCGACCCTGGCCCATTTGTTACTGGCATTTTCGGCAGTCCAGTATGGGACATTGTAATAGGTACCCCTGTCATAAAATGCCTCATTGTTTCTCAGGAAGTTGTTTGCTTTCAGATGCCCGAGGTAGGAATACAATTTAACAGAGAGTTGCCAGTTTTTGTACTGCAGGTCGTTCCTCAGGCTCAGAATGACTTTCGGTCTTCTGAAACCCAGGAATTGTTTATCATCATTTGTATACTTGCCATCATCGTTGACATCCTCCAGTTTATAATCACCAACGGAGCGCGAATATGCTGTAGCTTCATCATTTTCAGCAACCTGCCAGATCCCCAGTGTCCTGTAGTCCCAGACTTCATCAACTGCATGACCGATAAACCATTCATTTGTTATATCATCAACCTCTTTGGTTTTACCGGTAACCGGATCGGTTGTAAAGTCACCAAACAGATGTACAATCTTATTTTTGTTGTGTGAAACAGCGAGATCTGAAGACCAGGTGAAGTTACTTGTTGATATATTGACTGAATTGATATTAATCTCTATACCCCGGTTGTTTACCTGTCCCAGATTTGAAAATACACTCGAGTAGCCGGTTACATTCGGTAATTGTCTTGGCATGATAAGATCTTCAGTTTTTGATAAATATGCTTCCAGGCTGCCTATCAGCCTGCCCTTGAAGATTGAAAAATCGATACCTGCATTATATGCTGAAGTTTTTTCCCATTTCAGGTTGGGATTTGCCATTCTGCTTGTATAGAGTTGGGAGACATAGGATGTGACATTACCGGAAACGAGAAGGAATTTCCCGGAATTAAGATTTGAAAGTGCATCATAAATACCTACACCGCGGTTCCCGTTCACCCCGTACGACAACCTGAATTTTAACTGATCGACCCAGTCGATATTGAAGAATTCTTCTTCACTTAATGTCCATCCTGCAGCCACCGAATAAAAATTAGCTCTCGGATTTGCTTGTCCAAATGCTGAATAACCATCGCGGCGGAACGAAGCTGTAAGGTTATACCTTGATTTAAATGTATAATTTAAGCGGGCAAGTAAAGCATCTCCGGTACTTACCTGATCATCGCTTGTCAGAGAGACATCCTCAGTGGCAGCCTGCATCCGGTGGTATCCAAGGATATCGGAAGGCTGGAAATTTTTTCTCTCCATATAATCGTACCAATAACGGTATTTCTCAGCATTCTGGACGAATGTTGCATCGAAATTATGATCTCCGAAAGTCTTGTTCCATTTAAGCATATTATTTATTTGCCACTCAAAAATTGTGGTATTTGCCCTGGAAGCCCTTCCACCCTGCAGGGCCCATTCAAAATGGCCTGATGAGTAAGTGTTGTAATCCCTGTTCCAGTTGTACCTGGGAATAAATTCCGAAGTGAATGTAAAACCGAGGGGAAGAGTCACTGTTGCATAGATCTTGCTGTTCAGGGTATTGTATTTACGGAACCTGTCACGGTATGTCATCTCAAGCCAGAAATTAGGGGCATTGATGTATCCCGACGGAGTAATGACTAAAGTCTTTCCATCTTCTTCAAACATTGATGAATAAGGAGTGTTGAAAAGACTATTACCCGGAGAGATCGGGCTTTCATCACGGAAGGCCATCTGAGTGTTCAGTCCAACCTTCAGCCATTCGTTAACAACTGCCTCAAGGTTAATTCTCGAACGGATGGAGCTGAATTCTTCATTGTACCGGATCCCTTCGTTATCTGTGTACCCAAGCGACCAATAATATGAGACCGCATCGGAACTGCCTGACAGGCTGAGGTTATAATCCTGTGTCAGACCATTCTGCCATGTATATTGTTTGAAATCTGTGAGCTTCCCTGCCTTGTAGTTATTGATTTCAATCGGAGCAAAGCCGATCCTTGAGAGCCATACCTCATCCAGATCGGTTGCAGCAGTTGAGCCGTCATATGCTTTCCATTGTTCGAGGGTTACTCCTGACGGCAGATTCTCGTAGCTGTTATAATATCCCGGACCTATGGTGGTCTGGCGGCGTTCATTGGCTTCAAAACCGGCAATTCTTCTGGCGATATGCTGTTCCCCGGTCATCATTTCATAATGGGCGGGAGAGATATATGCAATTCCGGTACTGGTACTGACATTGATTACGGGTTTTCCCTTACGACCTCTTTTTGTGGTTATAAGGATCACGCCATTAGTAGCCCTTGCTCCGTAAATGGCTGCCGATGAAGCATCCTTAAGAATATCAAATGTTTCAATATCCACTGGGTTGATATCGGCCAGGTCACCATAATAGATCATTCCGTCAACAACAACAAGCGGGGCATTTGCATTTGCCTGATCCGCGTCTGCTGCCCTTAATGATGTTTCTCCCCGGATCAGCATATCGCTTGCACTGCTAATCCCCTTTGCACTGGTATTCAGGTTGACTGACAGTCCGGGTATCGCACCCCTGAGCATTGTTGTAACGTTTGACGTTGCTTCAGTCGCCAGTGCCTCAGCATCTATCCTGGATACAGCTCCCGTTAGGTCTTTTTTCTTTACGGTTCCATAACCAATAACAATTACTTCTTCAAGCAGACCAACGTCAACCTGCATTACAATGCTGAAGCTTGTCTGTGTGCCGATTTCGATTTCCTGGGTTTTCATCCCGATAAAGGAGAATGAGAGGATCCTTACGTCGACAGGGATCTGCAACCTGAACTGACCCTCTGCATCAGTAAGGGTCCCGATAGTAGTTCCCTTCACCTGGACCGAAACCCCCGGGAGGGGTATTTGTTGTTCATCCGTTACCTTACCGGTAACAACTTTTTGTGCCATAAGACTCACTGAAAATCCTGTGAACACAATCAGTAACAGCAGAAATTTTTTCATTGAGTTAATTTAAAGGGTTGATAATAGAGATATATAAAAATCAGGAGGAACAGGTTAGTCACTACCAAATTTATAAAAATATTTTAATTATGCAACCGATTGCGAAATATTTTTCGGGAATTGAATCATGCTTTATCCTTCTTTCCTTATTGTCACCCTGGGAGGATTCGCAAAATAGTACCATGCACTTTCAGCCTTCTCCTTGTCGACACGTCCGTTAAAGACAAGGAACCGGTATTTCAGCGCATAATTTTTCCCGGGGCTCAGCAGCCAGTCCATATCCTTTGTCGGACAGAAATTTGCGAACATATCTCCCCGGTTGTACTGATTCTCAGGCCATATCCTCAATGGCTCGGGGAAATTATAATTTGTGGGGAACGACATCATTACAACTCCGGCATATTCATCGTCGATTTCTCCCTGGACTATGCACCACCGTGCCTTGCTGCCATCTGAATCCTTACGTGTCTTCCCTTCAGAGGTAAGCACCATACTATTCTTATTGTCCCATTTTTCCGTTGTCCTCCATCCCAGGCCGGCATACCTGTACTCAAGAAGCTTTACCGGATTCTCATCTGCACAATTCATTTGCATATTGAAATCGACGATAAAGAAATCACCGCTCCTGTCGGGAGCATATACCCTGACTCGCTGAAGCTCGTTCATCGCAACCTTTTCCTTACCGGTCTTCCTGAAGACAACATGTTCATGAAGGGCACCGAATTCTGAAAAGAGAGGTCCCTCCTGTACCGAAACAAAGTTCGCAAACCGGACTGTCCCCTGTCTGGAATTAATATTCCAGAAATCAATCGTATCCCCTTCATATTCAACATGAGTCCAGGGATTCCATATTCCGTAGTGGTGATAGTGATCTGGGGGTTGAATGCGCGTCAGGACCTGTCCGCGGGGCGACCAAAGCGGGTGGATGAATCCGCTTCTCTTATAGGCGGTGTCGACACCTTTTGGAGGATAGACTGTCCTGAAATAATATTGAAGCAGATTTTTGCCGCCTGCATGAATGACAAGTGCTCCGTCATTCAATGAAGCCTCAACCGTTTTGGATTGACCTGGTCTTTCCCTGATGAGTTCATAGATGTGTTTTTCGCCTGACCCTGTTCCGGTTGTCACAATCCATGTCATCCTCCGGGGATCGCCCGGCTCAATCTGAAAAGGAACGGCCTTCCTGGCTTTATCCCTGATCTCATAAAGCGTTAAAATGGTATCATACAGGTACGTCACCTCATCAAGGTTTATGCAAACAGGCACATCGAGCCCAAATGCAGGTTTCGTCAGATTGACCTCCAGTGAAGCAATCTTTTGAGGGTAAGCATCAAGACCGATCAGACTTAAGAGAATAACAATCGCGGACTTTTCAAACCAGTTCAGTACTTTCTTCATTTTATGTGTTATTAAGTTTCTTAAGGTAATATATAAAATCATTGCATTAGGATTTGATGGTTGTGAGAACCTGGAAATAAGTTCAAATACCTCTTATAAAATTATACAACTAATTCCTGAAATCAAATTTCTTTTTAATAAAATGCAACCGATTGCGGCTAATTATAAATTTTCTTTATTTTCTGACATTTTATGTTAAATTTGTCAGCTCATGAGGTCCAATATGAAATCCGCCAGGGATGTTACAATCTATGATGTAGCTGAAGCACTTAATATTTCGCCTTCGACAGTAAGCAGAGGATTAAACGATCATCCTCATATCCATAAGGATACGAAGAAAAAGATCCGTGCTGCGGCAAAGGAAATGGGATATCAGCAGAACAAGTTTGCCAGCAGTCTCAGGAAAAGGCGCACTGAAACCATAGGTATGGTGGTTCCCAAACTGAACAGTTATTTCATGGCAACGGTTATTGCCGGAGCAGAAAAGATAACGAACAAGCATGGTTATGGGCTGATAATCAGTCAATCGCAGGAATCAGCAAAACAGGAGGTGTCATGCGTGTCCACTCTCTTCGACAGCCGTGTTGACGGAATAATGATCTCCCTTGCTTTCGACACCAGGAATCTTGACCATTTCAGCAAACTGTTAAATAAGAATATACCGGTAGTGTTTTTCGACCGCGTGGCAGATTGCCATGGCTGCATGAGCGTCATAATCGACAATTACAAAGCCGGGTATGATGCCACAGCCCACCTTATCGGGCAGGGCTGCAAAAGGATAATTCACCTGGGCGGGAACCTATGCCGCAATGTTTATTCTGAACGTCTGAGGGGGTACAGGCAAGCTCTGCATGACAACGGAATCGATTTCAATCAGAAGTTCGTATTCATAAGTGACCTTACCGGACAGGCGGGCCGTGAAATAATCAAAAAGGTTCTAAGGCAGAATATTAAGCCTGACGGGGTCTTTGCCGCCAACGACACCTCCGCTGTTGCCGCCATGCTTGAATTAAAGGATGCAGGGTTGAGTATTCCCGGTGATGTTGCCGTGGCAGGATTTAACAATGAACCCATCAGCCAGGTAATAAGCCCGAACCTTACGACTGTGGATTATCCGGCAAGGGAGATAGGAGAGATTGCGGCAACCGCCCTGATCGAAAAGCTTAATAATACACAGTCAGTAAATTACAGCACTATTGTACTTAAGCATTCATTGATAATACGTGAATCCTCCTTAAGAAACGGCTGATAACTACAGATAAAACACAATAATATGCTCCTTCTTGGAATAGATCTGGGAAGCTCTTCGGTGAAGGCTTCGGTAATCGACGGGGAATCAGGTAACTGCCTTGCCACGGCCTGGTATCCCAAAGATGAAATGAAAATTATTGCCCTAAATCCCGGATGGGCAGAGCAGGAACCGGAGGATTGGTGGTCGAATCTGAAAACATCAATCCTTGACTGCATCAATCAGCTTGGGTCGAAAAGCAGGAGCATCGGAGCAATCGGAATCTCATACCAGATGCACGGGCTCGTCACTGTCGGAACTGACGGAAAGGTTCTTCGTCCTTCAATTATATGGTGCGACAGCCGTGCCGTCAGTTACGGAGAAAGAGCTTTCAATGCACTCGGCAGTGATTTTTGTCTTTCCCGCCTTCTGAATTCGCCGGGTAATTTTACAGCTGCAAAGCTGGCATGGGTAAAGGAAAATGAGCCGGAACTGTTTGCACGGATCAGCAAGATAATGCTTCCCGGTGATTATATTGCAATGAGGATGACCGGTGAAACTATCACAACATTTACCGGTCTTTCGGAAGGAATTTTCTGGGATTTCAGGAAAAACGGGATCTCATCTGAAATCATGGATTTCTTTGGTTTCAGAAATGATCTTATTGCGGAGCAGAAGGAGTCGTTTTCGGTACAGGGAAGATTACTGAAAAGCATCGCAACGGAACTTGGCCTGCCTGAAGGGATTCCGGTCTCCTACCGCGCAGGCGACCAGCCTAACAATGCGCTTTCGCTGAATGTCCTTGAACCAGGCGAAGTAGCAGCTACCGCCGGTACATCGGGAGTCATCTATGGTGTTACAGACAAGGCAAAATTTGATCCCAGATCGAGGGTGAACACGTTCCTGCATGTAAATCACTCGTCTGACAAACAACGACTGGGAGTTTTGCTCTGTATTAACGGAACAGGAATCCTGAACTCATGGCTCAGGAAAAATACAGGCAATAACATTTCATATAACGAAATGAATGTTCTTGCTTCAAGAGTGGCTCCGGGATCGGACGGCATTGCAATACTTCCCTTCGGTAACGGGGCCGAACGCATGCTATTGAACCGTGATATTGGATGCCGGATAGCCGGACTAAACTTCAACAGGCATTCGAATTCCCATCTTTACAGGGCTGCCCAGGAGGGAATAGCCTTTTCATTCAGGTATGGCCTCGATATAATGAAGGAGACAGGAATTGATCCGGGCCTTATCAGGGCCGGTAGTGCAAATATGTTCCTGAGCCCTGTATTCAGGGAAGCCTTGTCGTGCATTACCGGTGCGGAGATAAGTCTTTACAATACTGACGGATCGATAGGAGCTGCGCGCGGAGCTGGCATAGGCTGCGGATTTTACAGGTCCGAAAGGGAAGCATTTGCCGGATTAAGGCCGGTTGGAAAAACCGAACCTGATGCATCCAGGGTCAGCTTATACGATGAGGCATATCTGAAATGGAAAGATTTTCTTTCAGCCGTATGAAAATAATTTGAATCTACCCCTGCCGGCTTTAAGCTTTCTTTGTGTAATTTGCGGGTTATGGGTACGGAATTTACAACTTTCTAAAAACACAGGCTATGATTTACAAAGGCAAAAAAGAATTTTATCCCGGTATCGGGAAAATCGGATACGAGGGTAAAAAATCCAGAAATCCTCTTGCTTTCAGATGGTATGATCCGGAAAAGGTTGTTTCCGGCAAAAAGATGAAGGATCATCTTCGCTTCGCGATTGCGTACTGGCATTCATTCTGCGGCGACGGAACCGACCAGTTTGGCAACGCCACCCATAATTATCCATGGAAAGACCTGCCTTCCGGCGATAAAATAAAGCAGAGACTCGATGCCGCTTTCGAGTTCATTACAAAGATCGGTGCTCCCTATTATTGCTTCCATGATGTGGACGTTGTTGGTGGCGAAGGATCGGTTTTCGATATTGAAAAGCGTCTTGAGAAATTTGTTCCGGTAATGAAAAAGCTTCAGGACCAGACCGGGGTCCGGCTTCTGTGGGGAACCGCAAACCTCTTCTCAAATCCGAGGTATATGAACGGAGCTGCCACCAATCCTGATTTTGCAGTTGTGGCAAATGCTGCGGTTCAGCTTAAGAATGCAATTGATGCAACGATTGCCCTTGGAGGTGAAAACTATGTTTTCTGGGGAGGCCGCGAGGGATACATGAGCCTTCATAACACTGATATGAAGAAAGAGCTTGAACATATGGGCATGATGCTGACGCTCGCAAGGGATTACGGAAGGAAGAAAGGCTTCAAAGGTACATTCCTGATTGAACCCAAACCGATGGAACCTACAAAACATCAGTACGATTATGATGCTGCAACAGTAATAGGCTTTCTTAAAGAATATGGGCTCGAAAAAGATTTCAAGCTGAATATCGAGGTCAATCATGCAACCCTTGCAGGGCACACTTTCGCACACGACCTGCAGGTAGCTGCCTGTGATGGACTCATTGGCAGCATTGACGCCAACAAGGGCGATTACCAGAATGGCTGGGATACTGATGAATTCCCGACAAATGTCTATGAGATTACTGAAGCAATGCTGGTGATACTGCAGGCAGGAGGATTCAAAACTGGAGGGATCAATTTTGATGCGCACATAAGAAGGAATTCAACCGACCAGGAAGATCTGTTCATTGCACATGTAAGCGGCATGGATACTTTTGCGAGGGCTCTGATTATTGCTGACAAAATCCTGAATGAAAGCAATTACCTTGAAATGAAGAAGAATAGGTATGAGTCATTCGGTAAGGGAACAGGGAAGGATTATGAAAAGGGCAAGCTTTCACTGGAGGATCTCAGGGGCATTGCCTTGAAAGGCGGTGAGCCTGCCATGAGGAGCGGCAAGCAGGAGTTGCTCGAACAACTTATCAATATGTATCTGGAATAAAAGAAGCACCTGATCCCCAACGTGGCTGTTGAAACAATTAAGATCTACCGAAAATAGTCAAGATCAAGCAAAAAGTTAAATACTAATATTTAGTTTTTGCGATCTTTGGTATATCTATGCGATATTTGCGGTTAATGGATTTCAACTTTTTAAACAGCGACATTTTAGGAAGTGGTGATCTCGAATACAGGCGGGTTGGCAATTGACTTCTTCACCTTGCAAAGACCTGCTACGTGCAAAAGCGAAGCTTTATATTTTTCAGGAAAATCAGCGGGCAGCTTAATGTCAAGTTTAACTGAAACCGGCAATCCGGTTTCCTTGTCATATTCGGTGGTCTGGATTATTTTTATGTTCTCAGCCGGGATCTGCCTGTTATCGCAGAACGACTTCACATAAATACCTGCGCAGGTTCCGATCGAAGCCAGAAAAAGCTCGAAAGGAGCGGGGGCTGTATTTCCCCCGCCACTGTCAGCCGGCTGATCTGTTCTGATTATATGGCCATGTGAATGGGCAGTAACTACTTTCCCTCCATCAAAGGTAATTTCCATCATATCAGCAATGTATTAATTCTTTATTTTTTCAGGACCGTATCCAGTACCTTATCCTTATCGAGCTTTTTGGTGCAGAAGAACCAGTCGTAGCACTTCATCTCATCCTTGCTTTCCATGCGCTGTTTTGCAACACCGCATGACCCGGCAGTAGGAACAATTACGTCATCGCCCGGACGCCAGTCGGCCGGAAGGGCAACAGAGAATGCATCGGCAGTCTGAAGCCCGATCAGAACCCTGTAAAGTTCGTCAAAGTTACGGCCAAGGCTCAGCGGATAATAAATAATGGTGCGGATAATGCCTTTAGGGTCGATGAAGAAAACGGCCCTTACTGCTTTTGTCGAGCTTTCACCAGGTTGCAGCATTCCGTAAGTTTTTGCTACTTCCATTGTAATGTCCTCAATGAGAGGAAAGTTAACCTCGACATTTTTCATCCCCTTGTATTCAATTTTTTCCTTGATTGTACGAAGCCAGGCGATGTGGCTGTAGAGACCGTCGACTGAGAGACCCACGAGCTTGCAGTTAGCCTGGTTGAACTGGGGTTCCATGGTGGCGAAAGTCATGAATTCCGAAGTACATACCGGGGTAAAGTCAGCCGGATGACTGAAAAGGATGACCCACGATCCGGAATAATCGGCAGGAAAATTAATGTTACCCTGTGTTGTAACAGCTTTGAATTCAGGTGCTTTATCACCAATGCGAGGCATTGAGTAAGTTTTTTCTTCCATAAATTATGTTGTTTAATTATCTATTGTTAATGTTTATTGTTTATTGTTTATCGTTTTTATGGAGGTCAGGAACTATTTTCTCTTCATTAGCATAAGTTCGAGATCCTCTTTCAGTGCTGAAAGATCCTCTTCATGTTCTACCTCCTGTGAAAGAATTGTAAGGATCATATTATATGAAACCGGATCGGCAACTCTTGTTATATCCAGCAGATTATTATAAGTCCGGATGGCACACTGCTCTCCCTTTATGTTCTGGTCAAGCACTTCCTCGACATAAGGATCTGTGGGTGCATCATATCCGCAGCCTGTTATTTTCAGCCATTCCTCAGGAGAAAGTACGGGGGTTCCTCCAAGCTGGACTATTCTCGTTGCTATCAGTTCAGCATGGCTCAGTTCTTCGGTTGCATGGAGTGTCAGTTCTGCGATGACTGCATCCTTCATCGGTCCCTTGACCACCTTGGCGCCAATCCAGTACTGGTAATATGCCAGCCATTCGTCCGACAGTGCCTTGTTTAGCATGCCGATAAGTTCATCGACATTCATTTTTACGATTTCTCTTCCCTTTTGTCCCATAATAGTATTAATTAAAGAATATCTTTTTACATAAATAATTTTTGAGGCGTCAGGCGTCAGGCGTCAGGCCTCGAATAGTAGTAACAATGAAATTAAAGCCATTAGCCCTCCGCGCCCCGCCATTAGCCTTTAAACTTGATACCAAGTCCCTTTGCCACCTTCATGGCCAGTTCCTTGTCGGCCTTGTAAAAATGACCGAGCTGGCGTTCAATTATCTCTTTTGTTTTTGGTCCGGTAATGCCGCTCATTGCACTGACAAAATTGTTTATTGTATTTTGTTTCTCCTTGTCGTTCATTACCTTTCTGAAAAGGGTTCCGGGCTGGGTAAAGTGATCATCGTCATTCTCATTCCTGTCGTAATAGTCTGCGAGTGTTGAGTCAAGCTTCAAACTTGCTTCCTTATAGATCATATTGGCGACTATATCGTCAAAACTGTTTGGAAAGTAATTGGGAGCCGGGCCTCCGTTGCCCTCAACGCTCATGAATCCGTCTCTCTCGTGGTTGTGGACCGGAACTATGGGCCTGTTAACGGGAATCTGTTCATAATTTGCGCCGAGCCTGTAACGGTGAGCATCGGGATAGGCAAGAATCCTTCCCTGCAGCATCTTATCAGGTGAAAGGCCTATGCCGTCAACCAGGTGGGAGGGAGCGAAAGCGGACTGTTCAACATCGGCAAAATAATTGGCAGGGATTTCGTTTAGCTCCATAACTCCTGCTTCAATAAGCGGAAATTCCTTATGGGGCCACACTTTGGTAACATCGAACGGATTCCACTTGAATTTTTTAGCCTTTTCTTCAGTCATCACCTGTATATACAAAGTCCATTTGGGGAATTCCTTCTTTTCAATGGCCTGAACGAGGTCTCTCTGGCTGTAATCAGGATCTTTTCCTCTGAGTTCTTCTGCCTGAGGGCCTGTAAGTGTTTTATTTCCCTGTTGTGTTTTGAAATGGAACTTGACCCAGATACGCTTATCCTTTTTGTTGATCATTGAAAAAGTATGGCTTCCGAAGCCATGCATAAAGCGGTATCCGTCGGGAGTTCCCCTGTCGCTGAAAAGTATCATTACCTGGTGAAGGCTCTCCGGATTAAGGCTCCAGAAATCCCACATCATTGTCGGGCTTTTCAGGTTTGTTTTTGGATCGCGCTTCTGGGTATGGATAAAGTCGGGGAATTTCTTGGCATCCTTGATGAAGAAAACTGGAGTATTGTTCCCTACAAGGTCCCAGTTACCCTCTTCGGTGTAGAATTTTACAGCGAAACCTCTCGGGTCTCTTTCCGTATCGGCGCTGCCCTTTTCACCCCCAACTGTTGAGAAGCGGACAAGGACCTTGCATGAATTTCCGACTTTATTGAAGAGCCGGGCTTTTGTAAACTCAGAAATATCTTTTGTAACCGTGAATTTCCCGAATGCGCCGGTTCCTTTTGCGTGGACGACACGTTCAGGTATACGTTCCCGGTTGAAGTGAGCAAGTTTTTCATGAAGGTAATAATCCTGAAGGAGGACTGGTCCCCTTGGTCCGGCGGTCATGCTGTCTTCGTTCTCGAAGTACGGCTTTCCTGATGCGGTTGTGAGGTTTTTCTTCTTCATAATATTAATAATTTGTTTATAGATAATTGAATTAAATTACTTGGCTTAAATTTACGAAAGCAAATTGAACTTCAGGACTCTCACGATTTGATTAATCTTTCATTTTTCTGAATCTGGCTTATCCGTGAAATTGCCCACAATCTGGAGTCTGAAATCACTGATTTTGAAGTTGGGTATAGTTTTCTTTTTCATGTAGTTCTCCAGAAGCTTATCAAGGTCCTTGTCATAATAATCTTCGATTCGTTCAGATTCGGAGCAATAAAGGTGGTGATGTTTTTCCTTTACGCAGTCATATCGCATTACTCCGTCATCGGTTTTGACCTTTGTCACAATTCCCTTTAAGGCAAAGGCATCGAGGATTTTATAAACGGTGCTCAGGGGGATGTTTGGAAAGCTTATTCTCAGGTAGTCGATTATGTCGTCAGCAGACGGATGGTTTGGGAAAGAGAAGAGCACTTCGAGGACTGCTGTTCTCTGGGGTGTGACTTTCAGATTGTTGTCTGTAAGGATTTTGATGATTTCTCTGTTGGCCATAAGCAGGAGTATTAAATCGAGTCTGGATTTTGGTTAAAAATGGATTTAAGCCGGGATCAGATATTGACTGGTGTTATTATTAAATGACAAATATACGTTAAAGATAATTAATAATAATAAATAAATAAAAGTAAATACAATATATTAGCAAATACAGAATATTAGCAAATACAAAATAAATGTAAATACAAGATAATAGTAGAAGCTAATAAATAATAAATGCTAAAATAAATTAAATACAAAGTATTTGTAGATACTAAATAATATTAAATATAAAATATGTGTAAATACACAAATATATTAAATACAAAATAGATGTTAACACAAAATAATATCAAACGATAGTAAATATTAATAGCAGATTATAAGTAAATGACAAATAAAATTAAAAGATAAATAGTCTCATCTGATAATGCATTGTTCTCTTTATACCTTCTTCTATTTCAGCCTCAGACATTAATGGCAAAAGCCAGTAACATTGCCCATCATTCTCCGGAAAAAAATAAAATTAAAAACTGGAGCGAAAGACTTGTTATAAAGTAATATATGTTCGGGAGGCTTGACCGTCTATATGAGATCAAAGTTTCCGGTTTTTGCTATACTTTGCTATTCGCCTGATTCATAAAGCCGAAGCCTGTTTCTCAGAAACATGATTTCATCCTGCATATAATTAATTCGCTTTAATAAATGATCGATGGTTTCTATTCCTTCCAGATTAATATCCAGTTCAAAATGTAAGTGTACGATTCTCTCCAAATCCTGCAATTGGCTTGAATGAATATACACTGTTTCTTCAATTGTAGTGATTTCTATCAATCCCGTTTCCTGAAGTGTGCGGATAAATGAAACCTCAATGTTGTGAGTTGAACAGAATTCATCTGCAGGAATTAAATTTTCCATATATTTCAGTCTCATTTTTCAGTTATAATTTAGATAATTCACTAAACATCTCCTTTTGTTTCCTGGTTAAATTCCTCGGGATTGCAATGGTATAGGTAATGTACAAATCTCCGAATTGCCCCTTCTCTTTATAGACAGGGAATCCCTTTCCCTTTAATTTTATTTTACTTCCATTTTGTGTCTCGGGATTAACTTTCAGTTTTACTTTTCCATTTAAAGTATCAATAGTGACTTCCCCACCCAATATGGCTGTATATAAATCCAAATCTGCTGTTGTATATAAATTATTCCCTGATCGTTTAAATTTTGGATGGTTTGCAATCAAAAAAGTAATATATAAATCACCATTTGGCACGCCGTTTATTCCGGGACCACCGTGTCTGGGAATTTTAATAGTCTGCCCATTTTCAATTCCGGCAGGAATGGTAATTCTTATGGTCTTGCCGTTTACGGTTAGGGTCTGACTGTGGGTTTCATAAGCCTCAATAAGATCGAGGTGCAATTCGGCATTATAATCTTTTCCCCTGTATTTTACCCGGCTGCTGCTACTGGTCCTCGCTTTTCCACCAAACAAGAACTCAAAAAAGTCGGAGAAATCACTCTCGAATTGTGTCCCTGATTCCTCCGTTCCAAATGAACCTGATGATTGTTTCTGATTTTTTTGTGCTTTTTCAAATTGTTCAGCATGTTGCCAATCCTTTCCATACTGGTCGTACTTTTTGCGCTTTTCCGGATCGCTCAGCACTTCATTAGCTTCATTGATTTGCTGAAAATTCGATTTAGCATTTTTGTCATTCGGGTTTAAATCAGGATGATGTTTTCTGGCTAACCTACGATAGGCTTTTTTAATTTCTTCCTGTGTGGCATTCTTATCTGTCCCAAGTATTTTATAATAATCAATATACATTATTATGATATTTTAAGCTGATATACATCTATTAAGAATTCGATAATGCAAACATGGATGTCTATGAAATATGGATTATCTCAATTGAATATAAAAACCCCAAGCTGATTTCCATGGGCTTTGTTTGATTGAGAATTTTTAATTATTGATCTACGCTTTGCTCACTGAAAAGAAATGCCGCTATTCAACTGGTTGCAGCTTTCAATAACATAGCTGAAAGAGTAGCCTGTAATAGAACAATCTATTTGATCAATACTTTTAACCGGTCAATTCAGAACCTCAAAAGTGATTTTTGCATTGACCCGGAATTCAGTGATTTTATCATCCTTCACCTGTGCACTCAGGTGATGAATGTAAACCGAGCGTATTCCTTTTACAGTTTCTCCTGCAGTCCTGACTGCAATTGTTGTCGCATCTTCCCAGCTTTTAGGAGATGATGTCATGATTTCAATAACTTTAAGTACAGCCATGATGGGATAATTTAAATTAACTGTTTGAAATTTCGTATTTTATGAATGCAGAACCTATTGTAATTCCAAATATCCTGTTATTTACTTAATTGTAATTTAGATACAAAGGTGTAATCCTTTATACTGAGAACCTTTACATAATTCCGGGAAAAGTTTGCATCATTCACGCATTTCCCAAAGCAATATGATTTATGTTCTTAAGATTTTTGAAGTGTGATGGAGTAAGCACTTTCAATAACATTTTTAAGTATTCTGAATCCACATGATTATTTTTTCTCATTAACAATTGCTTTTTGTTCTTTAGCCTTTGATTCTACAGAATCCTTCCTTGTTTTTTCAGCTGCTCTTTCCTTCCTGTTAAAATAGCCTTTCAAAAGAAAATTTTCCTTGGCTGCATTCATATTTTCATTTAACCCTTTGCTGCTTTTTCTGAGATTTATTATGGTCCTGTCAATATTTTCCGCAATTGTTGAATCCTGGATTAATCTCCCAAGTGTTCCTTTTCCGCTATTCATATTGATCATGATTTCTGCCAGCTGAAAAGAAATAATTGCAGCATTATCTGCTGTTATTTGCATACTTTCCATTATGGCATCTGTTTCAACTGGTTCTTTTGACTCAATATTTTCCCCTTCTTTTATTAAAGGAGCATCATAACTGCCTTGAAAAATAATTAAAATTCGGTCACCAATAATCCCAGCGGACCCTATTCCTGCTTCACAATCAGTTTTAATAAACTGCTGAACGCTTTTTTTAATTAACATGTCAACGCGCACAGTTGTATCATTAATAATATTAATGTTATCAACAGTACCAACATTGATTCCTGAGAAACGGATATTGCTCCCGACCTCCAACCCGCTTACATTATTAAAAGTTGTGGTTAGTTTAAACACAGGATCAAATAAATTTTCCTGCTTTCCTATTATAAAAATGGCAATGACAAAAACCGCCAGTCCTCCGGCAATAAACAGTCCTAACCTTACTTTGAATTTTCGAGTATGCGTTTCCATATTTTTATTATTTAAAGAATGATTTGATTGACGGATCAGTCGACTTTTCAAACTTTTCCAATTCACCTTCCTGGTATACTTCACCGTCCAGTAACATAATGATGCGGTTTGCAGTCGTTCGTGCACATTCAATATCATGTGTGATAATGATTGAAGAAGTTTTATATTTTTTCTGAACTTCATTAATTAGTGAACTTATTTCATCTGATGTTACCGGATCAAGTCCGGTTGTTGGCTCATCATATAACATTATCAGGGGATCAGCAACTAGGGTCCGTGCCAGACTGATTCGCTTTCGCATTCCGCCGGATAATTGCGATGGCATTTTATTCAAGGCATCAGATAAACCGACATTTTCCAGAACTTCTTGTACTTTTTCGTTTATTTCTTTTTGACTAAGATTTCTTTTTATTCTTCGCAATGGAAATTCTAGATTTTGTTTTACAGTCATTGAATCATACAAAGCTCCACTCTGAAAAAGAAAACCGATTTTCTTCCTCAGCTCTCCCAGTTTGTCATAGTCCAGAGCACTCACATTTTCTCCAAGCACATTAATTGTTCCGTCATCGGCCTCGAGTAAACGAACAATACATTTTATCAGGACTGATTTTCCCGAACCCGATTTTCCAAGCACCACAAGGTTTTCGCCATTATAAAGTTTCAAAGACACATTTATTAATACATCCTCAGTGCCAAATCCTTTTTTCAGATTATTTATTTCAATAACCTGTTTTGGGTATTCCGATCTAACCGGATCGACAGTTGCTGTTTGTACAGAATTCATAACATATCGGTAATTTGTACGGCAATCAAATCAATAATTATCACAAGCAATGAGGATAGCACTACAGCTGAATTCGCGGCAATACCAACACTCTCCGTTCCACGTCCTGCCGTATATCCTTTATAGCATCCTACAAAACCAATCACTGCACCGAAAAAGATTGTTTTAATAAAAGCCGGTAAGAAATCAATAAACTCAATCTGGCTGAATGCCTGTGAAAAAAACAAAACAAAAGTTACCTCTCCTTTTATATTAGCTCCTGCCCAGCTTCCTAAAATGCCAAGTGCATCGGCATATAATACTAATAATGGTATCATCAGCGTAGCTGCCAATACCCGTGTTACGACTAAATATTTTATGGGATTGGTAGATGATACTTCCATGGCATCAATTTGCTCAGATACTCTCATTGAACCCAGCTCTGCACCCATGCCTGAACCAATTTTCCCTGCACAGATCAAAGCAGTAATAACCGGCCCCATTTCTCTGATCAGAGAAACAGCTACCATTCCGGGAAGCAGGCTGACTGCTCCGAAACTCAAAAGAGAGGGCCTCATTTGAATAGTAAGCACCAGGCCGATAATAATTCCTGTTACTGAAATTAGTGGCAATGTTTTATTTCCAATTTGAAAGCATTGACGCAAGAACTCCTTAAATTCAAAATTCCGCGAAAATGTTTCTTTTATAACACTTGTTATAAACAATGAACCATCAGCAATATTTGTTAAAAAGTTGCCTGCTTCGGCAGTTTTTGCAATTGTTTTTTCGACAAGCTTTATGGATTGTTCAGTTGCAACTGTTTTTGCAATAATAACTGGGTTAAATTTCTTCATGGTAAACCGTCAAATTTCATTCTTTCATAATTTTCTTTAATCAGTTAGTCAGAAATCGTTTCGAAAAAAAATCACCGTTCTGCGAAAGCCGATAAACGATGACTTTTTGAACTAAGATTGATAACTATATCGAATCAATAATCTTCTGCAATTCTTTACTTGGTTTGGTTGGAAATTATTCCATTATAATGATTATGAAGGCTTGACTCATAGACCTCACTTATTGGCTCGTCTGGATCATATTCAGGACTGTTTTTTACTTTTTCCACCGAAACTTTTATAATTACTGTGGAAGTATCCCATTTTATTTCCTTTATCCATTTTGGTGATATGATCACTTTTTTCCCTGGAAACCAGTTGCCAGTATCAACAATTATAAAATCAAGTTTCCAGTTGCTGTCGTCAATTATAAAGTCGTCTACATCCCCAATCTCACCATCAGTAGTCTTGACACTATAGCCCGTAACTTTTTTGGTACTGCGCAAATGAGGATCGTCATCTGATTCTTTATCGTCAGGAACGTCCATGTCACTCTGCATAACCTGAAACATTGACACCGGAATACCTAATCCAAAAGATTCATCACCCCAGTAATTTGTCCAGGGATAATGCCCGTACAATTTTAACTCCTCCTGGCGTGAGACTGGCTTTTCAGTGTCTATTTCCGGACTATTCTTGACTTGTTCCTCAGAAAGGTTAACCGGAAAGATTTTATTTTCCCAATCTGGCACTAATAATGCCTCGGGTGAAATAAGTACTTTGCGACCAGAGAGCCAATTACCTGTTTCAACAATCAAATAACGGATAGTCCAGGTTTTATCGTCGAAGTAAAACTCCTTTACTTTTCCCAGTTCTCCATTAGTTGCACCTATGGCGTAACCAATTAAACTCTTGACACTGCGCTTCATAATTGTCTGTATTAGATATTTTAAAAAGCGGGTGAGAAACCCGCCTTTTTTGACCTGTCTTTATCGTTTACTTTTTGTTGTCAACCGTTAAGTCATTCAATGCTTGGCCAATTGCATTCATATCGTGATTAAATTCGCGCTTAAATGTTTCCCAATTGCTATTGCGCTTCTCATATGCTACCAGCCTTGCCCTCATCTCCTTGTTTTGTAGTTCCAGATTAGCAATCTTTTTTTCGTAAAGTGCATCAAATATTTCTCCCGGTTTTTTCATTTTTACATTTAGTTCAGTGATCCGGACTTCATTAGCTTTTATTTGCAGTTCAGACTCGTTCCTGAATGCCTTCCACTCTTCAGCGGTTGCCACTAATTCAGCTTCTGCATTTACTTCCTCCTGAGCTGCATTTAATTCTTGTCTGGCATCCTGCACTTTATCCTGTGCAGCTTCCCGCTTTTGTATCGATGACTGGCAGCTTGTAAAGATTGCTCCTGCCATAAGAGTTATTGTGACTGATAGAATAAAAATTGTCTTTTTCATTTTTATGATTTTACATTGTGAATGAATTTTCACGCTGTAAAGGTCGCCACCTCTGATAAGATAAGTGTTACACAACTTTTGATAAAAGTTATATCATTTACACATTTTCCAACGCACTGGCATGCTGATATTAAGATTATTGAAGTGAGATTAAGTGCAAAAGCCATTGACCTTTTACAAAAAAAAGCGCAACTACTTGTTAGATAAGTCGTTGCGCTAATAAATTGTCGGCCCGGAGGGACTCGAACCCTCGACCCGCTGATTAAGAGTCAGCTGCTCTGCCAGCTGAGCTACGGGCCGGAATTTTTAAAGACCCCAAAATTAACTATTGAAATCCCAAATAAAAATAAATCAGCGATATTTTCTGAGGAAATATACCGATTCCCTCATTTATCAGGGTAACCGGTCAAGGTCAAACCATTTGTAAAAAGCCGAAAGATCCTTGTCCGCATAGCCCAGGTGATGATACTCATTTGTGTGCTGATTGTAATAATAATCCGTTCCCCACTCCCCGGCATTCTCTGCAACCTGCCTTATGGCACCCACAATGAATTTAAGCTCATCTTCAGTCATCGTTGGATGAAGCGATAATCTGACCCACCCGGGTTTCATCGAGAGATCCCCAGCCTCAATCCTGTCGGTGATCTCCTTGGAAAGCTTGAAATCGACTTTCAGCAGAAAATGGCCATATGTCCCTGCACATGAACAGCCTCCCCTCACCTGGACCCCAAACCGGTCGTTCAGGAGCTTGGTCGCAAGATTATGATGAATCTTGTCGAGGTAAAACGAAAACACACCCAGACGATCAGTAATATTCTCGGCAAGAATGTGCAACCCTTTTATTCCGGTGAGTTCATTGAATGCAAGGTCAACAAGATAAGCCTCCCGCTCCCGGATCTTCTGCGTGTCCATCTTCTCCTTAAGCTTAATTGCAAGAGCCGCTTTAATGCCCTGCAGGAATCCCGGCGTTCCTCCGTCTTCCTTGACTTCAATGTCGCTGATGTAACTATACCCTCCCCACCGGTTCGTCCATTTCACCGTGCCTCCTCCCGGCGTGTCGGGGATTTCATTCTTGTAAAGCTGCTTATTGAATACCAGGACTCCCGCACTTCCCGGTCCTCCGAGAAATTTGTGCGGAGAGAAAAAAATGGCATCAAGCTGCTCCATCTTATCGGGGGGATGCATGTCAATATCAACATAGGGGGCCGACGCGGCAAAATCAAGAAAGCAATATCCGTTATTTTCATGCATTATCCTTGCCAGTTCATAATAGGGAGGCTCATATCCGGTTACATTCGAACATGCCGTAAATGATCCGATCAGCAAGGGCCTGTTCCTGTATTTGATGATTTTCTCCCTTAATATTTCAGGATCAACCTTAAGCTCGGGATCTGGTTCAAGCACAACAACTTCTGCAAGTGTTTCAAACCATGATGTGTGATTTGAATGATGCTCGGCATGAGTCAGGAAAACAACCGGCCGGTTTTCATTGGGTATATCCCTGCATGTATTGTACTCACCGTGGGTGAAAACACAGTAATTAATTGCCTGCTCCGGAACCTTCAGCCCGAGGATCCTCTGAAGCTTTGCCAGCGCAGATGTCATTCCTGTACCCGTGAAGATAATTACATCAGTTTCATCAGCATTGACGTGATGCTTTACAATCTTCTGTGCCATGTGATATGCATCCGTCATGGCCTTCCCGGTTGCGGACGATTCCGAATGAGTGTTGCCGACCATCGGACCAATTTCCTCCAGAAGCCGATTTTCGATGGGCCGGTATAACCTTCCGCTAGCTATCCAGTCGGCATAGATCAGCTTCTTATCCCCGTAAGGGGTTTCTATGTACCTTTCTGTTCCGATGATATCCTTTCGAAACTGATCAAAATATTTTTCAAGATCCTGCATCTGGAAATTAAGTTTATCGGGAATGAAGGGATCGTCAAAATTATCAAATATTTGTTTATAAATTGCACGATCAACACTGATCTGATTATCATGAAGTAAACATCAGGTATATAAACTCATGTTAAACCATTGGGATACCGTAGTTACTTAATACAAATAAGGCAGAATATAAAACATTCAGATGGCGTCAGGCGTAATCAGGCTTCAGGCATAAGGCTTCAGGCATCAGGAAACCGAGCACACGAGCACCGAGCAACCAGCAACGATTAACCTGCAACCTGAAACAAATTAACCTCCAATGGATATCCTCTACAAATACTCAATCATCCTTATCTTCAGCTTCGCAGTCCTGGTGTTTGTACTCCTCTTTTTTGTTTCTGCTCCCTATGGCAAGTTCTCAAGAAAAGGATGGGGACCGGATATTAAATCGAAATGGGCCTGGATGATAATGGAGTTCCCTTCACCATTCCTGATGGTCATCTTTTTCCTGACATCTGATTTTAAAAGCCTGCCGCAATATATTTTTATAATATTATGGCTTGCCCATTATATTCCACGGACCTTTATATATCCGTTCAGCCAGTCGGGCCGGGAAAAGCCTTACCCGGTGATTGTTGCATCGATGGCTGTAGTATTTAATCTTCTGAATGGCTTTGCGAACGGTTACGGAGTATTCAGCTTCTACACCTACAACTCATCATGGCTTTATTCATGGCAGTTTATTTCAGGGATTATAGTTTTCATAACAGGTTTCGTAATTAACAAAATCGCTGATGAGAAGCTCAGAATCCTCAGAAACAAGGTGCCGATGGAATACGTCATTCCAAGGGGCTGGCTCTTTGATTTAATTTCATCACCCCATTATTTTGGGGAGATAATTGAATGGGCAGGGTGGGCGTTAATGACATGGTCGTTGCCCGGGCTTGCATTTTCAGTCTTTACATTTGCCAATCTTTTTCCAAGGGCAATTGCATCGCACAGATGGTATAGAAGTCATTTTCCGGAATATCCCTCAGACAGAAAAGCGATTATCCCCTTTATTTTATAAGTAGATCTATGAAAATACTTCTTACAGGAGGAACAGGTTATATTGCCCAGAGATTGTTGCCGGTGCTTCTGGATAATGGGCATGAAGTTATCTGCTGCGTTCGCGACAGTAAAAGATTCAATTCCGGGAAATACGGTTCTGATGCATTATCGGTTGTTGAGGCAGATTTTCTTAAACCTGATACTCTGTCTGATATTCCCGGCAATATCGATGCTGCATATTACCTTATCCATTCGATGTCCACCTCAACCGGAGATTTTGAGGAGATGGAAGAGTTGTCGGCAATTAATTTCAGGGATGCTATTCAGAAAACAAAAGCCAGACAGGTCATTTATCTGAGCGGTATCGTGAATGAAGCCAAACTCTCAAAACATCTCTCGAGCCGGCTGAATGTCGAAAGAATACTGGCTTCGGGATCTTATGCCTTAACCACATTAAGGGCTGGTATAATAATCGGATCGGGAAGCGCTTCATTTGAAATAATTCGCGATCTTGTTGAGAAACTGCCTGTGATGATCGCACCAAGGTGGCTTAAAACTCCAACTCAACCCATTGCTGTCCGGAATGTTATCGATTATCTGACCGGAGTTCTTCTGAATGAGAAGACCTGGAGTAACAGCTATGATATCGGCGGCCCGGATATTATGAACTATAAAGAGATGCTTTTGCGGTTTGCAAAGGTCAGGGGCCTTAAAAGAAAAATAGGTATTGTGCCTGTGATGACACCCAAATTATCCTCCTATTGGCTTTATTTCATAACATCCACCTCATATTCCCTTGCCCAGAATCTTGTCGACAGCATGAAAGTCGAAGTTATCTGCAGGAAAAACAATCTGAATGAACTTCTGGGAATTACTCCCGTCAGTTATGAAGAAGCTATCAGGGAAGCTTTTGAGAGAATTGAGCTGAATCAGGTTCCGTCGAGCTGGAAAGACGCAATGACATCCGGTGTTCTTGATGATGGTATCTCGAGGCATGCTGTGGTACCGGTTCATGGCTGTTATTTTGATATCAGGGAACAACAGGTAAATGATCCGGAGAAAGTACTTGAAAGGATTTGGGCCATCGGAGGAAATACGGGATGGTATTATGGAGACTGGCTCTGGCGGATACGCGGCTTTATTGATAAGCTTTTCGGAGGAGTCGGACTGCGGAGGGGACGGAAGAACCAGAATAAAATTTCAGCCGGCGAGGCACTCGATTTCTGGCGTGTCCTTATTGCCGACAGGAAGGAAAAAAGGCTCCTTCTGTTTGCTGAGATGAAGCTTCCCGGGGAAGCCTGGCTTGAATTCAGGATAGATGAGAAGAACATTCTTCATCAGACTGCAACTTTCAGGCCTCTGGGACTTATGGGCAGATTATACTGGTATTCTGTTCTGCCCCTTCACGGTTTTATTTTCAGGGGCATGATCAGGGAAATAGCCAAAAACTGAAAGAACTTAATCCCATGTGATTTGTTTAATGTGCGGTATTCATAATTAATTAAGACGGATGAAGCCAATAGGTATAGGTGACATGATCCCTGAGTTTGCACTCAGGGATCAGAACGGAGAATTGTTCGATGTTAAAAGTGTTCTCGGCAGGAAGAAGCTTGTTATTTTTTTCTACCCCCAGGATGGAAGTCTGAATTGCACGAGGGAGGCTTGCTATTTCCGGGACCTTAATGATATTTTCATCGAGAACGACACAACTGTGATCGGAATAAGCGGACAATCTGTCGAAAGTCACAGGGATTTTGCTTTAAACAACAGTCTCACCTACAAAATTCTGAGCGATTCCGATAATCTTGTAAGAAAATTATTTGGCGTTCCGGGGAAGTTTTTCAAACTGATCCCGGGGCGGGTTACCTACGTTGCAGACAAATCAGGCAAAGTTATTCATATCTTCGATTCCCAAACCGAAGTGCAGCGTCATGCGGATGAAGCCCTGAAGATATGCCTCCTCCTCAAAAAGTCCAACTGAATACTTCAGGCTCAGGAAACAAGTTTGGAGTATTTAAAGTTCCTTAACTCTAAGTACTCTAAGTACTTTAGGCACTTTAGGCACTTTCTTCCTATTTTATTTGGATTTTCCTCCCATGAAATATATTTTTACGCCGCGAATCAATTTTTATTTCCACATGGACGACGGCCCTGCGAGTAAAACAATTAACATCCTGAGATAGGGGAGCAGACTGTTCATCCGGTCGCCTCCCTTTGTTTCAGAAACAACAAGGAGGTGACTATGACTTCACTAACAACATTTTATTTAAGCGGAATAACGGGGAAAGAGGTATTCGGAGCTGACGGGGAAGCTATTGGCGTGATAAAGGATTTGCTTGTCAATGCAGTTCCATCGGGGCAGAATGATCCAAACCAGCAGCTTATCACCGGAATCAAGCTTAAGATCGGACGTGAGACGAATTTCTATTCGTTTAAGACTTTCAGGGTCGTAAAGGCAAGGGAGCTTATCAATGTAACCTGTTCCGGGCTCACTGAACTCAGCAATGACGAAGTTATTAACGGGCTCCTGCTGGTTGAAAACATCCTCGACAAGCAGATTGTGGATCTTAACGGGCGAAAGCTCGTAAGAGTCAATGATGTAAGGCTTGCCACACTTCCTGCAGGGACTTTTGCGGTAGCTGTCGATATTGGCATCGAAGGTCTTCTGCGCAGGATAGGCATATCAATCCCGATAAAAAAAATCCTTTCCCTTTTCAGGATAAATATCCCGGCAAAATTTATCTTGTGGGACGATGTTCAGGCGATTGATTTTTCAAACCTGAATATCAAGCTTTCAAAAAGCTATGCAAAGCTTCAGACACTTCATCCTTCCGATCTTGCGGATATTCTTGAGGATCTGGGCAAGAAGTCCAGTACATCGGTTTTTTCGGCTCTTGATGAGGAAAAGGCTGCAGACGTCCTTGAGGAGATGGAAACCCAGACCCAGATTCACATAATAGAGAGCCTCCCCGTTAACAAGGTTGCCGATGTGCTTGAAAAAATGCCTGCCGATGAGGTGGCCGACATCCTTGATGAAATCGAGGATGAAAAGGCAGAGATGCTCCTGAAGGAAATGGACAGCGAATCGTCACAGGAGGTAAGGGAACTGCTCGAATATCCTGATAACTCGGCAGGGGGACTTATGACCACCGATTTTCTGGCCTTCAGGCCCGGGCTTTCCGTCGATGATGTAATTAAGGAATTACGGCTGAAAAAACCTGAGTCTTCTGAACTTTATTCGCTTTTCGTGACTGAAGAGAATGATGAGCTGGTTGGCACATTTAATCTTCGCGATCTTATTATTGCGCAACCCGAGACATCCGTCGGCCAGATAATGAAATCAGAACCTATATTTCTATATGATGACCAGAAAATCGATGATATTGCAGAAACCATTTCAAAATACAATCTCCTTGCCGTCCCTGTCGTCGACCGCGATAACCTGCTTCAGGGAATGGTCGTGGTCGATGATGTGGTCGAGGATCTGATAAACAAACGGAGAACCAATAAGAGATAAACCGGGAAAAGATGTTCAGGACCAGATTCAGCCGAACCGGCTTTTTTAAGAACCTTGCAATATTCTTTGCCCTGCTGGGGCCCGGCATAATAACCGGGAGCGTCGATAACGACGCCGGCGGTATAACGACCTACTCGGTGGCAGGGGCCATGTACGGTTACGGAATGATCTGGACCCTTATACCATCTCTTGTCGTTCTCCTGGTTATCCAGGAGATGAACGCTCGGATGGGGATCGTTACCGGAAAGGGCCTCTCGGACCTTATAAGGGAGAATGCCGGGGTTAAAGTCACATTTTTCATTTTCATAGGATTGCTTCTTTCAAACATTGGCAACACCACAACTGAATTTGCAGGAGTTGCCGGAAGCATGGAAATATTCGGAGTCACAAAATACATTTCTGTTCCGGTTGCCGCAGTCCTGGTCTGGATACTTGTCGTGAAGGGTACATATAAGATTGCTGAACGGATTTTCCTTATTTTCAGTGCTTCTCTTCTGACTTACGTTATCTCCGCACTCATGGCCAAACCGGAATGGAGTGCAATAGGAGCGGCAATAATACGCCCGGGAATAGAAATCAATACCCAAAGCCTCACTGTCATTATTGCACTTGTTGGTACAACCATCGCTCCCTGGATGCAGTTCTACATGCAGTCGTCAGTAATTGAGAAAGGACTGAAAATGAAGAACTACAGATTCACTGTGATTGATATTGTTGTTGGCTGCATCATTACCGTTGTTGTCGCCTTTTTCATAATGGTGGCGTGCGGTTCCACGTTATATCCCAACGGAATAGTGATTTCTGAAGCCAAGGACGCTGCACTTTCGCTTGAACCCCTTGCAGGAAGGCTTGCTTCGCATGTGTTTGCTTTCGGATTGTTTGTGGCTTCCGTTTTCTCGGCCACAATCCTGCCTCTGGCAACGGCTTTCTATGTCTGTGAGGCTTTCGGCTTCGAAGCAGGAATCGACAAGAGCTGGGATGAGGCAAAGGAATTTTACATCCTTTATACAGGTATCCTTGTAATTTCATCAATAATCATACTTATTCCAAACGCCCCGCTGATAGACATTTCAATCTGGTCGCAGGTGCTTAACGGGATCCTTCTGCCGGTGGTTCTGGTAAGCATGATACTTCTGATAAACAACAAAAAGATAATGGGGAATTATATTAACAAGCCGGTCCAGAATATTATCGGATGGGGAGCAGTTGGGATCCTTGTTGTTTTGTCGGCGGCATTGCTTATTCTGCCTGTCATCGGAAAATAAATTCCTCGTCCCCTATTCGGATGGCCATGCTTCGTTGGCAAATGGTCTCGACCCGATAAGAGCTGGATCAATAACCACATGTTTTATAAGCTGCCTGTTCCAGGTATAGGTTATATGGATCATGTTGTCATTAGCCTGGATCACGGCAGGATAGGAGTATTCCCTGTCCTTTAACGTCATTCTCGAGAAGGAGAGAGGCTTTCCAGTTATGCCATCATCGGATACTGCCACGTTAAGCATCTGCCGTCCGTTGGTCAGATGATTGTACACAAGCAGGTGTCTGCCGTCTTTAAGGGTTACAGCATCAATACCCGAGTTTGGATTCGGGACGGCTAAAGGGGAAAGTTCCGTCCAGTTTGCACCGTTGTCTTCCGACCAGGATGTAAGGATCCTTGATTGTTTACTTCGGCAAAGGATCTGCAGCTTTCCTGACTTGTGAAGCAGTACTGCCGGCTGGATAGCAGCAATTTTTCTGTCATTGAGTGCCTTTGTCCTCGTCCATGATATTCCGTTATCGGGCGTCATTTCCATATGAACTCTCCATCCGTCATTTTCCGAGCTGGAAGGGCAGAGCAGGGTCCCGTTGCCGAGAAGGACAGGCTTGTTTTTTATCGGTCCCAGAATGTTTTCCGGAAGCCTTCGGGAGGCTGACCAGGATATCCCGTTATCGCCGGAGAATATCAATTCTCCCCACCATTCCGAAGGACTTGGGCCGACTTTGTAAAAAAGGAGGAGCTCATCTCCAGAATTATACAGAACAGGATTCCAGCAAGGGTACCGCTTACCGTTCTCCCTTATGCCATTGGCAACCTCTGCGGGTTTTAACCATCTCCCATTTATGAATCTGCTTATCCATATGCCTACGTCGGGATTCCTTTCAGCGGTTCCCCCAAACCATGCCGCAATAAATCCATCAGGGATTTCAGCTATTGTCGATGCGTGACAGCTTGGGAATTTAGCATCCCCTGACTGGTAAATAAATTCTGACTTTTCAATGCACTTGTCCCCTTTAAACAGGTTCTGCGGAAGGATTGTATTGCAGATCAGCAACATAGGGATAAAAACTAATGTTTTTTTCATTTTCTCTTTCTTAAAAAGTGACTGATAATGAATCCGGTAAGGAAAATTGCAGTGGTTCCGAATACTATTGTGAGATTGCTGTGGAACGGGCTTCTGAAGGCCATCATTTTTTCTCCGGTGAAATAAACCGGGGACAAACTCATCCATATGATAATAATTACCCGATTATCACTCCGGTCATTGCTTCTGTTTTCATTGCCTTTTTTACAATGAATCCAAGCAGGAAGAGGCCAAGCATGCCTCCGCTGAAAATCGAAGCAAGTGCCCACCATGCATCCAGAACGCTCTCAACACCCACCAGCAGCAGAGCAATACCGATGCCAAGGATGCCGGTTATTAATGAAGAAAAGCGGAGTACCCTCATCGACGATTTTTCATCAGCTGCCTTGGGGAAATACCTTTTATAATAATCCGATAGTACAATGGTAGCTGTGCTGTTGAGGCTTGTCGATACTGTACTCATGCCAGCTGAAAAAATTGCAGCGATCAGGAGCCCGGTCAGTCCGGCCGGTAATCCGGTTGCTATGAAATAGGGGAAGACTTTGTCGGCCGCTCCGGGTGTCTTAAGCTCATCAGGCAACAGGCCGGGCTGGGCAGAATAGTATGAAAAAAGGAGGGTGCCGATATAAAAGAAAATCAATGAGACAGGAAGATATAGTAATGAACCGAAAAGTGCCGATGATTTGGCTTCCTTTTCCGAACCAGCCGACATATACCTTTGAATATAATTCTGATCGATGCCATAATTCTGAAGATTTATGAACAAGCCATAAATCAGAACCACCCAGAAAGTGGAATCCCTGAGGCTGGGTCCAAAGCTGCCCAGGCTGAATTTGTTGTTATCTGTAGCTATCTCAAAAAGCCGGTTCACTCCTCCCGGTATTGAAAATGTAAGGGAAACGGCGCAGACTATTGCTCCTGCTATCAGAATAATGCCCTGGATTGAATCTGTCCAGATGACAGCCTTTATTCCGCCAAGCATTGAATAGAGTATTATGGCTAATCCGGTGATGATGATAACGGTATTTACATTCCACCCGAAAAGTGCGTTGACCGGAAGCGCAAGAAGCAAAAGGATGGCCCCGGTCCTCATCAGCTGCGTAAGGATATAGCAGGCTGATGCGTACATCCTTGCCCAAATCCCGAAACGGAGCTCGAGATAATAGTAGGCTGATACGCTTCCCACCCGCCTGTAATGAGGCACAAACAATTTCACGGCAGCAATGGATGCTATCGGAATTGAAAGGCTGAAAACAAATGCGTTCCAGTTGCTGGCATAAGCTTTCCCGGGTAATGCCAGGAAGCTGATACTGCTTACAAAAGTTGCAAATATTGACATCCCTATCGCCCATGCGGGAATTTTACCCTCTCCGGTAGTAAATTGCGCTGACGTTTTATTCCGGAACCAGAATGAAGCGCCAAAAGCAACGTTACCGGCTACAAGAACAATGAATACAACTGCATCAAATAAGGAGAGCTTCATTAAATCAGGACTGAACGCGTTTTGGTGATATAAAGCGGATAAATTTACTATTTTTATTAGATTTGTATTACCCAATTTCCGGCATATGTTTCACATATGAAATGATGAATAATGAAATACGGTTATTTCGATTCATATTCCTATAATACACCTGAAAGGGGAAAAATAAATTTGTGGGAAAGGATCATTCACTGCAACAGGCTCTATTTTACAATTAAATACGCATGGACCGTTCTTAAAACAAGGAGACAGGCAATCAGGGGCGATTACGATACCAAAGCATGGGCCGATTCATCCTTTTATATTTTCAGCTTCATTGAGAAAGCAGGCGGCGTGTACCGGATTTCAGGCATGGAGAATATTTCAGGGGATCCCCGGCCGGTAGTATTCATAGGCAATCATATGAGCACACTTGAGACAATGGTTCTTCCCGGAATAATCGCCCCGCACCGAGAGGTCACTTTTGTCGTCAAGGAGAGTCTTGTAAATCATCCTCTTTTCGGACATGTCATGAGGTCGAGGGATCCGATAGTTGTGGGCCGGACCGACGCCCGGAAGGACTTCGAAACCGTGATGACAAAAGGAATGGAACTCCTGTCTAAAGGGACCTCAATAATAATATTCCCTCAAAGCACCAGGAGCGTTGAATTCAAACCTGAAGAGTTTAATTCACTCGGTGTAAAGCTGGCAAAAAAAGCCGGAGTAAATGTTGTCCCGATTGCACTTAAGACAGATTTCTGGGGTCAGGGAAACCTTATTAAAGAGCTTGGCCCGCTTGACAGCAAAAAAATAATCCGTTTCAGGTTCGGCGAACCATTTCCGGTTACCAGCGCGGGTAAAGCAGAAAACCAGAGGATCATAGATTTCATCCAGGCTTCCCTTAAAGAGTGGGGCAGAATTCCCTTTAATTGGAAATAAATTCTTCATCAGGAGGTATCACAAAATGATATCAGGTCGTTATTTAACCGTGTACCTCCGTGATAAATCCCTTGTAACTCAGTGGTTAGATGATTTTCAGCCTAACCCTGGACACGGGATGAAAATTTTTAAGTGTAAATGGTACATTTAAAAATATTTCTGTTTAAATTTGAAAAGAAAGAACCACCCGTTTTTCCCTTAATCCGAACCTCTTGAAATTTAAATATCCTGATATTAATAACTAAAAACCTTAATTATGGGAATATTAGACTGGATCGTTCTCGGCCTCTTTTGTCTCGGGCTGATTGGCATTATTGTCTGGGTTACAAAGAAGAAATCGGATACTTCAACCGATTATTTTCTTGCCGGACGTGATGCAACCTGGCTTGCGATAGGATCTTCAATTTTTGCCTCAAATATCGGTTCCGAGCACCTTGTGGGACTTGCAGGTGCCGGTGCCTCAAGCGGCATGGCAATGGCACACTGGGAAATGCATGGATGGATAATCCTGATCCTGGGCTGGTTCTTCGTTCCGTTCTATGCGCGCAGCGGAGTATTTACAATGCCGGAATTCCTTGAGAAAAGATACAATAAGGGAGCCAGAAGCGTCCTGTCCATTATTTCCCTTGTAAGCTATGTATTTACCAAAGTTGCAGTTACTGTTTATGCAGGAGGTATTGTTTTCAAACAGGTTTTCGGCATTGAATCAATGTTCGGAATAGATTTCTTCTGGATAAGTGCGATCGGACTAGTAGTTCTGACAGGTATTTATACTACCCTGGGGGGCATGAGGGCAGTACTGGCGACATCTGTTCTGCAGACTCCGATATTGCTTATAGGTTCAATCGTTATCCTGATAATTGGACTAATCAAAGTCGGCGGATGGAACGAGGTGATGGAGATTTGCCGGGCCGTTCCGGTAAATCCTGAGGGTGATACCATGACCGAACTTATGAGGTCTGCCAGCGACAAGGATTATCCATGGACCGGCGTAATACTCGGTTCGGCGATAATAGGATTCTGGTACTGGTGTACTGATCAGTTCATTGTTCAAAGGGTACTCTCGGGCCGTAACCAGACTGAATCAAGACGAGGTGCGATCCTTGGCGCCAGCTTCAAGCTTCTGCCTGTTTTTGTCTTCCTTATCCCGGGAATGATCGCCTATACCATGAATGCCAAGGGAATGATCACATTGCCTGATTCTGATTCAGCCTTCGCTGTGCTTGTTAAGGAACTTCTTCCTCTGGGATTCAAAGGATTGGTTGTGGGAGGCATCCTGGCCGCCCTTATGAGCTCACTTGCTTCATTATTCAACTCCTCGGCAACACTCTTTACAGTCGACTTCTACCAGAAATACCGTCCCCAGGCGCCGGAAAAGGAGCTTGTAAAGGTAGGACGTATTGCCACAGTGGTTGTGGTTGTGCTTGGTATTCTGTGGATACCGGTAATGAGGGGACTGGGGAAATTCCTTTATGCCTATCTGCAGGATGTTCAGGCAATGCTTGCTCCCGGAATTGCTGCAGTATTTTTGTTAGGGGTCCTTTCCAAGAGAACAACTCCAAAAGCGGGGCTTTACGGCCTTTTGATAGGATTCGTACTTGGTATGACAAGGCTTGGATTCAAAGTCTTTGGCTCCGGTATGAGTCAGGATGGACTTCTTTACTCGGTATTCTTCAAAATGAACGGTTACAATTATGAGGTGATCCTGTTCTTTGTGGTTATCGTTCTGATGATACTGATAAGCTATTTCACACCCAAGGCTGATCCTGTGGCAATCAAGGGATTGTATGTAGGTTCTGCAACTGCCGAGCAGAAAGCATTGACAAGAGCCAGCTACAACAACTGGGATCTCTTCTTCTCAGGAATTATTATTGCAGTAATTATTGCATTTTATGCATACTTCTGGTAGGCTGCCGTTAATTAGTTGTGCAGTTATGCAGTTATGCGGTTTTGCAGTTATGTCAAAGCGAAGACCCCGATTAAAACCTTGGGCGTAGCCGTTAAGCCGTTACGCCGTTACACCATTTAAAAGATAAATTATGTACAACTTAACTCTCAAGGAGATCTGGTTCGTAACCGGAAGCCAGCATCTTTACGGTCCCGACACACTGCTTCAGGTGGCTGCCGATTCAAAGGCAATTACCGAAGCTCTTGACAATTCCGGGAAAATACCAGTCAGGGTAATCTTCAAGCCAGTACTTACGACTCCCGACTCAATCTTTGAGCTCTGTTCCGGAGCAAACAACAACAGGAACTGTATCGGTCTTATCATGTGGATGCATACATTCTCCCCTGCAAAAATGTGGATCAGGGGGCTTGGCATCCTTAATAAGCCTTTCCTCCATTTTCATACCCAGCTCAACAGGGACATTCCCTGGGATACGATCGACATGGATTTCATGAACCTTAACCAATCGGCGCATGGCGACCGCGAATTTGGATTCATTTGCTCCAGGATGCGCCTGAACCGTAAGGTGGTCGTAGGGCACTGGGAGGATCCCACGACTGTCGACCGCATTGCGGTATGGGCAAGGGCCTCTGCTGCATTCGATGATGCCCGCTCAATGAAGATTGCCCGCTTTGGCGATAATATGCGCGATGTCGCAGTAACAGAGGGAAATAAAGTGAGTGCCCAGATGAAAATGGGGTACTCCGTCTATGGTTTTGGGATCGGCGACCTTGTGGCTGCCGTTAATTCTGCAACGGATAACCAGATCAATATCCTGATTGAAGAGTACAAGGCTTCATATAATCTTACAATTGACGTTGAGAATTCCGGGACTCTCAGGGATGCTGCAAGGATAGAGGCCGGGATGACAAGTTTCCTGGAAGCCGGTAATTTCAGTGCGTTCACAACGACATTTGAAGACCTTCATGGCTTGAAGCAGTTGCCGGGTCTTGCCGTTCAGCGGCTTATGGAAAAAGGGTATGGCTTCGGTGCGGAGGGCGACTGGAAGACCGCTTCCCTTGTAAGATCGATGAAGATAATGGCCTCACGGCTTCCTGGCGGGACCTCCTTCATGGAAGACTATACCTATCACCTCGATCCTGCAGGTATGAGGGTACTTGGAGCACATATGCTGGAAGTGTGCCCGTCGATAGCATCCGACAAGCCTTATCTTGAAGTGCATCCGCTGTCAATCGGAGGCAAGGCTGATCCGGCCAGGCTGGTGTTCAAATCTGCAACAGGCAATGCTGTATGTGCCTCACTGGTTGACCTTGGAAACAGGTTCAGGATGATTGTAAACAAGGTCGAGGTCGTCGATTGTCCTGATATGCCGAACCTCCCTGTTGCAAGCGTACTGTGGAAACCATTGCCCGACCTGAAGACTGCGGCCGGAGCATGGATCCTTGCAGGAGGGGCTCATCATACAGGATTCAGCACGGCAATAAATGAAGAATATATCGAAGATCTTTGCGGAATGATGGGGATAGAATACCTTCTGATCGATGAAAAATGCGATCTGTCATCATTCAGCAAGGAGATAAGGTGGAATGAGGTTTATTATCATATTTCAGGCAGTCTGATCTGACCTGACACCGGTATTTAATGTTTTAAAAGGCTCATAATCTGATTACTCTTTATGAAGCTCTATTCAGGACATATAAGGCATCTGGTTGCTGTCGATTGCATTGTTTTCGGCTATGATATTCTCGAGAAGGAGATCAGGCTTCTTCTGATCAAGAGAAGCTTTGAGCCTGCCAGGGGCAAGTGGTCGCTTGCAGGTGGCTTTGTCAGGGAAAAGGAGAGCCTGGATGAGGCGGCCAGCCGGATCCTTCTGCAACTCACGGGCCTCAGGGATGTCTATATGGAACAATCTTACACCCACGGCCGGATTAGCAGGGATCCCGGTGCGAGGGTTATCTCGACATCCTACAGTGCCCTCATTAAAATACAGGACATCGACAGCCGGCTTAAAGAGCTTAACGGAGCACAATGGCAGTCGCTTACCCGTCTGCCACGCCTTATTTTCGATCACAGAGATATGGTTGACAGGGCCCTGGCTGAGCTCCGGATGCAGGTTAAAGTCAAGCCCATAGGATTTGCCCTTTTACCTGAGAAATTTACCCTTGTTCAGCTCCAGGACCTGTATGAGGCTATTTACCAGCGTGAAATTGACAAACGGAATTTCAGAAAGAAGATATTATCGATGAATATCCTTGAAAAGCTGGATGAGAAGGAGAGGGAGACTTCAAAGAAAGGTGCATATTACTATAAATTCAACAAGGAGCGTTACGAAGTCCATAAAAAGCAGGGATTTGACTTCAGCCTGGATGTCAATTGAAGAAGTGACTAAAGTGTTGAGTACTTAAAGTTTTAGAGTTATGCTGGAGAAATTGAAGGAGAACGTTTTTCGTGCCAATATGGGACTGGTCAGGCAGGGGCTTGTAATCCATACGTGGGGCAATGCAAGCGGGAGGGACCATAAAAGCGGACTTGTTGTAATCAAACCTTCGGGTGTGAGCTATTCGGCAATGAAACCAGGCGATATGGTTGTCATCGATCCGGAAGGCAATCTGGTTGAAGGAAAATACAAGCCGTCAACAGATGCTCCTACACATCTTTTCCTCTACAAAACCTGGCCATCAATCGGCGGTGTGGTTCATACCCATTCAACCTATGCGACAGCCTGGGCCCAGGCAGGGAAGGATATTCCGCCTTTCGGAACAACCCACGCCGATCACTATTACGGTGAGGTACCATGTACACGCAAACTCACAGACAATGAGATCAGTAAGGATTATGAGGTTAACACTGGGAAAATTATTGTAGAAAGGCTTGGCATTTCAGATCCGCTTGCAATACCCTCTGCATTGGTTAACAGTCATGGCCCGTTCTGCTGGGGCCTCGATGCCGGAGAAGCCGTATACAACGCTGTTGCACTTGAGGAGATAGCAAAAATGGCTTTCTATACAGTTCTTTTAAATCATAGGGAGCCGATCGGACAGAATCTCCTCGATAAGCATTTTAAGCGAAAGCACGGGAAGAATGCATATTACGGACAGGTTAAAGAAAAATGAAATCAAATTTCCGACTATGATGAGAAAATATGTTATAGGGCTTGATTATGGAACCGACTCCGTACGTTCCGTGGTTGTTGATACAAGCAACGGCGAGACTGTCGGTACTGCAGTATTTGAATATCCCAGGTGGAAGAAGGGGCTTTATTGCGATCCTTCGGCAAACCGCTTCCGGCAGCATCCTCTGGATTATGTTGAGGGTATGGAGTATTCAGTAAAGGAAGCCCTTAAGGATCTTCCCGGAGCGGTGAAAGAAAATATTGCAGGCATAACTGTCGATACAACTGGTTCAACTCCTGTTGCCGTCGACAGGGATGGTGTTCCTCTTTCCATGAAACCGGGATTTGAAGAGGATCCGGATGCAATGTTTGTTTTATGGAAAGACCATACTGCTGTGAAAGAGGCTTCGGAGATCAACGAACTAGCCAGGACATGGGGAGGAACCGACTACACAAAATATGAGGGGGGAGTCTACTCTTCAGAATGGTTCTGGGCAAAGATCCTGCATGTGATGCGCTCAAGTGAAAATGTAAGAAGAGATGCCTTTTCGTGGGTTGAGCACTGCGACTGGATACCCGCATTACTGACCGGGAACACTGATCCTCTTACTATGAAAAGAAGCCGTTGTGCGGCAGGACATAAAGCAATGTGGCATGAAGATTTCAATGGCCTTCCCGACGAAAAATTCCTTGTTATGCTCGATCCCATCCTTGAAGGACTCAGAGAGAGACTATATACACATACATACACATGCGATGTCAGTGCCGGAACACTTTCAGAAGAGTGGGCCCGCAGACTCGGCCTGCCTGCAGGCGTAAAAGTCGGGACCGGTGCTTTTGATGCCCACCTGGGTGCGATCGGAGGTGAGATCAGTCCTTATCAGCTTATTAAAGTAATGGGAACCTCCACCTGCGATATGATTGTTTCACTAATGGATGAGACTGGAGATAAGCTTGTTGCAGGTATTTGCGGACAGGTTGACGGATCAATAATTCCGGGAATGCTGGGACTCGAAGCCGGACAGTCGGCATTTGGCGATGTTTATGCCTGGTTCGGGAAACTGCTAATGTGGCCGGTGACTGAAATAATTCAGGGAATGGACTGGCTTGATGAGGAGACAAAAAACAGGATCCGTAATGAAACTTCCGACAGGATGATTGCGGAGTTGAGCAGAAAGGCAGAATCCCTTGCAGATGAAGACACCGCTATTGTCGCCCTTGACTGGCTGAACGGGAGACGCACACCCGATGCCAACCAGGAACTGAAGGGAGCAATATCTGGATTGTCGCTTGGTTCAGATGCTCCAAGGATTTTTAAATCGCTTGTCGAGGCCACCGCATTTGGCTCAAAAATGATTAATGACCGTTTTGTTTCAGAGGGAGTCCGTATCGACGGTGTGATTGCAATCGGAGGGGTTGCGAAAAAGAATCCTTATGTCATGCAGATTGTAGCCGATGTATTGAATATGCCGATCAAGGTTGCAAGTTCCGATCAGACCTGTGCCCTTGGCTCTGCTATGGCCGCCTCGGTAATGGCTGGTATCCACAGTGATTTTAAAACGGCTCAGAAAGAAATGGGCAGCGGTTTTGAGAAAGAGTACATCCCCGATCCGGTAAGAGCCAAAAGATATGAGGAGCTCTATACCAAGTATAAGAAGCTGGGGGCTTTTATAGAAAATGAACTTAAATAAGCCTTTTTTAGCCCCCAACCCCCTTAAGGGGGCTAAGCAAAAGCACTTATTAATCCCCCTTTAGGGGGGAAGGGGGGCAATGACACAAAGGGAATTTGAAATATTTAATTCTATAAATCATAAACCTATGCAAAAATCACTGCTTCTCATTGTAGTTCTTCTTTTTCAGATCGGATTCATTGCCTCTGCACAAAAAGAAAATCCTGCAACAGTCAACCAGTTTATCGTGGTTGCCAACAATCCTGGTCCGGTTATAAGCAAGGACATCTACGGCCACTTTTCGGAACATCTTGGAAGGTGCATCTACGAGGGCCTCTGGGTTGGAACGGATTCAAAGATCCCGAACACCTACGGTATCAGGAATGATGTCCTGTTCGCCCTCCGCGAGATTAAGGTCCCCAACCTGCGGTGGCCTGGCGGATGCTTTGCCGACACATACCACTGGAAAGATGGTATCGGCCCCCTGGAAAAACGCGCCTCGATTGTCAACACTCACTGGGGCGGGGTCACCGAGGATAATTCGTTCGGCACCCATGAATTTATGAAACTTACAGAGCTTCTGGGCTGCGATGCATATATAAACGGAAATGTAGGTTCGGGAACTGTCAGGGAAATGGCGGAATGGATTGAATATCTTACCTCCGGCTCCGACAGCCCCATGACAAGGCTCCGCAAGGAAAACGGCAGGGAACAGCCATGGAAGGTAAAATACTGGGCAATAGGGAACGAGAACTGGGGATGCGGCGGGAACATGACTGCCGAATTCTATACCGATGTGATGAGGCAGTTCTCGACATACCTTAATAATTATGGTGATAACCGCCTTTACCGGGTGGCCTGCGGACCCTCCGATTACAATGTGGCCTGGACCGAGACACTAATGAAGGATCCCGGATCGCGCGGGAGGTTCCAGGGATTGTCGATCCATTATTATTCGGTTCCCGATGGCTGGAGCAGGAGTAAGGGATCTGCAACTGTTTTTGATGAGGACCGGTGGTTCAGGACCATGAGGGCCAATCTGCAGATGGATGAGATAATCAGGGGACATGAGGCGATAATGGACCGCTATGATCCCCGCAAGACCAAGGGACTCGTGGTGGATGAATGGGGCAACTGGTATGATGTTGAGCCGGGAACCAATCCGGGGTTCCTGTACCAGCAGAATACCCTCCGGGATGCGGTTACTGCCGCAATTCACCTGAATATTTTCAACCAGCACGCCGAAAGGGTAAAAGTGGCAAACCTTGCCCAGATGGTCAATGTGCTGCAGGCAGTGATCCTGACCAAGGAGGAAAAGATGTTGCTGACCCCGACCTATCATGTTTTCAGGATGTTCAGGGTGCATCAGGAAGCCCATCTGCTGAAGACAGACCTTAAATGCGAGGATTATTCGTTTGGCGAGGGTAAGATCCCTGCTGTGTCAGGGTCCGCATCGGTTGACAAGGATGGCAAGATCCATGTTTCGCTTGCAAATCTCAATCCCAACAAATCCATCGTGGTTACCTGTCCGGTAATAGGAGATACATTTAAAAAAGTTACCGGTGAAGTACTGACTTCGGATGCTATGAATGCCATGAACACTTTTGAAAATGGTGATGCCGTAAAGCCAGCAGCTTTTAATGGATTTAATTACAAGGATGGCGTACTGACGGTAACAATGCCTTCGAAATCGGTGGTTGTCCTGGAGTTAACGAAATAAATTGTCTAAAATCCATTTAACCACGGAGATACACGAAGTCAGCACGGAGTTGCACTGTTCTAAACTCCGTGAAACTCCGTGCTTACTCTGAGAAACTCCGTGTTAAAAAAATAACATGCATGAAAAAACTAATTTATCTGTTATATGGGGCATCTGTTTTTATGATTTTACATGGATGCAGCAAAAAATCTGATGCCGATTACCCGATTCAGCCGGTTCCGTTCACATCAGTAAAGCTGACTGACAATTTCTGGGCTCCCCGGATCAAAAAGAATGCAGATGTAACCATCCCTATCGCATTCTCATATTGCGAATCGTCGGGCAGGGTAAAAAATTTTGAAATTGCCGGAGGGCTCGATACCGGAACCTTCAGAACCATTTATCCTTTTGATGATTCGGATGTATTCAAGATTATCGAGGGAGCAGCATATTCCCTGCAGACCTTCCCTGATCCTGAACTGGATGCTTACCTCGATACACTTATCTGGAAAATCGGCCTTGCCCAGGAGGATGACGGATACCTGTACACAAACCGTACGATCGCTGAAATGCATGGAGGAAAAGGATTGCATGAATGGGCCAGTAAAAACAGGTGGGAACTGGATTCAATCCTAAGCCACGAGCTTTATAACATCGGACATCTGTACGAGGCAGCTGTAGCCCATTATCAGGCAACAGGCAAACGATCTTTGCTTGATATCGCAATTAAGTCGGCCGATCTGGTTGACAGGGATTTTGGCTATGAAGGGGTTAAAGTATATCCGGGTCACCAGGTGATTGAAATGGGACTGGTGAAACTTTACAGGGCAACCGGTGACAAACGATATCTCGACCTCGCAAAGTTCTTCCTTGATATCAGGGGTCCAAAGGGAGATGCATATAACCAGGCTCATAAGAGAGTGGTTGATCAGACAGAAGCGGTCGGCCATTCCGTAAGGGCAACCTATATGTATTCAGGAATGGCTGATATTGCAGCTATAGAAAAAAATCGTGAGTACCTGAATGCTATCTCAAGGATCTGGGAAGATATAGTCTACGGAAAAATATACCTGACAGGAGGGATCGGGGCAACCGGCGGAAATGAAGGATTTGCCGATCCATATGTTCTTCCGAATATGTCCGCTTATTGCGAAACCTGTGCTTCGATCGGGAATATATTTACAAATCACCGGCTCTTCCTTCTTCATGGCGACGGTAAGTACATTGATATTCTTGAAAAGACATTGTATAATTCGATGCTTTCGGGAGTTTCACTTTCGGCCGACAGATTCTTTTATCCCAATCCCCTTGAATCGAACGGCCAGCACGAACGGCAGGCCTGGTTCGGCTGCGCATGCTGCCCATCGAATGTGGCAAGGTTTGTCCCTGCAATTCCCGGATATGTCTATGGCACGACAAAGAACGAATTGTATGTGAATCTGTATATTTCAAACGACGCCGGTATTGAACTGGGCAACAAAAAAATCAGGGTATCCCAGAAGGCTGATTTTCCATGGAACGGGAATGTGGTGTTAACAGTTGATCCTGAGGTACAGTCAGAATTCAAGATTAAGCTCCGTATCCCGGGATGGGCACGGAATGAGGCGATTCCGGGAGGTCTTTATAAGTTTGCAGATCAGAATAATGCCGGATATTCAATTTCAGTTAACGGGGAAATTCTGACCCCGGAAATCCTGGACGGTTATGCGGTAATAAACAGAAGATGGGAAAAGGGTGATAAAATAGTTCTCGATCTTCCGATGCCTGTACGCAGAGTTATCGCTGACGGGAGGATTAAGGATGATATCAATAAAATAGGTGTCCAGAGGGGCCCTCTCGTATATTGCGCCGAATGGCCCGACAATAACGAAGGAAAGGTGCTTAACCTTGTAATTGATGAAGGTTCATCCTTTACAACTGAATTTGTTCCCGGATTGCTTGAAGGAACACAGGTAATCAAAACATCCGGGTCTCAAACCAGAAGGAGACTTGATGGAGGTATTGAAACTTCAGAAAAAGAGGAGGTCACTCTTATACCTTATGCTTTATGGAATAACAGGGGACCTGGTCAGATGATGGTGTGGCTTCCCCTGAAAGCCGAAAGTGCCAGGCCTCTGCCTGCCCCTACAATAGCTTATCGCAGCAAACTGACAGGAAACAAGGTAGAGATAGGTCTCAGACCTGTCTCTACCTCTGCGGTAAATGATCAGATTGAACCTGCAAATTCAAATGATCGTTCGGTGGCGTATTATCACTGGTGGCCCGACAGGGATCAGTGGGTTTACCTGCAGTACGATTTTGAAAAGCCCGAGACGATCTCAAAAACCAGGGTTTACTGGTTTGACGACGGTCCGGATGGCGGCTGCAGGATCCCTGATGAATGGGAAATACAATACATGGCAGGGAACACCTGGAAATCCGTCAAAATTGACGTTGTAGAGACAGGTCTCAGACCTGTCTCTACGTCATACCCCATAACAAAAAACGGATGGGATTCGGTGGAATTTGAACCGGTAAAAACATCTGCAATAAAATTAAGGGTGAAATTGAACAAGGAATTTTCAACCGGATTATATGAATGGATTGTTGAATAACGGTAGAGACAGGTCTCAGACCTGTCTCTACGGTATGTTTATTATCATTTCAATTGTATGTATTCATTGCGGTAATGTAGAGACAGGTCTCAGACCTGTCTCTACCACCAATAACACCACCACCACATTTACCATATATATTGATTCCCGTATTGGTAACGACAATAATCCCGGAACCATAAAAAAACCAATAAAAACGATTTCCGGAATAAACGACCGCCTGAAAACAAAACCCGGAAACATCCGGTTTGCCGGGGGACAGGTCTTTGACGGGACCTTGCTGCTGGAAAATATTCAGGGGACTGATTCAGTCCCCGTCGTAATAGGTTCATATGGCAAGGGCCGGCCGGTTATCAGCGGAGGCAACAATGAAGCAATACGTATTGAAAACTGCAAAAATATACGTATATCCGAACTTACCCTTCTTGGAAGCGGACGCAAGGAAGGAAACACAAAAAACGGACTTCAGATGATCAGGAGCAGCAACTGCGTTGTTGTGGATATCCATGCTGAAGGATTTCAGAAATCGGGAGTGGATCTTTACAACTGCATGAAGATTGATGTTCTGAAGGTCACTGCCGTTGGAAATGGTTTCTGCGGGATCAATGTTATGGGCTCGAGCCAGGATTCTTCAGGAATTATACTGATACGCGACTGTAAGGCTGAAAACAATCCGGGTGACCCGACCATTCTTGATAATCACAGCGGGAACGGCATCCTTGTTGGGGTTTCCGACAGCGTCACTATAGACCATTGCACCGCAACAAACAACGGATGGGATATGCCCCGCCAGGGAAACGGGCCGGTGGGCATATGGGCCTGGATGAGCGACCACGTCACAATCCAGTATTGCATCAGCTATAAAAACAGGACTTCAAGGGGAGGAAAGGACGGCGGCGGATTTGACCTTGACGGCGGTGTTACTAATTCTCTGATACAATATTGCCTCTCATATGAAAATGAAGGTGCCGGATATGGATTGTTCCAGTATCCGGGAGCATCCGATTGGTCAAATAACATCATCCGTTATTGCATCAGCATCAACGATGCCCTCACAACTGAAGGGGCTGGCAGCTTCTTTATCTGGAACGGATCAAACGAAAGCAGGCAGCTGACCAATTGTTATATTTATAACAATGTGGCATACAGCTCATCAGCTCCAATAATCAGTTTCGAGAATGCCTCGGAGCATGAGAACTTCCTTTTCTGCAACAATATCTTTATAGGGACCGGCAAAATGATTTCCGGCAAAAACAGTGGAAGCAGTATCACCGACAACATCTGGACAAACACTTCCATCCCTTTTCTTAAAGGGCCGTTTATTATTGAAATAACCGATCCTTATAAGCTTAATACACTTACCGGGTTAATGCTTCAACCTGGGTCAAAATTAATGGACAGCGGTATTCCAATCCGGTCGATGTACGGATATGATCCGCCATCGTCAGATTTTTTCGGAAATCCTGTCCCTCAGGGTTCAGCCCCTGAACCGGGGATCCATGAATTGAAATAAATCTGCGTCAATCCGCGTGATCTGCGGGAGATAATTCTTAATTTCCTGCAGATTGCGCAGATTTACGCTGAAATTAATTGTTGTAATAAGAATCTAAATGATATTCAAATAATACCAAAGTACATGAAATCGCGAATCTCAACCTTAGTCATAATCATTACATTATTCATATGCATATTAAGCCATGCGGCAACCGCCCAGTATTCCGTTAAAAACCTGGCCAATGTCGCCACAGCATCAACCTCGGCGCGATATGGTTCCGCTCCTGCTTTCCTGAATGATGGACTGGTCCCTGCCGCCACAGCCGGAACCCGGACCGGAGGCAGCCGTCCGCCACAGCGGCTTTCAAATCAATGGGTGCAGTATGAATGGAGGCAGCCTGTAACTGCCAGCGGCGTTTCTGTTTACTGGTGGAATTCCGGAAACGCTGTGAGGCTTCCACAGGCTTACAGGATAAAATACTGGGATGGAAATGACTTTATACCTGTCAGTAACGTTTCAGGTCTGGGTTTGGAAAACAACAAGTATAACCTTACAACGTTTGACCCGGTCCAGACAACCAGGCTTAGACTTGAAGCCGATTCTGCCGAGCGATTCCCCGGAACTTTGCTTGAGTGGCAGGTATTCCAGACAGAAAACAGTCCGAACCATCCGCCCATTGCGATTTCAGGGGTTGACCGTTCGGTGATCATGGGCGGAAAAACATATTTATCGGGTAAAACAAAATCAGTCACACCTGTTACAAAAATTACATGGAGAAAGAAATCAGGTCCGGGCAATGTTGTTTTTGAAAAGCCCGGCGAATTGGTTACAGTGGCCACATTTGCATCGGTCGGAGACTATGTGTTGACATTGACCGCAGAAGAAGGCGATCTCTCATCAACCTCTGAACTCAGTGTTAAAGTTACATTGCCTCCGCCTCCGGAACGGCTTGATGTAGTTTATACCAAAAGGTATAAAATTGACAGCCCTTTATGGGGCACCCGTGCTAAAGTGATGATGGTAAATTGGATTCCATGGTGCATCAGTCAGATCGAACGGACCGACCTTACCCTGGGTGAAGGGGGATTGGACAACTTTATTGAAGCAGGCAAGGCTTTGAGGGGAGAACCTCATGGACGACACAAAGGTTATGTGTTTTCAAACGCATGGGTTCACCAGACGATCGAGTCGATGAGTATCGCCCTGATGATAGATCCACAGGGTGACAGTGAAATAATTGCAGCCCAGGAAAAAATGAAGGCCGCAATGGAAAAATGGATCCCGGTCATTCTTGCAGCCCAGGAACCTGACGGCTACCTTCAGACTGCCTATACCCTCCGTGACACTGCCCGGTGGAAGTCGAGATGGGCTCCCGTAACAAGGGGAAACCACGAAGGCTATGTTGCAGGCTATTTCATTGAATCTGCAATAAATCACTACACTCTTACCGAAGGCAGGGATAAACGCCTGTACAATGCCGCCAAAAAGCTTGCCGACTGCTGGGTTGCCAATATAGGACCGGGAAAGAAGGAATGGTACGACGGGCACCAGGAAATGGAACAAGCTCTTGTGCGTTTCGGCCGTTTTGTGAATGATATGGAGGGTAACAATCATGGCGACAGCTATATAAGCCTGGCAAAATTCCTGCTCGACAGTCGGAAGGACGGCAGCGAGTATGATCAGAGCCATGTGCCGGTTCAACAGCAATATGAGGCAGTTGGTCATGCAGTAAGGGCTGTGTATAACTATTCCGCAATGGCTGATATTGCTGCCGAGACTGGTGATGTCGATTATCTCAGCGCAGTAATGTCATTGTGGGATAATATTGTCAATAAAAAATATTATCTGACCGGTGGAATCGGAAGCGGGGAGACATCTGAGGGATTCGGTCCGGATTATTCGCTCGGTAACAATGCCTATTGCGAATCGTGTTCCACCTGCGGACTGATATTCTTCCAGTATAAGATGAATCTGGCTTACCACGATGCCAGATATGCTGACCTTTATGAAGAATCGATGTACAATGCACTTCTGGGCTCACTTGATACAGAGGGAAAGAACTTCTATTATGACAATCCGCTCAATTCAGGGCAGTCGCGATATTCATGGCATGTTTGTCCGTGCTGCGTCGGGAATATTCCAAGGACGCTTCTTATGATACCCACCTGGACATATGTCAAGGGAAAGGACGGACTGTACGTAAATATGTACATCGGAAGCACGATTAAAGTCGAAAAGGTTGCCGGCACGGATGTGGAAATGATACAGAAAACCGATTATCCATGGAATGGGAAAGTGTCGCTTGTTGTAAATCCGGCTAAACCGTCAAAATTCACAATATTTGTCAGGGTGCCCGACCGGACAACCAGCAGGTTATATACTGCGATCCCGGCGGTAAAAGGTTTGAAGACATTGTCAATTAACGGTAAGCCATTTACCCCGAAAATTGTAAATGGCTATGCGGAGATCAGCCGTGGATGGAAAGCCGGTGACAGGATAGATCTTGAATTGCCAATGGAGATCCAGTCGATCTCTGCAGACGGAAGAATTGCTGCCGACAGGGGCAGGGTGGCACTCAGGTACGGTCCGCTGGTATATAATGTAGAGAAAGCTGATCAGCCCGATATCGATAAATACATAGGTACGGGACCGCTTTCGCTCGAATGGAAAAAGGATCTTCTGGGCGGTATAATGGTAATCAACGGAAAGTGGTCCGACGGCTCGCCCCTGGTTGCAATTCCGAATTATGCCCGCAATAACCGCAACACTGTAAGATCGACAGATAAGCCTGAAAGGCCAAATCCGGAAGATGGATCAAATGTGTGGATCAAAAAAGACATGTAATTACATTGTAATTACATGCTGTGACAGCTGAGTTAAAAGGAAATAATTTAAGACCTGCCATTTTTTAGTAAAATATAATTTCGAATACCTTTATTGTTTGTTTTGTCATTTCCCTTAATCAAGTCACATCATGCTCAAATGTTTACTGAACAAACCGACAAAAAATACAATTAGAATGAAGAGATCATTACTGGTTGCCGGATTACTGATTTCGATTCAAACGGGTTTCTCCCAGCAGCAATTCTTCACCCTGAACAAACTGGAGTATTTCGAAAGAGGCGGCGTTAACGTAATGGCTTTCCAGGATATTTATCCCGAAGGCCATCAGGGAGGTGTGGCGGTTATAATGCACGGAAACCGTCTTGCGACAAATGGAGACATCAGACTAGATGAGACTCCGGGGCAATGGCAGCCGATTCCGAAACAGCTCGATAGGAAGGTTGATTCTGCGGGAAATGCAATTACTGTCAGGCTGGCTTACCCTGATCCTGCGATAAACCGCAAGGGATTCAATCCGATTGAATACCCCGATCTTAATCTGAATTATACTGTCAATGTTAAAGCACAGGGAGAATCAATTGTAGTAACTGTTGATCTCGACAATCCGGTCCCGAAGGAATTTATCGGCAAGGTGGGCTTTAATATGGAGCTCTTCCCGGGAATACTCTTTGGCAAGAGTTGGATAATGGACAATTATAACGGCATCTTCCCGCAGCAAGCCAACGGACCTGCAATGACCGACAGCAAGGGTGCATTTGTGGCAGCTCAGCCGATGGCAACCGGCAGGAAGCTGGTCGTTGCCCCTGAAAGCGACCTTTTAAGGATGTCGATCGAGTCAAAAACGGGGGATATCCAGCTTCTCGACGGAAGATATGTACATAACAACGGCTGGTTTGTAGTACGCTCGGTCGTTTCGGAAGGAGCAGCGAAAAATGCAATCAAATGGATTATAAATCCAAATGCAATAGCCGGTTGGAAGAGCGCTCCTGTAATTCATGTTTCACAAATAGGCTATCACCCCAATCAGGAAAAGATTGCCATTATTGAAACAGAAAAAAATGAAACCGGAACAATCGATCCGGTCCTGGTCCGTATTGGCGAAAACGGTAAAAACACGCCGGTGCCGGCAGCTAAAACTTCTCCCTGGGGCTCTTTTCTGAGGTACAATTATTTAAAATTCGACTTTTCAACAGTCAGGGATGAAGGTCTTTACTTTATAAAGTTCGGCAATGAACAGTCACAGCCCTTCAGGATAGCACCGGATGTGTTCAGACGCAACGTATGGCAGCCAACGCTTGAGTATTTTCTTCCGGTCCAGATGTGCCATATGAGGGTGAACGAAAAATACCGCGTATGGCACGGCCTCTGCCATATGGATGATGCAAGGATGGCCCCGGTCGATTATAATCATTTTGACGGATACATCCAGGGCAGCTCAACCCTGACTGATTTCAAACCTGGCGATCATGTTCCGGGACTTAATACCGGAGGATGGCACGATGCAGGCGACTATGATCTGCGCGTCGAATCCCAGAGCGGTGAGGTCTATATCCTCGTAATGGCTTATGAAGCATTTGGAATCAGGTATGATGAAACCACCGTAGATCAGAAAACAAGGGTCGTTGAGATCCATCAGCCTGACGGTAAACCTGACCTGCTTCAGCAGATAGAGCATGGCGCGCTGTCGGTAGTCGGCGGATACAGGAATCTTGGCCGTCTTTACAGGGGGATCATAGAATCGGATAAGAGGCAGTATGTTATGCTTGGAGACGGATCGACTATGACAGACGGCCTCGTTTATTACAAGAATCTCAAAGGAGGTGAACGGACAGGATCTTTTTCATCTGTTCCTGATGACAGATGGGTATTTACAGAGAACAATCCGGCTCGCGAACTTTCGACTGCGGCTCATCTGGCAGCAGCATCAAGGGTGCTCAATGGATTTAATGACACTCTCAGCATTCAATGCCTTGAGGTTGCAAGAGCGATCTATTCTCATGACTATCAGCTTACAGGAAGAGCGGTAAACTCAAAGATCCATGCCGCATCGGAACTTCTGATAACAACAGGCGACAAACAATACAGGGATTTTATCCTTCAGAATCAACCGGCAGTGGCAAAGGGTATCCGTGATCTGGGTTGGCTTATAGGAAGATCTCTTCCTGTGATAAACAGCGCTGAATTCACAACAGCTGTCAAAACTGCAGCAAAAAGCCTCGCGGAAGAGATAATGAAGCAGGCATCTGAAACACCTTTCGGGGTTCCCTACCGACCCAATATCTGGGGAGCCGGCTGGGATATCCAGTCATTTGGTGTCAGGCAATTTTACCTGCACAAAGCTTTCCCAGATATATTCCAGTCAGCTCCTATCTTCAATGCACTTAATTTCATACTGGGTGTTCATCCGGGAGAAAACACATCCTCATTTGCCTCGGGTGTAGGGGCAAGGTCAACGATAGTTGCATACGGAGTAAATAGGGCCGACTGGTCGTATATTCCGGGGGGTGTTTCTTCAGGCACAGCACTTATCAGGCCCGATTTTCCGGAACTGCTCGACTGGCCGTACCTCTGGCAGCAGCAGGAATATGTTATGGGTGGAGGTGCAACAAACTTTATGTTCCTTGTCCTTGCAGCTGAAAACCTCCTGACGGCAGGTCTTAAATAGAATCAAAAGGGCAGTTTTAAGATGATTCATTGAAGCATTCTTCAGAATTCTGCAGGAAAAATGTAGATTTGCTGATGATCTCAGCTACTGATCTTAATGGAGAATAAGAGGATTGTAAAATATGCAGAATATATGTTTTCCGGTATCTTTTTTGCCGGAATATTTGTCTTTTTTGCATTCTTCTACAATAACCATCTCCATTTTGAGGAACAGTTTCAGCTTTTCCTTCTGACAGACAGCTATTTTTTGGAAAAGATGGGTTTCCCCGGAGGCTTTTCCGGATGGACCGGCGGATTCCTTACCCAGTTTTATTACCTCTCCTGGGCCGGACCCCTTGTTATAGCCTGTTTGCTCTTTGCTCTGCAGCGGGTTACCAGACAGGTGCTGAAGACTATTAATTCAAATCCTATTTTTTCCCCCTGAGCTTTATCCCATCCCTGCTGGCTGGAATGATCCTTTGCAACGAGTTTTATCCTTTGTCAGCCATTACAGGATTCCTTCTTGCAATGCTTGCAATGCTTGCATATGTCAGAATAGTTGAAGAAAGTAGAAGATTTATAGCAGGACTTATCCTTATCCCCCTGATATACTGGCTGGCAGGCGGATCATTTATCAGCCTTTTGCTTTTAATGCTTGCATTTGAATTCCTGCAAAACCGAAGATCACTTAAAGAGGCAAAAAGGAATCCTCGAACTGCGGGTTCATACAATTTTAAGGGATGGTTTTTTATAGCCTATATCCTGGTCGCTGCAGGGATCCCTCTCCTTGTAAAACAATTTCTTATTCTTCAACCCCTTATGCTTACATTTCTGAGCGAGTTCTACTATAATATCCGGACAACGATCCCGACTGCCGCTCTGATCCTTTTCATTCTTCCGGCTTTCCTGATGCTGATTGTTCATTTTGTTCCGGTGAAAGATAAGTACAGCAAACAACTGCATGCCACTCAGGTTGCACTTTTTGCGGTTTTATGCTGGGTGGGGTTCAGAAGCTTTGCAAATTTTGAGGCGGAGGAGATTATGACCTATGATTACCTTGCAAGAAACGAAAGGTGGAATGACGTAATTAAATATGCGGACAAGAATCCCCCCCGCAATTATCTTTCGCTGGCAATGCTTAATCTGTCGCTCGCCAAAACAGAACAGCTGGGCAACAGGATGTTTGCTTATAACCAGCATGGTATTAACGGACTTTTTCTCCCATTTAACAGGGAATATGTGACTGCAATTATGGGAAATGAAATACTATTCCAGCTTGGACTGACAAACGCTTCCCAGGAATATGCCTTCGAAAGCATGGAAACCATACCAAATATGGGTAAATCGGCAAGGGTCATCAAAAGACTGGCGGAAACCAATATGATAAACGGGCAGTACAAGGTGTCTGAGAAATACCTGAAACTTCTTGAAAAGACAATTTTTTACAGGAAATGGGCAAGGAGATCGATGACACTGCTTAACAATGAAGAAAAAATAAACAGCGATCCGGTATGGGGGGAGAAAAGGAAGTTCATGGTAAGGAATGACTATTTCTTCCATATCAGGAATATAGAGGCTGTGCTTACCAGGATGGTCAAGGAAAATCCCGGGAATAAAATGGCATTTGAATACCTTATGGCCTTTTATATGATCAATAAGGATCTTAGGAATTTTATCAACCTTATCCCGGCGATGGAGAGGATGCAATACTCCAAAGTGCCGGTCTCGTACCAGGAAGCAATAATGTACATTATCGGTCTTAATAATGAGGATCCGATGACCAACTCCCCTCAATATGTCAGTCAGGATACCAGACTCAGGATGAAAGCCTACGGTGATATTTATACCGCTTATCCCGATGCTCAGGAAAGACTTGAGAAAAGGTTTTCAGGCACCTATTGGTATTACCTCCATTTCAGGGACGCCGAATTAAGCCAGGTGGAAGAGAATAAAAATAACACGGGATCGACATGAGAAGGGAATCTTTAATTTTTGTTTTAGCGGCTCTGCTGATCTCTTCCTGCAGCAAACCAATCGGGAATGCGAAGGAGGTTGACACCAATCCTCCCATCTTCCCTGATTACTGTGATGTTGTCATCCCATCGAATATTGCTCCTTTGAATTTCAAGCTCATTGCGGAGTGTGAAAAGATTGAAGCATCAATTGAGGGAACTAATGAAATGATCAGGATTAAAGGGAAGAGTAAGATCATAATACCTATTAGGAAATGGCGTAAGCTTTTTAGAGCTAATTCAGACGGGAGACTCTCAGTTTCACTTTTTGCACGAATAGACGGAGAATGGAGAAAATACAAGCCATTCAGCATCCATATCAAGGGTGACCCGGTTGATCCATGGATAGTTTACAGGCTTATAGCCCCGGGGTATGAAACATGGAGCGGAATGGGGATATACCAGCGCGATCTGACTGTATTTGATCAGGATCCCATCATAGACAACAGGCTGCTTCAGGGCTCATGCATGAACTGCCACTCATTCCAGGCGAATGATCCCGGTAATATGATGTTCCACCTGAGGGGTAATATAGGTGGTACAATCCTTGTACAGGACGGGAAGACAGTAAAACTCAATACAAAGACAAATGAGACAATCTCAAACTGCGTTTATCCGTACTGGCACCCTTCGCAGGATTTCATTGCTTTTTCCGTCAATAATATTCAGCAGGTATTTCATTCCGTAAAGGAGAAACGGATTGAGGTCTTCGATTCAAGATCGGATATTGTTGTTTATGACATCAGGAATAATAAGCTTATTACCAGCAGGATAATATCTTCTGATGAGTGCTTCGAAACATTCCCGGCTTTCTCGACTGACGGTAAACAGATCTTCTTTTGCAGTGCAAAAAAGGGAATTCAGCCCGATGATTATTATAGGATAAAATACAGCCTTTGCAGTATTGATTTTGATTCATCTTCAGGTACTTTCGGAAGTAAAATCGATACCCTTGTAAGTTCATTTCAGACCGGGAAAAGCGTCTCATTCCCTCGGATCTCTCCTGATGGGAAAAACCTTGTGTTTACTCTCTCGGATTATGGCAATTTTTCGATATGGCACAGGGAAGCAGATCTTTTTCAGCTCGATCCGGCAACCGGTAATTTCAGCCCGATAGATGAAATAAACAGTTCGGAAACGGAGAGTTATCATTCATGGTCATCAAATTCAAGATGGATGATTTTCAGCAGCCGGAGGATGGATGGTTTGTACACCCACCCGTACATAACATATGTATCAGAAAACGGTTCATTCAGCAAACCATTTATGGTACCGCAGAAAGATCCGGATTTTTATGAAGAATCCCTCAGATCATTCAATGTCCCTGAATTTGTAACAGGCAAGGTCCGTACAGATGGCAGGTCAATGCTGAAAACTATTGGTTCTCCGGCAAAAGATGTTAATTTTGAGCTCAAATAATTGATTCTTTATGTTGAAGAAATATATAATATACACCCCTGCCGTTAACGGGAACATTGAAGAAGAGTGGTTGCAGTGCAGGGATCAGATAATCCGTGATATTTCAGCAGGAATCAGGCCGCTTAAACTCAATATCTTTATAAACCAGCCTGATTATCCGTCTTATGTGGAAATAAAAAAGATCATTTCCGGATCGGTAATTGAATCATTAGGAGACAACTGTCCTGCTTTCAATGTGTCATTTCATCCGCCGGAAAAACCGGGGAAAGTTGTTGTCGAGGCTTTGTTTTTAACCGGAAGTCAGGCAGGTATCACAACTAGGTTCCATGGCTCCTTCCCATACGTGGTGATCGAATCGGATCTATCAAAAGAGGTCTGGGGTGCCGGGCTTGGGGACGATCTTTACATGGATGATACACGGAAAGCAGCTGTAGCCGCTTTCGAAATGGTGATGGAGATCCTCCGAAAGGAGAACCTCACATTTAATCATATAGTGAGGCAATGGAATTTTATCGGGGAGATACTGAGAATGAAGGCAGGTTTTCAGAATTACCAGGTATTCAATGAAGTAAGAAGCGAATATTACAATAAATACAGGACCGTTTCAGGATATCCGGCTGCCACTGGGGTCGGAATGAAATATGGAGGAGTGTTTCTTGATTTTTGTGCCCTGAAAGCAGATGAAACCGTAAAGTTGAAGGCTGTTAACAACCCTGGCCAGGTTAATGCATATGAATACGGCCAGCAGGTTTTGAAGGGAATGGCAAATTCCGCTTCATCGCTTAAGCATCCCCCACAGTTTGAGCGCGGATTACTTTTGGCCAACCGGACGAGCAACACACTATTTGTATCAGGTACAGCATCAATTATAGGTCAGGAGACAATCGGGAAGGGTGATGTTGAGGAGCAGGCACTGGTGACCATCGAAAATATAAGAAATGTGGCTGACTTGAAAAGGATCAGGCAATTAATAGGGAAAGATGATATAGGACCCGGAAAATTTTCACTGCTCAGGGTATATATAAAAAACCAGAAAGATTTCCTATCGGTTAAAGGCATATGCAAAAAGCACTTCCCTGGTATCCCTGCAATATTCATCGAAGCCGACATCTGCAGGGATGATCTGCTTACTGAAATCGAGGCTGAGGTTTCTATTTAGAAGCAAAGTTCATTTTGTTATATACTTGTCCGGAAGTTTTTATTTTCTATTCTTATCCTTGGTGTCCTTTGTGATTTCCTTTGAGTCCTTTGTGGTTATATCTTTTTGTTAACACAAAGTCATACACCCATCAACAAAAAATGTGAACATCAATAAGATAACTTTTAGTTACACAACTTGTCCCGATCTATCGGGAGAGTTACACAGAGAAGACACAACTTGCCCCGAGACTTCGGGGGAGGGCCTCAGAGTTAAGAAACCAGATCTCTGTGGAGCTCAGTGACTTCTCAGTGGATCTCCGTGTAAGTTCTTAAATTTGTTATAAAGTAGGGGCACAAAGGAAATCAAAAAGGACACAAAGGTTCAGTCAAAACCTATCCTGCAACCTCATCAGTTTTATAAAGTTTTGATATCTTCCTGGTAACTTATGTCAAAAGTTGCCGATAATCGATTAATTTTATTACAGATTTTATTCAATACCCTGTCCTTGCTTAATCGGAATCAGGTTATCAAATTATATTCAGTCAGATGAGAAGGTATATTCTGTTAATCCCCATTACGGTTATTCTTTTTACAATGTGCTCTCAGACCACATGGGTAAAAACGGATAACGGGGTGATAATCAGGCTCAGATCCTTGAGTTCAGATATCCCCGGGCTAATGAAGCTTGAAATTGCCGGCGACGATCTCATTCATGTGCTGGCATCGGCTGAAAAAGGTTTCTCTGAGGAAAAGAGCCTTTCCGTGATTGACAGTGATCTTCCCGTCCCGGCTTTCCGGGTAAAACAGGTGCTGGATACACTGATTGTATCAACAGCCAGGATTACTACGAAAGTTTCACTGGTGACCGGTCAGGTGATCTTCTGCGATGAGAAGGGGAGGGTGATCCTATCTGAAAAAACGGGCGGCGGGAAGTCCTTCACACCTGTAACCATTGAGGGTGCCTCGGGATACTCTGTGGGTCAGGTATTTGACTCACCTTCTGATGAGGCATTTTACGGACTCGGACAGCATCAGTCGGAGGAATTCAATTACAAGGGACTCAACGAAAGCCTTTACCAGTACAATACAAAAGTGTCGGTTCCCTTCATAGTCTCGAACCGTAATTATGGCCTGCTCTGGGATAATTATTCCCTTACAAAATTCGGAGATCCCCGCGATTATTCACAGATGGATCTTTTCACACTGTTTGATAAGGATGGCCGGAAAGGAGGACTAACTGCAACTTACTATACTGGTTCCGACACTTCAAATATCTTCGTTCAGCGCAATGAATCAGCAATAGATTACGAAAACCTTGAAACCATAAGGAAATTCCCTGAAAAATTTCAGTTTTACAACTCCACAATAACATGGACCGGTGAAATTGAACCTCAGGAAACAGGCATTTATTTTTTCAAACTATATTACGCCGGATATACGAAGCTCTGGCTCAACGGCGAACTTGTTGTTCATGAACGATGGAGGACTGCATGGAACCCTAATACATACAAATTCAGCCGGAATCTTGAAAAGGGCCGCAAGTATTCAGTCAGGCTTGAATGGAAACCCGACGGAGGCGTATCCTATATCGGACTCAAAGCCTTGAGCCCCCGTCCTGTAAAAGAACAGGGATCGTTATCCCTGACCTCCGAAATGGGTAACCAGATTGACTATTGGTTTATACGGGGCAACAATATGGATGATGTCATTGGCAGTTACAGGATGCTCACCGGCAAAGCTCCGATAATACCGAAATGGGCTCTGGGATTCTGGCAAAGCAGGGAACGGTACAGGTCGCAGGATGAACTTCTTGGCGTGGTTAAAGAGTACAGGAAAAGGAAAATACCTCTTGATAATATTGTGCTCGACTGGTCATATTGGCCGGTCGATTCATGGGGATCCCATGAATTTGATCCCAGGTTCTTCCCTGACCCATCCGGGATGGTTGATTCCGTTCACAAGCTGAATGCAAGGATCATGATCTCAGTCTGGCCAAAATTCTATTACACAACCGATCATTACAAGGAATTCGACAGCAAAGGATGGATGTACAGGCAGGCTGTAAAGGACAGTGTGAGGGACTGGATTGGGAAAGGCTATATAGGGTCCTTTTATGATCCTTATAGTCAGGGCGCCAGGGACCTCTTCTGGGAACAGATGAGGGAGCATCTGTACACAAAAGGATTTGATGCCTGGTGGATGGATGCTTCAGAACCTGATATCCTTTCAAATGCCAGCATTGAATACCGCAAACTTCTTTCCACGCCGACCGCGTTGGGACCTTCAGCGAAATATTTCAACACATATGCCCTTGTCAACGCCCAGGCAATATATGAAGGCCAGAGAAGCACCGAGCCCAACCGGAGGGTCTTCCTTCTGACACGGTCAGGATTTGCCGGATTGCAAAGATACTCTACGGCAACCTGGAGCGGGGATATAGGGACCAGGTGGGAGGATATGAAGGCACAGATTCCTGCAGGACTTAACTTTGCTCTTTCGGGTATACCATACTGGACCTTTGATATCGGCGGATTCTGCGTTGAGGGCAGATACACCCGGGCCGCGGAGGGATCGGAGGATCTGAACGAATGGAGGGAACTTAATACCCGCTGGTTCCAGTTTGGATCATTCTGTCCTCTTTTCCGCAGTCATGGCCAGTATCCTTACAGGGAGATATTCAATATTTCTCCTTCCGGAAGTCCTGCATATGAAAGCATGGTTTATTACGACAAGCTCAGGTACCGGCTGATGCCATATATCTATTCCCTCGCAGGTGCGGCATACTTTAACGATTACACTATTATGAGGGCAATGGTGATGGACTTTGGAGGGGATAAAGCTGTAAAGAACTTAGGTGACCAGTACATGTTTGGTCCATCGCTGCTCGTTGCCCCTGTCTATAAATACAAGGCAAGGACGCGCGATGTTTATTTTCCTTCCTCGTGCGGATGGTACGATTTTTACTCGGGCATCCATATCCTCGGAGGGCACCGGATACAGGTGGACGCACCATTTGAACAGATCCCTCTTTTTGTAAGGGAGGGCTCTATAATACCATTCGGACCGGAAATTCAGTTTACAGGTGAAAAGCCGCCCAACCCGATCACACTTTATGTTTACACCGGAAGAAACTGCACATTTACATTTTATGAGGATGAAGGGACCAATTATAATTATGAAAAGGGTGAATGCAGTACCATAAAATTCAGTTACGATGAAACAGCAGGTGAACTCACTTGTGGCGAAAGGAAAGGAGAATTCAGCGGCATGCTTAGGGAAAGGACCTTCAATATAGTGTGGGTAACCAGGGACAATCATGTTGCATACGATCCGGCGATTGTTCCTCATGAAACCGTAAAGTACAACGGGGAAAAGATTGTGATCAAAAAATCAAATTAATAAATATCATTACCCTTATAGCTATGAAGAAACGATCATTTATTTTCGCGGTTTTCTTGATTATCTTTTTGATAAACTCCTCAGCCGATGCTCAAAATGCATCAGTGAGGGACTCCCTTGGCGGCGCTCCCGTTCCTCCCGAAATCGAGGATCCGGAATGCATCGGAATTAACAAGGAGCCTGCGCATGCAACTCTTATGCCATATGAAAACCTGAAGGAGGCTCTTGCTGCAAACAGGCATGCATCGACATTCTGCAGAAGTCTTAATGGAATGTGGAAGTTCAATTGGGTATCCTGGCCGCAGGCACGTCCGGTCGATTTCTACAAGATGACCTATGATGTATCGGGATGGAAAGAGATACCGGTCCCTTCGAACTGGCAGCTTCTGGGTTACGGCACTCCCTATTACAGAAATCTTGGATACACTTTCAGACGCGATTTTCCCAGGGTGATGAGCACACCTCCCAGGAATTTCACAGCTTATGAAGAGAGGAATCCTGTCGGAAGCTACAGAAGGGATTTCGAGGTGCCTGCTGACTGGACCGGACGTCAGATATTCATTTCATTCGACGGAGTGGATGCAGGTTTCTTCCTGTGGATCAACGGCCAGAAAGTGGGATACAGTGTCAACAGCCGCAATGTGGCTGAATTTGATATCACGAAATATGTCAAGCCTGGCAGGAATATGGTTGCTGCAGAGGTTTACAGGTACAATACAGGCAGTTATCTTGAGGACCAGGATATGTGGAGGCTCAGCGGGATATTCCGGAACGTTACAATCTGGAGCTCTCCCAGTCAGCATATACGTGATTTCTTCATAAAAACCGATCTGGATGACAATTATATTAATGCTACAGTTGATGTTGTGGCAAAAATCAAAAACTATGGCAGCAAGCCTGCCAGACCATTAAAACTTTTTGTCACCCTTTATGATGGGGAAACTGTTGTGGCAAAATACTCAGCAATAGACGGCGTACCGGCTCTTAAACCAGGAGAAGAGGTTCCGGTAAGACTTTCATTTCCTGTCGAGAAGCCTGCCAAATGGACAGCAGAGACTCCAAAGCTCTATACTACAGTGCTAACTCTACAGAGAGGGAACAAAGTAATTGAGACCCTGTCTGCAAGGACTGGTTTCAGGGAGGTTGAGATTAAAGGCAGGGTATTTCTTGCCAACGGTGTACCTTTGAAGCTTAAAGGTGTGAACCGTCACGAAAACTGGCCCGATGTTGGTCATGCGGTTACTGAAGCACAGATGATCCGCGACCTTGAGTTGATCAAACAAGGCAACTGCAACCATGTCCGTACCTGCCATTACTCTGACGACCCCCGCTGGTACGAACTGTGTGATGAATGGGGAATATGGCTCGTCGCCGAGGCAAATGTGGAATGTCATGGTAACTCGAACAGATTCAATGAGGAACCCACAATGAAGGCCGCCATAATCGACAGGAATGTTGCAAATACAGAGAATTTTAAAAATCACCCTTCAGTAATAATATGGTCGCTTGGTAATGAGAATGGCAGGGGAGGAACGAACTTCAGGGCGGCAATGGATGCCGTCAGATCGATTGATAATACCAGGCCTGTTCATTATGAGGGATTTGGAATCGGAAAGGACAACCCCGCCGACCTCGACAGCCGTATGTACACCAATATTCCTGAGATTGAGCGTATTGCCGTCGATACCGCATTCACGAAACCTTTCTATATGTGTGAATATGCACATGCAATGTTCAACTCAATGGGAGCAATCGGCGATTATAACGACGTTTTTGACAAATACGAAACGATTCTCGGCGGAGCAATCTGGGAATGGCAGGATCAGGGAATCTGGAACAGGCGCGACCCGAACCGTGTAATCCTTGCCTATGGAGGCGGCTTCGGGGAATTCCCAAACGACAGGTACTTTATACATAAGGGAGTTGTGGCTTCCGACCGTTCCCTGAAGCCTCATTATCCCGAAATGAAAAAGGCCTATCAGTGGATAAATATTTCTGAAGGGAATCTGGAAGGAGGTATTATAAAGATCAGGAACAAATACCAGTTCATAAGCCTTACAGACTTTAATGCTTCCTGGACGCTGTCAGAGAATGGAACCGTAATCGGATCGGGCAATTATCCGTCATTTGATATCAAACCCGGAGAGGAGACCAGCGTAATGGTACCTTATGAGATCCGTGATCCAAAACCGGGAGCGGAATATTTTCTGCGGATCTCCTATGCACTTTCTAAAGATGAAATATGGGCAAATAAAGGATATGAGATTGCTTCACAGCAGTTCCTGCTTCCCGTAAAGGCTGCTTCAGCGCCCCCGGTTTCTCCGGATGGTTCCCTGACAATGACTCAAAGCGAAAAGGAGATTACGGTCAGGGGAAATGGATTTATGATTGCATTTGACATGACAACCGGAACATTCTCAAGGCTTGAACATAATGGTCTGAACATATTAAAGGCTGACGGAGGTCCGAAACTCCATCTTTGGAGGGCTCCCCATCGCAACGACGATATGTATGCCGACAGGGGTTGGGTCAGCAATGGCATCAAGGAACTTAAGTGGTCAACTCAGGGCATTTCAGTTCAGCAGTCAGGTGCTTCGGAAGTCAGGATATCTGTCAAACTCCTCGGGGAAGGCAAAAACGGTTTTACTGTAAATCATGAAGCCGTTCACAAAATATCAGCCGATGGAACCATTACTTCCGAAAACAACATTGCCTCAAGCTCTCCTCAGCAAGTAGCAGGCAGGATTGGAGTGCGCATGTTCCTTGATAAACAATTCGACCAGGCTGAGTATTTCGGTCGGGGACCGATGGAAAATTACTCCGACCGGAAGCGTGCATTTGATGTAGGTGTGTATAAAAGCACCGTCAGGGAGCTTCTCACTCCATACGAAAAACCAATGGATGCAGGAAACCATGAAGATGTCCGCTGGGTAAAGATAACAAATACAGCAGGAAAGGGCATCATGGCTCAGTATGATACTTCCCTCCTGCAGTTCACAGCCCTTCCGTACAGCGATGAGCAAATGGAAAAGGTGGAGTACAGGTTCGACCTCCCGCAAAGTGATGCCACGGTACTCTGTATCAGTCATCAGACACTTGGGGTAGGATCGAACGGATGCGGTCCGAGACCACTGCCTCAGTATATGGTTTACCTCTCGCCTGTTTCATTTACGTACAAACTGAACCTTCTAACAGAATAGGATTATGAGACACAAAATCATCGGACTCTTTTTCCTGATAGCATTGACCGGATGCGGTAAAAAGCCTTCAGGGATAGAGCTCCCTTCGCTTATAGGCGACAATATGCTTCTTCAGCAGAAATCAGAGGTTGCTGTCTGGGGAAAAGCATTACCCGGCAATATAATTTACGTTTCCGCCAGCTGGCAGGCAAACGGACAGGCAGTATCTGGAGATGATGGCAAATGGTCCGTATCACTAGCCACACCTGAAGCTGGTGGTCCTTATACAATTACAGTAACTGCAAAGGATACGGCTTTGACAATAAAGAATGTACTTATCGGCGAGGTTTGGGTATGCTCGGGTCAGTCGAACATGGAAATGCCTCTTGCAGGATGGCCTCCCAATGATACAATTATGTATTCAGCCCATACTATTGCATCGGCTTCGGTACCTGAAATCCGTCTTTTCATTGTTCAGCGGACAGTTTCAGGCGAGCCCCTGGAAGAATGCACAGGGAGGTGGGAAGTCTGCAGTCCGGCAACGGTCAGCCAGTTCAGTGCCGCAGGGTATTTTTTCGGGAAGAAGCTTCATGATGAATTGAATATCCCGGTTGGACTCATAGAGTCAGCTTGGGGCGGCACACCTGCTGAAGCGTGGATGTCGTCGGAGGTCCTTGAAAATGCAGGTGAATTTGTTTCTGAAATCAAGGGTATAAAAGAGTCAATTCCTCTCCTTGAAGAATATCAGTCGTGGCTGAACGGACATAAACAGCTAATCGCTGACAAGAGCGGCGAAGAGCAATGGAAGGATCTCAATTTCAATGATGAGAAAGTCCCGTTGCCTGAATTCAACGACAGCAACTGGCCCGTAATGAACCTTCCCGGTCAGTTTGAAGCAGTAACCGGTAATTTTGACGGCGCAATCTGGTTCCGTAAAAACGTGGAAATACCTCAGAACTTTGCGGGTAACGATATGATCCTTTTGCTTGGACCCATAGATGACATGGACAGGACTTATTTCAACGGTAAACTGGTAGGTTCGAATGAATTATCGGGCTTCTGGCAGACTGAAAGAATTTATGAAGTGCCGGGGGAGATAGTGAAAGCAGGATCCAACACCATTGCAGTCCGTGTGATTGATAACCAGGGAGGAGGCGGAATATGGGGAAAACCCGGATCAATGAACCTTGCCATGAAAGATATGGGTCAGACTCAGATAAGCCTCGATGGTGAATGGAAATTTCAGCCGGTTTCGGAGCTGATTGGAAACAGGTTTTATATTCTCGATCTGACTAAAGATGAATTTTCCGAAGTAAAACGACCAAAAACGATAAGCGCCTCGACCCCGTCATCACTATTCAATGGAATGATAAATCCTCTGATCAGTTATCCTGTAAGGGGAGCGATCTGGTACCAGGGTGAAGCAAATGTGGGAAGGGCAGATCAATACTCAAAAATTTTCCCGCTGTTAATAAGGAACTGGAGGGATGCATGGGGAACAGAAGATCTTTCATTCTATTTTGCACAGATAGCTCCTTATATCTACGGGGGAGTGGATTCAACAGAATCTGCCTTCCTTCGCGAAGCTCAGGAGAAAGCACTTGACCTGCCAAAAACCGGAATGGCACTTACGCTTGATATAACTACTGTTATGAACATTCATCCGCCGTTCAAGAAAGAGATCGGCGAAAGACTGGCCAATATAGCTCTTGCAAGGGATTACGGAAAGGAAGTCAAGTTTCAGGGGCCGGTTTACAAATCCATGAAAGTTGATGGAAGGACGATCAAAATTCAGTTCGACAATGCAGAGGATGGCCTTTCAGCAAAAAACGGCAGGTTATCCGAATTTGAGGTTGCAGGCAATGATGACAAATACCACAAGGCAGAAGCAAGGATTGTAAACAATGAAGTCTGGGTTTCATCTCCGAAAGTCACGACGCCTGTGTCAGTCAGGTACTGCTGGCGAAATGGAGCATCTGCCTCCCTTTTCAGCAAGGCAGGACTGCCTGCAAATCAATTCCGTTCGAAACGGTAAATCATTACTTTTCGGTATATTAAACTTTTTAATTTTACAATTTAAATCAAGACTATATGAAAAGAAATCTTTTATTATTTATTACACTGGTTGTTTCACTTGCTTTATTTACCGATTGCAGTAAGTCAAAAAAAAATGTAAGAAAGGAGGTTTTCGGCAACCATCAGGGCAAAGAGGTTTACCTGTTCACTCTCACAAACAGTAACGGCAACGTTCTCAGGCTGACAAATTACGGAGCCAAAATCAACTGGATTGAAGTACCCGACAGAAAGGGGCAGAAATCAAATGTCACATTCGGGTATGATACTTTTGAAGAGACACTTGCAGGTGATATGTCGTTCGGCTCAACTGTGGGAAGATATGCCAACCGGATAGCCAATGGCAGGTTCACAATCGACGGCGTCGAATATAACCTCCCGAGGAACAATGGTCCAAATACCCTTCATGGCGGACCGGGAGGGTGGCACAGTGTGGTTTGGGATGCTGAGGTGCTGAAAAACAGCGACTTTCCGGCAGTGAAATTCATATATCATAGTCCCGACATGGAGATGGGATTCCCTGGCAATGTTGTTGCAGAGGTTATCTACACCTGGAATGACAATAATGAAATTGTAATGGATTACACATGCACCACCGACAAGAAAACCGTTATCAATATAACCAACCATGCATATTTCAACCTTCACGGAGCCGGCAACGGGGAAATAACCGACCATATTCTGACGTTGCGGGCATCGGCAATTACTCCCGTTGACTCCCTTCTGATACCAACGGGAGAAATCATGCCTGTTGCCGGTACCCCTTTCGACTTCACAAAACCCCATACCATCGGTGAGCGGCTTTCGGCTCCCGACACTCAGCTTATCTACGGCAACGGCTATGATCACAACTTTGTTCTTGACAATAAGGAAGAAGTCGATGTGATCGTATATGATCCGGGAACCGGACGGGTGCTTGAAGTGATCACCGATCAGCCCGGAATGCAGCTTTATATTGGCAACTTTCTCAACGGGAGCCAGAAAGGGCATGGTGGTAAACCTTACGAATACAGAACAGGTTTCTGCCTTGAATCAGGCCATTACCCTGACAGCCCGAATCACCCGGGTTTCCCGTCTACTCTGCTTAATCCCGGAGAGGCTTTTAAAACAAGGACAATTTACAGATTTGCAGTTTTATGATGGTGTTTTAACAATTTTAAAATTAATAAATATGACAACCAGACGTAAATTCTTACAAAACAGTGCCCTTGCTGCTGCCGGTTTGGCGGTTGCGCCTGCACTTTCGGGTTCATTAAGGGAATTTCAGGCAAGCGACAGGATCAATATTGGAGTGATCGGCTGCAACGGCCAGGGATGGAGTGACATGAGTGCATTTCTTGAATTTCCCCGGACCGAATGCATAGCTTTATGCGATATAGATGATGCCGTTCTTAACCGGAGAGCTTCCAATGTCGAAAAGATCAGAGGGAAAAAACCGGCTAACCTTTACAAGGACTGGAGAAAACTTATCGACAACAAGGATATCGACCTTGTAATAATAGGGACTCCCGATCACTGGCATTGCATCCAGATGGTAGCTGCATGTGAAGCAGGGAAGGATGTCTTTTGTGAAAAACCTATAGGAAGGACAATCGAGGAGTGCAACCTGATGGTTAAAGCCGCGGAGAAATATAAAAGAGTGGTTCAGGTGGGACAATGGCAGCGAAGCGATCCTCACTGGCAGGAAGCGGTTAATTTCATTAATTCAGGAAAGCTCGGTAAAATAAGGCTTGTACGGGTCTTCTCATATCAGGGGTGGTGCCCCTCGATACCTGTTCTTGCAGATGAACCTGTTCCTGCAGGAGTTGATTATGACATGTGGCTCGGTCCTGCAACCAAAAGACCATTCAACCGCAACCGGTTTCACTTCACTTTCAGATGGTTCTGGGATTATGCCGGAGGCCTGATGACCGACTGGGGAGTCCACCTGCTCGACTACGCGCTCTACGGGATGAATGTCACAACTCCAAAGTCAATAATGGCAATGGGAGGGAAATACGGCTATCCGAATGATGCCTGTGAAACACCCGATACACTTCAGACACTTTACGAATTCGACAGCTTCAATGTTCTTTGGGACCACGCAATCGGTATCGATGATGGCGCCTATGGACGAAATCATGGATTGGGATTTGTTGGTGAGAACGGCACCCTTGTTGTCGACAGGGGAGGATGGGAAGTGATTCCTGAAAGGGTAAACGGCAAAATCCGGATGGAAGCAGTTCCGTTAAAAAGGGGAACCAACCAGGGTTTGAAAAACCATGTGCAGAATCACCTTGAATGCATCGCGAGCCGGAATCCGAACACAAATGCAAGTATTCAGATCGGTGCACATATTGCGAAATTCTCAGCTCTGGGGAATATCGCCTACAGGACCGGTAAAAAGCTTGTCTGGGATGGAACGAAATTTACAAACGACGCTGAGGCAAACAGCTACCTTGTGCCCGATTACAGGACCCCATGGAAGCTTCCGGTGGTATAGGCATGTTTTTCACTTAACGTAATGAATGTAATGAAAAGAGCACCAAAACTATTTCTGACACTCTCGCTGCTTGCATTTTTTAAGATTGGTGATGCTCAGCAGCCTGTTTATACATTTCCTTTCCGGAACCCTGCCCTTAGCGAGGAGCAGAGGGTCAGCGACCTTGTCTCAAGAATGACCCTTAAGGAAAAAGCCGATCAGCTTCTATATACTGCGCCGGCAATCCCACGACTTGGAATTCCGTCGTACAACTGGTGGAACGAGGCTCTGCATGGTGTTGCGAGAGCCGGTTATGCAACCGTGTTCCCTCAGTCAATAACTATTGCGAACTCATGGGACGAGAGTCTGATGTACAATGTGGCAAATGCGATCTCGGATGAAGCCAGGGCTAAATACCATGAATTCCAGAGAAGGGGAAAGACGGGGATATATCAGGGACTAACATTCTGGTCGCCGAATATCAATATTTTCCGCGATCCAAGGTGGGGAAGGGGTCATGAAACATACGGGGAGGACCCGTTTCTGACCGGAAGGATGGGCTATCAATTCGTTAAAGGAATGCAGGGAGACGATCCGAAGTACCTTAAAACCGTTGCTACTGCAAAACATTTTGCGGTACATTCAGGCCCGGAATCATTGAGGCATGAATTCAATGCAAAAGTAAGCGACGTTGATCTTCATGAAACATACCTTCCTGCATTCAGAACACTGATTATGGATGCAGGAGCATATTCCGTGATGGGAGCCTATAATATGTTCCGCGATTTTCCCTGCTGTGCAAATCCGATATTATACGGAATATTGCGCAATGACTGGGGATTCAAAGGGTACATTGTATCCGATTGCTGGGCAATATCTGATTTCTACAGGTATACCAAATTTGCTAAGGATCCGGCTGAAGCTGCTGCACAGGCAGTCAAGGCAGGAACCGACCTCGAGTGCGGTGCGGATTATAAAAACCTTGTAACAGCCATCGAAAGGGGATTGCTTACAGAGGAAGATATAAACGTGGCTGCAAAAAGGGTATTCACCGCGCGATTCAGGCTCGGAATGTTCGACCCTGACGAAATGGTACCTTATTCAAATATTCCATTCTTCGTAAACTGTTCCGATTACAACAATTCCCTTGCAAGGCAGGCCGCATGCAAATCGGTCGTTCTTCTCAAGAACTCAGGAAACACTCTTCCGTTGGCAAAAACAGTGAAAACAATTGCAGTAATCGGACCAAATGCCGACAACTTTGAATCGCTCATCGGCAATTACAACGGGATACCAAAGGACCCGGTGACAATTCTGAGGGGCATTAAGGATAAAGTTAAACCCGAAACAAAGGTTATTTATGCTGAAGGCAGCGATCTTGCCGATGGGATCCACAATCTTACGGTCATTCCATCAAGGTATCTCCAGTCTCCTGACGGAAAACAGGGTGCTTACGGAGAATACTACAACAACAGGGAGATGAAAGGAGAGCCTGCTTTTACGAGGATTGACGATAAAATTGATTTCTACTGGGAACACCTTTCTCCCAGGGCCGATCTCCCGGATGATGACTTCGGTGTAAAATGGACCACTTACCTGGTTCCACCTGAGACCGGCGCTTACTACCTGGGTGCATGGGGCTCATCCGGATATAATATTAAGGTTGATGATAAGGAATTCCTTAATTACAGGGGTGAACACCATGCCTTTCATACTGAAAAGGCCATTGATATGAAAGCCGGAGAAAAACACAAAATAGAGGTTTTGTATAGAAATTATGCAGGAGACGCCGATATGAAACTCCTCTGGAGCCGGCCTCGCACCGGCCTGACTGAAAAAGCCGTTACGGCTGCAAAGGAAGCCGATGTTGTGGTTCTTGTCCTTGGCCTTTCACAGAGACTGGAAGGAGAGGAGATGCCGATAAAAATTGAAGGGTTCAGTGGCGGCGACCGCACAAACCTCAATCTTCCCGCTGTTCAGGAACAGCTTCTTGATGCCGTTTCAGCAACCGGTAAGCCGGTAATTGTTGTTCTGACAAGCGGAGGTGCCCTTTCTGTCAACAAAGCACAGGAAAAAGCAGCAGCTGTTCTTCTTGCAGGTTACGGCGGCCAGCAGGGAGGGAATGCGGTTGCCGATGTTATTTTCGGAGATTACAATCCCGCCGGGCGATTGCCTGTGACTTATTACAAATCAATCGAACAGATCCCTGCATTTGAGAATTATGACATGGCAGGCAAAACATACAGGTATTTTACTCAGGAACCCTTATATCCATTCGGCTATGGTTTGAGCTATACCACTTTCAGCTATGGTAATCTTGCAATTCCTGCCAGTGTCACTGCGGGAGAAAAGGTCACCGTTAAAGTCACGGTAACCAATACAGGCAGGGCAGAGGGTGAAGAAGTTGTACAATTGTACCTGACTGATGAAAAAGCCTCAACCCCGAGGCCGGTCCGTCAGCTTGAGGGATTCTCAAGGATCAATCTTAAACCCGGAGAAAGCAAAGTTGTTGAATTCAATCTCGAGCCCAGGCAGTTCTCAATTATAAACAAGAAGGGCAAACGGGTTATCGAACCCGGATATTTTATAATTTCTGTCGGCGGGAAACAGCCCGGGTTCAAAGGGTATCTCGATCCGCAATTCACTCAGGTGGTATCGGGAAGGATCAGATTGACAGGAAAAGAAGTTCCCTTTGCGAATTAGGATATTACCCCCAACCCCCTAAAGGGGGCTGTCTAAAATGTATCACTAAGTCCCCCTTGGGCCTGTCCTGACCGACGCGTCAGGGGGATTTAGGGGTAAAAAGTATCAATAAACACGTAATTACATTGTAATTACATATTATTTTCTTACAAACCTGTAGACTTTCACTGAGTGAGGAAGCATTTCAACATACATTGATGTTTCCTTCAGTACCAGGTCCTTGTGTTCCCATACATCCCTCACCTTGAAGTTTTCAAGGGTAAGCGGGGTGTACCCGCGCTGTCCTCCGGGTCCACCGGGACCCATAGCACCCGGCATCCCCTGACCGGATGCAGGTGCACCCTGTGCTCTTTGTGCCGCCGCCGCACCCTGGGTTCCTTGTCCTGCAGCAGCGCTCGGAGCTCCGGGAATTCCGCCTGGCATTCCCTGTGCTGCCGCGGGCATTCCCGGCATTCCAGCTCCAGGTGTTACACCGGGAGGGGGTCCGCCAAAACCACGTCCCCTGCTTCTTATTGAAGCAAGGAGGGAAAAGTCGACAAAAACAGATTTCCTTTCATCGCTTTTGTTCAGAAGACAGATAGCTTTTTCATTGTTTGACAGTGATTTAACCCAGATCTGATAATCTCCGTTGTCCCTGTAGCATGTTGCCTGCTGGCCAAGTGAATCCTGGTCGATCGCAATCATTTCTTTGTTCAGCAGAATTGCCTTGGTTTCAGGCGTCATATTCTGAAGGTCATTGCCTGCCATGAGAGGGGATGCAAGCATGCACCAAAGCGAGAAATGAGTACGGTATTCTTCCGTTGTCATGCCGCCGTTACCCACTTCAAGCATATCCGGGTCGTTCCATTTACCCGGACCAGCATATCTTGCAAGATCTTTCTGCCTGTTAAAAATGTCGATCATACTGTTCCAGTTGTCGCTGATATCGCCTGTGGTTCTCCACAAATGACCAACAGTTCCTGCCCATTCCCATGGTTTGTTCGATCCCCATTCGCAGATGCTGAATACTATTGGTCTGCCGGCAGTTTTAAGTGCATTGCTCATATTGGTGTACGATGATTTTGCATCCTGAGAAGTTGAACCGCACCAGTCATATTTAAGATAATCTACACCATATCGTGCATAAGTCCTGGCATCCTGGTACTCATGTCCGAAACCGCCCGGGCGTCTCTGGCAAGTTACGGTTCCGGCGCTTGAATAAATACCGAATTTCAGACCTTTGGAATGGACATAGTCGGCGAGATATTTCATTCCATGGGGGAATCTCTCCTTATCGACAACTATTTCCCCGTTTTCATCACGTGAAACCTGCCAGCAGTCGTCAATGACGATATACTCATAGCCCGCATCTTTCATCCCTGTGCTTACGAGCGCATCTGCGGTCTGCATTATCAGAGTTTCACTGACATCGCAGTGAAACTTGTTCCAGCTGTTCCATCCCATCGGAGGGGTCTTGGCCAGCTGATCAAACTTCTGAGCCCTGGCTCCCAGTGTTAAAAGGACAGCCACTAAAATCAGCAAGTACTTTTTCATAGTTTTAAGATTGGTAATACAATACGGATTATTTAAAATGATCAGATATATTTGTTAGACATTCCTGAGACCTGTTTTATTTCAATTGTTTCATTACTTTTGTTAATACGAGACTATTATTTATTAAATGCCGACTGAAAACCATTTTCTCAAGAAACGTGTAAAACTTTTTGACGGGATCTCGATTGTAGCCGGAGCAATGATCGGATCCGGGATTTTTATCACGAGTGCAGATGTTGCCAGAAGCGTAGGATCACCGGGATTGTTGATGGTTGTATGGCTGATATCAGGTATAATAACTGTTATCGGAGCGTTGTGCTATGGCGAGCTGGCATCAATGATGCCTAGCGTGGGCGGACAATACGTTTATCTCAAGGAAGCATACCATCCGCTGATCGGATTTCTCTTTGGATGGACAACATTTCTTGTGATCCAGTGCGGCTCCATCGCTGCCGTGGCTGTCGCCTTTGCCAAATTCTCGGGAGTGCTCTTCCCCTGGATCTCTGAAAAAAATATACTGCTGAATCTCGGTCCCTTGGGGATCAACACAACAATGATCGTTGCAATTGCCATGATCGCATTTCTCACATGGCTGAATACAAGGGGAATAGTTACGGGAAAGACTGTTGTGAACATTTTTTCTTCCACAAAGGTGATAGCTCTTTTCGGATTTATTCTTATCGGAATCTTTGCTACAAAGGGAATAACCTCATGGCAGATAAACAGGGAAGTCTTCTGGGAGGCTGGCAGGATAGGCGAAAATAATCAGATTATTCCACTTGCAGGCTTTGCGCTTGTGGCTGCTGTGGGGACCGCCCTGGTCGGCGCACTCTTTTCTTCCGATGCCTGGTACAATGTAACATATATCTCGGGCGAGGTCATAAATCCAAAGCGGACGGTTCCGCTTAGCCTTATTCTTGGTACCCTCATTGTATCGGTGATATATATGCTTACAAACTGGGTCTATATCCGGATACTTCCTCTTTCAGGATCGCCTGATGGAGCCGATGTGCTGTCGAAGGGGATTCAGTTCGCAACTGACGACCGTGTGGCAACTTCTGCAATGAGCGTAGTTTTTGGCGACTATGCGGCGATAATCATGGCTGTTTTTGTTATGGTGAGCACTTTTGGCTGCAACCACGGACTGATCCTTGCGGGCCCGAGGGTTTATTATGCAATGGCAAGGGACGGCCTCTTCTTTAAAAAGGTGGGAGAAATCAACAGGAAAGGGGTTCCCGGATTTGCTATAGTGGTACAGGGTATCTGGGCAATATTGCTTTGCCTGTCGGGGACCTATAGTAATCTCCTCGACTATGTTATTTTCGCAGTCCTGATATTCTTCACCCTTACAATTCTCGCAATATTTATCCTGAGGGTCAGGAAGCCCGATATTCCGCGGCCGTACAAGGCGTTCGGATATCCAGTGATCCCGATGGTATATATACTTACCACCACGTTCATCATGATTATTCTGTTGATCTACAAACCGAATTACACTTTTCCGGGGCTGGTAATCGTTCTGCTGGGCATCCCGGTCTATTACATCTGGAAAAGATTTTCACATAACACGGTTCCGGTGTATGGCGACGAAACCCCTGACGAAACCTGATAATGTTTCCGGAGCGTTTCATAAATAGGATCATAACTCAGGAATACATTGATGCAAACGGGCTTCTGAATGCTTTGAAGGAACCTTCTCCCGTAAGTATAAGAATAAACCAGTCAAAATGGAACCGGAAACCTGTACCTGCCGAACCTGTTACGTGGTGCTCCACGGCCTTTTATTTGAAATCAAGGCCCTCCTTCACCCTTGATCCTTTGTTTCATTCAGGATGCTATTATCCCCAGGAAGCATCGGGAATGTTCGTGGAACAGGTTTTCAGTCAGATCGTGAAAACAGACGGGCATTTAAGGGTGCTCGACCTTTGTGGTGCCCCGGGTGGGAAGAGCACTCATCTTTCTTCACTTATCGGACAGGGAGGATTGCTTGTGACAAACGAGGTTATTGGATCAAGGGCTTCGGTCCTTGCTGAAAATATTGCAAAATGGGGAGAGGGCAATGCAATTGTAACCCGGAATGATCCCTCCGCCTTTAAGGAATTGCCTGGTTTCTTTGATGTGATTCTCGCCGACGCACCCTGTTCGGGAGAGGGGATGTTCAGGGATGCCGTTGCCATAAATGAGTGGTCGGAGGACAACGCTGCACACTGCTCCGTCAGGCAAAAAAGGATACTCGCTGATGTCTGGCCGGCTCTTAAAGAGAATGGAATTCTGATATACAGCACCTGCACCTTCAATCCAGGGGAAAATGAGGAGAACATAAAATGGCTGGTAACCACCCATCAGGCTGATTCCCTTGAACTTGACATAACCGGATTTTCAGGGATAACCAAAATTGACTTTAAGGGGATACATGGCTATGGATTTTATCCGGACAGGATAAAGGGGGAGGGATTATTTATTTCAGTGATCAGAAAAAGAGACTATGAGGTTAATTCGATGCAGGGAAAAGGAAAGGGAAAAATACCCGTACCTGAAAAATCCGATATTGAAATTGCAGGGAGATTGACATCTTTTAAGACTGAGAATATAATGAGGCATGGAGAGGAGATCCTTCATCATGCGGGGAATCCTGGGGAATTCAATTTGTTAAGGCAGAAGCTGAATATCATCAGCCCAGGGACAAAAATCTGCACGGTTAAAAAGAATGGTTTTGTTCCGGCCCATGAGCTTGCCCTGTCGGCCGGAATCAGAAATGATGTTTTCCATAAAACCGAACTTGATCATGATCAGGCCATTGCATACCTCCGGAGAGAAAATATCGCATCAGCAGATAGCCCAAAAGGTTGGTTCATAGTATCATATAAGGGTATTAACCTGGGATTCTGCAATAATATCGGCAACAGGGTTAACAATTACTATCCGGTTGGATTAAGGATTAGAATGAATATTTCCAATGAGGGCACAAAAAATGTAATATTGTGGGATGATTGATCTTTGTAACCATATTGCAACCCTGGTGTTCTCCTATGTAACTAACTAAAAACTTACACTGGGATCCACAGAGAACCACTGAGATCCACAGAGATCTTGCTTCTTAACTCTGTGTACCTCCCCCGAAGTCTCGGGGCAAGTTGTGACTTCTCTGTGGCACTCTCCCGATAGACCGGGACAAGTTGTGTAACTAAAACCTATTGTCAAATGGAAAAAGTTGACCGTGAGTTTCAGATATTCGCAAAACCAGTCGGTGCCCTGTGCAATCTCAGGTGCAAATACTGCTATTACCTGGAAAAGAGATCTCTTTATCACGGAGAGGAATCCCTGACTATGAGTGATGAAATCCTTGAAAAGTATATTATCCAACACATTGAAGCCACTACTGATGAGACTATCTTTTTTTCATGGCATGGGGGCGAGCCACTGATGGCAGGGATTGATTTCTTCAGAAAAGCCGTCGCAATCCAGAAAAAGCATAAGCCCGCAGGCCGCACTATTTTAAACGGAGTTCAGACAAATGGAACGTTAATCGATTGGAACTGGGCATCTTTCCTTGCAGAGGAAAGATTTATTGTAGGCATCAGCATTGACGGTCCGGGTGATCTTCATAACCGGTTCCGGATTACCCCGGGCGGTGAGCCTTCCCTTTCAAGGGTATTAAAAGGATATGATATTCTTCAGAGAAGCAGAATCAGGAGCGAGATACTTTGTGTTGTGAATTCTTATAACGTCAGATTCCCTCTTGTGGTTTACAATTTCTTCAGGGAGCTGGGAGCCAGATACATTGCGTTCCTCCCTCTTGTTGAGAAACGACAGGGAACGAAATCAGGCGTGAGCCGTGCCTCAGTGCCCCCCGATGAATTTGGCCGGTTTCTAATTTCAATTTTCGATGAATGGGTTGAAAGGGATATCGGCGAAATCAAGATCCAGATATTTGAGGAAGCGGCAAGGACCGCATTTAACCAGGAGCACACTTTATGCATCTTTAAGGAGAACTGCGGAGGAGTGCCTGTCGTCGAGCTCAATGGCGATTTTTACTCCTGTGATCATTTTGTAAACAGGGAAAATCTCATAGGGAATATCACTCAAGGTTCAGTCGCCGGATTTCTCGACAGTGAGAGGCAAAAAGCTTTCGGACTTGCCAAATCGCTAACATTGCCACGTTATTGCATTGTATGCGAGGTCAGACAGATGTGCAACGGGGAGTGCCCGAAAAACAGGTTTATCACAACCCCTGACGGTGAACCCGGATTAAATTACCTCTGCAGCGGCTACAAGGCATTTTTCAACCATTGCCGGCCTTTCGTGGAGGCAATAAGCGCTGTGTCAGGGGGATAGAGAGACTTTCCCAAGGCTCCCCTCCCGGGAGGGGTTGGGGGTGGGTTAAACAGGCACGGATTATAAATCCGCGCCAGCGGCAATAACCTGAATCAGTGGTGAATAAAAAAATCTATTTCAATTTCTCCTTAAAGAATCCAATAGTCCTTCCCCAGGCCAGTTTTGCAGCCTGTTCATTATACCGTTCCGGATTGGAGTCGTTGTTGAAGGCATGCGCGGCCCCTTCATACATGAATATCTGGTACTCCTTGTTGTATTTCTTCAGGGCCTCTTCAAATGCCGGTATCCCTGCATTGATCCCTGCATCATTGCCTGCATAGTGAGCCATGATGGGTGCCTTTATCTTTTCGACATCCTCCGGTGCCGGTTGTCTGCCGTAATATGGGACAGCTGCATTCAGATCCGGTGCATTCACTGCCACCTGGTTAGTCATTGCACCACCCCAGCAGAATCCTGTACAACCGACTTTTCCGTTGGAAAGAGGATGCGTTTTGAGATATTTAACCGCAGCCACGAAATTCTTTGTCGTCTGTTCGCTGTCGAGCTGCTTGAACATTGCCCCGACATTGCTGACATCTTCAGGAGTCCCTCCAAGAGGTGAAAGTGCATCTGGAGCTACTGCAAGAAATCCTTCCCTGGCCATCCTTCGTGTAACTTCCTGAATATGCGGAACCAGTCCCCTGTTCTCATGAATAACAATCACTGCCGGGAACTTCTTTCCTTTTTTTGGTCTTGCAAGGAATGCCCTCATATCGCCTGTTGCAGCAGGATATTTTATGAATTCAGTGACAAGAACAGGTTCTTTCTTGGGAAGAGTAGCTGCTTTAACTTCATTTCCCTCAATCACCGGGAACAAAGCCATAGCAGCGGCGCTGCTACCCGTAAGCAAGGCGAGTCTTTTCAAAAACATGCGCCGGCCCAGCCGTCCTCCTTTATAATCACTGTAAAGGTTTTGTATTTCTTTTTCCATAACATCCGGTTTTAGTGGTTTAAAAATAAATTTCAAGATAGAACAATTTTCAAAAAGCAACAAAAAATAAATTACAGTGCCGGTTAAATGAAATCTTACTTTTTAACCATCAGAAAATTAGTGACATAGCGTCTTTGCGGCATTGTTTTTTACCACTAAGGCACTAAGGCATAAAGGCACAAAGGCACAAAGTTATACATTGCGTAAGTTCTCATAAATCCCTTCCTGTTTGAGACGCAGATCTATCTTTGCCGTGCGGGGAAAGTTTGTTATCTTTCAGTCAATTTTGAAACACATCATTATGAAGCAGGATATTGAAATAGCTCAGGAAGCCAGAATCAGACCGGTTGCAGAAATTGCGGAGATGCTCGGCATCCCACCGGATGAACTCGAACTCTATGGCAGATACAAGGCCAAGATACCCTTGCATTTTATTAATGAGGAACGCCTGAAACAGGCCAGGCTTATCCTCGTGACCGCCATTACCCCTACACCTGCCGGAGAAGGAAAAACAACAACATCGATAGGGCTGGCCCAGGCTCTGAACAGGATTGGCAAAAAGACTACTGTTGTGCTCCGGGAACCATCGCTTGGTCCTGTATTCGGCATAAAGGGCGGCGCTGCCGGAGGCGGCTATTCCCAGGTTATCCCGATGGAAGATATAAACCTGCACTTTACGGGTGATATTTCTGCCGTCGAAAAGGCACATAACCTTCTTGCCGCTCTTATCGACAATAATATCCAGCTGAAGAATACGGACGGGAACCTGGGCATCGACCCCAGGACAATCGAGTGGAAAAGAGTTATGGATATGAACGAGAGATCGCTAAGGGATATAGTCATCGGACTGGGAGGCACAACGGAAGGCGTTCCGCGTCAGTCGGGCTTTAATATCACGGCCGCTTCCGAAGTGATGGCGACATTATGCATGGCCAAGGATTTGAAGGATCTGAAGGAGAGACTGGGAAATATCTTTGTGGGTTATACTTACGGAGACAAGCCTGTGTTTGCCCGCGACCTCAAGGCCAATGGCGCAATGGCAGCGCTACTGAAGGAGGCTATTAAGCCTAACCTTGTGCAGACCCTTGAGGGAACCCCCGCAATAATCCATGGCGGCCCTTTTGCCAATATTGCCCAGGGAACCAATTCGATCATTGCAACCAAAACTGGGCTCTCCCTGAGCGACTATGTTGTCACGGAAGCCGGTTTTGCAAGTGAGCTGGGTGCTGAGAAATTTTTCAATATCAAATCTCAGGCGGGCAATCTCAAGACAAATGCCGTAGTAATCGTTGCGACCATAAGGGCGCTCAAGTACCATGGAGGGGCTAAACTTTCATCGCTTGTCATTGAGGACCTTGATGCACTGAAAAAAGGGTTCGACAATCTTGACAAGCACATTGAAAACATGAAATTCTTCGGTTTCAGGCCTGTAATTGCAATTAACAGGTTTGATTCCGATACGGATGCTGAGATTAATCTTCTGTCGGGTCACTGCACAACGAGGAATGTCAAGGTGGCGTTAAATGAAGCATGGTCAAAGGGAGGTGAAGGGGCGGTTGATCTTGCAAACAAAGTGCTTGAGGAGATTTCCGATTGTCGCGACTGCTTTAAACCGCTATATGACCTTGAATGGCCATTTGAAAAGAAGATCGAAACCATTTGCAGGAAGATGTATGGCGCCGATCATGTGGAATATACCGTGAAAGCAAAGAACCAGCTTGACAGGATCGACAGGCTTGGTTTCGGCAACCTGGCAGTATGCATAGCGAAGACTCAGAAATCTTTGTCGGATGACCAGAATAAAAGGGGTCGTCCTCAGGGTTTCACCATCAAGATAAGGGAGGTAGAGCTCTCATCAGGAGCAGGGTTTATTGTTCCGATCGCAGGCACCATTATGAGGATGCCGGGATTGCCAGCCATCCCATCGGCAGAAAAAATAGATATAGACGCTGACGGGCGCATCTCGGGATTATTCTGATGAGGATCATGATTTTAATGCTTGTCCGGAATCCCCGTTTGGACTGAAAGGTTTTTATGTTAATTTTAGGACTGATTTCTCAACTGCGGATCTTCGATGAAAAATGTCTTATTCTTACTTGTTTTACTGTTGGAAATCCAGTATGCGACAGTCGCTGATGGTCAATCAAAATACTTCAAACGATCTGAGCCGAAAATCACATACGGGATAAAAGCAGGCATAAACCTCTCAAGCCAGGCAAGTCCGGATAATGACGGAATTTTCGATGTAAAAAGCCTTCTTTTGTTGCATGCAGGCGGATATTACAGCTACAGGTTCAGCAGGTACTTCATCATCCAGCCTGAGTTGATGCTTTCGGGAAAAGGCACTCACTGGACAGACATGTTTGATGATAAAAAGGATATTATTACATACATCGATCTGCCGGTATTGATAAAATATCAACCTGTCAGGAATTTCAATATTCATTTTGGACCTCAGCCAGGTTATGTTGTCAAGGCGTTGCAAAAGGATCTGGAGACAGGTGTCAGCAGTGATATTTCTTACATTTATAATAAAATTGACTTTAGTCTGGCCGGCGGTATCGAATTCAGCCTTCAGGAACGTTTTAAATTGATTTTGAGATATGTGCGGGGATTAACATCAGCTACCAACGATGTTGCCTATGATGTCAAATGCTTCAACAGTTATTTCCAATTCTCTGTAAGTTACAGGTTGTCGGGCAAATTTCGTTAGAAACCTTAGCCGGATATTGATTGTCGTTATGAATTATTAAAATAAAAACTAAAAAAATGAAGAGACTGCCTTTATTTTTTCTTTTGACAGCACTATTGTTTTCAGCTTGTAAAAGATACAGCAAATATGAAGGTGTTACCTTCACTGAAAAGGAACCCCGCGACTGGGAAAATCCTGAAATGTTCAATCAGAACAGGGAGGCACCACACGCATCAATGATAAGCTATCCGGATGAATTGACCGCACTGGAAGGGAATAGGCTTAATTCTCCGAACTATCTATCGCTTGACGGAATCTGGAAGTTCCATTATGCTGACTCACCTGATAAGCGTCCCTATTGGTTCTTCAAGGATGATTATGATACCCGCGACTGGGATAACATTGAAGTGCCGTCGAACTGGCAGATGAAGGGATATGATGTTCCGATATACGTTAACATCGGATATGCTTTCAAAATGAACCCGCCGTATATACAACATGAATGGAACCCCGTCGGATCTTATAAGAGAACCTTTACAGTACCAGCAGGATGGGATGGAAAGGAGGTCTTTCTGCAGTTTGGTGCTGTCAGTTCAGCTTTTTATGTATGGGTAAATGAACAGCTTGCCGGCTACAGCCAGGACAGCAAAACTCCGGCAGAATTCAATATTACCAAATACCTTAAGAAAGGCCCCAACGCATTATCGGTTGAAGTCTACAGGTGGTGCGACGGAAGCTACCTCGAGGACCAGGACTTCTGGAGGCTGAGCGGGATCCAGCGGAGCGTCTTCCTTCATGCCAGGCCGAAAACCTTCATTAATGACTTTTTTGCCGTGGGGGATCTTGAAAATAACTATGCCGACGGCCTGCTGAAGCTCGATGTATCTCTCAATTCAACAAGTCCGGAGGCACAGGATTTTAATGTCGAGGCTGCATTGTTTGAAGACGATCAGAAAATATACGGAGAGACTAGGGATATAAAACTATCGGAAAAGAAGGCCTCACTAAATTTCACGAAGAAGTTGCCAGGTATTAAAAAGTGGACCTCCGAAACACCCAGCCTTTATACACTGGTTTTAAACCTTAAGGATAATTTCGGAAATAATCTTGAAAGCGTGAGTGCCAGGATCGGCTTCAGAAAGGTCGAGATCTTCAATTCACAGCTCCATGTAAACGGAGTGGCAATCCTTCTGAAGGGCACAAATATTCATGAACACAACGATATTACAGGGCACGTGATCGACGAGGCAACCATCCTGAAGGATATCAGGGTAATGAAAAGCAACAACATTAATGCTGTAAGAACCTCTCATTATCCAAACCAGGAGCTATGGTACGAGATGTGCGACAAATACGGACTTTATCTTGTCGATGAAGCCAATATTGAGTCGCATGGTATCGGATACGACAAGGATGTAACGCTGGCTGATAAGAAGGAATGGGCTGCTGCACATCTCGACAGGATGCAGAGGATGGTGGAACGGGATAAAAACCACCCTTCGGTGATAATCTGGTCACTCGGAAATGAAGCGGGCGACGGACATAACTTCCTTAACAATTATAAATGGGCTAAGTCGAGGGACCTGACCCGTCCGGTTCAGTATGAACGGGCTGAAAAAAGTACCAACACAACTGAAAGGCATACTGATATTGTTTGCCCGATGTATGCAAGAATATGGGATATTGAAGCTTATGCCAGGGACCCAAAAAACGACAGACCCCTTATCCTATGCGAATATGCCCATGCCATGGGAAATTCCGTTGGTAATCTCCAGGATTACTGGGATGTAATTGAAAAATATCCTAAACTTCAGGGAGCGTTCGTGTGGGACTGGGTTGACCAGGGATTGATGGTTGCAGATGAGACTGGGGAGAAATACTGGGCCTACGGAGGGGATTTCGGAGAGGAAGGTGTCCGAAGCGATGGCAACTTCTGTATCAATGGCCTTACCTGGCCCGACAGGACAGGCAAGCCCGGTCTTGCTGAAGTTAAAAAAGTCTATCAGTATGTGGGATTTGAACCGGTTAATCTTTCAGCCGGGCAAGTAAGGATCAGGAATAAATATTTTTTCACCGATCTGTCGGAATTTGTTTTCGATTGGGATATAGTATCGGATGGTGTTGCAGTTAAATCCGGCAAGCTCTCATTCCCCGGATTCGGACCTGGCAGGGATACCATAGTTGCCGTTCCTGTTTCGGGAATTGAAGTTGTCCCGGGTGCAGAATACTTTCTGAATATGAGAGTATCCAGGAGTGACGAATGGAATTATGTTCCCGAGGATCATGTATATGCTACTGCCCAGTTCAAACTTCCTGTTGAAGGTAAGCCAGTTATGGCCAGGCGTGATCAATTGGCTGTTCTTCAGACTAATACGGTTGATAAAAAACTTGAGGTCAGCAGTACCGATATGAAAATTGTGTTCGATCTTGAAAAGGGCACAATGGAGTCTTTTGCATTTAAGGGAAAATCGATGATCAAAAAGGGTCCGGAACCTGATTTCTGGAGACCTCCGACAGATAATGATTACGGGTATGATATGGATAAGAAGCTTGGGGTCTGGAAGAAAGCCGGCGAAAAGGCGGTAGTGAGAAAGGCGAACATCAGCCAGCCTGAAATAAGCAGGGCAGTAGTAACATTTGAGTATGACATCCCGGGCATTGACGGCGAAAAGCTTGCAGGATTTGTCACAACATACACCATCTTCAGTTCAGGAGATGTAATTGTCAAAAATCAGTTCTCCAAAGTTTCCGACAAAGTTCCTGAAATACCAAGAATGGGAATGCAGATGCAGCTGCCTGAAGAGTTCATGAACCTTAAATGGTACGGAAGGGGGCCTCATGAAAACTATGCCGACAGGAAGACATCTGCGGATATCGGACTTTATGAAAGCACTGTCGACGATCAGTATGTGCCGTATATCCGACCCCAGGAGAATGGTTATAAAACCGACACCAGGTGGCTGACCCTTACCGATGACAGTGGGACCGGACTTCTTGTAACCGGCAATCCGGTGATCTGTTTCGCGGCTCTTAAGAATATTCATGATGATTTTGAATCGCCAAAAGGAAAATTGTCTCAGTACCGGAAGGATGCAAAAAGTGCAAATACACATACGATTGATGTCAAACCGCGTGAACTTGTCAACCTGAATGTCGATCTGGGGCAGATGGGTGTGGGAGGTGATGATTCATGGGGAGCAATGATCCATCCTCAGTACCGGCTGCTGGAGAAGAAATATGAATATTCGTTCCGGCTCAGGCCTATTGTTAAGGAGGATAATGTCCTTAAGCTTGCAAAGGAAAGATTCTAGGATAATTTCTCTGTGGATCTCTGTGTCTCCTCAGTGGATCTCTGTGTAATGGATTAATATTTAAGAACTTACACAGAGGTGCGCAGTGAAGTCACAGAGTGCCACAGAGAATTAGTATTTAAGTTCTATTTTCAATACTTCATTTTCTCCGGTAAGGATATTTTTTACATCATATGAAAGTGGAGAGGTCACTTTCCTGCTTACCACAACCCTTGTAATTCCATTTGCTGCAAGTGTTATTGATTGTGGAGCATCAGGTATCCCATTGACGAGGTAAAAAGGCACATCCGATCTGTTAGTTACCTCGAAATAGATACTCTTATCATTCTGGTAAAAGGATTTTCCAACAGAGATGCACTGGTAGAAGAATGGTTTTGCATATTCTTCCCTTCCTGCAATCATATCCCTGAAATATGCAAGGGTACGGCCCGCAAACATAGCCTCTTTCAGGGAATCATGGGTCCGCGACTTTGCAAACACGAGTGTCATTGGCCTGTTGGTGTATTCGGGTTCCTTATAATCCTCGCTTATAACACCATGATTATCGCTGTTGGCCATAACAGCCAGGTTGTTTTGCTTGCAGAAATTCAAAACAAGGGGATAGTATTCGCTGTCGTTGAAAAACTCAATTCCATGAAGCCATCCGTTTTTAATAAGGGTTTTATGGATATCATAAATCTTTGGAATTCCATCCGGCTCCTGGGATTTCCATCCGGGATGGTTCCATTGAAGAAACGCACCCTGTTTTATTGCTGCGGCATAAACGTCCATAACGGAATCAAGATCAAGGAGCGATGCGTCCTGAATGAACAGGGCGTTCATATGTCCCGGAGGCATTTTTCGCGTGATTTCCGTACCATGGACCAGGATCAGGTTATAGTCCCTTGCGGTGTTTTCAGCTATTTTCCAGGCTGCATTATGGTCGACCGGGATAAAGTCCTCTTTCGGTGAATATTCAATATGGTCGGTGATGGAAATGGCATCCAGTCCGTCGCGCCAGGCTTCACCGACCCTTACCGTTGGCCAGACATTGCCATCGGAAAAAACAGTATGCAAATGGAAATCACACTTTAGCGTGACGTAACCCTGCAGATCGGGAATATTTACGGTTTTCCTTTGTCCATAACCGTTAAGACTTGCAGTAGCAATCAGTAATAAAATGGTAAAAAGTTTTCGCATAGGTATATTAAGATTTAAGTTAATCATGTTAGCGCGGATCTGTGATCCGTGCTGAAACCCATTTTCCAAAGGCACGGATTACGCTTCACTGCGTTACGCTAAACCCGCGCCAGCAATTTTTCGCAGATCTCCCCATCTCCCTTTCTCCCCATCTCCCCTTCATTTCTTCTATATTTCTTCATAAAAATAAGCAGCTTTTTCATCAAAATCATCCCATGTGTATATTTTTTTCCCACGGTGCAGGGCATAGAAATTCAGCATTGCAAAATCGCCGGCGCACATTGTTGCATGTACAAAAAGAAACAACATAAGACTCCATTTCCACAATCCGGGGAGAAACAGGACAATAGCTAATCCTGCAAGGCTTGTAAGAAGGAACGGGACAAGAGCTACAAACCTGAACTGATTTTTCGTTGCAACATATCTGTGTGCGGTAACATAAAACATGTATTGTTTCAGGTCCATTCCGATCCTGATATTTCTGGCACCTGTTAAGTAATAAGGTATAATATGAAGGAACTCATGAACCGGAATATAAATCAATGGAAAGATTATCAATCCCAGGCATGTATGAAAAAAGATATTTCTGAAAGGGAAGTAGCCTCCGATATTGATCCTGACGAACAAGGCAATTCCCAATAAAACGATGCATGATGACCAGAAAAAGACCATTAAACCTGATTTTCTCCTGATATAATCAAGAATAAAAGTTACAAGATCGTCGTAAGGAATTTTAAGTATCTGCCTGTATTTACACTGATCCTCAAGGTCTTCAACACGTAATGCCATAAAGGAAGCTTTTCTCAAATTTAGCTTTTTGAACATGCATTTCAAATTTTTCATCCTGATAAAAGCAGAAAAGTGAAGCATGAACTGCACTTTTCTTATGGAACACTAACCTAACAGTACCTGCCTTGAGCCCTTTCCAAGGCAAGTATTTAATGGTTTCTAGTACCTTCTGCCTGGTCTGATCTTGATCCCTCCCCGATGCAAATAGGCACGGATCACAGATCCGCGCCAGCGTCGTAGTAAAATGGCCCGTAATTTGATAACTTTGCAAAAAAGATATTCCATTGCGAATTATCCTTACAATATTGATATCCTTTATTTTGCTGGTAAATACTTCAGGCCAGTCTGATACCGGCAAAAGATTGATTGATACTTTGCCAGGGAATTATTATCAGCTCCATACTGTCGAACGCGATGGCATAAGTCTTCCCGAAATAGAAATTAAGGAGGTGGTTATAATCGGACGTCCATCCACGGCACGAAAGTTCCCCTTCAACAGGTATCAGCGGCTTATCTATAACCTGAAAAAGGTTTACCCGTATGCGCTCGTCGTAAGGGCCAAACTCAGTGAGACAAATGATAAGCTTGCTGGAATTCCTGATGAAAGAGAAAGGAAGAAATACATCAGGCAATTCGAAAAAAACCTTTTTGGCGAATATGAGGATGATGTACGTGATATGACGATAACCCAGGGTAAATTGCTTATAAAGCTTATTGACAGGGAAACATACAACACTTCATATGACCTTATACGGCAGTACCGCGGCAATATTTCAGCTGCTTTCTGGCAGGGCATTGCACGTATCTTCGGTACAAACCTTAAGGCGGAATATGATCCGTTTGGCGAAGATGCCGTTATGGAAATTATCCTGAATGAAATTGAAGCCGGTAATTTGTAGATATCCCGTGGCGCTGATCTTATGAAACCCACATGATTGATTACAAACACAAACACGCATGAAAATAATTCATCTCCAATCATGTGCGGTTCCATCCGACCTTTAAAATCAAAATTATTTACGGATGAAAAGAATATTTATTGCAGTTAAAACGGAACCGGAGGGAGACCTGCTGAGGATGTTCTCATCACTGAAAGCAATGCTTGGGGCAGAGAATATTAGATGGGTTGATCCGGCGAATTTGCATTTAACTCTCGCATTTCTCGGGGATACTGAAGAAAAGCGGATCGGAAGTCTTTATCTCATGCTGGAAGAGAAATGCTCCGGTTTTGGAACGTTCGATTTTACCCTTGCAGGTACGGGGGTCTTTAAAAACTTCAGGGATCCAAGAGTGATATGGGTTGGAATCAGATCAGCAGAGAGGCTGACAATGCTGTATAACTTAATAAACAAAGGTCTGAAGAATATCGGATTTGAACTTGAAGAACGACAGTTCAGGCCGCATCTGACTCTTGGACGTGTTAAATCGTGCAAGGATACAGAAAACCTGAAATCGGTTCTCGAAAAATACCGCGATCAGGAATTTCAGACCATTCATGTTAATGAAGCAATCCTTTTCGAAAGCATACTGACGCAAACCGGACCAATCTATAATCAATTAGCAAAGTATCATTTATAAAGTAAATACCTGGAACTTATTGTTACACAGAGATCACTGAGGAGACACAGAGTTCCACAGAGATCCGGAATGGTGGATTAGTTCTAACTCTGTGTTTCTCTGTGTCTTCTCTGTGTTTCTCTGTGTAAGTTCTTATTTTAAATTCGTCTTGATCTGTTATTCAAGTCACAAATTATTTACTTTTGCTGGATTAAGAAATATGACCTGATTTTTGATGACAGATTCATTTTTGGCCAAAGGAAAAAGGAAGAAACTTGTTGAAGAGCTGAGGCGCAAGGGAATAACCGATGAGGAAGTCCTCAGGGCCATAAACACGGTCCCCAGGCACGACTTCATGGATCCTGCGTTTCTTAACCATGCATATATCGATAAGGCTTTCCCGATTTCTTCAGGTCAGACTATCTCACAACCCTATACCGTTGCTTTTCAGACTGCCCTTCTCCAGGTGAAAAAGAGGGATAAGATCCTTGAGATCGGAACCGGTTCGGGGTACCAATGTGCCGTTCTGGCTGAAATGGGAGCCAGGGTCTATACAATAGAACGGTACCGCGAGCTTTACCTTAAGGCCCAGAGGACACTCGCATCGCTTGGCTATAATGCCGACTTCTTCTTTGGCGATGGCTATGAAGGGAAACCTCAATACGGACCTTTCGATGGTATTATAATTACTGCAGCGACAAAGGAGGTCCCTGAAAAACTTCCTCCCCAGCTGAAAACTGGAGGAAGGATGGTCATTCCCATTGGAACCGCGGAATCTCAGGTTATGACCCTTATCGTAAGGAAAGGGGAAGATGATTATGAATACTCCTCACACGGAACTTTTGTTTTCGTACCCATGCTCAAGGGTACTGCCACCGAATAAAGGATTTCATATGGAGATATATAGTTTTGTTTTCAACCCCATCGACGTGAATACCTACATATTGGCTGATAAATCAGGTGAGTGTGCTATAATTGACTGCGGATGTTACGACTCTGATGAATTCAGCAGACTGACAGGCTTTATCGATGAAAAAAGGCTCAGGCCGGTTTTGCTGCTGAATACACATTGCCATCTCGATCATATTTTCGGTGACGGATTCGTGCTCGGGAAATACAACATCGGAGCATTATGCCACAGGGACGATGTATATAACAGGGAAAAGGCAGTAAATCATGCTCTGATGTTTGGCTTAATGATGGAAAATCCTCCAAAGCCAGCCGGCTATCTGACCGATGGTCAGAAAATATCATTCGGGGAAACTGAGCTTACCGCGATCCATGTTCCAGGTCATGCTGCAGGGAGCCTTGCATTTTACAGTGAAAAAGATAAGGCCGTTTTCACGGGTGATGCCCTTTTTGCAGGAAGCATAGGAAGAACTGACCTCCCGGGAGGAAATTATGAGACACTTATTACCAGCATAACAGAAAAGCTATTTACCCTTCCGTCGGAAACGATAGCCTATCCTGGACATGGTGATAGAACAACAATAGGTATTGAGATCAGATCAAATCCTTATTTTATTCACAACTGACCCTTAATATTTTTTAAGTAATTTCTATTTGTTATTTTCGAAAGCTTTACAAAACGTGTACTTTGAGGTTTAGAAGCTTTTGAAAAGGTCTTTTTTAACCGCAAAGAACACAAAGTTTTCGCAAAGTGCGCAGAGTCAAAACATTATAACAAAATTCTTTGCGATCTTTGCGCATTTCCTTTGAGCCCTTGCGGTTAATGGATTTCGACTTATTGGATAATCGCTCGGGGAGTGGATTAAAGCATTAAACAGTTAAATTAATAACTCAAATAATATCAAGTATATGTCATCAGATATTTTTGCAAACAGACACATCGGACCAAGGGAGCATGAACTGCCGAAGATGCTTGAGATGATAGGCGTCGGATCGCTCGACGAATTGATCGACAAGGCGGTTCCGGGGTCCATAAGGCTTGAAAAGCCGCTAAGTCTCCCAAAAGCCATGAGCGAGTTTGAGTACCTTGAGCATATCCGGAAGATCGGCTCGAAGAACAAGCTGTTCAGATCATTTATCGGACAGGGTTATTACGGAGTCGCTTCCTTGTCAGTAATAGTAAGGAACGTCCTTGAGAATCCTTCATGGTACACTTCATATACCCCATATCAGGCAGAGATATCACAGGGAAGACTTGAAGCCCTTCTGAACTTTCAGACTATGATAATCGAACTGACGGGGATGCAGATTGCAAACGCCTCCCTTCTCGATGAATCGACTGCTGCAGCTGAAGCAATGATTATGATGTTCAATGCCCGCTCGAGAGGTGCCGTTAAGGCAGGAGCAAACAAATTCTTTGTCGATAATGATGTATTCCTCCAGACTTTGGATGTCATTGCCACGAGGTCGGAGCCACTGGGAATTCAGCTTGTCAGAGGGAAATATGATGAAGTTGCATTTGATGAATCATTCTTCGGCGCTTTTGTACAATATCCTGCAGCATCGGGACAGATAAGGGATTACACGGATTTTACCCAAAGGGCACATACAGCAGGACTGCTTACAGGAGTTGCAGCCGACCTGATGAGCCTCACCCTTCTCACCCCTCCCGGGGAATGGGGTGCCGATATTGTCGTTGGTTCGAATCAACGATTTGGCCTTCCAATGGGTTTCGGAGGTCCTCATGCAGGTTTCTTTGCAACAAAGGATGAGCTAAAGAGGAACATGCCCGGACGAATTATCGGTGTATCGGTAGATGCTCAGGGAAACCAGGCTCTGAGGATGGCCCTTCAGACGAGGGAACAGCATATCAAGAGGGAGAGGGCGACCTCCAATATCTGCACGGCCCAGGCCCTTCTTGCCACCATGTCGGGAATGTATGCACAATACCATGGTCCTGAAGGACTGCGGAATATTGCAAATCATATTCAGAAAGCTGCCTGCACAATTAACTGTGCACTGAAAGAGCTTGGTTATAATCAGGTTAACAGCCAGTTCTTTGATACATTGCATGTCGAACTGCCTTCGGTCGTATCAGAAGATGATATTAAAAAGCTTTCGCTTGAAGAGGGAACCAATTTCTTCTATCCTGGTGATAATAGTATACGACTTAGCACTGATGAATTAACCACCCTGAAGGAGGTTAATTCAGTTGTGGGCATATTTGCAAAAGCTGCAGGTAAAAAACCGGGGATACTCGAATCATTCTGCGACTGCAATCCGGTTGAAGGAAAATTCATCAGGAAATCGGATTTTCTGAAGGCAGCCACTTTCAAAAAATACCACAGCGAAACCGAAATGATGCGGTATATCAAGATGCTTGAAAGGAAGGATTTCTCCCTTACGCATTGCATGATATCCCTTGGCTCCTGTACCATGAAGCTGAATCCTGCCACTTCCCTTTTTGCAATGAGCTGGCCTGAATTCGGCAATATTCACCCGTTTGTACCCAGCAACCAGGCTGAAGGTTACTACCAGATCCTCGATGAGCTAGGTGAAGCCCTAAAAGAAATAACAGGTTTCCAGGGTGTCTCATTCCAGCCGAACTCGGGAGCAGCAGGCGAATATGCGGGATTGATGGTAATAAGGGAATATCATAAAACCAGGGGTGAAGGACATCGCAATATTGCCCTTATACCATCATCTGCGCATGGTACAAACCCGGCAAGCGCTGTAATGGCCGGTATGCAGGTAGTTGTGGTGGAATGTGATGATAATGGGAATATAAATGTGGATGATCTTAAGAAGAAGGCAGAAGAAAACAAGGCTCACCTTGCATGTTTCATGATCACCTATCCTTCGACCCATGGCGTTTTTGAAGCCTCGGTCACCAGGATGGTCAGCCTAATTCATGAAAACGGCGGACTCGTTTATATGGACGGAGCCAACATGAATGCCCAGGTGGGATTGACAAGTCCTGGACACATAGGAGCCGACGTGTGCCACCTTAACCTGCATAAAACCTTTGCCATACCTCATGGCGGTGGCGGCCCCGGAATGGGTCCCATTCTTGTGTCAGAAAGGCTGGCTGAATTCCTGCCGACACACCCGGTAGTAAAAACGGGAGGAAGCCATGGAACCAAAGCTGTTGCAGGTGCACCATTCGGCAGCGGACATGTACTTACAATTTCTCATGCATACATCCTGATGCTGGGTTCTGACGGCCTGACAAAGGCTACCAGATACGCAATCCTCAATGCTAATTATATTTCAGCATCATTGAGGAACTGGTTTAAAACACTTTATACCGGGTCGTCGGGATTTGTTGCCCATGAATTGATTCTTGATTGCAGGAATTTCAAAGCCGAGGCAGGAATAACCGAATCGGATATTGCAAAGAGGCTCATGGATTACGGATTTCATGCACCTACTCTCTCTTTCCCGGTGCACGGTACACTAATGGTTGAACCCACCGAATCGGAATCGCTTCAGGAGATTGATAAATTCATCGAGGCACTGAAGTCGATATGGAACGAAATAGACGAGATCAGAGAAGGGAAAGCCGGCAGGGAAGATAACGTCCTCCTTAATGCCCCGCATACTGCAAAAGTTGTGACTGCAAATGACTGGAATCATGGTTATGACAGGCAGAAGGCAGGCTTCCCCCTGAAATGGATTGCAGAGAATAAGTTCTGGCCCTCAGTAGGCCGTATCGACGATGGGTATGGCGACCGTAACCTGGTGTGCACCTGCGATCCGATAGATTCGTACAGGATGGAGAATTTAAATTTTGTTCAACCGAAATAAATTCTCAAATTTAATGACCGAACATTTCCCAGATAACCTGAACCATTAATGCGAAATTCTTCCTTTGATGATCTTTCGGCCTTAATCGATGGTAAAAAACTCACTTACAGGCCGGTTGGGTTTATTGTTGACAGTCCATGGATACCAGGCTGGTACGGGATTTCTGTTGTAGATTATTACGCCTCTGGCGAACAATGGCTGAAGGCGAACCTGAAGGTGATAAATACATTTCCCGATGTATGGTTCATGCCTGGCTTCTGGTCCGAATACGGTATGTGCACCGAGCCTTCTGCCTTTGGCTCGAGGATGATTTTTCTTGAGAACACCCTTCCACATGCGGAAAAGATCCTGGCCGATATCTCAGATGCTGACAGACTCCCTCAGCCAAACGTCAAAACAGACGGACTTCTGCCATTCATGATAAACAGGCTCAGGCACAGTGAATCTGCAATAAGGGATGCAGATCACCAGATAAGGTTCGCTGTGGCACGGGGTCCGCTCAATATTGCAAGCTTCCTTATGGGAACTACAGAATTCATGACCGCCCTTGCCCTCGATCCTGAAGGATCTCACCGGTTACTGAGGAAAATCACAGGATTCATATGCGACTGGATCTCGTGGCAGAGGGAGTGTTTTCCATCGATAGACGGGATTCTGATTCTCGATGATATAATAGGTTTTGTGGGTGAAGCGGATTTCAGTGAGTTCGTTCTCCCATATTTCAGAAAGATTTTCTCAACCACCGGGGCAAAGGTCAGGTTCCTTCATAACGATGCGGAAGGACTGATCACAGCCAAACATCTCAATGAAATGGGAGTGAACGTGTTCAATTTCTCTTACAATCACACCCTTGGTGAGATAAGGGCACTTGCGGGCAATGACATTATTCTTGCCGGAAATATCCCTCCAAGGGATATTCTGGCCGGAGGAACTCCGGGTCTGGTTGCTGAGGCAGTCATAAAAGCTTCGGGGGAAATCGATAATCATGACCGCATTATTTGGTCGGCTGGTGGAGGAATGCCCCCTGATGTCGGAAATGAAAATATAAACGCCTTCATAAAAGCAGTTAAGGAGATTGATAAATAAGGTTACTGGTTGCTTGTTCCAGGTTCCAGGTTCTAAGGTAACAAGCAACAAGTAACCAGTAACATAAACACAATTAAGGTAAATATGAAACGATCAGGAATTATTTTAATCAGTGCACTGATCCTAGTGTCATGCGGATCGGGCGGGAGCAAAAAGCAAACAGCCGAAAAATCACTCGAAGCAATGGAAGATAATTACAAAGTAAAGCTGCTTACAGTCGACCCGGGCCATTTTCATGCTGCCCTGGTCCAGAAAATAATGTATCCGCAGGTTTCTCCCGATGTCCGCGTCTATGCTCCGGAAGGCCCTGATGTTCAGCAGCATCTGAACCGGGTAGCGTCATACAACTCCCGGACGGCAGAACCGACGGCATGGAATGAGATTGTATATAATGGCACCGATTTTTTTGAGAAAATGCTTTCCGAGAATGCCGGCAACGTGGTTGTGCTGTCGGGAAACAACGGGAAAAAGGCAGAATACATTACAAGATCGATAAATGCCGGTTTAAACGTCCTGGCTGATAAACCAATGATAATCTCCCCCGACGATTTCGTGAAGCTCGAAGGAGCCTTCGCTGCCGCCAGGGAAAAGGGAGTACTCCTGTATGATATAATGACCGAAAGGTTTGAAACCACAACTATCCTGCAGAAGCTGTTATCCATGAGTGAAACAGTTTTCGGTACTCTTGAGGCCGGTAGCAGCAAGGATCCGGCGGTTACCAAGGTGAGCGTACATCATTTCTCAAAGATCGTATCAGGTTCTCCACTTCAGCGACCGGCTTGGTTCTTTGATGTGGAACAGCAGGGAGAGGGCATCGTGGATGTAACAACCCATCTTGTTGACCTTGTTCAGTGGGAGTGTTTCCCGGAGCAGATCCTTAGTCCGTCGGATGTCAGAATCGCCTCCGCCCGGAGGTGGCCAACAGTTATCTCAAGGGAAGAATTCAAAGGAGTGACCGGATTTGAGGATTTCCCTGAATTCCTGACGAAGGATATAAAGGATGGCAAACTGAATGTTTTTTCAAACGGAGAGATAATCTACCAGTTAAAGGGCATCTGGGCCAAAGTCTCAGTGACATGGAACTACATGCCGCCTGCAGGAGGCGGCGATACTCATTATTCCGTGATGCGGGGCACCAAATGCGACCTTGTAATCAGGCAGGGTGCAGAGGAAAAATTCCTGCCGACTCTCTATATCGAGAAGGTCAGGGGATCGTCGATTTCCGATTTTACCGCACGGCTTAAAGAGGTTCTGGACGGGCTGCCCTACGATAGCCTTCAGGTTGAAGCAGTCGACAACAAAACACTGAGGATAAACATGCCGAAAAAATACAGGGTTACCCACGAGGAGCATTTCGGACAGGTTACTTCCAGGTTCCTGCAATATCTTGAAGATGGCAAAATGCCCGATTGGGAGGTGCCTGGGATGATAACGAAGTATTATACGACCACCTCTGCACTGAAGATAGCAACTAAATAAGGCTTATTGCCAACCAATTTACCACATGACGCTAGCGCGAGTTTGTAACTCGTGCTAGCAAACAACTGGCACGGATTGCAAATCCGCGCCAGCGATATCCCTGCCCCCTGCTCCCTGCTCCCTGCCACCTGCCACCTGCCTTTAAAAGAGATCTTCAATCACCATTGAGTACAGCTCCCCAAGATCAATCCCTGCAGCTTTTGTCTGTTTTGGTATAATGCTCTCCTCTGTCATGCCCGGAACGGTATTGATCTCGAGGAAAAACGGCTCGCCTGACACAATTATAAAATCAACCCTTACAATTCCTTTACAGCCCAGAATCTCATAAATCCGGGAGCTGAGATCCTGAATCCTACTGGACATTTCTTCCGTCAATTCAGCGGGAGTTATCTCCTCTGATTTTCCCGGAGTATATTTAGCCTCATAGTCGAAGAACTCATTCCTGCTGATTATTTCTGTGACTGGAAGGACCATTATTTTACCCTTAACCTTCACAACCCCGCAGGCCACCTCCCTGCCATTCATAAATGCCTCTACCATCACCTCGCGGCTCTCCCTCAGGGCCGATTCAATTGCCGCAGGCAGCTCTTCAATTGTTTTAACTTTTGTAACGCCGAAGCTTGATCCGCTGTCGTTGGGCTTTACAAAGCATGGCAATCCGGTTTTTTTTATAATTGAACCGGGATCCGGAATATTTTCTTTCCTGAACAGGAGATTTCCGGCCATGGGAATTCCGTATTCCTTAAGGTAAAGCTTGGTTGCCTGCTTGTTGAATGTAAGTGCCGAACAGAATGTCCCGCAGCTCGTGTAGGGGATCTGCATCATATCAAAATAACCCTGAAGAAGACCGTTCTCCCCGGGTGTGCCATGGATAGCAATAAAGACGGCATCAAAACGGATCCTCAATTCATCGGTTTTTAAAGTGAAATCATTTTTGTCGATGGTGAAATATCTTCCCTTCGGATCTTCCCAGTACCAGCTGGTGCCCCTGATCATGATTATATATGATTCATATTTTGCCGAAAGAAGCCTTGCTGCCTCGCGGGCACTTTTTACCGATATCTCATATTCGGAGGAATCTCCTCCGGCAACGATTGCGATTGTTCTCATATTCCGGAAATTATTCATCAAAAATAAAGATTTTCAATTTGCATTTCTGACCGGTTTATAAAAATGTTAATGGTAACCTGCGTTACCTTTGTGGCTTAGTGTCTTAGTGGCAAAAAAAGAGATGCCACAAAGACGCTAAGACACGAAGGGATGCCGAATTGATAATAAAATATTTTACATAATCAGATATTATTTAACTTTGATAAAATTTTAAAAAACCATTAAAATGAAAAAAGGCTGCATTATATGGATAATTGTTGGAGCTATCGTGGCACTGTTTGTGCTGGGTATTGTCTCCTGGGGTACCCGGGTTTATAATCAGATGGTCACCCTGCAGGAAGGCGTCACAAGCCAGTGGGGAAATGTCGAAACCCAGTACCAGCGGAGGGCTGATCTGATCCCGAACTTCGTGAATACAGTTAAGGGAGCTGCTTCATTCGAACAGGAGACCCTTACAAGAGTGATTGAGGCAAGAGCCAAAGCCACACAGGTTACGATCGACCCGACAAAAATGACAGCAGAGAACCTACAGCAGTTCACCGCAGCCCAGGGCGAGCTGAGCTCGGCTCTTTCACGACTGATGGTGGTCGTTGAAAAGTATCCCGAACTGAAGGCCACTCAGAATTTCAGGGACCTTCAGGTTGAACTCGAAGGGACTGAGAACAGGATCTCGGTCGAAAGAAGGAAGTTCAACGAGACCGCCCAGGCAATGAACACCTATATAAGGAGATTTCCTGCAAACATACTTGCAGGTATGTTCGGATTCACCGCCAGACCATATTTCGAAGCGATGGAAGGAGCCGATAAGGCTCCGGAAGTAAAATTCTAACTGTCAGCTTTAAATGGAAATCAAAGCCTCGTCATTCTTCACAAGGGAAGAGCTGATACAGATTCGCGATGCCATTAAGGAGGCTGAAAGCGAGACTTCAGGGGAGATAAGGATCCATATCGAGACAAAGCTCTCAGGAAATGTCCTCGACCGGGCCGCATGGATATTCACGCATATGAAAATGCATGAAACCGAGGCGAGGAATGGTGTGTTGTTTTACCTGGCAGTGAAGAACAAGGAATTCGCCATAATCGGCGACGGAGGCATTAATGCCAGGGTCCCGGAAAACTTCTGGGACAAGGTTAAGAATATCATTCAGGAACATTTCAGGACGGGCAAGTATGCTGAAGGATTAATTGAAGGGATCCTTATGGCGGGAAATCAGCTTAAGGAACATTTCCCGCACGGGAAGGATGATAAAAATGAGCTTCCGGATGAGATCTCATTCGATGATACCTGGCAACCCGGCAAACAATGAAAAATAAATTATTCTGCAAACAGGTTGCGGCTTTAATATTTCTTGCCGTTGTTTTATCTGCGAGGATTGCTGCCCAGGAGTTCCCTGAAAAGCCTTTCCCCCCAAGGCTCGTCAACGATTTTGCCGGAATGCTTTCGGATCAGGAAGTCAGTTCTCTTGAGGAAAAGCTTGTTGCCTATAACGATTCGACATCAACACAGATCGCAATAGTAACTGTTCCTGATCTCCATGGGTATAACAAGGCCGATTATGCCCAGCGGCTTGCCGAGAAATGGGGGATCGGGCAGAAAGGGCTTGATAACGGCGTACTGATCCTTGTAAAGCCAAAAACAGAAGGATCGTCTGGCCAGGTGCAGATCGTTCAGGGTTATGGACTCGAAGGAGCTATCCCTGACATTTTATGCGGGCAGATAGTAGACTATGAAATACTGCCCGAATTCCGGAACGGAAACTACTACCAGGGGCTCGACAATGCAACCAACACGCTTATGTCGCTTGCCAGCGGCGAATTCACTGCCGGTGAGTATGGCAGCAAGGAAACCGGAACAGGCAACATTTTACCTCTGATCTTCATAATAATCTTCATAATAATTATCCTGTCAGCACGTAGCGGCGGAGGCTCGAACCAGAAGCACATAAGCAAGAAGGGATTGCCATTATGGCTTCTGCTTTCGATGATGAATTCAGGTGGCAGCAGGCATAGCGGCAGCTGGGGCGGATTCTCCGGCGGAAGGGGAGGAGGAGGCTTTGGCGGATTCGGAGGGGGAAGCTTTGGAGGAGGCGGTGCCGGCGGCAGCTGGTAAGAAAGGGCCCAGGGCACAAGGCACAGGGCACAGGGCACAGGAGAAGTTGACTATTAGAATGCTGAATGCTGAAGAGCTGAGAGCTGAGGTAGCTTAAACCGTTACCTTGTTGAAGTATAGTTTCTCCACTTTTCTATAACCAGTTTCATATCCTCAGGAAGTTCGGAATCGAATGACAATCTTTTTCGAGTAACAGGATGATCGAACGCCAGCGATTTTGCATGAAGCGCCTGCCGGGGCAGTATCTTAAAGCAGTTTTTAACGAATTGCTGGTATTTCGAGAATGTTGTTCCCTTAAGGATCTGATCGCCCCCATACTCCTCGTCGTTGAAAAGAGGATGCCTGATATGGCTGAAATGAACCCTGATCTGATGGGTCCGCCCGGTCTCAAGCCTGCATTCGACAAGCGAGACATACCCTAAATCCTCCAGAACCCGATAATGAGTAATTGCACTCTTCCCCTGGCTGCCATCGGGAAATACCTGCATGATCTTTCTGTCGCGCAGGTTTCTTCCCACATTGCCGGTAATGGTTCCGCTTGAAGGTTTAGGTGTCCCCCAGACAATTGCTATATAATTTCTGCCGGTTGTCCTGTCAAAGAACTGTTTTGACAACCTGTTCAGTGCAAGTTCATTTTTTGCGATCACCAGGATGCCTGAAGTGTTCTTGTCGATCCTGTGCACAAGTCCCGGACGAAGTTCCCCTGTGCTGAAAAGCGGCAGATCCCTGAAATGCCACATCAGCGCATTTACAAGGGTCCCTGTATAGTTGCCATATGCCGGATGTACAACCATGCCAGGATCCTTGTTTACCACAACTATGTCATCATCCTCATATACTATGTTCAGCGGGATATTCTCGGGGATAAGCTCTATTTCCCTCGGAGGATTTGGAAGGACAACTTGTACCACATCCCCTGGCTTGACCCTGTAGTTTGGCTTTACCATCCTGTTGTTCACCAGGATGTTTCCGGCATTTGCTGCAGCCTGTATCCTTGTGCGTGAGGCGTTTTCAATCCTGACAAAAAGAAATTTGTCAATGCGTAGAAGCGACTGTCCCGGATCAGCAATGAACCTGTAATGCTCAAATAGTTCCTGCTGGTCGGTGATTTCTTCTTCTGACATATGTAATTACTTTGTAATTACGAGTCTGAAATAGCCCGTACGCTTTCCGTCCAGGAGAGTGATCAACGTGTAGATGCCCTGCTTCAACCCTGAAACATCAATTTGCTCCCTGTAGGGAACTCTCATCATTTCGCGGCCCTGAAGATCAATTACGGAGATAAAGGCTGATCGTGAAAGAGCGAGGTCGCTGCAATCGAGATTAATATAATCAGATGCCGGATTGGGCCACATCCTGAAGTTCCTGTAAACCGGTGGGATTTCATCATCCGATGAAGTTGTCTTGATTGGTGAACCGACAACGGGCCTTATCATAAGGCTCCCCTCTTTCTGAGATTGCAGCCATACGCCATTGAGCCAGTAATACTGACGTCCCCGGTGAGGAGTATTTATATCGAAGCCTGCATTGAGGAATGTCTCGGATACCTGTTTCCATCCAACATAAAAGGTTCCGTCGACCGGAACACCATCGGGCAGGATATAGGTGTGGAATCCGTTGAGTTTGTCACCAGGCTCGACAAGGAGATCCTCAGCAGTATAAATTACATTTCCGGGCAATCCGTTATTGTCATCCCATATCATCAGATGGAAATTTCTCCGGTTGCTGTTAAGGTAGCTGTCGTTGAAGCATATGCTTACCGCCCTTACGGTATCCTCAAGAAAAGATTTGAACCTGTAAGCTGCCATTGCATTCCTCGAACCCTGGCCGTTAATTCCATAACCTCCCTCGGATGATCCGTCGTCGTATGCGAAATAGTTGCGGAACACCTGGAGGTATGTTATAGTGTCATTTCCCTTCGGATCAAAATCATCGGTTTTCAGGTGGCAGGTGATCCTGAAAAGGGCCGAATCGTTGTTCCCGTTGTTATATGTATAGATCAGGTTAGCGTTGTAATCGACATTTGAAAAAGGTTCCACATTTGCCGCACCGGCTGAGAATGAATGTGAAACAGTATTTGTGAATATATCGCGGATCTCAAAGTTCCTGGTCACATTCCTTGTTATCCTGTCATTGTTCCTGTAATGGATGGGGATTGCAGAACCCATTTCCTGAAGATATACCTGCCTGAACTGTTTCCAGGGCATTGCTTCATGGGTTTTGAGGATCGATCTCAGTGGTGTCCTGAATGCGACATCGGCAAGGGAAGTGTCGGCGGCATTTCTGTTCCTGTCAAGATATACATAGTCGATATTCCAGTGATCGCAGTTTCCAATCATTGACCTGTCATCAAAGTCAGCGAGGCTTGCCCAGTTGACAAACCTGAATCTGAATCCATTCTTCAGGTATCTGGGATTTTCAATCCTGATAATTACAGGTTTGAACTTCCCTGTTTCAGTTCCCGTTGATTTCCAGACAGAATACCATTTAAGTTCATCCGGTGCAAAAAACTGAAGGGTCAGACTGTCATTGATTTCCGGAGCATCACCGAGTCCTCCCGGCTGGAAGTAAAAGCTCAGCCATATATTTTCGGCCGGCAGGTAATTCAGGTTAACCGGCTGGGATGTCAGGTGGTCGGCTTCAAACCCCTCCGGTCCTCCTGTCTCATATAGGTTTCCGGCATCATCCAGGGCATCAAGGGTTGCTATCCCGACGGTTATCTGCTGATCTGAATATGTGTTATTAATAAAGGCATAACCGTCGCTCCACCTCCTGGGAGACGGAATGAATGACTGCCCGGTAAAATCATCAAAAAACGGCAGGTCGACAGGATCAGCTTTATCAGCCTTAACCCTGGCCCGGTTATCTGAACTTCCAGACAATACCCGGTTGGTCTGCAACCCTGTTACCACCTCCTGAGCAAGAACATGCAGAGGGATGAACAACAGAAGTGCAATATTTATTAACAGCTTTTTTTGCATAAGTCAATTGGAGAGTCCTGAATAACTTCCTGGAATCGTGTCAATGATGAAATTTGTTGAATCCACCGGCATCCTGGCAGAATCAAGGGTAAGCCACAGGTAAATTGATGATCCGAGCTGAAGGGTCGCATCAGGGCTGAAATCGGGGTTTTGCTTATAAACAAATGCGGCAGCCGAGTCGACTCCTGTAACAACCGTATTGTCGAAAATTGCTGTTACAAAAGTAAGCGAAGCGCCTAGTATCCTGTTTCTTGCAGATTCAATGTTCATGCCTATCAGATCGGGAACATATGTTCTCTGGTTGCTCAGTCCCTTGCCAAGCACCAGGTCGATCTGCGAGTCTTTTTGAAGCGAGTCGCCTTCCATAATATCCCTTCCATTGAATAACTGCTTCAAAACGACGTCAAAAGAGATATCCGGTACATACCTGATAGTTCCAATCTGAAGTCCTGATCCCTCAACAAGGGCTACTGCCTGCCGCTTTGGAAGGTTAACCAGGTTCGGCATTGCCACCATTTCAGGGTTAAAGGCATTTATTGTAAGCATTATGTTCCTCCGCTTCTTAACCTTGAAACCAGGCTCAGGATGCTGCTCTGCAATACAGCCTCGGGGGACCAGGGATGTATAGACGGAGTCGATGATCTGGTATCTCAGTTTGCTTTTTTTCGCCAGCTGAATTGTCTGATCCATTGTCAGTCCCATGAAATCAGGAACCGGCCTGCTCTGTCCGTGCCTGGTATAGATATTAAGCCAGATAAGAAGTGCCATAATGGTCCCGACCACAATTACAGCTGCCAACCCGAGGTTTTTCAGAAATGTCTTGCTGAAGATGAATTTTTTGATGCTCATGGCTGCTGTAGGAACTTAAATTATAACGCAAAGGTATGTATAAAATTATAAACGGAATCCCGTTCCACCGGCACATATCCCGCCTCCCTGACAAGCCTGCAAATTTCGCCGGTCGACATCTGAGGGTTTGTCTCGCCTGACCCGGCCATCGAGTAGATCCTTGTCGTGTCCTCAATTGTTCCGTCGAGGTCGTCGGCCCCAAACATAAGGCTCATCTGTGCGACCTTCCTGCCAATCATCGGCCAGTATGCCTTGATGTGGGAGATGTTGTCGAGAAAAATCCTGGAAACGGCATAGTTCCGGAGATCTTCAATCATGCTGACTTCACCCAGGTATGACATTGAATTATTTGCCTTTTTGTATTTAAGGGGAATGAATGCATTGAATCCCCCGGTCCTGTCCTGAAGTTCACGGAGCCTTGACATATGGCCGATCCTGTGGACATAGGTCTCAATATGGCCGTAAAGCATTGTGGCGTTGGTTGGTATTCCAAGCGAATGTGCAGTCTCATGAATTTCGAGCCATCTGCCGGCATTGGCTTTTTCGGGACAAATCTTTTTTCTTATCTCTTCATCGAAGATCTCCGCACCGCCTCCCGGGACCGATCCCAGTCCATGTTTCTTAAGCTCCGACAGACCTTCCCTTAACGTCATTCCGGATCTCGTAATCATATAATCGAGCTCGATGGCGGAAAAAGCCTTAATATGCAACCCGGGTCTGAGCTGTCTGATTTTTTCCAGAAGCTCTCCGTACCATTGAATATCATGTGATGGATGTACGCCTCCCACAATGTGAACTTCAGTAACCTGAGTGTCGTCAAACCTTTCCGCAATACCGAGCATCTCATCATGGGTGTGCTCCCAGCTTTCAGGATCTCCCGCGGGCTTATGGTATGAACAGAAGCGGCAATTGTAAATGCACTTGTTTGTGGGTTCAATATGGAAGTTCCTGTTAAAGAAGACAAAGTCATTATTAAACCGCCTTCTGACGATTCCCGACAGCATCGAGAGCAATGATAATCCGGCCCTTTCATAAAGCAAAAGACCCTCATCCTCTGATATCCTTACCCCATCAGTTATTCTGGAGGAAATTTCCTTCAGGAGGGGATCTTCAATATTATCTTCCGGTAGTTTCATTTCAGACAAGATGGCTGGTAAAATTAATAAAAAAAAGGTGCCTTCTTTTGAGGCACCTTCATCATGGATACAATATCTTATTATTATTTCAATTTAAGCTCGGGAGTAACCGAAAGTTTTTTTCTGCCTTTGGCCCTGCGTGAAGCAAGAACCCTTCTTCCGTTGGGGGTGGACATCCTTTCCCTGAAACCATGTTTATTTGCTCTTTTTCTCCTCGAAGGCTGATAGGTCCTTTTCATGACGCTGTTTTTAAAGTTGTTGGTACAGTTTTATTTTGAGATCGCAAAGATATGGATTTTTTGAATAAATGCAACGGGAGGATTATTTTTTAAGAATCATAACTGCAGATAAACGATCTTTTTTGTCTCAAACCAGGATTCATAAAAGAAATCAGCAATATTCCAGATGACGGCTTTCTGAATGAAAGGTCCCAGTTCCGCTGCAAGGTCACCACCTTTAAGACAAATAATACCATTCCTCAACTCATTTCTGTTTTCCGTCCCGATATTTTTTCGCGTGAGTTTTACAAATTCCGGGAAGGCTGACACCGCCCTGCTTAAAATGAATTCATATTTTCCTTTTTCCTCCTCGATCCTTTTGCACAGAGGCTTCACATTCGTAATTTCCAGCTCGGCTGCAACGGATGATACAACTTTTATTTTCTTTTTAATCGAATCGAGGAGAAAGAATTCAGAATCAGGAAAAAACACAGCCAGGGGTATACCGGGAAATCCTCCACCGGTGCCCGCATCCAGGATCCTTGTCCCACCTGCAAAATGGATTATCTTGGCGATGGCAAGGGAATGCAGTACATGGTGAACATAGAAATTGTCAAAATCCTTCCGTGAAATAACGTTGATCCTGCTGTTCCAGGTCCTGTAAATATTCTTAAGCTTAGAAAACCTGTCAATCTGGGAACCGGTCAGATCCGGAAAATATCTTAGAATGATTTCAGTCACTATCTGTTCTCTGTTTTTATAAAGATGTTGAACAGCAGCGATTTTGCCCTGAAGAGCTGTGTTTTTACGGTGCCAATCGGAAGTTTAAGTTCCGATGCTATCTCCTCATATGAATACTCCTTGAAGTATCTGAGCTCAATCAGGTTCCTGTACCTTGGCTTAAGCTGTTTTACTATATCGCGGAGGACCGCAATTTTCTGATCATTGATGAGCGCCTCTTCCGGATCCGGAAGGTCAGACTGGATATTTACGGTGAGGTTATCAAGATCATCCTGTATATGATTGAGGGATGCGGGAGATATCTGTTTTTTTCTGATGAAATCGATACAATTGTTGGTTGCGATCTTAAAGAGCCAGGTGCTGAATGCAAAGTCGGGAGTGAACGAGTCAAGATTTCTGAAAGCCTTGCCAAATGCTTCAATCGTGAGATCTTCAGCATCCGAAGTATTATTTACCATTTTCAGGAGCATGAAGTAAATCGTATCCCTGTAACGGTTCATCAGGCCCGAAAATGCTTTTTCATTTCCGCCCCTTGCCAGTTCGACAAGCAAAAGGTCATTTCTGGCTTTTTCCGATATTCCGTTGTTTATTTCCATGTTTTCCTGCCAGTACCCTCACGGAGGCTGCCTGCAAAAAAGAGAGCATTTATAAAGGGAGATGCTATGTCAAATACCGGAACCCAGGGTAATAATCCCGGTTCGTTGAGTCTTCTCTGATTCAGGATGAATACTGCAAACTGAACAATTGCTCTTGTCAGGAATAGACCCACCACCACCGGCCACATAAAGAGATTTGTCACAAGGATCAGGAATGCTGCATAAAACAATACTCTGGAAACAGGTTCAGCGATCAGTGCAATCTTATCCCGGGGTTTGTAATGGCTTGCTGTAGTCAGATGCCTTGTCTTCTGCTTGTAAAACTTAATTATGTCTGGTGCGGGAACTGAACGGGTATGTGATTCCTTGCTGAACTCCACGGAGATGTTCTCTACTGAAGCATTCGAATTCACGAACAGATCATCGTCACCCGAGGCGAGATGGGAATGAATGCCAAATCCCTTTCTGTCAAAAAAAAGCGATCTTTTGTAGGCAAGGTTCCGGCCGACTCCCATATAGGGTATGCCTCTTATAGCCATCCCGAAGTATTGTACAGCTATCATCATGGAGTCGTACCTGATGTATTTGTTCAGCAATCCTTTTTTCGCGAAGAAGCCTCCATAGCCAAGCACAAAATCGATTCCGTCATTAAAACCGGATGCCATTCCTGTTATCCATTTTTTACTTTCCGGTTTGCAGTCGGCATCGGTAAAAAGCAGGAACTCATTTTTTGCAGCCTTGATCCCTATGAACTGAGCGAATTTTTTGTTATGCGTGAATTTGGGATCCTTTATAATATTTGAAACCTTCAGGTTCGGATATTTTTTAAGATATTCCCCCAGGATGTTGTATGAATCATCCTCAGAACAATCGTTCACAACTACCACTTCAAAATCGGGATAATCCTGTTCCAGTACTGCCGGTAGAAAATTCCTGAGATTCTCCTCTTCATTTCTTGCACATATGATCACCGAAACCGGGGTGCCTTTTTTATTGTTGTCCACAGGTTTGTATCTTGCGGCAGCCAGGAAAAAATAGATGTACCAGAAGGCCTGAACCAGGAAAGAGAAGCCGAAAACAATTAAACAAGCAAGAAGGAGAGGATGGTCTCGGAGTATCATTTGACTTCCAGATATGGCTGCAATATTACTAAGATAATCTGAATGCAAGGAGCAGGTTTTTGATTTGATTCATGTTAAAACGGTATAAATGCATGAAAAATTATCGACATAATTTTCAACAGGCACACGAATGAGTTACCTTTGGCATCCGTTTAAGGGCTGAATTTATGTTTACGGTAAAGGGCAGGGATAAGGAAACGCGGGCAAGGTCAGGAATGCTCAATACCGCCCATGGTGAAATCCCGACTCCGGTTTTCATGCCTGTCGGCACTGCAGGTACGGTAAAAGGGATTCTCCAGAGGGACCTTGCTGAAGACATTGATGCCAGGATCATCCTGGGAAACACTTATCATCTTTATCTCCGGCCCGGGACCGAAATCCTGAAATCGGCAGGGGGGCTTCACAGGTTTATGAACTGGAGCAGGCCTATACTTACTGATAGCGGAGGCTACCAGGTTTTTTCCCTTGCTCCGAACAGGAAGCTTACAGACGAAGGCGCAATTTTCAAATCGCATATCGACGGATCAAAACATGTTTTTACACCTGAAAACACGATTGACATACAGAGGGTAATAGGAGCAGATATCATGATGGTGCTTGATGAATGCGCTCCATTCCCCTGCGATCACCGGTATGCCGAAAAGTCAGTTGCACTTACTCACCTCTGGCTCGAAAGAGCTGTAGCCAGGTTCAGGGAAACAGATCCGATGTGGAACCATGAGCAGCTCCTGTTCCCGATTGTCCAGGGCAGCACCTTTGATGATCTGAGAAAGATCTCGGCAGAAAAGATCGCATCAATGGGAATGGCAGGAAACGCAATCGGCGGATTATCAGTGGGAGAACCTGCCGATGAAATGTACAGGATTATCGAAATCGTGAATGAGATACTTCCTGAAAACAAGCCGCGTTATCTGATGGGTGTCGGAACGCCCGTCAATTTACTTGAAGCCATAGAGAGGGGTATCGACATGTTTGACTGCGTTATGCCAACCAGGAACGGACGCAACGGAATGCTTTTTACAAGTGAAGGTGTGATCAATATTAAAAACAAAAGGTGGGCCGGTGATTTCAGCCCCATAGATCCATGCGGCCCGTCGCCGGTGAGCCTTTTTTATTCAAGGGCATATCTCAGGCATCTTATTATTTCCGGTGAGATCCTCGGTTCCCAGATTGCAAGCATACATAATCTTTCATTCTATATCAGGCTGGTTTCAGAAGCCAGGGAAAAAATCGAAGAAGGCAATTTCAAAAAATGGAAAGATCAAATGGTAAAAAAACTTTCGGAACGTTTATAGGAGCTCCCCGGCTGCTTATAATCGACCGGTATATTATCAGGAAGTTCCTGGGCACTTTCTTCTTTGCCCTTGTGCTTATCCTTACAATCGCGGTTGTTTTTGATTTTGCAGAGAAGATCGACAATTTTATGGAGAAAGATGCCCCGGTAAAGGCCATACTGTTAGATTACTACCTTAACTTTATCCCTTATTTTGCGACACTCTTTTCCCCGCTCTTCGTTTTTATCTCCGTTATCTTTTTCACCTCAAAGATGGCTGCCAACACCGAGATAATAGCGATCCTTAACAGCGGCATGAGCTTCAGGAGAATGATGTTTCCGTATTTCCTGTCAGCCTTCATTATTGCCCTTTTCGCATACCTTCTTACTAATTTTGTAATCCCGAAGGCAAACCTGAATAGGATCGATTTTGAGGATAAATACTACCGGGCAACAACCAGAAGGACTCCTTTGATGAATATTCACAGGCAGGTATCCAAGGATGTCCTGGTTTATATGGAGTCGTTCAATCCGATCAGCCAGACAGGCAGGAACTTCACTATCGAAAGATTCGGTGAGGATGGAAGACTTGAGTCAAAGATGAAAGGCAATCTTGTAAGATATGATACGGCTGCGCGCAAATGGGTGGTCATCAATTTTAATCTGCGCGAAATAACTGACAAGGAAGACATAATCACAAGCGGCGACAGAAAAGATACAACCCTTGCTTACCTCGATCCGTCAGATCTCTCAATGGGACCAGGATTTGTGGGGACCATGAGTTACAATGAGCTGAACAATTATGTTGACAAGCTGAAACTGCAGGGCTCGGATGAACTCAATCTGTTCCTTATTGAGAAATACAGGCGCTTTGCCAATCCATTTGCTGTCTTTATCCTCACTCTTATCGGAGTTTCCCTCTCATCAAGGAAGGTGAGGGGAGGGATTGGCATGAATATAGGGATCGGTCTTGGACTAAGTTTCTCATACATACTCTTCATGCAGTTTGCATCACAGTTCTCGTTAAAGGGGAATCTTGAGCCGATGCTGGCGATGTGGATACCAAACATTCTCTATGCCGCAGTCGCCCTGGTCCTTTACAAGATTGCACCCAAATAAGTGCAATCTTCGCTTGAAAGTCTTAAATTGCAGCCTGTTAAAAAATTCTTTTTATTGGTCCAACTTAATTCAGATAAAACCGGATGGGAGTAAATAAAAAAATACGGGAACTTCAGGAGAAGCGCAAGCAAGTATTGCTCGGGGGAGGTGAACAGGCAATCGAGAAACAGAAAGCCATGGGCAAGCGAACGGCCCGCGAGCGGATAATGGCACTCCTGGATAAGGACTCATTTATCGAGTATGATCTTTTTGTGGAGCATGATGCCCGTGATTTTGACATGGATAAAAAGTCCCTCCCAAGCGACGGGGTTATTATAGGGTCAGGGACAATATACGGAGCCCCGGTGGGGATATATGCCCAGGATTTTACGGTGGCAGGAGGTTCGCTCGGTCAGATGCATTCGAGAAAGATAACCAAGATAATGGATCATGCCCTCAAGATGAGGATGCCCCTTATCGGCATCAATGATTCAGGAGGAGCCAGGATTCAGGAGGGAGTAAACTCACTCGCAGGCTACGGGGAAATCTTTTTCAGGAACACGATTTCAAGCGGCATCATTCCGCAGATCTCAGTGATTCTGGGTCCATGTGCCGGAGGTGCAGTCTATTCGCCGGCCCTTACTGATTTCGTTTTTGTTGTCGATAAGATCTCGAAAATGTTCATTACGGGACCCGAGGTAATAAAAACCGTTCTTGGTGAGGAGATATCAATGGAGGATCTTGGAGGAGCCCGGGTTCACAGTGAGATAACAGGGAATGCCCATTTTTTTGCTGCAAGCGAAGACGAGTGCTTTGAGCAGATCAAGCGGCTGGTAACCTTTATCCCATGGAACAACAGCAGGAAGGCAAAATCATTTGAGCCCGGAGAGCCTGACAGGAAATACGATCCTGAAAAGATAGTGCCTGATGACCCCACCCTTCCTTATGATGTGAGGGATGTCATAAGATCAGTTGCCGATAAATCGGATTTCTTCGAAATCATGGAATTGTATGCAAAAAACATTGTAATAGGTTTTGGAAGGATGGGGGGAAGGACCACCGGATTCGTAGCCAACCAGCCCCTTGAAATGGCAGGTGTGCTCGACGTTGACTCATCCGACAAGGCTGCCAGGTTCATAAGGTACTGCGATGCTTTCAATATCCCGATCATAACTCTTGTCGACCTCCCGGGATATCTTCCCGGAGTTGACCAGGAGCATGCAGGAGTGATCCGCCATGGGGCAAAGGTTCTATATTCATACAGTGAGGCCACGGTTCCGAAAATCACTTTGATACTCAGGAAAGCATACGGCGGGGGATATATTGCAATGAGCTCCAGGCATCTCAGGGCCGATTTTGTTTTTGCCTGGCCGACTGCCGAGATCGCAGTCATGGGACCCGAGGGAGCTGCTAATATTATCTTCAGGAAGGAAATATTGTCATCAGATGATCCTGAGGAAACACGTAAAGAAAAAATCGGGGAATATAAAGCCAAATTCGCCAATCCATATGTTGCAGCTGCCCGCGGATATGTCGATGCCGTAATTGAACCCAGGGAAACACGCCGCTTCCTTCTCCATGCAATTCTGGCCTCGGAGGACAAGGTGGTTAAGGTTCTCGATAAAAAACATGGGCTGCCGCCTTTCTGATTTTTTTCCGCGGAAACTGAAAATGTGAAACATGAAAAATACTGAAAACCTCGGGATACTGAATATAAATACAATCCTGTACAAGACCAGGCTCAGCCCTAAATTCATTAACAGGAAGGTTTATAAACCTTCCAATCCTAAGATGATATTGAGCTATTTGCCCGGGACCGTTATCGACATTCTCGTAAAAGAGGATCAACAGGTAAGTAAAGGTGAGGTTCTTGTGATACTTGATGCCATGAAAATGCAAAACATCATGAAATGCAATATTGATGGCACGATCATGAAAATACATGTGAAAAAGGGCGACAAGGTTTCGAAGGGCACTGTTTTGATGGAGCTTAAATAATCCTCAGGCTCCCTTCATGGATAACCAGCCTCCTGAGATCAACGGGAATAACCGGTTTTTCCTTGAAAATCCCGTAAACGGTCGACCCGCTCCCCGACATTGAGCTGTAAACTGCACCTGACGAATAAAGAGCTTGCTTGATTTCCTTTATCTCCGGATGAAAAGGGAAAACAGTTTTTTCAAAATCGTTCACAATGATTTCCTTCCATTCATTAGCCGGGTGCTTTACCAGAGTATGAAGGGGGGTCGAGGGTTTCGACGGACTGCAATTTCCGTAAGCTTCGCGCGTGCTGATTTTTATCCCCGGATTCACAAGCACGGCATAATAATCTTCCAGAATATTAGCGGCAGGAGTGAGTATTTCTCCCCTTCCTGATGCAAATGACGGCAGGCAGTCGATGAAAAAAGGGCAGTCGCTGCCAAGTCCTGCAGCAATATTTTTCAGATCAGGGGCACTCAGCCCCAGAGAGAATGTCCTGTTAACTGCCTTCAGCATGAATGCCGCATCTGACGACCCTCCGCCCAGGCCGGCACCTGAAGGGATATTCTTATGAAGATGAATCCTGAGATAGGGCACCGGGAAATCTTCCCTGAGCCTTCTGACTGCCATGAGGACAATATTGTCCTCAGCCATGCAGGGTATTTCGAATCCGGAAACGGAAAGAGTGTCTTTTCCCGGTTTTCCAGGATCAGATACCAGTTCAAGGGCATCGCAAAGGTTTACGGGATAGAAAAGAGTCTCAATGTCATGATAGCCATCGGGCCTGCAGCCGGTGATTCTCAGTCCCAGGTTTATCTTTGCTTTTGGAAATACCAGCATTTAAGGATATTTGATACAAAAATACCATATCAATCGGATAATTCATGAATACGAGGACCTATTTGGTTTTTCAACAAGTTTTAAACAAAAGAATGTTTGTAAGAAAAAAATCCCTGACGGATTAATCAATATGGTTATTTTTACCTTTGGTCAAACCGGATGATAACTGAATATCGTCTTGTAAGTATCAGAAAATCAGCACTTAAATATAGATGGCAAGACAGAAACCGGCTCCAAGGCCAGTAATCACCCAATTACCTGATTTCGGAAAAGTTCCCCCTCAGGCGATCGATATGGAGGAAGCAGTTCTCGGAGCAATAATGCTCGAAAAGGAGGCTGTTATCACAATCCTGGATATACTAAAACCGGCCAGCTTTTACAAGGAGGCACATCAGAAGATTTTCAGGGCAGTATCGGATCTTTCGATGAGGGAGTATCCGGTCGATCTCTACACGGTAACAGAGGAACTGAGGGCCCATGATGAACTTGAAAGCGTCGGGGGACCAGTCTATCTTACACAGCTTACAGCCAAAGTCGTTTCAGCTGCGAATGTCGATTACCATGCAAGAATAGTGGCCCAGAAATATATACAGCGAGAGCTCATAAGGGTTTCGACAGAGATTCAGACCAGGTCGTTTGATGATTCAATTGATGTGACCGAACTTCTCGATTTCTCTGAGAATGAGCTGTTTCAGATCGCTGAGGGAAATATCAAGCGGGAGGTTTCTCCGATAAATGTTGTTATCAAGGAGGCCATCAGGGAGATTGAGGAGGCCGGTAAGAGGGAGGATGCCCTTGTCGGAATACCTTCGGGTTTCACAAAGCTTGACAGGCTTACATCAGGATGGCAGAAGTCGGAGCTTATAATTATTGCTGCCCGTCCTTCAATGGGCAAAACGGCATTCGCCCTTTCGATGGCCCGTAACATGGCAATTGATCATGGAAAGAAGGTAGCTATCTTCTCATGCGAGATGTCCTCTATCCAGCTTGTGAACAGGTTAATAATTGCAGAGACGGATATCCCCGGAGATAAGATAAAGAATGGCCGCCTCTCGGAAGATGAATGGAAGCAACTCGACACCAGGATAAAAAAGCTGGTCCAGGCTCCTATCTTTATCGACGACACCCCGGCAATATCGATCTTCGAGCTAAGGGCGAAATGCAGGCGCCTTATGGCCCAACACAAGCTTGACATAGTGATAGTAGACTACCTTCAGCTGATGTCGGGACCTGAAAATGCCGGAAGCCGCGAGCAGGAAGTGAGCAATATCTCAAGATCGCTGAAAAGCGTTGCCAAGGAGCTGAATGTACCAATTCTTGCACTTTCCCAGCTTAACAGGTCGGTTGAGATGAGGGGAGGAATGAAACGGCCGCTCCTTTCTGATCTCAGGGAGTCGGGCGCCATTGAGCAGGATGCAGATATGGTTGTATTCATCCATCGCCAGGATAAATTCGGGATCCTTACTTTTGAGGATGGCAGCTCAACAAAAGGCATAGCAGAAATAATCCTGGCCAAAAACCGTAACGGCCCGGTAGACGATATCAAGCTGAGGTTCCGTGAAGAGAGGGCCCAGTTCGTGGATATAGATGATTTTGATATTGACGCCAATCCGGAAATCAAAGAGGGATCCCCGAGCATCACCCTGGGTTCAAAGATGAATCATGACAAGCTTCGGAACATGGGCGATAAATTCGACCTGGAAACGGACCTGCTCAATGACCCGCCGTTCGTTTAAAATTTATTTAACCACGGAAACCACCGATTAACACGGATCAGATTCCGTGCAAATCCGTGCTATCCGTGGTGAATTTAATTAAGCCTCAGGGTAATTTTTATACCAAGGCTTCTGAATTTAAGATCGTCGAATCCCACAAAAAGACCAGCTTCTCCAAAGAAAAAGATCTCGCTGAGACTGTAGCCGATTTCAGAATAATTGGTATGATAACGTGAACCGAGGTAGGAAAAGATCAGGTTCTCACGGATCAGCGTGTTGCTTAATCCGGGAAGAAGCTTCAACAGAAGATACGGAGTTGTATACCGGAGGTGTGCTTCACCATACAGTTCAGGTGTGCTGAGCGAATAGTATGCAGGAAGCATAAATGCATCATCATAATCATCGATCAGCAATCTGACCGGCTGAGGATTGAAATGGGAGAAATCGAAAAACGAAAGGTTTCTCTTGCCGGCAAATGCGCCCGACCTCACCCTCCATCTAAGTTCGCTGAATGCCCCGGTCTCTCGTCTCTGGGATATTTCGAGCCTGAACATGTCAAAATGACGGTATTTATCATATAATGCGGGTATTAGATTTGCACCATGTTCCCATGTAAATTTGAATGTAGGCCAGTCTGATCCCTGAGGCACTTTATTCTTTCCATAGATCCTGTACTTCTGATATGGTGTAAATGTAACATTTGTTACAATTTCAAGGTGTTTCTGTTCAGCCACGAACCTGGTGATATCCGGACCCGAAGCCAGATATTCATTTACCGGAAGGTTGGAGGTATATTCACGGCTTGTATTTATAATTGAAAATGAAGTATTGTTCTCAGGAACCTTCCTGTTTTCAAATCCGCCCCTGATTTCAAGCTTAAGCCCGTTGGCAATCCCGGTTTCATAACCGAGATCCAGGTACCTGCTTTCGTACAGCTTCAGGTAATTCCTTTCCATAAACAGGGAGGTGACACTGTTTACAAGCGGGTTTATTCCTCCTCCCGTTCCGATATCCCTCGTTGTCATGCCTGCGCGGATACTGAACTGTTTTGGCTTCATACCTCCGATAGAATAGTTAGCATTGAGTCTCCACATAACACTTTCCCTGCTGAAGGCATATCGGATGTCAGGGTAGAGTGCCATGGATCTTCCGTCTTTAAACCTTTTGTTAATTCTGAAATCGATACCGTAAACGAAGCCGTCGACTGTGTTGAAGGCCAGGTTCCCGAGGTCGATCAATCCGCCGTTCGTAAAGCTTAATCCCGTAGTGTCTGACCAGGTATGGCCCATCAGAATGTGGTTGATTCCTCTTCCGAATCTGGTTGTTTTCTTCCTTCCGGCTTTTGCAGAAGAAGTATCTGCAGCTGTTTCACGGATACCGGAAAGTTCTGCCCTGACACTGTCGCTTTTTTGCAGGCTCCGCAGCTCAATTTCTGAAAGGGGTATTGGTCTTATTCCTGCCCAGTAGGCACTGTCCTTTTTCCCTGCGTCAGGCTCGACAATATGCGTTGTTTGATCTTTTATTTCAAGGCTTTTTGAGGCGCTGTCGTTCCTTGTTTTTACGGTTTCCTTCTCAAGGAGCCTTCCAAGCTTGACCATATCCCTGTTTGTAAGCTCTTCTTTCTGAAGGATCCTGTTTATTTCCCTGTTCGTTTTTGTTACGGCAGTGTCAGGCTGATATCTTCCTGCAAATCCAGTTGCGAGGTCTCCGGGTTTCTGAAGCTTTTCATTTGGTTTTACATCAAGGTATTTGACGGAACTGACGTACCCGACGTCGGCCCTTATCCCGATTATCTGCAGGTCAATGTCAAACTGGTGGCTGACTGGCATCCATACCTCCTCGCGAACAGGAATATATAATTCCCGCACTCTTATTTTCCCGACAAGGTTCTCATTGGTAAGATCCACACTATGCAGGCACCACAGGTCCTCAACAATGAAAATTGTACCTGCAAAAAGCTGCTGGCTCTTATGTTTTGGAATAACCTCAATCTTGTTGATTGTATGATTTCCCTGAAAAGTGGTCCCGTTGTATCTGAAATTGTAATAGCTGAAGGCCTGGGGGGAAAGGGGGGAGATGGCCATGTCAGCAAGGATTGGCTGATAAAAGCTTGCCTGGATATAATCCATTGGCGACATGTCATTCCCCTGTTCGGGGAATGTGCTGTTGAAAGAAATTACCTTCTGAACGTATTTGTCGGGCGCAGTATATTCTATCTCATTGAATGATTCCAGCAGAAACGCGTCACCCTCCCTGAGGATCCGCTCTTCTTTCACCGGTTTTCCGCCTGCCGAAACCGTTACATTGTCGCCTGAACGGCCCATCCGCATCGAGCGCTCGATCAGTCTTGGGATCCTTTTTATCAGGAGGTTGCCCTTTATGTACACTTCTGCCTTGTAATAATCTATGTAATTAAGGTAATAGGGGGCAAGTCCGATTACCTTCCTCATAATCGACAGCGCGGGATCTTCGCCGGAAGGAGAGATCCTGACCTCAGGTATCTCATAGATCTGTTCGGGCAGGATGATATTTCTTACAATGAGGGAGTCGGAGATATTGATGGTTTCAAAAACCGGCTCAAACCCGAGGCTCTGGAAAACAACCGTATATCTGCCCGGAATCAGTCTTATCTCATAGTTGCCCCTTGTATTTGATGTTGTACCCTGCTTAAGTTCCTGAATATAGACAGTGGCATACTGAACCGGTGATCCTGATTTGTCGAGGATGGTACCCCTGAGAACCTGGGCCCTTGCAAGCTGCCCGGAAATCAATAGCACCAGTATAAGCTGGAAAGCTCTCCTGATTTCTCGCAAAAAGGATACTTCTTCCGGTTTGTTCATGATTTTCTGCCGGCCACGGTTATTACTATTTCTCCTTTTGGAGCATGGTTTTTATAATGACCGGCAAGGAATGAAAGGGTTCCCCGGATGTTCTCCTCAAACACCTTAGTCAGTTCCCTTGATACGCATGCCCAACGTTCAGGACCAAAACATTCTGCAAGATCCTCAAGCGTTCTCACCAGCCGGTATGGGGATTCATAAAAAATCATGGTCCTTTGTTCATCTGCAAGACCGGAAAGCCGCTTGTTTCTTCCTTTTTTGGGAGGTAGGAATCCTTCAAAGCAGAACCTGTCGCTGGGCAGGCCTGAATTTACAAGGGCCGGGATCAGTGCGGAGGCACCCGGGAGCGTCTCGACAGCAATATCCTTTTCGAGGCATGTCCTTACAAGAAGGAAACCCGGATCGGATATACCCGGAGTACCGGCATCTGAGACAAGTGCAACGGTTGTCCCGGAAAGTATCCTTGAGCAGATGGCTTCCACGCTTTTATGCTCATTGAATGCATGGTGCGACTGGACCGGAGTAGGAATATTATAATGGGTTAAAAGCTTTCTGGCCTGCCTTGTATCTTCTGCAAGTATCAGGTCGACACTTCCCAGGACCTCCACGGCTCTGTAGGTTATATCCCTTAGGTTACCGATTGGTGTCGGGACAAGGAAGAGTTTACTCATGGGCAAGAAACTTGCGCTTAATAAGATCAACAAGCTGCCTGACAGCTTCATTTCCTGTACTGTCGCCGGTGTAGCTCATTATCACTGCCATGGCATCTGAGATACTTCCGACAGACTCAAGTTTCTCAATAGCCTGATTATAAGTTTCAGAGCTTCCGTTGAATATTTCCCTGATAAAAAGAAACTTATCATTGATCCCGATAGCTTCATCGAGGCTCGAAAGGGGTTTGGTTCTCAGTATCTCCAGCACATCCTCTTCATGCTTATGGCTTCCAAGCTTTTCATTGAAGCTCTCGGGCCTGTTGGAAAACTGGTCGGCAATAATAGACTGTTCCGAAGGTTTTTTTATTATCTGTGCCTTTTCTTCCCTTTCGGCAGGCGGGACCTCCTGAACGACAGCCGCCACAACTTCCCGATCCGGTTCATCTGGCACAACTATCTCCTTATCAGTCTCTTTCTCAGGTTTCTCCGTAGTCTTTTCAATTATCGGTTCCACCTTAATCCTTTGTTTCTCCTGATCAGGCTGGGCTCTATTTGGCTGCAGTGTTTTAAAAAGGGCAATGATTTCCGAAGCGCTCTTGCATTTCGATTTTGCCAGTTCAACCTGCAGTTCCGGAACACCGGGGTATTTCTTCAGATCGTCAATGATTTCCCTTGCCTCATTCAGATCCCTTATAATAATATCGATAGTCGAGTTTAAATCCATGCCTTCCGTTATATTAATAACAAACCATTTTCCTTATTTTGCAAAAGTAAATATTATTACACAAGTCTAAACGGAATTAGGCTACATTTAGCGTATGCATAAGGACATTAATTGATATGGATTTTTTGGAGAATTCAGGCAGGATTACGGGAAAAAGAGGAACGATCGAGATAATAACCGGATCGATGTTCTCCGGCAAAACCGAGGAGCTTATCAGAAGGCTTCGCAGGGCTCAGTTTGCCGGTCTGAAAGTTGAGATCTTCAAGCCTTCCCTCGATAGGCGGTACTCTGAAAACCGGGTAGTTTCGCACGACGATAAGTCAATTGTATCCACGCCCGTCGATAATTCCTCATCCATTCTACTGCTGGCCGGCGAAGTTGACGTAGTAGGTATTGATGAGGCGCAGTTTTTTGACAATTCAATTGTTGAGGTCTGCAATAAGCTGGCAGACAAAGGTATCAGGGTTGTGGTTGCCGGTCTGGATATGGATTTCATGGGAAATCCATTTGGCCCGATACCTGCCCTTCTTTCTGTTGCCGAATACATTACCAAGGTGCATGCCATTTGCATGCGATGCGGAAGCCTGGCCCAGTACTCCTTCCGTAAATCGGAAGAGGAACAGGTCGTTGTTCTGGGTGAAAAGGATAAATATGAGCCCCTTTGCAGGGATTGTTTCAATAATGCCACCAGGGAAATTTAAATGGATTTTTCATCCTCGGATATCGCACGAATAACGGGCGGCACTCTAACAGGGCCGGGAGACATAATGGTTTCGGACCTGATTATAGACAGCAGGCAGGTAAGCTATACGGAAAACAGCGCCTTCATCGCCATCAGGGGGAGCAATCATGACGGACACCAGTTCATTGATCAGCTTTTCAGCAAGGGGCTGAGAGTGTTCATTGTCGGGAGAGTGCCTGAAAATGTTGACTTTTATCCTGATGCCGCATTCATTGTATGCAAAGATACCATTGAAGCCCTTCAGCTTCTTGCGGCAGCCAAAAGGGCAGATTTCAGGTCGACCGTAATTGCAGTGACAGGAAGCGCCGGGAAGACAATTGTCAAGGAATGGCTCGGCGATTTGCTTGGCAGGGCATCGCCTGTGATCAGAAGTCCTAAAAGCTATAATTCTCAAATTGGGGTGCCTCTTTCAGTTTGGAAGCTGGAGAACAAATTCAAATTCGGGATTTTCGAAGCCGGCATCTCATTCCCGGGAGAAATGGAAAAACTTCAGCGAATAATAAATCCTGAAATCGGGATAATCACCAATATAGGAGATGCCCACAATGAGAATTTTCCTGACCACGAGACAAAAGCAGGGGAAAAACTGAAACTTTTTAGAAATGCCAGAACCCTTATCTTTTGCAGAGACCAGGAGCTAATAAGGAATATTATACTCGGTGATCAGAATCTCGGGTCAAAAACGCTTTTTGACTGGTCGTTCAAAGATCCCGGTGCAAAGGTATTTGTAAAAAAGCGTCATCGGAAAAATGGCCGGACGGGCTTTCAGTTCACATATGATAAAGAGTTGATTGATTTTGAGATACCTTTCAGCGACCGCGCCTCGGTAGAAAATGCAATTACAGCGGCAACCGCATGCCTTGCAACCGGAATGGATCCGGCTGAGATAAAGTACGGGCTCTCCGGACTTGCCTCAGTGGCAATGAGGATGGAGATGAAAAGCGGGATAAATAATTGTCATCTTATAGAGGATTATTATAATTCCGATCCCGGATCACTTAAAATGGCGCTTGATTATCTCCGGTCACAGAAAAACCTTAAGGCGACTCTCATACTTTCTGATTTCATTCAGACCGGACGCGACGAGAAGGAACTATACAGCGAAGTAGCTGATCTTGTGAGAAAGACAGGGATTGACAAATTCATCGGGATAGGCAAATCCCTTATGAGAAACAGCTCTTCATTCGATGAGGAGGCCAGATTCTATTATTCAACCGATGATTTTATAGCAAATTTCAACAGCAGGGAATTCAGGAACGAGGTAATCCTGCTGAAAGGGGCCCGAATCTTTGAGTTTGAACGGATCGGTAAACTTCTTGAACAACAGGTTCATATCACACTCCTTGAAATTAACCTCGACGCAATATCCCATAATATAAATGAATTCAGGAGAAACCTCGGACCGGCCACCCGGATAATGGCAATGGTAAAGGCATTCGGATACGGTGCAGGAGCAGATGAGATAGCAGGATTACTTGAATTTCACCGGGTAAGCTACCTTGGAGTGGCTTATGCCGACGAAGGAGTCGATCTGCGAAAGGCAGGGGTGACCCTTCCCGTTATGGTTATGAATCCGGATATTACTTCGTCCGATGTGATTATTGAATATAATCTCGAACCCGAAATCTACAGTTTTTCATCACTTGCGAAATTCTCCGAAACAGCATCCAGAAACGGACTGCTGAGTTATCCTGTCCACATAAAGATTGATACAGGCATGCATCGTCTGGGATTCATGCCGGATGAAATTGATGAACTGGCGGAGAGGATCAAAGGTCTGTCGTGCCTCAGGATAATATCGGTATTTTCACATCTTGCCGGAAGTGAGAATCCTGCACTGGATGGATTTACTCACCGCCAGGTTGAAGTATTCTCCATGGCTGCCAATAAAATCAGAGAGGCAACCAGCTATGGTTTTTTACGACATATTCTTAATTCAGCCGGGATATTCAGGTTTCCTCAATACCAGTTCGATATGGTGAGACCGGGAATAGGTATCTATGGGGCCGGAACATATGAGGGCATTACACTTAGACCGGCCAGCCGCTTCAAGACCCGCATATCACAGGTCAAAAAGATACCGGCCGGAGAACCTGTGGGTTATGGCTGTGCCGACGTTTCCGACACTGCGCGTACGATAGCCATACTTCCGGTGGGTTATGCCGACGGACTGAACCGGAAGCTTGGAAACAGGAATGGTTCTCTTTTCATCAAAGGGAAGAAGGTGCCTCTTGTCGGAAATATCTGCATGGATGCATGCATGGCCGATATAACCGGCACAGATGCCGCCGAGGGCGATGAAGCTGAAGTGTTCGGACTTAACATTTCAATCGATGAACTTGCAAGGCAATGCGGTACCATTCCCTATGAGATCCTCACTTCAATTCCGGGCAGGGTTAAGCGTGTCTTCTTCAGGGAATAGGCATATGTTACTGCCCCGACTCGCTGATTGCTTGCAGTTTTGCCTGATCGAGGATCATTATTTTCCTGCCCTCAATGCCAAGGATATTTTCCGATACCAGTACTGAAAGAGTGCGGATCGCATTCGATGTTGTCATGTTCGACAGGTGGGCCAGGTCTTCCCTTGAGAGAAGAACCCTTAGAGTCGATCCGTCTGCTTCGGTTCCGTAAGTATCCCTGAGAAGAAGAAGAGATTCGGCAATGCGTCCCCTCACATGTTTCTGCGTAAGGGATATCAGTCTGTAATTCGAGTAGAGAAGATCTTCCGAAATGACTTTGATGAACCTGATAGCCAGCTCGGCATTTTTCTTAAGAATTCCTGACAACGTGTGTTTTTCAAAAATGACAATCGCGGAATCTTCAACAGCCTTAACGGAAAATGGAAATGGATTTTCTGAAAAAAGCGACCTGTAAGCAAAGTAGTTGTGCGGCCGGAGCATCTTAATGATCTGCTCCCTGTTTCCCGCTCCGGTCCTGAACATTTTAGCTTTTCCCGAAACCATGCAGATCAGTCCCTTTGGCCTGGTCCATGCATTGATAATTGTCTCTCCCCTCCTGAAATTCAATGCCTGATGGTGCTGATCAAGAATTTCCTTCTCCTCCTGGCTTAATCCCCTGAAAACTGAAGATGCTCCTTCGAGGCATATTTCCACATAAGGATTCTTATATTCCATATTGTTCAGTATTTGGCGACAATTGGCATTTTCCTGCCGTCGCCGAATGATTTGGATGAAATCCTTAATACAGGCGGAGCCTGGTATCTTTTATATTCATTGTAATTAATAAGCCTGAGAACCCTGTCGACAACAAACCTGTCAAATCCTTCACCGCTTATCTCATCAGCCGGCTTCTGCTGTTCGATATACTGGTAAAGAATTGAATCGAGGATCCGGTATTCCGGAAGTGAATCGGTGTCGAGCTGGCCGGGTTTCAGTTCCGCTGAGGGAGCCTTCCGGATTATGCTTTCCGGTATGATTTCCCTTTCCCTGTTGATATACCTGGCAAGTTTATAGACATCTGTTTTGTAAACATCCCCGATAACGGACAGCCCTCCTGCCATGTCGCCGTAAAGTGTTCCATATCCGACCGCTGCTTCGCTTTTATTTGAGGTGTTAAGCAGGATATACCCGAATTTGTTTGCAAATGCCATCAAAAGGAGCGCCCTGATCCGGGCCTGGATATTTTCCTCGGTGACGTCGCTTTTCCTCTCCTTGAAAAAAGGAGCAAGGGTATCGAGGAATGCTGAGAAGGGTTTTTCAATGCTTATTATTTCGTAACCTGCACGTATGTTTTCAGCCAGGGTAATGGAATCTTTTACGGAATGCTCTGACGAAAATCTCGAAGGCATTAGCAGCGCCTGGACATTCTCATGTCCCAGTGCCTCCGCGGCAAGGCATAATACCACAGCCGAGTCGATCCCTCCTGACAGGCCGACAATACATTTTATAAAGCCTGTTTTTGCAAAATAATCCCGTATTCCTGTGACAAGCGCCTTGTGGACAAGGGATATTGTTTCGCTCGCGGGTTTCTGCCATTTTGTTTTTCCGGATAAAACCTCCTCCAGCGACAATGTTTCCACAATCTCTTCAAAGTATCCAAGCTGCCGGAATATCTTTCCTTCGCTGTTTATAACAAGCGATGCACCGTCAAATATGAGTTCGGTGTTTGCACCGGCCTGGTTTGCAGTGATTACGGGTATCCCGTGCTTGATGGCCTTGGAAATGAAGATATTTTTTTTTGCTTCCACTTTTGTATAGGAAAACGGGGAAGCCGAAATATTGATAATAATGTCGGGACTGTACCGGGCGAGCTCATCCATCGGAGAAACAATATAAAGCCTCGATTTTTCAAACTTGTTGTCGAACGGCTGTTCATCCCAAAGGTCCTCGCATATTGTCAGTGCGATCTTTATCCCCTTGATCGAAAAGATGGAAAAATTTCTTTCAGGTTCAAAGTAACGGTATTCATCAAAAATGTCATAGGTTGGCAGGAGGGCCTTGTTGGTTTTAAAAACCACCTTTCCCTCCGAAAGCACAAGAGCTGAATTATAGAGCTTTTTGCCTTCAGGGCTGGGATTGAATGTCGGAGAGCCAACTATTGCCGTAATACCTTTGCAGTAACCGGCAATTTCCGTCACTGTCTGTTCGCATTTTTCAATAAAATCGACCCTGTCGAGCAGATCGAGAGGCGGGTATCCCGGGATGCTTAGTTCCGAAAATATTACCAGATCAGATCCCTCAGACTTCGCCTTTTCAATGGCACTCAATATCAAATTCTTGTTTCCTTCGAAATTGCCTATAATGTAGTTAAGCTGTGCGATTGTGATTTTCATGAAGAAGGGGTCAGAAATTAATACCGAATATGAATTTCAGCATCTTTTGAGTGGTACGGTCAGTTTCGTTGGTTTCAAAATCCTTTGTAATGTCAAATATGGTGCTTTCGTATCCAAGTCCCAGAATTAGCGATGTATTCCCGTCGATTGAGTACTCCGCACCTGCCGTAAGATGATATCCTGCGTTAAATCTTCTTGTTTCAGTCATCGCCCCTTTGCCTTTTATGCCAATTGACGGAATATCGACTCTTCCGTTTATCACAACTTTGGGATCAAGGCCGAATTCGGCGAAATATGAAAAATATCCGGTTTCGTGAGTCTTTATCTTTATCCCCACGGGCATTGAAATGTACTGAAGCCTGTAAATAACCGGTTCGCCTGCAGCAATTGTGGCAGTATGGTCTGAGAACCTGAAAAATGAATTATCATCGTTTACAAGCCTGCTGCTGGCAGACGTATATGCAAGTCCTGATGAGAAGTACCAGTTATCGGTAAGGTGCCTCTCGGCTGAGATGCTGAAAAAAAATCCTGCCCTGGCACCCTTGTTACTTACATCCTCCACATCGGTCCTGAACCACGAGATCACCGGAGCAGTATAAATGCCATATCTGTAATCCTGGGCCAAAAGCAATCCGACCGGCAGCAGTGCGGTTAAAAGAAGGATGATTCTCCTTCTTCCAGTTGACTTAATCAGGGATAACATGCTTAATAAATCTGAATCCAGAAAAATATTTTATCGTTACGGACTCAAAATTAACAAATAATAACAGAAAAAACAGATGCGTTTTAAATGTTGCATTTAAATCAAAAGTATCTATTTTAGCCATATCAACTGAATCCAATGAAAATCAGAATCCGATATTTCCTTCCTGTCCTGCCATTCTTGCTCTGTGTCGCATCATGCAGGAACGATCCCTATAAGGTCAATATTTCATCAATGAAAGCCGATATTGAAATAAAAAGGCTCGAAATTGATCTTTTCAGCGTCAATCCCGATGAAATTACCGGGAAGCTGCCTGAACTCAAGGAGAAATATGGTCCTCTTCTTCAGCTTTTCAGCCTGGCAATCAACACAGGAGATATCAGCGATCCATCCTTCGGTGATTTCCTGGTGCGATTCTGCACCGACAAGCAAAACAATGATGTATACAATCTGACCATACAAAAATATCCCGATCTTGAGGCTGTCGAGAAGGGCCTTGAAAAAGGCTTCAGGCATTATAAGCATTATTTTCCCGGTAAGGTTGTTCCGGAACTCTTTTCGTGTATCACCGGATTTAATGCAAGTATCTTAACCATTTCCGGTGAACCTCTTCTCGGGATAAGCCTCGATAAGTACCTTGGCGCTGATTGTGAGTACTATCCCGGTCTGGGTATCTATAATTACATGGCTGTCAAAATGACACCCGAATATATTGTACCCGACTGCATGTATGGATGGGCTGCATCTGAATGGGATTTTCCTTCGATGAATTACACGGCCGACAATGTCCTTGCCGAAATGATCCATGAGGGAAAACTAAGATATTTTGCACGATGCATGCTTCCTGAGACTCGCGATGAGCTTATTTTCGGGTTTACTTCTGCCCAGATGAATTTCTGCCGGAACAACGAAGGCCGGATGTGGCAATACCTGATTGAGAACGATCTGGTTTTCAAGACTGACCAGTTTATTATCCGGAAGCTCGTTGGCGATGCACCTTTTACAAGCTATTTTACAAATGAGTCTCCCGGAAGGGCAGCTGTCTGGCTTGGATTCAGGATTATTGAATCATATATGAAAAGGAACGGTGGGACGAGCCTTGAGTCGCTGATGAGCAATATAAATGTTCAGGATATACTTGAAAAGGCGAGGTACAATCCGCAATAAAAAAGGGGCTTTCCAGCCCCTTTAATCTTTCGGATCGCAGTACTATTCAGCCGGGTGAATTGCCTCTACCGGACAGACATCAGCGCATGTTCCGCAATCGGTACATACGTCAGGATCAATTTTATAGATGTCACCTTCTGATATTGCTTCAACCGGACATTCGTCTATGCAGGTTCCGCATGCAGTGCAATCTTCACTAATTTTGTAAGCCATTTTTATACTTTTTTTGGTTATTTATAACAAAGGTTCCGCAAACATATTCTAAATTTTTCAAATGAAAAAGAGTCTTTGTTATTTCCTTGTTATTTATTGTTTGTGAAATTACAAATATTGTGCCGGAAGACAATTCTGGTAAACTCTAGAAATCGAGGCTGAAGGAGAGGTAAAAGATCCTTGGAAGTATGTAATGGTCCTCAATGCCCCAGGCCCAGTCGGCCCTCACAAAATAGCCCATCAGCTGAGCCCGCAATCCGGCTCCGAATCCTGCCACAATCGGATTCCTGTTTGAATCTAGCGTGACTGTGACCGGACCGTTCCTGAAAATTTCAGTGTCATAGGCATTCTCGCCCGACCATGGATTCAGACCGGTCCATGCTGTCCCTATGTCACCGAATCCGACTATCTGAAGGCTGTTAAGGAAGTTCGATTTTAAAGGATGTCCGGCAAAATACCGGATGAAGGGCCATCTTATTTCACTGTTGATAAGTGCAAAATTATTGCCGTTCCGGACATTCTGGGTAAATCCTCTCATGTTAGTGGCAATGGCCTGAAATCCATAGTTCTGTGTCGGGCTTACCGGTACGGAAGCGTTGAACATCTCATATTTGTTAAAAAGGTAACCCATCCAGTTATCCACTCCCCCCAGGTAATAAACAAGCTTTGTCGGTCCGAATGAAGTGCTTGCTGCAAAGCGGTTTGCCCAGATAAGTTCCCTGTGTATGCGTATGTAATGCCTGAAATCACCTCCGATGACAAACATGTCTGACTTCCTGGTTGTGATCTGCCTGTAATACTCTCCGAATATCTTAAACCTTGTTCCGAAGTAAATATTGACACTTCTCTTGCGGGTATTATCAAATATCACTTCACCCTTAAGCCCTCCCCAGTGTCTTGTAAGTATCTCCGAATTCAGTGATGTAAGATCCTGGGAGAGCATTACCTGGCGGTCGTTTCTGTACGAGAGTGTCCCCCTGAGGGCAAGTACCGGAGTTATCGGCTTCGCATATGAAACATATACGTTGTGAGTATGTGTCTTATAAAGATAGCCGGCTTCGTCCTGGCCGAAATATGCCTGCCTGTGAAAAATGAACTGCTTATCGAATGTACCCTTCAGGCTCTCGAAGCTGAGAAGATATTCATTGCTGTCAAAATTCCCCGAGAACCTGAAACCGGCAGTCAGCCTGTAGTCCTCGAAGAGATCGAGAATACCGAACCTGGTGAGCATATTGACCCCGGGATTGAAGTAGCCCGCACCGCCATTGAATACCTGATATGAATTGTTCAGGAAAGTGAAGTCGATCTGATTGGCTATATAATTATTGTAAAAGGAGGTCTCATAGATCCTGATCGATGGGATATCGAGTTTCCCGGTATCGAGGTCAATATCCATATATTTTTTCCGCCACTGGAGATCAAAATAGTTCTGTTTTTCCTTCTCGAAAATATAATGGTTGATGTTTATGGGTTCATTTTTGAGGAAATATTCGTAGTATGGTTTTGTGAGGGTATCCCTTCTCCGCTTGTCTTCAGCAATCAGCCACCTCCTGATTTGCTCGATGCTGTCGGCCCTGTGAAACATTTTATCCTGTTCCTTCCGGAAGTTGGTCTTGATCAACTCGTTTTCAGGGAGGTCTGTCGGCACCGCCTGGTTGCCTTTTCTGAGTCTGTACCTTCCGTCCTTAAATAAAACCTCCCCGAACAGGTCCGAACCACCAATAACCGATTGATTGAGAATGTTCCTGTCATAATTTGTAGCCGGAACTGACTTGATAAAATAACGGTAATGTGTGGTAGTGTCAATGTAGCTTATGGCGCTGTCATAAACGGCTGAGTACCTGTTAAGGATGCCGGTCTCGTCACCAATATAGGAAATCTTGCCTTCTGCTGCTGTTGGCTGGTACCTGCTGGAATAGCTGCCTTCTGAAAGCCTTACGACCAGATTGTCCCTTTTATTGATATCATAGGTGAAAAGTTCAAACCTGGAGGAGAGCTTCTCAAAAGGATCACCGCTGTTTGAGAGAGTATCGGATAACCTGTTTGACGAAAAAATAATTTCATTCCCCAGTCCGCCCAGGAAGTCCGGATTCAGGTCATCGGCCACGTCGCGGGTGATCTGTTCGTTGGTACCCGAAGCCACAGTATGAAGATAAATATCGGTTACTCCATCCTTTACTGCTGACATGACCATTCTCGAGCCTTCGGGAGAATATGAAAAATCAAGCACCTTGTCGAAATAAAGGAAATTCCTCTGCTCAAGCCTTTTCTCTTCAGGTCTGTAAAAATAGATCACCATGCCTGCCTTTTCTTCATTTATGAAGGTCAGTATCCTTCCGGAAGGATGCCATCCGATTACCGGATATGAGTTATCAGTCTCATGCTCATATTTCGGCTCAGCCCTGAATATTGTTTTTATTTTGCCGGTTGTCTGATCATAAAGCCATATCTTTTTTTTGCCCCAGTCGTTTGTAACATAGGCAATATACCTTTTATCCTGACTGATCCTCACCTGCTGGTAAATCTGCTCTTTTCCCGATTTTTTCAGAGTGTTCCCGTCATCACCAGGTAGATCCCTGTCGGTAGAAAACTCTTCATTGTAAAATGCTTTCCATTCCTTTAGGAGGTCTTTCAGTTTTACACCGGTTACGTAAAGGAAACCATCGTCAATGTTCTTATAGACTTTAGTGAGATAAATAATATTCGGGATAATGGCTTCGCCGTATGTTTTGCCAATGAATCTCCAGAACGACTGGCCGGCATAAACTGCATCATCAAACTCCAGGTGGTTGATATTCTTGTATTTGCCTGACTTTATTCCATCCTTGACCCTGTTTTCGGCATCATAATCCCATCCGAAGGAAACATAGTTTATGAGACCCTTCAGGTACCAGTCGGGCATATATATCACCGATGAGCTGGATACCCTGTCTTTGAAATCGGCATTGTAAAGCATCTCATTGATAATGGCCTGGGTTATAGCCGCTGCAATCTGCTTCTGATAAGAAACATGGTCGCCTTCGTAATAAAGCATGACCTTGTTCTTGATTATCCTGCTGAATCCCCCGGTGTTGTAGGATTCTTCATCAAAGGTTACAAGCCCGATATTTGACTGGCGGTATTCGTTGTTTTTATTATAAATGACGAATATCATCCTCTTTTCCAGGGAATAGTCAAAATAACCCTCGATTTCGTCAATCTTTTTTGTGGCATAATCTGCAGTGAACTGGGCAAGGTCCCTTCCGTATTCATTGAAGTAACAGTCGAAATCATCAAACCTGTAGTACGACCAGTAGTAATCGAAATACTGCACCCTGTTCTTTCCGAACGACATCTGGTGGCCGTTGTAAAACTGGCCCTCAGCATTCACAAAGGCCATGAATCCGATTATTGCTATAAAAAACCTGTAAATATTTCTCATCCTCAATACTCTCACTTCCGGCACGGAGTTATTACCCTCAAATATTGTTCCAATCAAACCCGGCCGGTCAGCAAAACTAAAGATATTCTTTAACAATTTTTATATGCATGTCAAACTTTATTAATTTTGCATATGACTTACCGGTTGTTAATTTTGGTCCGACTTTTGTTCGGGAGTTTATTGCAATATTTAAAATAAGCTCACCGTTAAAGCGTTTATGATGTATAATAAAGCAAAAGACAATACCGTCTGTAAGAATATTAATAAAAACAAAATATAATATGAAAAGGTTATTCTTGATTTCACTTTTGTTATTCAGCGGAGCAATGATCTTCGCCCAGCCTGCGATGAAGATCTCAGCATCCGAGCATGATTTTGGCAAATTCAAGGAAGAGGCCGGCAGGCAGAAGTACGATTTTGTTGTTATGAATACAGGGAATCAGCCTCTTGTAATTCAGAATATCGCAGCGTCGTGCGGCTGTACAACTCCTGAATGGACAAAAAGTCCGATCCCGCCGAAAGGCACGGGCAAAATCTCGGCAATCTATGATCCCAAGGACAGGCCCGGCCCTTTTAACAAAACATTGTCGGTATATACGAATTCAAAACCCGAGGTTGTTGTTCTAGTTATAAAAGGCGAGGTAATCCCTCATGAAAAAACCGTCGAGGAACTTTTTATATTTCCTGTTGGTCCGGTAAGGTTCGAGAGCAATCATCTTGCCTTCACAAATGTTAAGAAGACCGAAAAGAAGATAAGAACAATGCAGGTGATTAATACTTCAGCCCAGCCGGCAAAAATAGAATTTGAAAATGTGGCACCCCATCTGACTGTAAAAGCAAATCCGGAAACATTGAAACCGGGTCAGAAAGGGCTTATTGAAGGCACCTACGACGCCACCAAAAACCAGTCCTGGGGTTATACTACCGATATAGTAAAGATGAAGATCAACGGTGTTGTTGATCCGAATGTATATTATGCAATCAGTGCCAACCTGGTGGAGGATTTCTCGGGACTTTCGAAGGAAGATCTCGCAAATGCGCCGGTTTTCAATGTTGAATCGAAAACCGTCGATATGGGAAAGATCCCCGGATCGACTGCCAAAGATGTTGAATTTTCGTTCACCAACGGTGGAAAGAGCGATCTCGTCATAAGATATATAAAGGCATCCTGCGGATGCACGGCAGTACAGCAGGGAATCCAGGGCCAGGGAATAAAGCCCGGAGAAAAAGGATCGATAAAGGCCGTTTTCAATTCGGGAAGCTATAAGGGAAAGCAGACAAAGGCAATTTATGTCTATACGAACGATCCCAAAAATTCCGAGGTTGTCCTGATGCTGAACGCAGACGTTGACCAGGAACTCGCAAAGAATTAATTGAATAATGGAGGAAAAAGGCGGTAATAAAACCTTCCTGAGGATACAGGAAGGCGTCCCTCAGCCTCCCAATGTAAATCCGGATGTTCTCTCCACGATATCAAAGAAGAAAAGAAAGAATTATACCGTAAATGAATTTGTCTCTGGCATACTGGAAGGAAACAGGGCAATCTTAAGCCAGGCCATAACCCTGGTTGAAAGTTCTCTCCCGGAACACAACAAAACAGCTCAGTCAATCATTGAGAAATGCCTCCCGTTCAGCTCCCGTTCGGTAAGGATCGGAATAACCGGTGTGCCGGGTGCGGGCAAAAGCACTTTCATCGAATCGTTCGGGCTACATGCAGCAAGACTGGGACGGAAGCTGGCTGTTCTGGCCATCGATCCCAGCAGCCAGAACTCAAAGGGTAGCATCCTTGGTGACAAGACCAGGATGGAAAACCTGAGCATACATCCCGAAGCATTCGTCAGGCCCTCTCCGTCAGCAGGAACACTCGGAGGGGTGGCCCGAAAAACAAGGGAGTCAATAATACTCTGTGAAGCAGCTGGCTTCGACACAATAATTGTGGAAACAGTGGGTGTCGGACAATCGGAGACAGCTGTCAGGACCATGGTGGACTTCTTCCTTCTTCTTATGCTTACCGGAGCAGGCGACGAGATTCAGGGAATCAAGAGAGGCATAATTGAAATGGCTGACGCAATTGCCATAACAAAAGCCGACGGAGCCAATAAGACACCTGCCGAGGCTGCCAGGGCAATGTTCCAGAATGCTCTTTCTCTTTTCCCCCCAACCCAGTCGGGATGGAAGCCTTTGGCCCTGAAATGTTCTGCACGGATGGATACGGGTATTGCCGAGATCTGGAAAATTATAGAAGATTATACAGGATTCACCAAAAAGAGAGGTTATTTCGAAGAATTGAGAAAACAGCAGTCAGTTATTCTCATGCACGATATGATCACAGAATACCTGAAAGCCTCCTTCTATGATCATAGTGAAATAAAATCACTTATCCCTGAGCTTGAAAGACAGCTCTATAATGGATCCATAACTTCCTATAAGGCTGCACTCAGCCTCCTTGATAAATATTATAAAAAGTAAGCGGAATTAACAATAATTGATATCTTTGCGGCGGATTTTCAACTTTGGAAATCATAATTTTGCATATTATTTCAAATTCCATAAAAATGAAAAAACTATTCTATCTCATTATTATTCCGGCTATCCTTGCAGCTTGCTCATCTGAGCCTCATTATGTTATAAATGGTAATATTGTAGGGGCTGACAGCGTTATGTTCATCCTTCAGAAAAGAGAGGCCGGTAAGATCGTAGCCTTCGACTCGGCAATTGCCTATAACGGATCCTTTAAAATGAAGGGGGGCCAGGTAAAATACCCCGATATGGTTCTCCTCAGTGCAAAGGGAACCAGGATGAGGACCCAGTTTTATCTTGAAAATGCTGAAATATCAATAACAGGCAAGCTTGATTCGCTTTACGCAGCAACAATAACAGGGTCGAAGACACAGGATGAATACAATGCTTTTGTCAAATCGCTCGACACCGTCAATGAGAAGGTCATGAAGGTCTATAATGATTATCAGCTTGCAGAACAGAGCGGTGATACTGCAAAATCGGCACAGCTGGTAAAGCAGATTGAAGCAGCCCAGGCAGAAATGACTCAAATGCAGAAGGATTTTGTAAGGAATAATCCTGCTTCATTTTCATCACCCCAGGTTCTTTCGGGGCTTACATATGAAATGGAAGCCGGTGAGATAGAGTCGTATATTAACGCTATGGATACGGCTGTTGCCAATACTCCGATCATAAAGGACCTGAAGGTAAGGGTTGAAAAGATGAAAACTGTTGCCATCGGACAAAAAGCTCCTGATTTTACGCTGAACGATCCTGAAGGCAACCCGGTGAACCTCTATTCCAGGGTCGGTGCAAAGCTCCTGCTTGTTGATTTCTGGGCTGCATGGTGCGGGCCCTGCCGGCAGGAGAACCCGAATGTTGTAAAGGTTTATAAAGAATTCAATAAGAAAGGATTTGATGTGTTCGGAGTGTCGCTCGACCGTACAAAAGACGCATGGGTGAAGGCAATAGCTGATGATAAGCTTACCTGGACACACGTTTCGGACCTTCAGTACTGGAACAGTGCAGCCGCTCAGCTTTATGCAGTGTCGGCCATCCCGGCCAACTTCCTGCTTGATGAGAATGGCGTTATAATCGGAAGGAACCTCAGGGAAGAAGCATTATATAATAAGGTGAAAGAGGTTCTGGCTGGGATTTAATGTGCAAAAATATTAATGAATAGGGACATGCCATGGCATGTCCCTATTCTATTTTATTTTATATCCCCGTTTATTCATCCCCTTTGAATTCTTCACCGGGCTTTACCTCTTCAAGGATAAAGCCGGTTCCCCTGACGGTTCGGATATCGATATTCTTATCTTCTGAGATATATTTTCTTATCCTTGAAATGAACACATCCATGCTCCGGCCCAGGAAATAGTCGTCTTCTCCCCATATTTCTGTAAGGATATCTTCCCTTGCAAGGATCTTGTTCTTGTTTACAATAAAGTATTTAAGAAGCTGTGCCTCTTTAAGGGTAAGCTTTTCTTTGGCGTTTCCGCTGATAAGTTCAAGAGTGTTGAACTTCAGAACAGTATTTGAGATCCTGAACTCATCATTTGTCGATGAATAGGCTCTTTTCAGGATGTTGCTTATGCGGAGAATCAGTACCTCCGGGTCGAAAGGCTTTGTAATATAGTCGTCTGCCCCGATCTTCAATCCTCTTACAATATCTTCCTTAAGGCTCTTGGCTGTAAGGAAGATTATAGGGATCTCCGGACGTGCCCCCTTGATCTTTTCACCCAGGGTAAACCCATCCATCTCGGGCATCATGACATCCAGAACGCACATATCAGGCTTATCCTGGTTAAAAAGCTCCCATGCTTCCTTTCCGTCGCGTGCAAGGGTCACCTCAAACCCGCTTATGGAAATATATTGTGACAGGATATTACCGAAATCCCTGTCATCTTCTGCCAATAAGACTTTCATAGCCTTTCAGATTAATATTATATTGGTATTGTTACAGTAAAGATACTACCTTTTCCCGGTTTGCTGCTGACAGAAACGTCGCCTCCGTGTGCCTCGGCGATTTTTTTAACATAATAAAGCCCGAGGCCCAGTCCCTTGTATTTGTGGATGTTTCCGGACGATGCGCGGTAAAACTTGTCGAAAACATGTTTCTGATCGTTTTTGCTGATGCCTATTCCGTTGTCAGCGACTTTAATGCAGACATTATTATCCTGGGTGGATCCTTCAATTTCTATTACCGGATCCTTGTCGGAATACTTTACGGCATTTGAAAGAAGATTATTTATCAGAGTTGTGAAATATACAATGTCGAGATCAACATCAACATCCTGTAAATTATATTTCTGTGTAATTGTTGCGCCGTTTCCTCCTCCCGACTTGAAGCTTTCAACGACATCGTTCATGAAATTCTCAATCTTCACCCTTTTCTTGTCTAGCTGAAACTGCGTTCTTTCCCACATACTTATTTCAAGGATCATATTTATAAGCTGGTTGAGATGAATGCTCTGCTTCCCGATAAGCTTTGCCGTTTCAAGAATTTTCGATTCATTCGACCTTATCATGGGGAGCTCGAGGGTTTTACCTGCAACCGTAATTGTCGACAGCGGAGTTTTCAGCTCATGCGTCATATTGTTGATGAAGTCGGTTTTCAGGTTTGAAAGCCGTTTCTCCTCCATCAGGTTCCTGTATGTGAACAGGAACAGCGAGACAACCAGCAGGATGCTGATAAGACTCAAGGCAAGAGAGGCTGCAGTCTCCCTGAGAATAATCTGCTGCTTATCGGAAAAATCAATCAGGTATTCAAAATCGAGCCTGTAGAAGTTACCCTCATTCCCGTATCTTTTTACCAGAATTTCAGAAGTTCGTCTTGGCTGCCTCATTCTACCCGGTGGAGGCCCCTCCCTGCGCACCGTGTCACCCTGCTGGGGCGACCGCCGGTTTGCAAACTCCTCGCTTAAATAGACCGGGATCCTTTTGTCGAAACTGATAAGCTCGTACCGGTTGATAATAATTTTGCTGTTGAAGTCCTTATCAATGCCGCGCCTTTCAAAAAACCTCGAAAGGAACGGCGACAAATCCTGCTCCTTATTCAGTACATAGTCCACATATTTAATAAGCACCTGTTTCACAGTGTCGGTAAGCGAATCGGTTTTTGATTCCTGGAGTTTCTTCAGAATCATATCCGACTTCACATCAATCAGAATCCTGGCAGTGTCAAAACCATCTGTTCCCCACTGCCTGTCCATTACATCAAGAGCATCCTGCGAAAAGAGCCTGTAACGGAGGTTGAACATTTCATCCTTTTGCTTCCACACACCTCTTATTATGATTATCTGCGCCGCTACCAGGATAAAAATGGAAAATATACCCAGAAGAAGAATCGTATTTCTTTTTTTCATAATTTTCCTATTTCCTTCTCAAAAGTATTCAAATTATCAATATGAGAGGTTTTCCCCTCAAACATTAACCCTGTGTTAACCCTCTGTTAACATTATAACAAAATTAGGGGCACTATCTTTGACATAACAATATAAAAAACAGGGTAGTCATGAAAAAGATCAGGTTTATATTAATGGCATTTTCCCTTGTTTCGTTCTGCGCTCTATCCGGACCGGCAGTGGGCCAGACGAAGAGCAAGGAGGAAAAGGAGAAGGAATTACAGATGGCCGAGGAGATAGACGCACAGAAAAAGGCAATATCTGAGCAGAAGAAGGCGCAGTTTGAAGTGCAGAAAGCTCTGGAGGAGAGTCAGATGGAGGTCGACAAGGCGATGAAGGAAGCTCAGGCTGAGATCGAGGCTGCAGGAAAGTATAAGGACATGGTAAGGGTCTTCAGAGGTACCGGTGACAAACCGGGCTTCAAGGTTGAACCTTTTTCAGGCGAGCAATTCATGTTTACTCCCGGGATGGAAGGATTCAACTGGTTTTCCCACAGCGGTGATAATGAGAGAACTTCATGGGATTTCACAAAATCCATAAAAGAAAAGTCCTTTTCGAATGAATATATATTCGATGTTGATCCAGCCTGTAAGTGCAGTGGTTATGACTGTAAATGGCGATTGCAAAGCAGGTGAGATCAGGATAAAAATAATTATGCCCAATGGCAAAACCTATTCTGACATTGTTATTGATGAATTCGGCAATCTCAACTGGAGAAAATCATTCACAGTATCTGAAGAGGAAAACAAGGATAAAGTAGGGAAGTGGAAGTTTAAGGTTGATGCTAATAAAGCATCAGGTATCTTCAAGATTTCTCTTCAGGCTTACTAGTTTCTTCATTCCTTGGATTAAGGGGCTGGCAGGGGGTTGCCGGCCCCTTCTCTTTTATTCCGACTGTGCCGAAGCCCTGCCCCCCTTAACACTTTCAACCCTGACCGTGAACCTGTTTCCTCCCTTCACTATCCATTTGAGGTCGACGTGCGAGTAGCCCTCAATATTTGAGACTTCAAGCTTTTGAGGGTCCTTCTTCTGTTCCTGTGCCAGATTCCTGTCGCTGTCAAGAACAATCATACCGGCAATCACCTGGCCTCCATCAAGAAAAACATGATCAGGGGGATCAATTTTGTATTTCAGATTGGTGCCCGAATGGGTGGGCATAAGCTGCTTGTTTTCAACAGTGGCAGTCACCTCTTTCAGACCTCCGCCCAGGCTTTTTACTTTGACATCCTTAACTTCAAGCCTGGGTGTCACCCATGCGTTGTATATGCAGAAAGCAGCATTCCGGTGAGAGTCCGATTCGAGAAGGAACCCGGGATGCGTCCTTCCGAAATTCTTGTTGAAGCCCCCTATCTCCACTTTGCCGTAAACAGGATGATCGATCTCCTGCCATGGAACAAAGGCGTCTTCAAAGAGAAGAAGCCTGTCAAATTCATAAGTATCGGCATTTGAAGTGTCGCTGAACATCAGGAACTCGTTCCATAGCTCATTTGAAAAAACATAGCATCCCATTGCACCGTACCACCAGTCGAGCTCACCCCCGTAAACAGTATACATATCTTTCCATAATGTGATAAACTTATAGCCGGGAATTATCCTCTCGCCTTTTTTACCTATTGAATTGATGACCGCTTCATCAACCCTGCTGTATACTTCAGCTCCCCCGCCCTGGATTGACGGACCCCTGAGGATAAGTCCACCGGAGTTATGGAACGACTGTGATCCTGTTATATTCCGGTGGCTGAAGCCGAAGTCCCTGACTGCCTGATTCTCAGGGAATGAGAACGGGTATTTCCCTGCACCCTGCTGGACATATGCCGGTTCCCAGTTAAAGCCGTAATCCCTGTTTGGATCATACCCGCCGATACCATCCTCATTTACCTGGCCGTCTCCGTCATTGTCGATACCCTCCTGTCCGAGCATCTCATATTCCCCTTTTTCTCCGGGAGCCACCCTGAGCATCCGGCGGGGATCTTTAGGATCAGCGTTATAGGTGCCGTAAGGGCTTTTCCTGCGCATCATGCTTATTATGCCGTCGTTGTTCATGTCGTCGTATTTATCCTCATCGTACAGTCCATCCCTGTCATTATCCATCGGAACAAGACCCGACCTTGGCGAACTGGCCGTATTCGGCTCATCCATAAAATACTGGCGCGCGTCAGGATTAATTGTGGGTAAAATGTAAAAGGTCTTGTCCCTGAGGAGCTCACCTATGAATTTGTTTTCCCCCGACATTTCACAAAGATACCATGCAGTGTAGAGGGCCATTTCGGTTCCCTGAATCTCGTTCGAATGAATATTGCCGTCGATGTAATAGCCCGGTTTGTGGCCGGGTTCGCCACTATTTTTATCGGTGATTGTAAGGGCAATAATGTCCCGTCCCTGGAATGACTTACCGGCCGATTCCATTGTTACAAGACCGGGATACTCTGTTGCAAGCTTCCTGCATATGTCAGCAATGCCCTCATAGGTGTAGTATTTATTCCACGAAACCTGTACTTTAGGATTTGAAGGCGATCCCGCAGCCCTGAAGAATAATTCGGCATTCTGTGATTGAACAGGAAGGGAGATCAATAAACTAATCAAGAAAAATATTAAGATGGAGTATTTTTTCATATTGAAATGTTTTTGATATTATTTTAAATTTTTCTATGTAAATCTTAGTGTCTTTTTAGCAAATTCTTTTGCCACAAAGGCGTTAAAGCGATAAGGCATTAAGATTCATTTAATCAATTCAATACTATTGAAGTATTTACCTGTCCGACATTTGCTGATCCGGCAGATATGCCAACTTTCCCTTTGCCTGAAATGAGCCAGCTGAATTCAGCCGTTTCATCCCCCTGAAGCCTCTGGATCCTCTGAACCCTTGATCCGCTGAGAATGGTTTGTCCTGCGGAAGGCTCCATCACCAGTCTCATAATCCTTGTCCAGATATTTGGTTCTCCGGCTTCGGTATTTGTTGCCATAATGCCTTTGTTGTGAACCTTAAGCGTCAGTCTGAAAATATTTTCTCCCTCATCTTCAGTCTTTACATCAAGGAATTCAAGTTCCGGATGCATCGCTGAAACAGCTGTTATGAACTTGAAATGCGAGGAAATAAGATTTGCCAGAGAGTCTGGAGGAGGAACTATCAATGAAAACGGTTTTATCCCGCCCGCTTCAACCGCTTTACCGGGAAAGTCGGGATGGGTAACGGGGGTCCATGGAATAAATGCATCCTTAATGCCGGCCTTGTCGGCAAAATTGAGGTATGAAGCCTCGGCACTTTTTCCCTTGTCTGCAGAAAGCCACCATCCGGGTGAGCTGAAACTATATCTCCCATAGTGAAAATATGCCCATTCCATAAAGTTCCCCGGCTCCGAAACAACCGGGGGAGCTCCCTTGAGTCCTGTCATTTCGTGATATTTATCGGAAACAAGCTTATTTACAATTTCATCAGTCTTCTGAATCGATGTGATTTTTCTGTTTTCCCTGCGCATCATGCCCTGATCCGCGGGTTGATTCTGCGACTGTCCCTGAGCAGCGCCCTGCCGTTCAGACGCTTTCATAGGCTGTCCGAGGTTGTCCTGGGGACCAAAGGCAAATACCGCGAAAATATTGAATCTGTCATAAAGGAAATCCACAACAGCTCTGGTTTCAGGCTCTGAAACGGGGTATAGTCCGGAATTTGGACCAAACTCCTCATAGTTGTACGTAAGATTCCGGTTGAAACTGACTCCTCCGGCTCCATCCTCATTGAACCTGCCATCCTTGTCATTGTCGGTTCCCTCACTGTAAACAAGGTAATTTCCCGTCTGACCCTTTGAAATGTCAGCAGGGATCATTATCCTCTTATCTTCATTGCTTTCAATGTAATTGCCGGCAGGGTCCTTGACGCGAATTAGGGAAATGATCCCATCCTTGTTCAGGTCTTCGCAGGGATCCTCATCAAACAGGAAATCCCTGTCGTCGTCGGTTGTCCTTGAATTGATACTCCTTTCATATTTCAGACCTGAAAAGAACTGGTCCGACGCATCAGGACTCACGTCGGGGAATACATAAAACGTGATCTTGCCCAGGAGTTCCCTGATATCGCTTTCAGCTGAGCTTTTGAGAATGTTCTCTGCAAACCCGAGGGTAATTTCCCTTCCGAGGATATACCTCCCGTCAATGCCTCCGGCAATAGCAACTCCGGGCTTGCTGTCCCTGTTTCCCGTGCCAATGGTTATCAGCCAGATTTCCTTTCCGCCTGCAGTTTTAACAAGCGACTTTACCGAGCACAGATCGGGATATTGCCTTGCAAGTTCCGCAGCTTTCCGGGAAATCGCTGCATGATCCCGGTATTGTCCCATCACAGGTAATGAAGCCATAAACATGACTATAACACCCAGTATGAAAATTCTGGAATCTTGTTTCATAGTATTATTGTATTACTGACAACAGACAGGTTTTGCTTTTGTTCCAGCCAAAAATAAGCATATTAATTTATTTCCAATACATAAACCTTTTCTTGCGTTATGTGTTATTTTTGTACCTGACTGAAAAAATGCCTGATGAAACCCACATGATTGATGTCAAGCGCAAACACTTAATGAATATAATTTCCAATCATGTACGGTTCCATCATACCATTAAAGTCAAGATTATATTATGATGAAAAGAGCAGCAAGCCTTATTATCATTGTTCTGATTGTATCGTGCGGAAGACGGAATGAACCCTCTGAAAGGATTATTTCGGTCAGCATCGCTCCTTTCAGGTATTTTGTGGAGGGGATAGCCGGTGAAAAGTTCTCGGTGAATGTTATGGTTCCGGCAGGAGCAAACCCTCATATCTATGAGCCCTACCCAGATCAACTCAGTAAATTGAGACATTCGGTTGCATATATCAGCAATGGGTACCTCGGTTTTGAGCTGACATGGCTCGACAGATTCTATGAAATGAACCGGAGAATGAAAAAACTATCTCTCGGTGACACCATCGATCCCATTACTCCTGAGGATCATCACGATGGCAATCATATTGAAACCGCTGATCCCCACTACTGGGTTTCCCCGAGGTGTGCAATGAAGATGGCGGCTTCGGTAAGGGATTTTCTGATTGACCTTGATCCGGAAAACAAAGGGGAATACATTGAGAACTTTAAGATCCTTGCCGGGAAAATAGGGGAGGTTGATTCGCTGGCAAAAGAGCTTTCTTCTTCATCGGCCGGCAAATCTTTTTTGATCTATCATCCGAACCTTGGATACCTTGCCAGGGATTACGGCCTGAAGGAGATTGCCATTGAGAAGGATGGGAAGGAGCCTTCACCTTCCAGGCTCCGGGAACTTATCGACCTGGCAAAGGCAGATAACCATAAGGTCATTATGGTTCAGAGGGAATATGACACAAGGAATGCAAGGGCCATAGCAGATGAAGCCGGAGCCAGGGTGATAGTCATTGATCCTCTTTCGGAAGACTGGCTCGCATCAACTACTGAGATCATCCGGATTTTAAGAGAAGGTTCCGGTGAAAATCCTAATTAGCCCTGAATATGCCAGCCACTCTTCTTGAAATGTCGTCAGTATCTGTTTCCTACGGGGACCATATTGCGCTTCAGGATGCCGACCTGGCGGTATTTGAAAATGATTTCATAGGCGTTATCGGACCCAACGGCGGAGGAAAGACAACCCTGCTTAAGGTAATCCTCGGGCTTGTCAAACCGGTCAGCGGCAGGGTCATAATCAATCCCGGGCTGCTGGAGAGAAGCAAGATAGGGTATCTTCCGCAGATCTCAACGGGCGACAATAATTTCCCGGTAACCGTAATGGATGTAATACTTTCAGGGTTGATGATGCATAAGGGAGTGGCATCGTTCATGTCTTCACCCGACAGGAAAAGAGCGAGGCAGGTAATTGAAGAGCTTGGTCTTGATGAACTGTCCGGCTCCTCATTAAGCGAGCTCTCGGGCGGCCAGCTTCAGAGAGTGTATCTCGGCAGGGCTGTAATCGGTGATCCGAAGCTCCTGCTTCTTGACGAACCCGGAAATTTTGTCGATACGAACTTCGAAAATGACTTTTATGAAAAGCTGAGGCTGCTTAACAAGCGGATGGCAATACTCATGGTTTCACATGATATCGGAACAATTTCGGCACATATAAAATCATTTGCCTGCGTAAACAGGCATCTTCATTATCATCCTTCATCGGAGATATCAAATGAGGATCTTCTTGCGTACGGCTGTCCCATCCAGCTGATCACCCATGGCGAGGTACCGCATACCGTGCTTAAAAAACACTGATTCGTGGAAGGAAGTATATTTCAATATGAGTTTATAATCAAGGGTCTTCTCGGAGCTCTCTTTGCCAGCATAACGGCCGGATTGGCAGGTACATATATTGTTTCAAGGAAAATGGTTTTTCTCAGCGGAGGAATCACCCATGCATCGTTTGGTGGAATTGGGATCGGCTATTTTATCGGGATAAATCCGGTTTTGGGCGCTGCAATCTTCAGTATTCTTTCCGCCCTTGGGATTGAATATTTGTCAGTGAGGCAAAAGATAAGGGAGGACTCTGCAATTGGGATTCTTTGGGCCCTGGGGATGGCCACGGGGATAATTTTTATCTATCTGACCCCGGGCTATACTCCCAACCTTATAAGCTACCTTTTCGGGAGCATTCTGACTGTGACATACGGGGATATAATTGCCCTTGGAATTATGTCAGCCATACTTATAATTTATTTCACCGTATTTTACAGGACCATCCTCTATATTTCGTTCGATGAGCAGTTTGCCAGGACTTACTCACCATATGTAAACGTTTTCAAGTACATCACAACCTCACTTGTAGCCCTTACAATAGTATTGAACATCAGGATGGCCGGAGTGGTGCTGGTGATCTCACTCCTGACGATTCCTCCGAATATTGCAATGATCTTCACGAAAGTCTATTCAAGGATCGTAGCATGGTCGATAGCTGCAGCATTCACAGGCACTTCCGCCGGATACGCTATCTCATACTTTGCCGGAATCCCTGTTGGCGCGACTATTATTTTCACGCTTGTAATAATCTGGATTATTGCTAAAATTACAGAAATGGTTACCGGAACTGTGAAAAGATCTGAAAACAAAATTCAAACATTGAAACAATACTGATATGGATTATGACCTTATAGTTATCGGAAGCGGACCTGGCGGTTATGTTGCAGCCATCAGGGCATCGCAGCTAAAGATGAAAGTCGCCGTAGTTGAAAGGGCCGAAATCGGCGGGATCTGCCTCAATTGGGGCTGCATACCCACAAAGTCGCTTCTAAAGAGCGCCCAGGTACTTGATTATATGAATCATGCTTCAGAGTACGGCATAAGAATCGAGGGGGAGGTTAAGCCCGACTTCGGGGCGATAATTTCGCGGAGCAGGGGTGTCGCTGAAGGTATGAGCAAGGGTGTGCGGTTTCTCTTCAAGAAAAACAATATTGAACTGGTGGAAGGATTTGGAATAGCCGGGAAAAACAATACGGTTGAAGTGAGAAACCAGGAAGGAGAGAAAAAGACTATCACCGCAAGTAATATTATTTTGGCAACAGGCGCACGGTCGAAGGAACTGCCTGGCCTTAAGCAGGACGGGAAAAAAATTATCGGATACAGGGAGGCAATGAGCCTGGAGAAGCAGCCTGAATCGATGCTTGTGGTCGGATCAGGGGCAATCGGAAGCGAATTCGCCTGCTTCTACCAGACACTTGGCACAAATGTAACCCTGGTGGAATTTCTTCCGAGAATAGTTCCGAATGAAGATGAAGAAGTGTCCAAACAGCTGGAGAGGTCATTCAGGAAAATGAAAATGAGAGTGCTTACCGATTCATCAGTTGAGACTGCAGATACCTCTGGTGATAAGTGCGTCGTCAGGATAAAGACTCCCAAGGGCTATGAGGAGGTGGAAGCAGATATCGTATTCTCGGCAGTCGGCGTTGAAACAAATCTGGAAGGGATAGGACTGGAGGAGGCCGGAGTTAAAACAGAAAAGGGTAAAATAGTCGTTGATGATTATTACAGAACAAACGTTCCGGGGATCTTTGCAATAGGGGATATCGTTCATGGTCCCGCCCTTGCCCATGTTGCATCGGCTGAGGGTATTGCGTGTGTCGAAAAGATTGCCGGGCTTGATCCGGAACCGGTTGATTATTCAAATATTCCTTCCTGTATTTACACCACTCCCGAGATCGCCTCGTGCGGAATGACCGAAGCTGCAGCCAGGGCCGCAGGGTATGACATAAAAGTTGGCAAGTTTCCATTTACTGCCTCCGGAAAAGCCAGCGCATCAGGATCGAGAGATGGTTTTGTAAAACTTATTTTTGATTCTGCATATGGCGA
>CAVOKP010000006.1:0-99661 GCA_963696535.1 uncultured Bacteroidales bacterium
CCCAATCTGCAGCAGGCCGCGATCGACTATTCGGGAGAACCCGGGGAAAAGTTATCACTGGGTGACTGAGCTTTCTCACACTATTCAAAATGACTTCCGGTGTGCAATTCCAAAATTCAGGAATAAAAAATTGCGTCTGAGACCGTCAATATAAAAAATATAAATTATGTTTGTTCAATAAGTGGAGAATTCTTAAACTCAAGGGGATCAAAAGTGTGTTTTTTTAACCTGATAATAGATAATGTTTAACGTAACTTCCAGGTCAGATTGTGCATTTGATATTAATAAGAAATTATTCCTTTCATATTTAGTCAAAAACGGTGGTCCTGAACTTCGTGATTATGAAGAATTTACTTTCATTGTCAATACTTTGGATCCAAAACATCTGCATGAGTTCAGGGAAGTAATAAACCCAATCCTTAACGTCAATACTCTGGCTGGCCGGTGTTACACAAAACCATTTGGGTATCCAGGAGATTTTTACTTAATCGATAATATTTATTCCTGCCATGTTAATGGAGACAAAAAATACCGTAACTGGGATATTTTTTTTCAGAATCAGGCCGGAACAAGGGCTGTGAGAAACCGTAAAGATTATTTCCTTAATCAATGCATAAATCTTGCTTATAAAAAACATGGTGAAAAAAAGGTCCTGATACTCGGTTCCGGACCGGCAACAGATGTAAATGAATTTCTAAAAATATACTCCGGAAACGATATCAGGTTTGACCTGGTGGATTTTGACCAGAATGCTATTGATTATTCGTCACATAAGAACAAAAAATTTGAAAAACTTATTTCCTATTACAAGGTCAATGTTTTAAGGTTTGAGCCTTATCAGAGGTACGATCTTATCTGGAGTGCCGGATTATTTGATTATTTCAGGGAGAAGCACTTTGTTTACCTGGTAAAAAAATACATCAATTACATTGCAGAAGGAGGTGAGCTTGTAATTGGCAATTTCAGCACTGAAAATCCATCAAAAAACCTTATGGAGAAAGTATCTGAATGGTACCTTAACTACAGAAGCAGAGAGGATCTGTTAAAGATTGCAGAAGAGGCAGGCCTCCAAAACGGGAAAGTCTTTATTGATGCAGAAGCCCTCGAGGTAAATCTTTTCCTTAAAATTCTTGGAAGCTGAAAATAAACCTTGTCTTCCTGTTCATAATTTCTCCTTTCAAAACACATACACAGTTTCTGATTCAAACAGGTAAAGCAATTAACACGCTTTTTGCCTTCCTGCCTGCAAACAATTCAGTTAAATCCTCTGCCAGGTAAAAATCTGTAACCTGAGCAAAAGTACTTTTGTCCTGAGCCATTGATAATTGCATTTCCCAATACAAAATCGGGCTTAATTCAAATCGCTGCTTATCAGGAAAAAGAAAATTACCCTAATCCGGTGATTTTAAAAGAGAATATATAAAATCTATTGCCCCCCGCTTACGTTTACTATAAAATCGATTGACCTGCAATAATGAATATTCTCAAAAATATGAAGATTAACTTCCTGGGGTTGAACCCTGAGACCTCGGAATCAATGACTTTCAACAAATTAACCCTTTCATTTACAGGATACTTGTCGAATTATGAACCTGAATTCCTTAATGACTACTTTGTTAAGTCCTTGAATCCGTTCAGGGTTTCATTGATACTGGCGATGATCTTTTATGGCGGGTTTGCACTTCTTGATGCAGCAACGGTACCTGAATTGAAAGAAATATTCTGGTTTATAAGATTCGCTGTTATATTTCCCGTTATGTTATCAGTATTTGCCTTTTCATATTTAAGAACGTTCAGGAAATATATGCAATTATTGATTACATGCATCATGTTAGTTACCGGAATCGGAATTATAGTAATGATAATACTTGGTGCAAGGATATCTAACTATTCATATTATGCCGGCCTTATACTGATCTTCATTTTTGGATATACATTTGCTAAAGCGCGGTTTCTTTATGCGTCGTTCGCGGGCTGGCTGATTGTAATTGCCTACGAGATATCAGCTATCTGGATCTCTGACACCCCTTTCACGATACTGGTCAATAACAATTTCTTTTTTATCAGTTCAAATATTATCGGGATGCTCATAGGGTATTCCCTGGAACTATCCGCAAGGCGGGATTTTTATATGAGAAAACTCCTGGACCTGGAACAGGAAAAAGTCAAAGCAATTAACAGCACCCTTGAAAAAAGAGTAATTGAAAGGACCCGGCAACTGACAAATACCAATTTAAAACTGAAGAAAGAAATGGAGGTTCGCATAAGACTCGATAGGGAGAGAAGCGAACTGGAAACTCAGCTTTTTCAGCTCAAAAAAATTGAGACGATCGGAACGCTTGCAGGGGGTATAGCTCATGACTTTAACAATATCCTGACGCCGATCCTGGGATACACAGATATGGCCCTGGAAGAACTTCCGGAGGAAAGCACACTGCGGTTCGATATTGAACAGATAAATAATGCAGCTTTAAGAGGAAAAGACCTGGTTCAGCAAATCCTTACATTCAGCCGGGAAGTGAATGTGGAGAGGAAGCCTGTCAAACTGATCCAGATAGTGTCCGAAGTAGTAAACCTGATCAAGGCATCCCTCCCGCGTGGAATTGAGATAAGTAAAAGTTTTGATTCTGGAATAGGAATAATTCTTGCAGATCCGGTTCATATTCACCAGATTATAATGAATTTATGTACAAATGCCATCCATGCAATGAAAAATTCGGGAGGCATCCTTGACATAAAGGTCGATAGCGTAATGATTGATCAGAAAACAGCCAGGAAGATTAATAATCTTAAGATTGGCATTTATATCAGAATCAGGCTTTCAGATACTGGTCATGGAATGGACAGAAGAACAAAGGAAAGGATCTTTGAACCATTTTTTACAAGAAAAGAAGTGGGTTCAGGAACAGGCCTGGGTCTTTCAGTAGTGCATGGTATAGTAACCAATTATAATGGTGCAATAACTGTGGATAGCACTCTGGGCAAGGGTACATTATTCACAGTTTATCTTCCATACAACATTACAGGTCCCGTAAATGAAATAAAATCTTTAGATCAGCTTCCAAGAGGAGTCGAACACATCCTGTTTGTCGATGATGAACTTGACATAACTTTTATGGGTAAAAAGATGCTGGAAAACCTCGGATATAAAGTCACCACTAAGACCAATAGCAGTGAAGCTTTTGAGGAGTTTAAAAAAAATCCAGGGAAATATTCATTACTCGTGACAGATCAGACTATGCCAAAAATGCTTGGATCTGAACTTGCTGAAAAAATGAAGAAGATAAATCCCGCCTTGAAAGTCATTATAATAACAGGCTACATCGACAAATTATCTGATGTTGCAAGGTCAAAAGACAATTCTTATGAAATTATCCTGAAACCTATCAAAATGAGCGAGTTCAGTAAGGTTATAAGAAAAGTGCTGGATAATAAATAATCAACTTTAGCCATGGCGAAAATTTTAGTAATAGATGATGATCCTTCAATACTGACAATGCTTAAAAAGATGCTTGAAAGAGAGGGATACGAAGTAGATATAGCCTGTAACGGCAGTGAAGGTTTGGACAAGATCGAAGCCTCTCCTCCGGATCTTTTGATAACTGATATTGTGATGCCTGAAAAAGAAGGTATGGAACTGATATTCCACCTGAGAAGAAAGAAACCTGAATTAAAAATCATAGCAATATCCGGTGGCGGAAGATTTAATTATGAGGGATATCTCACCAGTGCAAAATACCTGGGAGCTGATCTGGTCTTTCAGAAGCCGTTAATTCACAAAGAATTTGTTCAGGCTGTATCTGACCTTATTAATAATAAGTAATAATAATGTTTAAACCTCCGGGAAATAAATTAAGCCGGCAAATATTATTGTAATAATTACTTATTACATGTCCCGGGAAATCAGCTCAGGGGCTTTTCAATTAAAACAATGTAAGTACAATCTGTGCACCGAACCAGGTTTCTTCCCTACTTACCGAAATTCCAATCCCATTTATCACTAATTTTGCTTTAAAATCAGAGGTATGTCAAAAGGCAGGGACGCTAAACCACATATAGGCATCTATGGCCGCCGTAACAACGGAAAGAGCAGTCTTATAAACTGCCTTGCCGGACAGGATGTTGCAATTGTATCGGAACAGGCCGGGACAACCACCGATCCGGTGAAAAAATCATTCGAGATAACCGGCTTCGGACCCGTAATACTGGTTGACACAGCCGGGATCGACGATTCGGGTGAACTCGGGGAAAAGAGAATCGACCGGACTTTAAGAACTCTTGATATCATCGACCTTGCACTGCTTGTGGTCACTGGTAATTCATGGGGTGAATTTGAAAATGACCTGATCAGCAAATTCAGGGATTTGGATCTGCCTTTTATTATCGTCCATACCAAGTCGGACCTCGCTAAACCGTCGGCTGAGTTCAGGGAGAGAATTAAATTCAATACGGGTGCTGACCTTGTTGAGTTTTCTTCTGCCGACAAACGCAATTACGAAGGTCTTATAAAGCTTATAAGGGAGACTATTCCCGAGCATTCATACAAAACCCCCACCCTTCTTGGCGACCTGATAAATCATGGAGAGATTGTTATTTTAATAACACCGATCGATGTCGAGGCCCCTGCCGGAAGGCTCATCCTTCCACAGGTTCAGGCCATAAGGGATATCCTCGACAATGATGCTGTAGCAATAGTATTAAAGGAACGCGAAGTTGATGCCTTCCTGAAAAAGACAGCCATTAAGCCGGCACTGGCAATTACCGATTCACAGGTCTTCATCAAGGCTGATGCCTCGATCCCGCCCGAAATTCCTCTTACAAGCTTCAGCATATTGCTTGCAAGGTTCAAGGGCGATTTCGGCAATTATCTGAAGGGAACTCCTAAAATATCAGATTTAAAGGACGGTGACCGGGTCCTGCTCCTCGAATCATGCACCCACCATGTGGCTTGCGATGATATCGGCAGAACAAAGATCCCGAGATGGATCAGTAATTTCACAGGTAAGAAAATTGAATATGATGTGGTTGCCGGGCTCGACATTCTTCCCCGCCCCATCACCGACTACTCCCTTCTGATACAGTGCGGCGGATGTATGATAACCCGCAAGCAGCTTCATAACAGGCTCCGGCCTGCAATTAAAGCAGGGATCCCGGTAACAAACTACGGAATGGCAATAGCGTATGTTCAGGGGATATATAACAGGGCGATTGCCCCATTTACGGGGGGAACCGAAATCAGGGATATATATCTGTAAAATGGATGATTGTAGAGACAGGTCTGAGACCTGTCTCTACAATCATAAAAAATCAACAATCAAAACCGGAAATAAATAAACGGCATCACCTCGGCGCTGCGCATCTGAAAGAGAAGGAAGCCCGCCATCAACACCACCAGTATCTGTAACGCGAGAGGGATCTTAATAAATAATCCCCGGTAATACTCTTTGAACTTCTCCGGAAGAAAATGTATAATGTATCCTGCAGCCATCAGGGCAAAGACCCCGCTGTACACCCTGAACAGTGAACCGAATGATCCGGGGAGGAAATCCTGGAATATCTGCCTCAGGATCAGTCCTGAAGTGTGCATATCCTGAGCCCTGAAAAAGATCCAGCAGAAGCTTACGAACTGAAATGTCAGAAAGACTGAAAATGCCCTTGATAATCTGCTTGCCCGGGTCCTCTCACCGAATATGAAAACCTTTATTTTATCGACGGCCAGCCCCAGTCCGTGAAATCCGCCCCATATGATGAATCTCAGATCGGCGCCATGCCATAGCCCTCCTATCAGCATGGTTATCATCAGGTTGACGACAGTCCGGAATCGGCCTTTCCGGTTTCCCCCGAGCGGGATATACAGATAATCCTTCAGCCACCTCGAAAGTGATATATGCCATCTTTTCCAGAAATCGGAAATATTCGTGGCTTTGTATGGCGAATTGAAATTGAACGGCAGTCTGAAACCCATTATCAGAGCCAGTCCGATTGCAATATCGGTATACCCCGAGAAATCACAGTAGATCTGCAGCCCATACCCATAAACAGCCATCAGGTTCTCAAATCCCGAATGGGCAGTGGGAAGATCAAATACCCCGTCGATAAAATTGACCGCAATAAAGTCGGAAATTATAATCTTTTTTATCAATCCCTTCATTATCAGGAATACGGCATGACTGAACTCCCGCTTCGAAAGACTGTAATCCCTGTAAAGCTGTGGAATGAACTCCGAAGCCCTTACAATGGGTCCGGCTACAAGCTGGGGGAAGAATGAGACATAAAACCCGAAATCAAAAACATTCCTCACCGGCTTAAGTTTCTGCCTGTACATGTCAAAAGTGTAGCTCAGCGACTGGAATGTAAAGAATGAGATCCCGACGGGCAGAACTATATTGCTCACATTGAAGCTGGTGCCGAGCAATCTGTTTGAAAACGCCCCAAGGAAATCCTTTACAATGATATCGGTCCCCAGAATACTGTTTATTGTTTCGATAAAGAAGCCTGTGTACTTGAAATAAGCCAGAATTCCGATATTTGAGATAATGCTTAAGATAAGAAAGAGCCTTTTCCTTAACCTGGTTTTTGAATTATGGATCAGGAGTCCGCATGTGAAATCGATAAGCGTCACGAAGATCAGCAGAAAAAGAAACAATCCTCCTGTTTTGTAGTAAAAGAAAAGGCTTACGAGAAGGAGGTAAAAGTTCCTCATAAACAATTTCTTATAGACCAGGCTGAATCCCCCGAGGACCAGGAGGAAGAATATCCAGAAAGCCGGAGTTGAGAATATGAAAGGCTTTCCGGGGTCATAGCTGAGGATTGTGGAAATCAGGGTGTTCAAATAGCTCTCTTTCCCGTCTGCATTTACTGCAGGTGAACTATCTTCAGCCTTTGCGAGCGCGGCTGTGTCGATGAGAACTGCCGGTGGTACGATGATGAATGGATCGGGTTCCTTTACGGTAAAAAGCTCTGATATCATAAGCCTCGCCAGGGTATCAGCTCCCTGATCGGTAAGATGGACATAATCCTTCTTGGCAAGCGGCGGATCCATTCCGAGCCACTTTATTATCGATGATCTGCCGCCCATCGCTGAACGGGCATCCCAGAAAATGGCTCCTGATCCGGTAGAGGCGTTCCTCTGTGCTTTGATGATCCTGGATATGTTCGGGTATGGCTTGATGACATTTCCATCCTGATATGCCATATCAGTTAGTCCTACAACAATCAGTCCGGTACCAGGCGAGATCTCCTTCAGCAGGTTAAGCTGCCGCGCAAGTCCTTTTTCGTAATAGGAATAATCATTCCTGATATTAGTCGCCAGATTAAGTCCGTAATGCATTATCACCAGATCAGGTTTCACAAGGTTGTAGGAATCCCTGAGGTTTTCCTTGTCAACCATTGTGAACTCAAGTCCTGCGCTTCCCCGTTGTGGGATATTGTCGACAATCACACCGGTCTTACTTTCAATGCTTATTCCATAAATGTCGGGACTTGTGTTGCCCGAAAAATCGATCAGGATATTCCTGGCGTTAAGGAGCGGACACTCAAACTCAGTAATTCTGTCGCTAATCCGCAGAGTATCTGTTATTACCGGATTGCTGCCGGCTTTGACATCTATCCTGACATCACCGAGGGTGTTCCTGTAAAAGATCCTCAGGAATTCAAATTTCGATTCGGACTCATCCGCAAGGACCGAAGGGACAATCCTTATCCACGACCTGACCTTTCCTGATGCGATCTGCCCGTCGGGCAAATAGCGGCAGAAAGCCATAAAGGGTCCCAGATCGTTGTGTTTTATCACCCCGTTCCTGTACGAGAGATAATTGTATCTTTTCCAGTTGGGAGAAGCCCTTACATAGAACGATCTTGTGTAAGTAACCGGCATCACGGGAAGAAGCAATCCGGGGCCCGTACCCCCGTGACCTCTTCTCAGATTCCGCCGGAGGTAAGAAGTGACACGGTCATATTCAATCTGGGAATCACCATAATAAAGGATTCTTACCTGTCCTTCGGAGAACTCCAGTGAATCGAGGAAAACTTCAATCGGATCTGGCGGAATGGCTATTGTATCGGTAGCGGCCGAATCGGCGGGAATGACCGGCGGAGTGAGCGACCGGTCTATTGTATCGGCTGCAATTGAATCCTCCGGGGCGCTTTTTTCAGGAACTCTACCTGTCAACGGGCTTATAAGCTTTTCAGGTATCAGGTTTTCCGCTGACGGAAGGTTCAGATCCCATGGAACAATATAGGAAAGTCCTGTAAAACAGATCAGAACGATCAGTAATAGCAAAAATGACCTGAAGGGGCGCATTTCCGGAATGAGCTCAGCTCTTCTTCTTAATTTTTAGTATCTGCCCAACCTTGATCTTGGCCGGATCGCTTATGCTGTTTAATGTAAGGACATCGGTGGTGCTGACATTATCAAACATCTTTACAATATTCCAGATAGTGTCTCCATTCCGCACGGTATAGGTTACATATTCCCCGTCCGGCACTGACATAAAGGAGGTTGCAACAGGGTTTGAAGGCGCAGTTTTCCCGATCATTTGCTGTTTATCCGCAAAAGTCATCGTATTGACCTTTGAGTAATAATCTGATTTTGAAGGATCAACATAAATAGCAAGCTTCTGTCCGACCCTGATTGTATTTTTGCTGATATTGTTCCAGTATCTGAGATCTGACAGACCCACCCGGTACCATTCCGAAATGTAGCCAAGGTTATCGCCCTCCCTGACGGTATAAAGCAATCTGGTTTTTCCCTTTACATCGACTGGCATATAGGTTGAACGGGAAGGATCGCCTGTCAGGTTTATCCTCGACAGATATACATCCGGCTTATAATTCCTTATTGTATCGTTAAGGTCAATGAAATCGCCGAGGTGGCTTACCGGGAGTGTAAGAGAAAGAGGTTTGGCAGAACCGGGAACAAGCCCTGACCTGTATTGCGGATTCAAAGCTTTCAGTTCTCCAAGCGGAATACCCATTACTTCGGATATCTGATTGAGGTGAATATCCTTGTTCACCATAATGGTGTCGGTCGAAACAGGGATATTAAGCGGAAGAGGCCTTATCCTGTGTTCCTCATAATAGTTCACTGCATATGTGGCAGCGACATACTGAGGAATATATCCCCTGGTTTCACGCGGCAGCCTGTAATAGATCTGCCAGTAGTCCTTTTTGTTTCCCGACCTCCTTATTGCTTTGTTAACATTTCCGGGGCCGCAGTTATATGCAGCAATCACAAGGATCCAGTCATTATATATCTTATAAAGGTCCTTAATGTATTTTGCTGCTGCATGGGTGGCTTTGACCGGATCTCTGCGGTCGTCAACAAGCGAATTGATATTAAGGCCGTACATCCGGCCCGTACTGAACATGAACTGCCACAGGCCGGTTGCTCCAGCCCGCGATACGGCATTGGCATTCAGGGCCGACTCTATTACAGCCATGTATTTAAGCTCTGTAGGCAGGCCGTAGGAGTCGAAAATATCCTCTATCATCGGGAAATAGTAATTCGTCAGCCCCAGCACCGCACTGAACTGTTTTCTCTGCTTAACCGTATAGACGTGAATATGGTTCCTTATTATGCTGTTGTAAGGAAGCTTTATTATTGAGTTTATTTTGGTGATCCTTTGTTTATAGAGTGAGTCCGAATACTCAATCCCGACAGAATCACTCATGAAATCATCAGGGTTTTTCATTGCCATCCTGACGTACCAGCTGTTTACCAGGCTGTCGAGATCGTCGGAAATCTTTTCTGAATATATCTCGGAGTTGAGGATGATCGTATCGTTGACAGCCGATGCATTCAGCATCAGAACCGTAAAAGCAACTGTTATCAGGAATCTCTTTAATCTCATTTTTAGCATATTCATTTAAAACGTGAAAACAAGGCGGATATTTAATCCTGGTCCGATTACTCCCGGTACAGGCAGCTGCAAGGGAGAAACTTCGAGATCAAGATTATCAGTGACATCAAAATTTGCAAGGCTCGCATCAACATTTGCATCGAGAACTGTTATCAGGTACCATGCCGCTATACCGATATAGGTAAGATCGCGGTATTTCTTATAATAATCGACCGCTTTAAGAAGATTGTCCTCCACCCACGACCTGGTTGACGGATTATAAGTTTCGGGAAACAGAACCGGGTCGTATTCAGAAGGTTCCGCTCCCTTTATCAGTTCTATATAGCTGGCGGTTTCAGGTATCTTGTCGGTAAAATCCTGATATGCTTTCATCATTTCATTATATTTTGAAGAGTTGAAGCCCACACTGTATGCAAGACCTCCAAAACCCGCATAAACAAAAGGTATCTTCCAGTATTTCCTGTTGTAAACCTGACCCAGGCCAGGAAATGCCACTGCCAGCATTGTCGCTTTCAGGGGTTCGGGGCTGAAAGCTCTTTTCACCTGCCTGCCTACAGCGATTGTGTCCTGAGCGGCCAAATCAGCCGACAGACAAAAAAATAACGTGATGAGAACAATTATTATTTTTTGAACTCTTCTCAAACTCAGTAAATTCCGGAATTTTTACGCCCTCAGGCCTGACCGGTGCGACAAATATAATTATTTTCAGTAGTTAAGACGGTCAAAGAGTCCCAAAATGCGCTCCATCTCTTCGGGATTCTCGAATGGGATCACTATTTTTCCTTTGCCCTGCTCATTTATCCTGAAATTGATCCTTGTTGAGAAAATCCTGTTTAGGTGCTCGGAGAGCTGCCGGAAATCTTCATTGAGCTTCTTTCTCCTTTCACGCTTTGCCGGGTCCTTGATCTTTTCAGTCTGGAGCGTTCTTACAAGTTCCTCGACCTGCCTCACTGAAAGGTCCCCATCGATAATCCGGTAATAAACCTCCATCTGGGTCTTTGGGTTTTCGATATTTACAAGGGTCCTGGCGTGGCCCATCATTACATGTTTATGCCTGATACCCAGCTGTATTTCGGCGGGAAGGCGCAGAAGGCGGAGATAGTTGGCGATTGTGGAGCGCTGTTTTCCAACCCTGTCGCTGAGTTGTTCCTGTGTCAGTTTACATTCCTCGATAAGCCTCTGGAAACTGATAGCCACTTCCACGGCATCGAGGTCCTCCCGCTGGATATTTTCAACAAGCGCAAGCTCGAGCATTGCCTGGTCATCGGCTGTCCTGATGTAGGCCGGAATCTGGGTCAGTCCGGCCAGACGGGCAGCCCTGAGCCGTCTTTCTCCGGCAATCAGCTGATACCTTCCGTTACCTGTCTCTCTTACGGTAAGCGGTTGGACAATGCCAAGCTTTTTTATGGATGTTGCTAATTCCTCGAGCGACTGTTCATCAAAATGGCTCCTTGGCTGAAAAGGATTGCCGTCGATGGAATCGAGCGGGATATCCATATTGGGTTCCACTTTCCTCTCAAGTACCTCTTTCTCAACACCATCGATCAAAGCTCCCAGCCCTCTTCCTAATGCGTTCTTTTTTGTCATGGAATTCCGGTTTCAGTTTATTTTCCAGCGTGATCACGCTTCTCGATAAGTTCCTTGGCCAGATTAAGGTAGTTTACGGTTCCCCTTGAATCGGCATCGTAAAGTATTGCCGGCTGCCCGAAGCTGGGAGCCTCCGAAAGCTTAACATTCCTTTGAATGATCGTTTTGAAGACCATCTGCTGGAAATGCTTATTAACCTCTTCTGCGACCTGGTTCGAGAGCCTTAATCTGGAATCGTACATTGTAAGCAGGAATCCTTCAATCTCAAGGTCAGGATTCAGGTTGTTCTGGATTATCTTTATGGTATTCAGAAGCTTTCCAAGCCCTTCGAGGGCAAAGTATTCGCACTGGACAGGTATAATCACCGAATTTGCTGCCGTGAGAGCATTTACGGTCAGCAGTCCAAGCGAGGGCGAACAATCAATTATAACATAATCAAAATTACCTGCGATCTTGCCGAGTATGCCTTTCATTATCTTTTCCCGGTCGTGCCTGTCAAGCATCTCTATTTCAGCTCCGACAAGGTCAATATTGGAAGGCATCACGGAAAGATTCTCAACACCAGTTGTGTGAATGGCTTCCAAAGGCTCCTTCCCGTCAATCAGGCAATCATAAACTGTACATTTTATCTGGCGGTAATCAATACCTATTCCGGAGGTGGCATTTGCCTGCGGGTCGGCATCAATTATAATCACCTTTTTCTCAAGTGCTGCCAGGCTTGCTGCAAGGTTTATTGCCGTTGTCGTTTTCCCAACCCCACCCTTCTGATTCGCGATTGCTATGATCCTTCCCATTGATTTCCTTTTGAAATTCCTGATTTTATTAGAGCTTCAAATTTACGATTAATGAATTTTCAGCCTTGGAAAGGGAATAATGTAATTGTAAACATTTCTTTTGTCCTTATCAACATGTTGTTAACACTCTCTTTTTTCAGATATTTGTCTAAATTGCCAAAATGATGGAAAAGAATGGTATAAATCAGGACTGGTTCGCAATCGTCAATCCAAATGCCGGAAACGGAAAAGGCGGAAAGGACTGGGACAGGATATCGGAAATCCTGAACAGAAACAATATCCGGTTCGAAATGAGAAGCACCGGGAGAAAAGGTCAGGCAACGGAATTCACAAGGGATCTGATTGCCAATGGATACAGGAAGATCATTTCGATAGGCGGCGACGGAACCCTGCATGAAGCAATAAACGGGATCTTTACGCAGGATCACTGCTCACCCAGGGATATCACCATTGGAATTATCCCTGTTGGAACCGGCAATGACTGGGGACGCATGTTCGGAATTCCGCTTGTCTATGAAGGTGCCGTGCAGGTCATCAGGGAGGGTAAACAGATGCTTCACGATATAGGGGTAATAGACTATTTTAACGCCGGGGTGAAAACAAGAACCTATTTTATAAATATTGCCGGACTGGGATTTGAGGCGGTTGTTGTCAAAAAGACAAACAGGCAGAAAGACAAGGGAATGAGCAATAAGGCCATCTATTTCTATAACCTTTTGTCCAGCCTCATTTCATACAGGAACACACCTGTCGAAATTACAATTGACGGAAGGACCAGCACGGCAAAAGTGTTTTCAATAAATGTCGGTAACGGAAGGTATTGCGGGGGAGGAATGAGACAAACGCCCGATGCAATTCCCGATGACGGGCTATTTGACATTACCGTCATTAAGGAAATGGGCAGGATAGAAATTATCAAAAGCCTTCAGCTGCTTTATGACGGGACTATCATGAGCCATCCAAAGGTTGACGGATACAGGAGCACGAATCTGAAGGTCACATCTGAATCGCTTCTCTATATTGAAGCTGACGGAGAATCACTGGGGCATACACCGGTTGAATTCAGTATAATCCCTTCAGCAGTAAATATTATTTACGGGAAAAAGCTTAATCCGTAATCCTAATCTCATAGAGTTTGGGCCACCTTTTGCCGGTGACAAAAATCCGTCCACCCTGCTGATCCCATGCCATGCCGTTGAGAACATCAGCATTGACTTCACGCCTTTTTGGCTCGGGATACAAGGTAGACAAATCTATGTATGAGTTGACTTTCCCGCTTACCGGATCGATCCTTGCAATAATATCAGTCTGCCAGATATTTGCCCATATCTCACCGTCAATATATTCAAGTTCATTCAGCTGATCGACCTTCTTCTCATTATCATAGACCTCGAGCCTCGAGACGGCATCGAACATTTCAGGTTCATGAAACCAAAGCACATTTGTACCATCACTCCTCACAATCCTGTCATTTATGGTTGTCAGCCCCCATCCCTCGGTCTGATAAAAGATCCTGTTCAATACCCTGAAGTCTGATTTATTATAAACAAAACCTACCTTGTTCTGCCATGTTACCTGGAATATGCGGTCCCTGAAAAGAGTAATGCCCTCTCCGAAAAGTGAAGGATCGAGGTTATGCTGCCTCAGCACCCTTCCTGTTTCAAGCTCCACAACGCGCAGGGATGACCCGGTCTCCTGCCCTGTTCCCTCATACAGCACGCCGTTATCATAAAAAAGGCCCTGGGTGAATGCCTCACTGTCGTGAGGATATGTATGGACCACCCTGTATCCCGGTCTTTTGGGAATAATGTCTGAATATATTATTACAAACCGGGTAACCGCCTGACTCTTTTCACTGGTGTAGGCAACAGCCTTGACCGATTTCCTGCCTGTCATTACTGTCAGCGCAGAACCAACTGAACATTCCCATGGTGCAGATGAAAGGAGGGCCACCGCCTTTCCGTCAAAAAACACCTTTACTGAGTCAATCACTGATGTTTCATCCGAGGGTGAAAGAGAAACCCTGATCTGATCATTAAGTTTGTACTCAGCGTTTTCAGGCGGCGAGACCATTTTAATCAGATCGGCCGGGAGGCCTGAACTGGTTTTATCGGAAGAATCACCTGTTGATTTCACGACATTACCGGTACGGCTTGAACAGGAGATAATCAATAAAACCAAAAGAATAAAAGTTACGGGAAGGAGTTTTTCAGGGTAATCAGTTTTCATTTTGCTTATCTCTCTTTCCAAAAAACCGTCTCAAACTGTTTTTTCTTGCATTTGCAATCTGTCTTTCCATCTCCTGCTGATGTAGGTCGAACGGGACAAGCATCTGCCATATTTCGCTCCAGCCGGGAAATCCGCCAACATTCTTGTCATCTATGAATATATCGGCATCAATTTTCCTGCTTATTGTATCATCATAAACTTCCTCGGGATAATTCTTATTGATTGCATAAAACTCGATACCGTTATTTCTGCAATACTCAACAGCATCATCAAGCTCCTGTCCTGATCTGAATGTCCAGAGAATAAGCCTTGCCCCAAGTTTTTCCAGTTCCTTAAGTGTCTGAAACGCAAAAAGCTTCTCCTTTCCGATCCCGGGATACTCATGTTCAACAATGGTGCCGTCGAAGTCCACGGCAATCCGAATATTCTTAAAATTGATCATCCAGACATTATAAATTCATGCAAATCTAATAATTTCTGTCATTCGACTGAAATTTATAATAATTTTGCTTTCCTTGTTGATCTGGCATTATGAGACTTCAATGAAAAACATCCCGAATTTTATAACATCCCTCAACCTGGCTGCCGGATTCACCGCAGTGATCTTTGCTTCAAACGGAGACCTGACAACAGCCTCATGGCTTATCGTGACAGCTATGGTGTTTGATTTTCTTGACGGATTAGCGGCAAGGCTTCTTAAAGCTTATTCTGAAACAGGCAAAGAGCTCGACAGCCTTGCAGATGTTGTAAGCTTCGGTGTGGCTCCCGCATTTATTATTTACAGACTTCTTGCCCCCATGCTTGATGAGTCTGCAGTCATTCTGGCCTTTATCACGATTTTGATGCCTGTATGTGCGGCGCTCAGGCTCGCTAAGTTCAATATCGATCCGACACAGTCAACATCCTTTAAAGGATTGCCTACTCCGGCAAACGCAATGGCGGTTATATCGCTTGTGATAGCTGCACGGTACTCTTCGGTTCCGGTCGTGAATTCATTCATTAATTCACCGGCTGCACTAATCGTTTATTCCATAGTTCTGTCAGTCCTGATGGTCACCAGGATCCCCCTTCTTTCGCTCAAATTCAGGAATCTTAAGTTTAAGGGAAATGAGGGAAGATATATTCTCATTTTGTTTATCCTGATCACTTTTATAATCTTCGGTTTTGCAGCAGCGCTGATGGTTATACCGGGGTATATAATTATATCCCAGGTTACTTATTATTTACCCCCCCACCCCACAAGGGGGGCTTGAGATACACAAGGGGATCTGAAAGTCCTCCTATGGGGGATTCAGGGGTCGACTTCCTCATCCTCAGGGAACTTCTTTTCGTAGATCTTCAACCCTGCCTTGATTATGAACCAGCTCGCTATTATGAAAGCGGGCCAGATAAGGTATTGCATTATTCCTGATATATACATTGTTGATAGTTTAATAAATTATCTAATCTTAATAAAGCGCGCGTCGGGCGTCGGGCATCAGCCCCGATAGCGCGGATTTGTAATCCGTGCTGATAAGTAAGCGGCACGGATTACGCTTCGCTAAATCCGCGCCAGCGGCGACTTTCTGATGCCTGATGCCTGATGCCTGACGCCCGTCACCTTCAATATACATGTCCATCTGAAGTCATTTCTTCAGCGGTTATTTTTTTGTTGTTTATTGCCTTCCATGCATACCAGATATAAGCAAATACAAAGGGAACGATAAAGGAGACAAACATCATTGTCCTGAGCGTGAAAAGGCTCGAGGAGGCCTTATCGATGGTCAGGGAACTGTCAAGGTCAAATGACGACGGGTAGAAAGCCGTTCCATTGAAGCCCGCAACAATCATGAGTGCAAAGACGGCAAGCACCGTACCTGAACCGGAATACCATATCCCTGATCTCCTGGCCCTGAACAGGGTAATACCGATTCCATAAAGAACGGCAACAACTCCGGCCAGAAAGATTATCAGTACAGGAGGCATCTGAATCAGGTTATGAAAATACTTGAATTCCTCCATTGTAATCCTTCCAGTAGTCTGGTCGTATGCAAATCCATCCGAAACAAGCAGTGTTACAACAAAGAAGAGGAAAAATACTAAGAACGCAATAGCGTTCATTATCAACTTATCGACTGATCTGCTGACCAGTGCCTGATCATCGATTGTATTGATCAGATACAAAAGGCCGTTGGTCCGGGCCAGGAACAGTACGGCAAGGCCAAGGGCAAGATTCCTTCCGTTAAGGAGCGCTTCAAGGCCGTGCCATGGAGTTTCCCACTTTACCTGGTTCATTTCGTTAAGGCTGAACTGCGACCCTGTAAAGAAAGTGGCCACTGCAACGCCAATGAGAAACGGCCCCAGGGATCCGTTCAGGAAAAGGAAGACATCGAAAGTCTTTTGACCCAGTACATTGGCAGGTTTTGAACGGTATTCATAACCTATTGCCTGGATTATGAAACTGAACAGTATTGCGATCCATACCCAATAAGCTCCGCCGAAGCTGGCAGAATAGAACAGGGGAAACGATGCGAAAAAAGCGCCTCCGAAAGTGACCAGGGTGGTGAATGTGAATTCCCATTTTCGGCCCATGGCATTTATTATCAGTGTCTTCTGAAGATTATTACCTGGCAGTGAAAAGATAAGCGATTGGCCGCCCTGTACAAACATCAGGAAAACAAGCAGGCTTGCCAGAAGGGAAATGATTATCCACCAGTAATGCTGCAGGAAAATATGTGATATCATTATTGTCATTTTCTGATCCTCCTAATGTTTAGGTCCAATTTTTATCTGCCTGATCATAATCGATACCTCTGCAATAAGCAGGACTGTGAAAAGAACTGCAAACATGATAAAGGTTGTGATGACCGATCCTGAACTTATCTGTGATACGGCTGTATTGACAGGCATAAGGTCCTGGATAATCCAGGGTTGCCGGCCCATTTCAGCAAGCACCCATCCCAGTTCTCCCGCAACATACGGAAGAAGGATAGAGCAAAGAGCGATCCACAGGAACCATTTGTTATTCACCAGGGTGCCCTTGTAAAGAAAATAGAGAGCCAGGGCAAAAACCAATATAAAGTAAAATCCCAGCATCACCATGATGTGGAACGTATAAAAGGAAACCTTTACGCCCGGAATAACATCTTCAGGTTTTTCAAGTGATGCATAGCCGAAATACCTGAAATATTCCTCGTTGAATGTTTTATCGCGGAAAGTGGCGGCAATACTCTCTGCTCTCTGAGTGTCGCTGTTCTTTTTTGATTCCTTGAATTCAATAAGCAGATCCCGTGCCTTTCTCCCCCTTTCCATTTTTTCTGCAACCGGCATCAGTCCCTGTGAGCTGTTCCCGTTTACAAGATCGTAAATGCCCGGAACAAAGGTATCCCTGTCGCCGCCGGTCATTACCGAAAGAAATCCGGGTATCTCAATCCTGAAGGCAAAATCATTTACTGCCTTGTCCCCGATTTTCTTTCCCGAATCCCTGAGGATCCCTGCCGCTACAAGTCCCGCCTGCTGCTTACCTTCGTAAAGAGCTTCAAAAGCAGCAAATTTCACCGGCTGCACCTTTGCCAGAGTTCTTGCCGATGTGTCGCCGGTATAGGCGACAAGGAACGAGGAAAGAAGGCCGAAGATACCGGCAACAAGAATGCTCCTTTTTGCAAGGAAATACTCGCGCTTCTGTAAAAGATACCAGGCGCTGATTCCCATTACAAACATCGATCCCACCAAAAATCCGGAAGAAATAGTATGGAGGAATTTGCTAACGGCAACCTCATTGAACAGGACTTCCCAGAAGCTTACCATTTCATTCCTGGCTGTGTCAGGATTGAAGACCATTCCTGTGGGATTCTGCATCCACCCGTTTGCCACAAGTATCCATAAGGCGGAAAGGTTAGCACCAACTGCCACAAGCCATGTTGATGCCAGGTGAAACCTTTTACTGACTTTGTTCCAGCCGAAGAACATCACGGCGACAAAGGTCGATTCAAGGAAAAATGCAAGAATGCCCTCAATGGCCAGAGGCGCTCCGAAAATATCCCCGACAAACCATGAATAATTCGACCAGTTGGTTCCGAATTCGAATTCAAGGATTATCCCGGTTGCCACCCCAATCGCAAAATTGATCCCGAATAGTGTCATCCAGAACCTTGTCATGCGCTTCCATCCCTCATTCCCGGTCCTTACATAAATAGTTTCCATTATTGCAATGATAAAGGAGAGGCCCAGCGTAAGAGGGACAAAGAGCCAGTGGTAAATGGCTGTCAGGGCAAACTGCGCCCTCGACCAATTCACAAGTGCTAAATCGACGTTCTCAAACATATTTTTATTTGGAATTTATTAATTGATCCCTTACATATTCACTCTTCTGCTCATCCGAGAAATGCCTTTCATTAAGGAAATCCCGGAAGAAGAACAGCTTCAGTATGATGAAGATGACAAACAGTTTTATCAGGATTATTATCCATACCCTTTTCCCCCACCACGACATGGTTGTGAAGCCTTCATGGTAAAAACGGATGATCCTTTTAACTGCTGATACTACTGACTTCATTCACTGGTCTTTTCAGGTTTGGGTCTTTTCCTGATCCTTCTTTTTATTACTGCCGCCCGGCTTTCGACCCTGTCGGCCGATACGGAAGCCGGTTCACCAGTATCCCTGTTTTCGTCCGAAAGGCTTGAGGTTATTTTCTGTACTGCCTTGAACCCGTAAAAGAACTCCCTCGCAAATACCCTGAGCACTGTGTAAGTCGGAATACCGAGAAGCATGCCGGGAATTCCGGCAGCAAATCCGGCCGCAAGCACCACAACGAAGATCTCAAGCGGATGTGCCCTGACACTATTGGAAAAGATGACCGGCTGGAAAACAACATTGTCAATCAACTGGGTAAGCGCCACCACAAGCATCATGTACATTACCAGCGGAATCACTACAACCGTAAAATCCATGCTCATATGCGATGCAATCCCCATTACCACGACTATAAAGAATCCTAACCACGGACCTACGTACGGAATCACGTTGAGTATCCCGACAATAAGCCCCATGACAAGCGCCTGCTGAAAATCAATACCGATTATAGTCATTCCCAGGGTGATCAATATCATAATGCATGTGCTCTGGATTACTATCCCGATCAGGTACCTGGTTAGTAGTTGTTTAATTGAATTAAGGGCACGGTTTACATTTTCAACATATTTGTCGGGGATCCACATCAGGATTGACTCATAAAACAGATGCTGATCCTTCAGGAAAAAGAAAGTTATAAATGAAATTGAAAACAGGGCAACAATAATATTTCCCAGAAGCCCTGCCAGCGATCCAAGAAAATTCTGGATCATCTCAATGTTCAGAATACCCGTGATTTTTGAGCTGATATAATCCTTAAGCGATAATTGACCGGAGAGGTCCGGATTAATGGCTCCAATGAACTCTTCAATCCTGTTGATCGGACCCTCTACAATCTGAACGATTTTGGAGCTGTCGATTGTCGAAAGATAATTGATCTGCCTTGTCACCAGAGGGACAAAGATCCACAGAAAAAGAATTATCAGTCCCCAGATGATCATAAGCGTCAGCAAGGCGCTTACCACGCGGGGAAATTTCAATCTCCCGATCCTGATGCGCCCTAACAGGTCAACCAGAGGCCTGCCCATTATGGAAAGCACGCCGGAGACCATTATATAAACAACTATATTCCTGAAATACCACAGAAGAGCCAGAAAAAACAAGATTCCGAAAAAGATCAGGATATTCCTTAAGGAAGTCTTCATCAAAGAGGTTTTTCTATATACAAACCTAATCAGAAATTTCGGATTTCCATAAAAGTTAAACAAAACCAACTACTGTCATTCTGTCTGTTATTTTGTCATTAAACATGCCATTATGTCGTATAGTTCTCTTTGGAACAGAAATTGAAAATATGCTTGCAGAAACTAAAATGTATAACTTAAAATAATGGAGGACAAAGCTATGTTACCAACAATTGCAAGAAGAAATTTCAGGCCGTTCTACATGGGAAGCATTTTTGATGATGATTTTTTCCCGGTAATGTCAAAAAGCACAAACTCACTGCCTGCCGTCAACATCTGGGAGGATGACAAGAGATTCGTACTCGACCTTGCCGTTCCGGGGATTGACAGGAAAGATCTGAAGATTGACATCAATGAGGATCTTCTGACGATCTCTTCCGAGACAAAGAATGAGTCGGTGGAGAACAGGGATGGTTACAAAAGAAAGGAATTCAGCTATTCGTCTTTCTCAAGGAGCTTTCAGATACCTGAAAATGTTAACAGGGACAAGATCGAAGCCAGCTACAAGGATGGGATTCTGAGTGTTGCACTTCCGAAGCTTGAAGAGGAAAAAAGCAGGATCTCCCGTCAGGTTAAGATTTCATAAATAAAATAAAAATCCCGGCCATTCACCGGGATTTTTTATTTAAGAGCAGTTTTCCAATATCCTTTGTGCAAATCTTTTACCAAATCCGATCAATGCATCCTTCTTGTCAGCCCCAGGTGCGAATTTGAATGGTGCTGTCTCATCAAAAACCTTCAGTTTAAGGTTTCTGAAGTTTTCAAGAATAATTTTGGGAGCCTCCCCGCTCCACCCGTACGAACCAAATGCGCCGGCCGTTTTTCCCTTGTCGCGCAATGGATTAATGAGTGCAAAAAGAGTATAGACCGGAAGCAGTGTATTCTGGTTTATTGTGGGTGATCCGGCGAGAATGGCATCAGCCGATGCCAGCTTGTGATCCAGTTCTTCAGCCGGGATATATTCAATATCAGTCACATCGGTTTCAAAACTTCCAGCCTGCCTGACACCCTCAGCAATGTACTCAGCCGCCTGTTTTGTATAACCATAAGCCGAAACATAAGCTACCAGAACCCTTTTTACGGTCCCGCCCGAGACAATCTTCAGATATTCATTCGCATAATTCTCTGTCAGGTCGATTATTTCCCTCAGATTTTCACGGTGAACAGGACCATGTCCTGTACAGATCACATCTATGTCGAGAGGCCTGATCTTTTCAATTGCTTTGGTCATAAACCTGCTGTAAGGCTTAAGTATGACATCAAAGTAATACCTGAACGAGCTGAGGTAGTCGGAATCAAGCTTGCTAAAAATGTTCTCACTGCAATAATGGGCGCCGAACGAATCGCATGTAAACAAAATCCTGTCCTCTTCCAGGTAAGTAAATATTGAATCGGGCCAGTGCAGATTCGGAGCTGAAATAAACCTTAATCTCTTGTTTCCCAGATCGAGGGTATCGCCATCCTTCACGACAAGCGACCTGAATGGGCCATTTACAATATCCTCAAGGTACCTGACAGCATTGCCGCTGCCAACCACTGTTGCATCAGGGGTCAGCTCAAGCAGCCGCCGGAGGCTTCCGGAATGGTCAGGTTCCGTATGATCGAGGATTATATATTCAATATCCCGTGGATCAGTTAGCGACTCCAGCTTCTTAAGGTAAACATCGAAGAATTTTTCCTTTGCAACTTCAACGAGAGACTTCTTTTGTGCGTTTATGAAATATGAATTATAGGTGGTGCCGAATTCCGTTGTCATTACTATGTCAAAAGTCCTGATATCATAATCAAGGATACCCGTCCATTTAACGTCAGCCGTAATATCAATTACCCTGTTATCAACACTGCTCATGGAATTATTTTTCAGATTTTTGCAATTATGCTTTTGTTGGCCTTGACCTGCTGAAGTATCGGCACTTCGATCTCAGTGCCCAGCGGCAGGAATATATCAACTCTCGATCCAAGTTTAATGAAGCCAAGTTCGCCGCCCTGGGTTACCTTCTGTCCCACTTTTGCATAAGTGACGATCCTCCGAGCAACAGCCCCGGCAATCTGGCGAACCAGGATCTCCACCCCATTTTCGGTTTCGATCACTATTGTGCTTCTTTCGTTAAGTTCCGATGATTTGGGATGCCAGGCAACCATATAGTCTCCTGAATGATAATTCACATATTTCACCCTGCCTGAAACTGGATACCTGTTGCTGTGCATGTTGAAAGGGGACATGAATATTGAGATCTGCAGCCGTTTGTCCCTGAAATATTCATTTTCATCCGTTTCTTCGATCACCACCACCTTGCCGTCGGCAGGAGCGTAAATCAGACCTGCATCAGGTTCAAGATGCCTCACCGGAAGGCGGAAGAAAAAGAGAATAAACACATAGAAAAGTACAGAACAAAGAAGGAAAATCCATTTGGCAACTGAGTTATCTGACCAGATAATCATTGAAGCGATATTGAGGATAATTAAAATTACCAACCCGATTGCCAGAATCTTATATCCTTCCCTGTGAATGGCCATTAATTTAAAATTTGCGCAAAACTAATCAAGACTTATCAATCAACCAAAAAGTGAAATAAAAAGATAGACAGGAGGGAATGAAATTATGGCGCTGTCGAAACGGTCAAGGAACCCTCCGTGTCCTGGCATTATCGATCCTGAATCCTTCAGCCCGGTGCTTCTCTTCAGCATCGATTCAATAAGGTCGCCAAAGGTCCCAAAAATTGAAATTATAAGTGAAACGATCATCCATCCTGTCCGGTCCAGAATACCTAACCATCCCGAAAGGAGCCATGCGGCCAGGAGGGTTGTGATCATCCCCCCGAAAAAACCTTCCCATGATTTTTTTGGTGAGATCCGCTCCAGTAGCCTGTGTTTGCCGATATTGACTCCGGTAAGATACGCTCCCGTATCGTTTGCCCAGAGAAGCAGTAGAAAACCAACAATAATCCCTGGAGAAAAAATGATACCGGGATGAGGGATCAATGAGCTGAAGCCTGTGAAGGAAAATGCGGAGAAAGGAAACATCGAGAAGGGTACGGCAATATAGATTATGGCAAAAAATGTATGTGCCAGTGAATCGAATGGTTTCTCCTGTTTCCTGAAGAGTTCAGCAATCATCACTGTCAGTGCCAGGGGTATCATAACCAGGTAGTATTCCTCCCCGGCCTTTCCGACGGCAACAAGGGTTGAAACAATGTAAAGTGAACAACCTGATATTATCCCGGTTATCATCTGGGGCCTGACACCAGTGCTTTTCACCATCAGGTAGTACTCATACTGTGCCCCTGCCAGGAGAATCAGTCCTGTAATAAAGAATGATACCGGATGGAGCCAGAAACCACCCAGGATGAAAATCACTATCCAGACTGCAGTAAATGTCCTCGTGTAAAAATTACCCAAAACAGCTAATTTATGCTCTTTGTCTTTCCGGGATTTCTCTTTTTTGAAGTTTCCCCGGAGTCTTCTGTCTCTTCTTCCCTAATCACATCTTTGTCTGCTTCTTCATGCTTCACAACCTCAGGTCCTGGTCCTGCAACTGTTTCTTTTCCGGATTTCAGGGCCAATTCATTTTTCACTGCATTTTCTCTCTCCTCTTTCAGAATATCAGCTTTCCTCTTCCCGAATATCCTTTCGAGGTCCTCGCTGAAAATAACTTCCTTTTCCAGAAGCAGCTCGGCAAGCTCCGTCAGTCCTTTCATATTGTTTTTAAGCACCTCGATGGCACGCTGGTATGATTCCTCAATGATCTGTTTAACCTCATGGTCAATCAGTTCAGCGGTCTTATCGCTGTAGGGCTTCGTAAATCCGAAATCAGACTGGCCCGATGAGTCGTAGAAGCTTATATTTCCAACCTTTTCACTCATTCCGAAAAACGCGACCATGGCATAAGCCTGCTTGGTGATCTTCTCGAGATCGCTCAGGGCACCTGTTGAGATTTTGCCGAACACAAGCTGCTCGGAGGCTCTTCCTCCAAGCGCATATGCCATCTCGTCAAGCAGTTGTTCAGTTGTGGTAATTTGTCTTTCTTCAGGCAGGTACCAGGCGGCTCCCAGGGCTCTGCCCCTCGGGATTATTGTTACCTTGAGCAAAGGACTTGCATGTTCGAGCAGCCAGCTCACTGTTGCATGACCAGCTTCGTGGTAGGCAATTGTCTTCTTCTCGACCATTGAGATTATTTTGTTTTTCCTCTCAAGTCCGCCAACTATCCTGTCAATTGCATCAAGGAAATCCTGGCGTTCCACTACGGTTTTGTTCTTCCTGGCCGCTATCAGCGCCGATTCATTGCAAACGTTTGCAATATCCGCACCTGAAAAACCGGGTGTCTGCTTTGCAAGAAAGGCTGTATCGAAGCCCTTTTCAAGTTTTATCGGCCTGAGATGAACCTTGAAAATCGCCTCCCTTTCGTTCAGGTCAGGTAGCTCCACATGGATCTGCCGGTCAAACCTACCTGCCCTTAAAAGCGCCCTGTCGAGAATGTCGGCCCTGTTTGTTGCAGCAAGAATGATCACACCCATATTTGTCCCGAAACCATCCATCTCAGTCAGAAGCTGATTAAGGGTGTTCTCCCTTTCATCATTTGAACCGAAATTTACATTCTTCCCCCTGGCGCGTCCAACGGCATCAATCTCATCAATGAAGACGATGCAGGGAGCCTTTTCCTTGGCCTGTTTAAAAAGATCCCTAACCCTTGAGGCTCCCACTCCAACAAACATTTCAACAAAATCGGAGCCTGATATGGAAAAGAAAGGAACATTGGCTTCACCGGCAACTGCTTTGGCAAGCAGTGTTTTTCCTGTGCCCGGAGGTCCTATCAGAAGGGCTCCCTTTGGTATTTTGCCGCCTAGCTGGGTGTACTTTTTGGGATTCTTAAGGAAATCAACTATCTCCATCACTTCAGTCTTGGCCTCCTCCAGGCCGGCAACATCGCTGAAGTTGATTTTGACATTCGATTCCTTATCAAATATCTGTGCCTTTGACTTTCCAACGCTGAAGATGCCGCCTGCACCTCCGCCGCCGCCGCCAGCCATACGCCTCATCATGAACATCCAGAGAAATATCAGGATAATGAAAGGCAATGTCCATCCAAGGATCTCTCCCAGATAATTGGTGCGTTTTTCAGTTTCGGGAAAGATAATGTCATTGTCATTGTATCCGGCTGCCTTCTGCTCCTGGAGAAGGAATTCCTCAAATGTGGCAAGGTCGCCTATGTTAAGTGTGTAATGCGGCTTTGGAACACCGAATCCTATTTTCCCGCCATTGTTCTTTTGAATTTCAGGATATCTTCCTGATTCAATTGCTTCCTTCTTAAGGTAAATTTCTGCAACTTCCTTGTTGACAATAACCAGCCTTTCAATGTCACGTTTGGTGATCATCTCCTTTAGCTCACGTGTCTGGATCTTCGGAGAACTCTTACCCCCATAGAACAGATTTATTGCAAGGAAGGATACAATAAGAACCGCAAAAATCCAGTTCGAATTGAATTTTGGTTTCAGGTTTTTATCTGGGGGTTTTAACGGCCCCTTATTTATATTATCGTTCTCAGCCATAAATAATTGACTTATCTTATATTATCTTTCATAACTTCAACCGGTGCATCAGCCCACAGCGATTCAAGGCTGTAGAATTGCCTGTACTCTTCAAGAAAAATATGTACAACCACATTCCCATAATCCAAAAGCACCCAGAAACAGTTTTCAAGTCCTTCGACATGCACCGGCTTTTCCCCGGTCTCTTTTATAACCAGGTCCTCCACGGAATCGCAGAGGGCATCAACCTGGTTGACGGAAGATCCGTGGCATATTACAAAGAAATCAGCTATCCTGCTTTCAAGTTTTCTCAGATCAATTTTTAAAACATTCTGCCCCTTTTTCTCGAAAATACCATTTATTATATTTCCCAGGAGTAATTCAGTCCCATCCTGTTTTTTCTTCATCAACGAATTTTCCGTTAAACATTAAGTTGCAAAAGTACAAACTTTTATCAGTATTTTTGTCCCTTTCACCTCTTATTTACAATAACAGTGCCACCGGCAATTTGCTCATTATTCATGACATATTTGACAGGCGGCATACAATTAATGCGTGTATATGATAATCGGGTCTGACATGGTTTTCTGCAAAAACGCCGGGTCAACAAATTCATATGCGTCCGGTTTGATAAAGTCGGGGCATGTTTCCGAAGGCACTCTCATTTATACAAATTTTCAGTCGGCAGGAAGAGGACAGAAGGGCAGCAGATGGGAGAGTGAGGATGGGAAGAATCTGTTATTCAGTGTTATTTTGTATCCATCAATGGTCACTCCGGCTGATCAGTTCATCATCTCAATTTTCATTTCGCTCGGAATATGCGATTTCCTGAAGCCACTGGCACCCGGCTGCAAAATCAAATGGCCAAATGATATTTACTATGGTGATGACAAAATAGCAGGCATCCTTATTGAGAACTCAATAACCGGCAATACAATCGTAAATTCAATTGCCGGAATCGGACTGAATATCAATCAGGAAAAATTTCCGGAAGAGATCCCGAATCCGGTATCGCTTAAAATACTGACCGGGGTTGAACATGACACTGGATTATGCCTGCAAAACCTGGCAGCCTGCCTCGACAGGCGCTACAAGCAGGTTATCTCCGAAGAATGGTATGAGCTCAGGAACGAGTATATTTCATCTCTCTACCGCCTTAATCAATGGAGCCGGTTTAAATCAACAGACGGGATTTTCGAAGGCAGGATAGTGTCTGTTACTGAACAGGGGTGCCTTCAGATAGAAAAAAGACCGGGGAACAAGATAGAATTTGCATTTAAGGAAATTGAATTTGTTGTATAGTCTGTGACCTCTGATGGAGATTCCTCGTCCCGAATTCTCGGGACTCGGAATGACAGTGCTTTATATGGATTCATGGGGAAAAGGCGAGAGCGGCGTTAGCGCCGCTCTCGCCTTTTCCCCACCAAAAAATGAAAGTTGTCATTCCGAATGAAGCAAAGCGAAATGAGGAATCTCCCAAACAAAGTCGAATGTCATCGAGTAGTATAATCAGTGCTAGACTTCATCTATTTCCCAGATTGCCATCCACTGAACTTCTCCATCTCATCGATCATTTTTTCAAGAAAACTTTCAATAGGCTTTGCAGCCATCATCTTCAGCAGCGGATTAAGGTGAGCCGCCAGCCTGAGATTCACGACAGCCTTGCCGGATAAGTTTTCCCTTATGTCGAGCACCAGCGAAAAGTCGTTGGAATGCAATACATTGCCTTCATAAACAACTTTCCTGTCAGGTTCCTTCTGAGAAAGACTAAATCTTACATCACCAACGGGTGATACCCGGAAACTGCACGATTCCGCTTCAACCTTAAGGTCCTCGATGGTTCCGGCTGGGACAAACTGCCTGAAATTCCTGATATCCGTAACGAAATCAAATACTTCAGATGGTGTACAGGTCAGGTATCCTGTTCTGCTTTCAAATGTCGATATATCGCCCATTTCTTGGATATTTTACAAATTAAATATGATTCTGCTCCTTCCCCTTTGGGGGAAGGCCGGGAAGGGGGTTTACACATCAGATTGATCTGACTGATATCACTTTATTCCCCAGTTTGAAGGATCCTTTCTCCACTGCTTCAGTGTTTCGACATCCTTTTCAGTAATATAACCCGTCTCGACTGCCGTCAGGATAAGGGTGCTGTAATTGCTCAAGGTATGAAGGCGGCAGTTTGCAGCGGCAAATCCATCGGCTGCCTTACTGAACTCATAGGTAAAAACAGCTGCCATTCCCACGACATCGCATCCCGCATCCCTTAATGCCTTCACCGCATTAAGACTGCTGCCCCCTGTGGAAATGAGATCTTCAATGACTACAACTTTCTGACCCGGTTCAAAAAAGCCTTCTATCTGGTTTCCAAGTCCATGCTCCTTTGCCTCCGATCGTACATAAACAAACGGGAGCTCCAGCTTTTCAGCAACCAGGGCTCCGTGTGCTATAGCTCCGGTGGCAACCCCTGCAATCAACTCAGCTTCCGGATAATACTCATTCACAACTGCTGCAAATGAGTCTCTGATATACGACCTGACCTTAGGAAATGAGAGTGTTTTACGGTTATCACAATAAATCGGTGATTTCCATCCCGAGGCCCAGGTAAAAGGATTTGACGGTTGCAATTTAATTGCTTTAATTTGCAACAGATATTCAGCTGTCTTTTTGGCAATATTCTCCATCCAGAAATGTATAAAGTTCATTTTGAAAACAGGTTCATAATGATCAGTCCGGAGCCTGACCGGATACAAAAATACTCGTTATTCCATAAGTTTTACGCGACAAGTGAACTTTATAAGCTGATAGCTGAATTTCAGGCCGATACATCCATCCAGTCGGTCAATATTTACGGGACAAACATAAGGCACATCTGGAAGATATTCAGGATCTATTTCACCGAAGTCGGTGCCGCCGGCGGCCTTGTAATGCATACCTCAGGAAAATATCTCTTTATCGAAAAGAAGGGGAAGCTCGATCTTCCCAAGGGACACATAGAACCGGGAGAGGAGCCCGAAGCATGTGCCTTGCGGGAGGTTCATGAAGAGTGCGGTATAACAGGCCATTCAATAGTAAAATCTCTTCAGCCGAGCTACCACACATACAGCTGGGAGGGCATCTCGTACCTTAAAAAGACAAGCTGGTTCCTGATGGAATATGACGGGACAATGCTTATTAGAGCCTCAGTTTGAAGAAGGAATCACTAAGGTGGAATGGCTTTCGCCTGACGAGCTGAGCAGGATAAAAAGAGATGCCTGGTTGTCGCTGATGGATGTGATTAATACCTCGGTCCTGAAAATGTGAATTTAAAGGTATGTTACTGGGTACTCGTTACTGGGTACTTATTGCCGATAATACCTAAACAACCACGGAGCACCGAGTACCGAGCAACGAGCAACAAGCACCGGGCACCGAGCAACCAACAACAATGTTTTAAAGATCTTCTCCCTTGTAATCCTTCAGATTTATTGCTGCTGGCACAAACCTCGAAGCATCACCCCCGCTTCTGATAATATCGCGGACGATAGTCGAGTTTATGGGTGTATGTTCAGGTATGGTGAGCAGGAATATTGATTCGACCTCCGGAATCAGCGCCCTGTTTACCTGGGCAATGGCCCTTTCAAATTCAAAGTCGGCAGATGTCCTTAATCCCCTCAGAAGGTATCCGGCACCATTTTTCCTGCAATAGTCAACTGTTAATCCTTCATAGTGGTCGACCCTGATCCTGGGCTCATTCTGAAAAACCTTGCCTATCATCTCCTTCCTGACGTTCAGGGGGTAATAGCTTTTCTTCAGGGCGTTTGCACCCACGGCAATTATGATCTCATCAAACAGGCTCAGGCCCCGGATCACAATTCCTTCATGTCCTATTGTGAACGGATCAAAAGAGCCGGGGAAAACAGCAATTCTTTTCATTCAAATATAATTTAATCTGATTATAAATGAGTTAGCAAATTAAGGTACAAATAAGATACAGAAACCATTAAAATTATGCCTTTTTGTCATCAAAGTTAAGAATTAACATTTACTGCAATGAAAAAATCAAAAGGTAAACAAAAATCTGATGAAATAAGGATTTTTGAAGCCACTTACCTGGTAGCTATAAACCGCAACAAGGAACTTATAAAAGAAAATGAAGCCCTTATTGATGAACTGGAACGATTGAAAAGTACAAATTCATTGATTCAAACAGAACCTGGAAGAAGTGAATATCATAGCAAAATGAAAATGTTCACTGATAAGGAAGAACAAGTTTGGAACTTCACTGATATAATTCAGCTGATTCAGTTTGAAAGTCCGACATTGATTGTTAAGCTGCTCCGGCAAGTTCATCACATTTATTCAGTATTGAACATTGAGGAACAAGTTAAGGCACTCAATGAACGAAAGGTTTTCTGCGGAAGGTTTTCTGAAAGTATTCCAAATGAATTATATATTCTCAAAACTTTGGCTGACAGCATTGAAGCAGTCAAAGAAATACCTGATACTATATAAAAAGTGATACCTAACTATCACTTTTAACTGTTATGGCTGCGCAGGAAGTCACTGGTAAGGACAAGTAGGCAGAAATGGGCATACTTATCCCTCACAGTAGAAAAAGATAAAGTGTTTTTAATTTTTGGGCAGAATACTAATAATGCTTTAATAGATTTGTCATATTTACTAAGCCAAGCATATTTTCTGAATTCACGATAGACGCATCCGATGTCATACCTTGCAGTTTACCAAATAATGTTATTAACATTAAGTGCTAATTAACAAAATGTTAACTACTTTTTAAAGATCGACGATATAACTTTTCCCCTTTAATGAAGGTTTTGGATGATATTGGTTTAATTTAAAATATAAGAAGACTTTATTGAAGAAGAATCATGTTTTTAAGTTCATTCATCTTAAAGTAATAAAAGCATTCTTCATCCACTGCGGCTTTTCGGAAAGAACCGGATGGCGGATGAATTCCGTCACTCCTTTAGCTGAGAAGGTGCCTGATTCCAGAAAATGAATAGCTTCTTTCAGACATAATTCATTCCTATCGCTGAAATCATGTGTTATATCATCCTCTACAACTTTGGAAGGTGACAGGCCATCATAATAACCACCTGCGTTTTGTGAGTTGAGTGTTTCAAATACAACAGGCAGGAAAGTATAACTGGTGCCAATATTCCAGGTTTCCATTCCAACTGGCTTTCCATATGTTGTATCTCCAATTGTCACAAGATCCATGTAGGGCTTCAGACAGTTGATCAGAAGTTCAGAAGCAGAGGCAGTCTCATGTGATGTTATCACTACCAGCTTTTGAAGAACAGGTGCATTGCTGAGAGTAATAAAATTTAAGAAATAATTTTTTACCTGGTGCCTGTCATTAAACTGAAGTTTAGTAAACAAGTTTCCTGTTTGAATATTACCTGCAATGTAGCTTGCCAGTGTCTGGGCAATGGAAATGTCTCCGCCTGGATTATACCTCAGATCAAGTATCAGGTTTTTAATCATGCAGGAATTGAAATATTCAAATACTATCCGGAGCTCATCAGTTGCCGGGTTAAAGAATGAGTCAAATACAAGATGCCCTGTTATTCCGCCTGAAAGATGAAGTGTATCATATTTCAAAACCGTATTAATTGTGAATGGGGCTTTAGTGGACCTTATTTCTTCCAACTCTCCCGAAGGTTTCTGAAACAGGAAGGCATTTGTGACCCCTGCTTCACGAGGACCAAGAAGATCAGATATTGCTTTGTTATCGCCCAAACTGAAAATTGGATTAACATCCGCATTGTTTATCTTCTTTACAATCCACCCTCTCCTTACACCACAGGCAAAGAGAGGAGAATTCTTATATATCTTTACAATCCGGACATTTCCTCCCTGGTCCATTCTGAGATCGATTCCATGACCAACGAACTCACCATATAAAATTGCATGCCATTCATTAAATGTGGTGATAAAGCTAAACCTGTCTAGATGTTTATATCTCATTGCCTCAAGTAATGAATTTGGATCCTTGTAATTAGCTTTTTCAGAAGAAGTAATACCGGCAGCTTCGGGCATATTATACCAATAGTAGTAATCCTTCATGATATTGAAAACGCTGTCTCTTGCCATCAAAGGCGTAACAATAGCTCCAGAGCAATCTGTACTTACAGGTTCAATATTAAATGTCCTTATTTCGGACCATCCGCCCCATTCTCCATTAAGGAATCCACATACTTTCCATGTCCAGCCGGAAAGGTTCTTCTTAATAAATGTATTAGTGACAAACTGATATATTGTACTACTGACCTCAACATCGATTAGTGGAGTAATTTCAGCTGGACCAGTTACAAATAGCCGGTATTTGGTTGAGCTGCCACATCCTAGCCATTTAAAGGTCCAGAGCATTAAATCTTTATTGTAACTGAAGCAGCCATTATCCAGAATATCATTATTATTAGGTGAGATAAGTCCTGGAATGCAAGACGTATCCGTAGTATCTCCAGGATCATTCCCTTCTTCTTCTTCCTTACAACTTTTGCTTGTAAATAATATCAATCCGGTCAATAAAATCAAAAGAACAGCCGATCTTTTGTTTCCCGTTTTCATACTGATTGATTACAACTCAACAAAATTACTTCACCAAGATGTCAAAGTCAAGTTTATTTTGAAATCATCCCATGTGTCCTGTTTAAAGGGCGTATTTTAGGGCATATATTAAAAGTGATACTTTGCTATCACTTTGACCTCTTATTTGGAGCGGGGGAAGACACAATATGACATGTCAGGTAAGAAATGGCATACGAATCCCTTGAATACTAGGAATGGTACACATATCAGTTACATGTAGGTGCCTGCAAGGGAATTTGTTTTGGCTAGTATTTACCGTTACTCAAAAGAGTTTCCTTAACGCAAATAGACCTTGGACATAACGCAGAGGCTAGCTTATCACACGCAAGGGAAATGAACAGTTATACATGTTTGTTCTTTATTTATTGGTTACTTACTTCGCAAAAGTTATATTTTTCATTCAAACGAAATATTTTTTGGATTCTTTACCTTTTGCTTAAGAAGAGAAAGCTCAAGTACCTCCATAATTGTATCAACATAGTGAAATTTGAGTCCTTCAATATATATTTCCTTGATTTCTCCCACATCCTTCCTGTTCTCTTCCGAGACAATTATATCCTTTATCTTTGAGCGCTTTGCGGCAAGGATCTTTTCCTTGATTCCTCCCACCGGGAGCACTTTTCCCCTCAAGTGTTATCTCTCCGGTCATCGCAAGGTATTTTTTTACCTTTCTCTGTGTAAAAGCCGAAGCAATCGATGCAGCCATGGTTATCCCGGCCGAGGGTCCGTCCTTTGGTATTGCTCCCTCGGGGACATGGATATGAATGTTCCACTTTTCCGCAAAATTATCCGGAAGATCAAGGAGCTCGGCGTTTGATTTGAGGTATTCGAGAGCGATCACTGCCGATTCCTTCATTACCTCCCCAAGGTTACCTGTGAGGGTTAGCTTGCCTGTTCCCCTGCTGAGGCTTGTTTCGACAAATAATATTTCTCCGCCTGCTGCGGTCCAGGCAAGCCCGGTAACCACCCCGGCCTGGTCATTTCCTGCATAGAGGTCGCGGATGAATTTCGGAGGTCCGAGAATCGATGTCAGAACATCCTCTGAAAGCTCGGTTTCATATACTGTTTCCGATGCGATATTTTTGGCTGTCACCCTTACTATCTTTGCCAGCTTCTTATCCAGCTCCCTTACCCCCGACTCTCTTGTGTATTTATCGATTATAATTTCCATGACTCTTTTCCCGATATTGAGCTGGTCGGGTTTAACGCCATGGTTTTCAAGTTGTTTTGGCAGAAGGTGCTGACGGGCAATCTCAAGCTTCTCCTCTACCAGGTAGCCGGTTATTTCAATAAGCTCCATCCTGTCCCTCAAGGCAGGGCTGACAGTTGAAAGAGTGTTCGCGGTGGCAATGAACAGGACCTTTGATAGGTCGTACTCCATTTCAAGGAAGTTATCGAAGAAGGTACTGTTCTGTTCAGGGTCGAGTACTTCAAGAAGCGCTGATGACGGATCACCCCTGAAATCCTGTCCTACTTTGTCTATTTCGTCAAGTATGAATACCGGGTTCGATGATCCTGCTCTCTTGAGGTTCTGTATTATTCGTCCCGGCATTGCCCCGATATATGTCTTTCTGTGTCCCCTGATCTCTGCCTCATCATGCAACCCCCCGAGTGACATTCTGACATACTTTCTGCTTAAAGCCTTTGCAACGGATTTTCCAAGCGATGTTTTGCCAACCCCGGGAGGCCCGTAAAGACAGAGTATCGGAGATTTCAGGTCGCCCTTAAGCTTGAGGACAGCCAGATGCTCAAGAATTCTTTCCTTTACCTCGTCAAGGCCGAAATGATCTTCGTCAAGCACCCTTCTTGCATTGTTCAGGTCAAGATTGTCCTCGGTGCAGAAACCCCACGGAAGATCCAGAAGTGTCTGAACATAGTTGACCTGAACCGAATATTCCGCAGCTGCAGGATTCAGACGGCTTAGTTTGCCGAGCTCCCTGTCAAAGGTACTCCTTACTTCAGCTGTCCATTTTTTGGTCTCTGCCTTTTTCCTGTACTCTTCAATCTCCTTTTCGACCGGATTGCCTCCAAGTTCATTCTGTATAGTCTTCATCTGCTGGTGAAGCAGGAACTCCCTCTGCTGCTGGTCAAGGTCGCTCTTTACCTTTGACTGTAATTCGTTCTTAAGCTCGAGGACCTGTATCTCCTGCACAAGAAACTCAAGGAGCATAAAACCCCTGTCGCGCAGACTGTTAACCTCCAGAAGTTTCTGCTTGTCCTGCACCTTGATATCGGTATTGGAGCAGATGAAATTAATAAGATATGTGTTGTTCTCAATATTCTTTATCGCAAATGAAGCTTCGGGACTTATATTGGGATTGATCTTTATTATCTTGAGTGACAGGTCTTTCAGGGATCCGACGATTGCATCAAAATCCTTGTTCGGGATTTCGGGCCTGATCTCGGGAATTGTTCTGACCCTTGCGATAAAATAGGGTGTGTCGGAAATCAGTTCATTCAGGACCATCCGTTTACGTCCCTGTATAATAGCAGTGGTCGATCCGTCGGGCATTTCGAGCAGTTTTACAATCTGCCCGATTGTGCCGATATTATGAAGCTCATCAAAAGTAGGGTTTTCGATATCAGGATCCTTCTGTGCAACAGTGCCGACAATTTTATCGGTCCGGTATGCTTCCTTTATGAGCTGTACCGACCTCGGGCGCCCGATTGAGATCGGGAGAACCACTCCCGGGAAAAGAACAGTGTTCCTCAGCGAAAGGATTGGGATAGAATCGGGAACATCGATATCCTCAAGATCGCCATCCTCACCGTCAGCAATAATGGGAACAATATCGCCGTCGCCGTCGAGCATATCGGGTATCAATAGTTCACCGGCAGGCTTCCTTACTTTCTTTTCCATAGTCAACAGATGCTGTCAAATTTACATAATATTTTTCATTGTGGGCAGGACAAGGATTTATGGAGACAAAAAAAGGGGCTTCACATCAGCCCCAGTCAATATACCTTTACATGCTTACTATTTCTTCTTGCCCACATGATCCTTGTACCGGTTCATGAATTTGTCAACCCTTCCGGCTGTATCTACAAGCTTCATCTTTCCGGTGTAAAAAGGATGGGATGTATTGGAGATCTCAAGCTTGATCAGCGGATATTCATTACCATCTTCCCACTTTATGTTCTCTCTTGAAGGGGCAGTTGATTTTGTCAGGAATGAATAACCGTTTGACATGTCCTGAAAGACTACCAGCCTGTAATTAGTCGGATGTATACCCTGTTTCATTGCTCTTGAATTTTATTCTTTTATTCTTTAATTTATAACCCGTAATTAGGGTTTGCAAAATTAATGAACATTATTGGAAAAACAAAACAGAATCAGAAATTATTGTCTGACGTTTTGAGATCACTGGTTCCTTATTACCATTCGATGCCATTTCGTCCTTGTACCTGACAAACTCAAGATTCTCATTTATCATATACCTGAATGTGATATGCGTTTTTGCCCTTGCAGCCCCCAGGGCTTCATATATTGCCGTCATTTTGGGATTAAAGTCGCCGACCCACGACAGTTCAAGTTCCCTGTACCAGGGTTTGAGCTTAAACACCTGGTAAAGTTTGTAAAATATTGCTGATTCAACTCCGGCGTTCTGATGTGCAGGATGTACTCCCCCGACAACCGCTCTCATCCTTGTCATTTTATGAGTGGATTTTGCCCATATGAACCTCAAAATGTTCCATGTATTAAGCCTGCCATTAAATGGTTTTATTATCTGGTTCACATCGGGTAAGAGTATAAAGAAGGCTATCGGTTTTTCATTGAAATAGGCAAACCATATGATATCCTCATCGATTACAGCTTTCGCTTTCCGGAATACTTCATCGATAACTTCCGGAGCCAGCGAAATGAAATCCTCCTTGAAAACAGCCCAGGCTGAATTATAGATCTCGACAAAATCGCTGATGAATTTGTCCTTCTTCCGGGACTCAAAATGGCTGAAAGAGTATCCGGGTCTTTTTGACAGCCAATCCGCAATTTTCATTATTCTGGGAGGGAATTCATTTATTTTCCCGTTACTGTCGCGGACCTCCCTGTGGTATGAATACTGTTCATAATAGTTCCTGAATCCATAGGCTTCATAGAATTCCCTGTAGTACTTTTTATTATAGGGCATTCCATAGCCCTGCTGCATAAAACCGTCGACAAGAAGTCCCCAGTTGCTATCATTCTCCCCGAAGTTCACCGGTCCATCCATTGCCTCCATGCCATGCGATGCGAGCCATTTTTTACCGGCATCAAAAAGAGCAAAAGCGGCTTCCCTGCTCTCGATGACCTCAAAAAACCCGATACCGCCTGTCTTCTGCCTGTAAACCGATGATCTCACCTTGTCGAAGAAGGCTGCCATCCTGCCTATTGTCGTTCCATTCTCATCCTTCAGAATACACCGGATCGCCTCCCCCTGCCTGAACATTCTGTTCCTGTCAGGATCGAATATTGCCTCAAGCTCGGTATCAAGCATGCAAACCCAGTATGGATCATCCCTGTAAAGCCTCCGTGGGAAGTCAAGGAATTCCTTTCTGTCCGATGAAGTTTTAACTTCCGTTATATGCATCATAAAAAAGTTGACAGACAAATATAAACAAGAATAATTATAAAGGTATCGGGCGTCAGGCGTCAGGCGTCGGGTGTCAGCGGGCAGGCCTTTGTTTTCCTGATGCCTGAGCCTGTCGCCCGTCGCCTATTTTATATCGATTATCCTGTGGTCGATAAGTACAAAAAGCAGTCCGAGAAGGAATGAGTAGATAAGGTGGACCTTAACCGGGATATATTCGGTGGGCTTGATTTTCATTTTTACCCACAGATAGCCTACCAGATAAATTTTACTAATAAGGTAGACAATGAATGTGGCAAAGGCTACTCCGACGATATTGTAGCCCCATTTTATCATAAGCAGGCTGAGCGGGATATTGAGCGCGATTTCCAGAACTGCAGCTATCAGAGTTATATGGGTCTTTTTCCGGCCCACAATTACTGTCTGCGGGAAAACAAGCCTGGGAATGACAAGCAGGGAATAAATAAGGAAGATGTCAGCGCTTTTCTGGAATTCGGGAGTGAACATCCTGGGGTACAACCATCTGGCAAAAAGCATTATAAGCATTGTGGCCGGAAAGCATATATGCATAAGGTTTTTCGATTTCGCCCTGATTTTTGCGAGCGATTCCTTCATCTGTGTCCTTGTGGAGAACTCGGGCAGCATTGCATTGCTCAGCCCGTTCGCAAGCATCAGGACAAGCGGGAACTCCTTAGCTCCATACCTGAACCATGCGAACCATCCCGGATCGCGGTAGACTGCCGATACAATAATGCCGTCGGTGTACTGTGCCGATCCGCTTATAAGAGTTGTCAATATCAGGGGAAGGCCGAGGTAGAGATGCTCTTTCATGAATTTTGCCGAGATCTTCATCTCGGTGTATCTCCTTAGCAAAATTATAAGCCAGATCCACCTTACTGCGGTTATTGCAAGCAAGTCCGTAAACCGACCAGATAAGCTCCTTCCCGAGAACAGCGGGAGCCAGGACGAGAATCAGCTGAAGCAGAGAATGTATAGATCCCGTACTGGAATATCCTGTGAGCCCGGTTATTAAGCAGATAGATGTATTCGATAAGGCAAACCGGACTGCTTAACAGCAGATAAAGAAGCAGAAGGTTAAGATATGGCACATTGCCGGAGAAATTGAAGACTGAAAAGCTGTGCTTCAATGCATGGCCGGCCACAAATATCAGAAGGCTGAAGAAGCACAGCAGCAGAAAAGCGTTGAAGATCTCCGGTGACTTTCCGGTGCCATTATCGCCCATCTTGCGGTATGTCCGGTTCCGGTGGTAGAGCGGAAGAAGTGACTGGATGATGCCGGTAACCCAGAAGAAGCTGATCAGTCCGGAAATAAACAGGAACATTTCCCACGTCCCGATATCGGCACGGGTGAGATGGATTTTTGTAAATACTATGCTGATTATCAAAAAGACAGTGAACTTCATCAGCTGAAAAAGCTGGAGCCCCGAAATATTATCTATCAGTTTTATCTTTCTCAACAATGAAGGAAGTATTCAAAATCCACCTGATAACAACAAACAGCGATGTTAAATTGCGACGGAGGATTATTTTTTACGAACACCAAAGTTAACAATTGAAACATCCCCGCAGAAAATAAAACCAAAATTTTGAGAATAGGAAATTTTGGGCTTATTTTGCACCCCTGATACGGTGGATGTAGTTCAGTTGGTTAGAACGTCGGATTGTGGTTCCGAAGGTCGTGGGTTCGAATCCCATCTTCCACCCAGACAGAAAAGGCTGACCCCGCCAACGGGCGGGGGCCAGCCTTATTTTTTAAGTGCGACGAAAACTCGTTTTCAGAAGCGAACTTAAAAAATAAGGCTGGAAATCACGACATGTCGTGATTCAGCCTTTTCTGTCTGAAGTACCCCCCCGGGGATCGCCATCGGAGCGAAGCGAAGATGGCAATCCATTTCAGGCACGGATTGCAAATCCGCGCCAGCGTAAGGGGTGGAGGCACGGATTGCAAATCCGCGCCAGCGTAAGGGGTGGAGGCACGGATTGCAAATCCGCGCCAGCGTAAGTGATGGAGGCACGGATCACAAATCCGCACCAGCTTAAGGGATGGAGGCACGGATTGCAAATCCGCGCCAGCGAGGGGGTGGAGGCACGGATTACAAATCCGCGCCAGCATATGTGATGGAGGCACGGATCCAAATCCGCACCAGCTTAAGGGATGGAGGCACGGATTGCAAATCCGCGCCAGCTATCAGGCAGATTTCTCCAATCTCCTGTATTTCATATAAGCAAATACCGCCAGCGAAACGAGCACTGCAACAGCCACATATACAAATACAGGCACCGGTATGGGATCACCCCCTGCATAGGAGTGCAGTCCGGTCAGATAATAGTTGACCCCGAAATATGTCATCAGAACCGACGATATTGCAAACATCGACAACAGGTTGAAGGTGTAAATATCCTTCAGTCCCGGGATAAGCCTCGAGTGAATGACAAAGCTGTAGACAACTATGGTTATCAGCGACCACGTTTCCTTCGGATCCCATCCCCAGTACCTTCCCCACGATTCATTTGCCCATACAGCCCCCAGGAATGTACCTATAGTAAGCAAGTAGAGGCCCAGGGTAAGAGATTTATAGTTGATCACAACAAGCTCATCGATTGTCGCAGAAATCCTTTCAATATTCTTTTTATCAGAAAGCAAAAGCAAAACCATCGAGATTATCGCAAGTATGGCGCCAAGGCCAAGAAATCCGTAACTGCCAGTTATTACCGAGACATGAAGCGTTAGCCAGTATGACTTCAGCACAGGCACAAGGTTGGTTATCTCAGGATCCATAAAACTCAGGTGAGCTACCATGAGCGTAAGTCCTGCAAGCACCGCTGTGGCCGAAAGGGCAAATGCCGACTTCCGGCTGAAAATGAATCCGGCCAGGAGCGTAACCCACGAAATGAATATCATCGATTCGTATCCGTTGCTCATAGGCGAATGTCCTGAAATGTACCATCTTAAACCAAGCCCGAACGTGTGGAAAACAAATCCCGCAAAAAGGATCCAGCTCAGGATTTTTACAAACAGCGGAACACTCTTCCTCCCTTTTAAAACCATGATGATAAGGCCGATGAGCATCAGAAGCCCCGTTGTTGCATAAAACGGAAAGAGGCGTTCAAAGATAATCATCCTGTAATAGAGCGATTCCGCCTTTGTTTTTGCCTCGGGAGGAAGATCGTAGCCTGAGAATCTCTTCTGGTAGTCACTGATTGAAGCTGAAATCTGATTGGCAGACCATTGTTTTTTTCCCGGAGGGCATCAGCCATTGAGTGAATTACATTGGCAAGGTAAACCGAATCCTCCCTGTTCATGGCAGTCTTCAGGGCCTCCTGCGGCGAACTCCAGTTATGAGGGTCCTTGTGGTTCGGAAAGATCTTCAGGAATGCTTCAGTATAGATCATATAGATGATATTGACCCTTTCATCAATCTTCATTATCTCCTTGTCGGCTTTTGATCTTGCCCCGGGTGATTTGGAGTATGCTTTACCCACTTCTTCCGAAAGCTTGTAAGCTCCTCCGTCAAGATCGACGAAGTCGGTGAATGCACCATAATTGCCGTTAATCCCGAATGTTTTCTGGAGTTCACTGCTCGAAACCCTGATCAAGGGTACATCCTTCCAGTTTTCGAAATCAAGGTAAACTCCCAGAAAAACCTGCATGGAGGTCAGCCCTTCAAATTTATTTTCCCTTGTAACCTTTCTAAGGATATCATTGCTGAGGGTGAACAAAGGCTTTGTGCGCCCCTTCTGATCCTGCACCAGGATATTGCCAAATGATTCTGCAGCATCCTTCGAAGGGATAAGCCTCTGGGCATCTGCACCAATAAGTCCGGACAATAAAAACAGGATCAGCAACACCGGTGCCTTTTTCCTCAGCGCTGAGCTCCAGAAGCCTGCATTTACAGAGTAAAAAACTGATTTCCTGTTAAGCAGTGAAAGGATAATAAAAAGGAAAAGAAGAGCATAACCGCTATATGTGACAAGCATCCCTGCACGATCGTGATTAACTGAAAGTATCGTGCCCATCTCATCCTGATCATATGAGGACTGGTAAAAGCGGTATCCCTTGTGCTTGAGAATATTGTTCATGAATATCGTAAAAGGCTCTTCAAGGCTTTCAGCCCTGTCGATCAGGACAATATTGCTTTTATAACCCGAAGGGCTGTTTGAACCCGGGTATCTTTCAAGAACAAAGTCATTGAGCCGGAGGGAAAAGGGAAGGGATATCTCTTCGGAACCATAACTTATTTCAAGGATTTTGCCGTCAAACCGTGCTGATGCTGATGAGTGGTACTCTGAGGCATTATCCAGTATATTGATTGTCGAAGTCTGCTCATCCCCCGAAAATACATGGAAAATGAATGAGTTAATGCCGGTGTTCTGACTGTTAGGGTCGACTGATACGGTCTTAAGCGTACCTTCCGCCTCAAGTTCCTGGGGAACAATCATTATACCCTTCACCCTGTAGATCTGCATCGGGCTGAACTTGACGGTTTCACCCAGCCCGAACTCAAGCTTATCCCTTGTCATCATTCCTTCCTGAACGACAGGGGATCCTGATGTCAATAAAGAAGTGAAGAGGAGTCTGTAATAATTGAAACATCATTGTTAGCCTGACTATTGAGTCCGATTGTAACACCATTGAATTCAGACGATTCGCCGCTCTTAAGCTTTATATTTTCCCTTTTAAGACTGTCGGTGGCCACAAATGAAATAACTGGCTCCCGCCAGGCGATTTGGAAATTACCTCCGCGGCATTCGGAATAATTCTCGCAAGAACAAGCTCATATTCCTTATCTCCGGAACTGATCTTTTTTCTGTAGTTATCGGCCGAACGGGAACTCATGTAGTATTTTTGAATGTCCTTTTCAATGATGTTTCCCGATTCATCCTTCAGGGTGTAGCCCAGGTATTTGTCGCCCGAAAAGCATTTGTCCTGCTCCTCTCCCTCCCGGATATGTATCGAACCTTCCCATCCCGAATATCTTGTGATTGCCGCACCTAAGATCATTATCACGAATGAAAGATGGAAAATGAAACCTGTAAGCCTGGATTTCCTGTACAGCCTGAAGATTATAATCTGCCCTATCAGATTCACTGACAGAAGAAATAATATAAGCTCAAACCACCATGTGTCGTAAACATAATTGTAAGCTGCCGAAGATCCGTAATCGTTTTCAATGAATGTTGCAGCAGCCATTGAGGCCGCGAATATTACAAAAAGAATCCCCATAAAAACCGGGGAGAAGAGGAATTTGAAATATTTCATATTTTTTTAATTCTGGTTGCTGGTTCTGATATCTTCGGTTTTGAAGAAACCCACCCCCAGCCCCTCCCGAGAGGGGAGTTTGTGGGATTGTCTTCGGTCTTCATCCTTTTTCGGAGATCTGACTGAGTTTCTCCCTGTCGATGATTTTAATATACGATGACTTTGCATTGATTATTCCCGATTCTTCCATATCACTGAGGATCCTTACAACGCTTTCCTTAACCATATTGGTCATTTCCCCCAGTTCCTGCCGTGAAAGGATCATCTCATACTCGTCGGCCTTGAAAATCTCATCTGAAAAATACAAAAGTGCTTCTGCCAGCCTGCCCGGCATCTTTTTCTGTGCAAGATTGACCATCCGGATATGCGAGCGAAGAGCTTTTGCACTTATATCTTCCACCAGGCTTTCTGCAAAATCTCCATTTATTCTGACAAGGCTCCTGAAGATGTCAAAGCTGATAAAACAAGCCTGTAGCGGGGTCAAAGCCGATACCGAGTATGCATATCTGGCATTGACATATGCACCCGGACCCATAATAAGCCGGCCGGGCAGCAATATACCCATTATGAAATTCTTTCCGTTAATTCCTTCATAATAGTTTTTTGCCATTCCGGTTGCAAGGAACAAGGCGTTGGAGGCAGGGGATCCCTGTTTTATCATAACCTCTCCCTGCCTGAATGTTGCCTCGTACCTGTTTTCGTTTACAAGATGCATCTCCTCACGAGTAAGATGCTGAAAACCTTTCCATTGCACAGGGCAGTTTTCACAATTGTCGATGGTGTTTACTTCTGACATATCCCTTGAATAAAAGGAGGTTAAAAATAGAGATTCAAAGTGATAATAATAATAATGATTACAAATATCACTAATTTAATTGATATATATCACTTACTTACTGTATATCTGTCAACTTTAAATGTTGCATATAGCATCCTTGCTGTTAAGAAATTAACAACTGCTTATTAGTAAATTGCATCTGAAAAAAAAATTAAAACCGATAATATGAAGAACCTGTTAAAACTATTTGCCATTTTATTCTCAGCTGCCTTTTTGTTTTCTGCATGCGAAGGTCCGATGGGCCCTGCAGGAGCTGACGGGTCTGACGGAGCAGACGGGAAGGACGGAAAAGATGCAAATGAAAACTGCAAGCTTTGTCATAACAGCACTGTTGTACAGGCTAAAGCAATTGAGTATGAGCATTCCTTGCATTTTACAGGTGAAGCATTTGAGGAGGGGACACGAAACAACTGTGCTCCCTGCCATTCTCACCAGGGTTTCCTCGATGTGGTCACAAAAAGTACTGCGGCTACAATCGTTGTTGATCCGGCCAATGCCTCAAGATACATAAACAACTACGTTGCAAGTGCTTCAGCCCTGGCTCTGCCGGGTGCAATAAGCTGCTTCACTTGTCACAGCTCCTTACATAAGAACTATGCGTCAACTGAATTCATGCCGCTTGCAACCACTGCTGCAGTCTCAATGACGATGTGGGGCGGTGCAAAGACCATTAATTTCTCCAATAATACATCAAATCTTTGTGCCAAATGCCACCAGCCAAGGCCTGATAACGGCATCATCAGGTGCACTGATCGACTATTCAAAACTGGTCACTGAACCTACGGTATCGTATACTCTATCATCTGTTTCATACAGGACAGGCATTCATTACGGTGCACACGGGGCAATGGCTGCCGGAGTCGGTGGAATTGAGTTCGGCTCAGGTTATACCAACTCTGCCCATACTGCAAATGCTTCGTGCACCGATTGCCATATGGCTACACCATCGGGTCTGGCGGGAGGACATTCATTCAATGCAACCGGGAACTATGCCGGCTGCAACACCACTGGATGCCATACAACAATGAGCGCAACGAATGCAACTCTTACTGCCGCAAAGGCTGATATCACAGCCAAGATTGCCGAACTTGCCGACAAAATCAATGCCATCGGGGCAGGTCATGATATTCTTCAGAAAGATCCTTTGGACGGACAATATCATGGTAATTTTGATATATTTGATGCAGGCTCCAATCCAACAGGATATTGGAGAACAGGTGCAGGAGCTTCACCGGCTTTCCCTGCACTTACAAATGCTCAGTTCGGTGCAATCCTTAATTTCCAGCTTGTTGTTCGGGATGCGAGCACCGGTGTGCATAATTACCCTTACATCAAAAAGCTTCTTGAAAATACCATAGCAGCCATTTAAATAATTGGTTGCGAAGAATAGAATGGGCGTTGCATGCAATGCCCATTTTTGTTAAATTTGACTTTACACTATTATCCCTCTAATATGAAACTTTTTTCGTCAGGTAGAAACTGGATCTCGATAATTGGAATACTGATTGCCTCAGTCAATCTTCTAATGATCATCGTGCTTTTTGCTATTTCATCCATTTTCGATTAGAATGATACAAACCTGGGATTGTTCATTTATATCATCCTGCCTGGTTTCCTGCTGCTTGGACTTATTATGATCCCGGCAGGAATTATAATTTCCAGGAAAAAAAGAATCGCTGAATCACAGGGTGAAAAGAGGCTTTTCCCTGCCATTGACCTTAATAATCCGAAGCATAGAAAAACATTTATTGGTTTCACAATTGCAACAGTAGTTATTCTATTTCTGTCCACCTATGGCAGCATCGAGGCATTTCATCTGACAGAATCCGTGGAGTTCTGCGGCACCCTCTGTCACAAGGTAATGGAACCCGAATACACGGCTTACCAGAATTCTCCCCATGCAAACGTTTCCTGTGTGGAGTGCCATGTGGGTAGCGGTGCATCATGGTATGTCAAATCAAAGCTCTCCGGGTTGCACCAGGTATATGCGGTTGCCACAAAAACTTATCCCTCCCCCATTGAAACTCCCCTCCATGACCTTCGTCCGGCAAGCGAAACCTGCCAGAGATGCCACTGGCCCCAGAAATTTTATGCAAGGTCCCTTCAGACCAACAAGTATTACCTGGCAGATTCCCTTAATTCCGAATGGGATATCGTGCTTCAGATGAAGGTCGGTCCTGAATTCAGTGATCTTGGCACTACGGAAGGAATACACTGGCACATTAATCCGGATGTAAATATTGAATACATATCAGAAAACGATAAGCGTGAGTTAATAACTTACGTGAAATATACAAATAAGGCGACCGGGGAGGTTACCGTGTACCGGAATCCCGAGATTGAAATTTCTGACAGTATAATTTCTGTATCAACACCCAGGACCATGGATTGTATCGACTGTCATAACAGGCCCTCGCATAAATACAGTTCTCCACCCTCTTATTTTGATAAGGCCATGCTTACAAATGAAGTTTCCCGCGATATCCCGTTTATTAAGAGAACTGCAATGGAGATCCTCAGAAATACATTCTCCGACAGGGACACGGCATTGATGCAGATAAAAGAGGGTATTTCAAATTACTATAAGACGGATTTCAGCGATTTCTACGAAAATAATCAGCCAAAGATTGACCAGTCAATTGCCAGTCTGCAGAATGCTTTCAGCCGTAATACTTTTCCCGGGATGAAAGTTACATATGATGTTTATCCCGATCATATCGGTCACCTGGAAGTTGAAGGCTGTTTCAGGTGTCATAATGACAATTTCACATCGGAAAACGGCAGGAGAATCACAAGGGACTGTAACCTTTGCCATACGATTATCGGCCAGGGCAGCGGAAAGCTGATGACGTATACCAACATAAAGGACACTCTTGAGTTTCAGCATCCTGTGGATATCGGAACAGTCTGGAAGGAAGCCAATTGTTCGGAGTGCCACAGATATCTGTATTAATAAGAAACCCGGTCGACTAAACCGGGTTTCCCTTGCTCAGGTCAGCCAGAAATTTCTATTTCTTGAATGTGCGCATGTAGTTTACCATGTTCCAGATATCATCGTCGGATAGTTTACCTTCGTACTTTGGCATTTCATCCCTTCCGACTTTGGTTTTGTAGAAGTGCTCCCCATCGGTCTGTTTCTGATATGCTTCTTTGGAAAAATCACCCGGGAAGGTCTTCAGGGCTCTTGCCTTTACACCATCGCCAAGGCCAGTTTTCCCATGGCACGAGGCACAGTTTTTGGTGTAGAGAGCCAATCCTGCCTTATTGCTTGCTTCTCCTGCAGCAACAGGATTCTTCATTGTTTTATAATTTTCAGGTGCATCCCATGGTTTTGGTTGTGCCTGGGCTGAAACATTCATATTCAGCACAGCAATACCTATTAGGGCAACCAATGAACTGAGAATTACTTTCTTAACATTCTTCATAATCGATCTTTTTTAGTTATTACTTATGTTATGCAATTATCGTGCAATTTTTTATGACCCGCATTAATGTTCTTCCGACTCATGATATCCCGTGATCATCCCGCGGAACAGCGATGTGGGCTTTGATCCGAGGGTGCATGTATAAATATGAATGACAAGGAACACCGAAACGAAGAATCCCATAGTAATATGCAGCAGGTCAGTCAGGATGAGACCGCTGACCCCGAAGACCCTGTTTATCGTTACTTCAGGGAACATAAGGCCAATGCCTGAAATAATAACAAGCGGCATGGCTACATACATTGCCAATACGTACGAGAACTTCTGAAGGGGATTGAATTTCCGTTCCAGGGTCACCGGAAAGGGATGCTTTTCGCCCCTGAACATTCCCCATGCATAATACCTCATCTGCTTTAAAAGATCCGGCCAGAAATTTTGTTTTTCAATCTTATAGTATTTTCCGTTCCCGGTGAAGAGGTTCCCTGTTACAAAGAAAATAAAGCTGAGAGTCAGGAATGTGGCGGATAAATTATGCCATTTCACGGCTTTTTCGAAGCCGACAAGGAATTTCAAATCCTCTCCCGTGTACTGCATGCTTATGCCGGTAAGGATAAGAATCAATACCAGGACGGCATTCAGCATATGCCAGAATCTGACCCATTTGGGATATAAATACATGTTATCTCTATATGGTTAATTTTTTTTACTGATCCTGAAAAGCAAGTGAACGGCTATACCGCACGACAGCATAATAAAAATTATGATACTCAGGTTATTAAGATATTGATTCCGGTTAGCGCCAATTACATATGATTCATTCATTATGATCCCGTTAAAGAATCCATCTTTTCTCTGCTCCTTCGACTGAAATTTATAAAGTGAGGACATGAGCAATGAGTTCTGGGTGTGACACTCATTGCATGCTTTTACGGCATCCGCTTTCGGCTTGATAAGATGAGCAACAAGAATGGTATCATTCACCTTGGTATGGCATTCTATGCATCTTACACTCTTAAAATGAGCCTCCTGGTTCGGCAGCCAGTCATGAGTTGAAAGAATGCTGATTTCTTCCCTGTCGGAAAGCAAATGAAACCTGTCAAAGTCAGAGTGGCAGTTCAGACAGATATTGTTATCGTAAAGGATTGTTTCCTTAAGGTTCTCGCTGTTCCTGATACTTATCCTGTACTCATGCGGGTCATGGCATTTCCAGCATGAGAAACCCTCCTCTTCAAGGGTAAAATGGACACTCTTCTGATATTCGGATTCTATAGTTTCAAAATTGAACCGGGCAAACATTTCATCACCCCCATGGCAGTCGATGCAGTTATAACCCTGTTCCATCCTTAGCTCCCCGGAATGCGGGAATTGAACATAATCACCTGAATGACAGTCAGTACAACTGAAGCTCTTATGATTTGACTGATAAAAATCTTCCCGTGTTACGACTCTTTCTGAAAACATCATTGCCCTGACCTGCCGTCCGAGGTTTTCATTCGTGTATTCGTACCTGTTCTGGCCGTGACATACGAAACAGCGCTCGTTGTCCTCAAAAAATGGAGATTTAAAGAGAGTTGTGTCTATGGTACCGGATTTCAAATCCTTAAGGTCCAGTCCGGATACAAAATCAGGTCTGCCCGAAAAAACAAACAGAAAGACGATCAGATATTTCACAGAAGATGATGTCATCCCTTAATTAAATAAGAAATCAGAATCTCACGGTTATATTGAATCCTATTAGAAATTCACCATCGGCAAAATTATTTGTATTGAAAACAAGGTTCCGCTGGTTGATTATATCCGAATAATTGGCTGCAAATACCTGGAATGTATGGGTTGCTGTCCCTATTTCCCAACCCAGTGACAGATTGGGCTTTGGTTGTTCTTCAAGATCCTGTTTCGTCAGAAGCTGGTCATACTCAAAGATTATCGAATGCGAATCAGTTACGGACAGCCTTCCTCCTGCCGATAATCCGAAGTTCAGGTTGCTGTATTTCAGTTCGTTTGTAAATTGAGGAACTGCATTGAAATAGATCACTGAAGGTGCAACCTGGAATGAAAACTTCTCAGAGAACTTCCTGGCAAGAATAAGTTGTGTGAAATATGACAGCCTGTGGATATCCCTGTAACGTTCAACAGGTCCGAAGGCCTCCTCCTTGCGAAGGTCAATAACCAGGTTGCCATAGTATGACAGGGATACAGGCATGCTGTTATCTTCTGTCTGCTGAAGTATCAGGTATTTCCATTGAATATCCTGAAGTTTATAATCTTTGGTGGTCCCGGCTCCAAGCATCAGCCTGTCGGTTATTCCGAAATTGAGGCCAAGCCTTGTATTTGCTGCGCCATAGATCCCGAACAGATTATGATAGTTTTCGATCAGGCTGAAGCGGTGGTGGATCTGAAGTTCTACTCCGCCCTTCCAGGGAGTGGCAACGGTCTGGTTGTCAATAAGCGTGCCTGTTCCGAAAGTAAACCTTACCGGTTTTGATTTCTCAACAGGTTGTGCTTCCTCCTGAGCTTGTAATGAAAGCATGAAGGCTGAAAAAAGCATTAGAAAAAAAGTCTTTTTCATTTTATCTGGTTTAATAGGTTAATTAAGGTTAGTTGTTCAGGGCTCCCTGTCCGATCCACAAAAGGACAAGCTGTTTTTCCGAATCAAGCGTGAACGCAGCATGGCTTGATGAAACCATCTTTTTATAAAGCTTGCTGTCATCGGCAGGAGTTGTTACATAACCGCCTCCTGTAAGTGATGCATAGGAAAAGCCATTCCTGAGGTCCGGATTGCGTGATCCCTTATGACATGCAATGCAGTTGGTTGTGAAAATCGGCTGGATCTGGGTCTGAAACAGAACCGGCTCATCAGGATCTACCGTTTCCAGTTGGTATGCATATTTCTCACATGATGAAAACAGCAGCATACCTGCAGGAATTATCAAAGCCGCCACAATACTCCATGAAAATCTGAATATCCTTTTCATTTTTCAGTTACTGTTAATAATTTCACAAAGATATCTGACATTACTGATTAATAACATTTTACACCCTCCAATTTTGCCTTGTGAAATATGCTGTTTATCATACAGATAATTGATCTATATCACCCGTGATGGTGATAAATACTTATTGCCATCAAAAGTAAAAAATCAAACCTATAATGTTAATCGAGTCAATCCAAATTTTGCATCAGAAGAGGCACGGATTGCAACCGAGTCTCGCTTTAGCGGGACGAGCTCGGCGAAGCCAAATCCGCGCCAGCAAAGCAACTCCGTGCAAACTCCATGTACCTCCGTGTAATACCGTGGTTAAAATGATTTTAAATCCCACGGTAACCTAACAGGATTAAAATTTGTAAGAGTTGTCTTCTATCAGCTTGTCCGCAATTCTTCTTCTTGCATCCTTTATGTTGATGCAGCTGACTTTCGAGAGGATCTCAATCGCATTTTCGAGCACCGGCAATGATTCGGGGGATGCGAATGAGCAGACTGCATCGGTTGCCGACTTCCTCACTTTATCAGCTGTATCATAGACATTTACATCAAGGATATCCTTATAAACCGATACTGTCCCTTTTATTCCTTCCAGCTTTTCAACCCTGAGGGCAAGCGATTCTGAGAGATACGTTTCCATCATCATTTCGGTGATATTGTTCATCACCTCCTGCTCATTCAGAATTGTTTTCCCAAACTGCTTCATCGCACCATGCATGCAAATAAGGATTACTTTCTTGAAGTTCCTTATGTATCTCCTTTTTTGCTCAAAGTAAGTCTCGTCACTGGTTTTCCCGCCGGTAATCCCTTCCAGATCGCTATAAAGCTTTTCTGCTTCGCCGAAGAGGTCGAAATCTCCCTTCATTGCCCTCTTCATTGCGGTATCGGATACAAGGAGCCTGTTAATCTCGTTCGTTCCTTCGAATATCCGGTTTATTCTGGAATCGCGGTATCCCCTTTCAACGTCCATTTCAGCCGAGTATCCCATTCCTCCGTATATCTGAACAGCCTCATCAGAAACGAAATCGAGCATTTCCGAACCAACGACCTTCAGTATAGCTGCCTCAACGGCATAATGGCTGATTGCATCGATCGCAGCCCTTTCCTTGTCGCCGCATTCAGATCTATACTTCTCCATGAGTTCATCAATATCCCTGCTTACCCTGTAAACAGCTGATTCTGATGCAAAAAGCCGGATTATCTGTTCTGCAAGCTTGTGTTTTATTGCCCCGAATGTCGAGATGAACACCCCAAACTGTTTCCGTTCATTTGCATATTTCACCGAATCATTTATAGCCTTTTTTGCTGCCCCTATTACATTGGCGCCAAGCTTGATCCTTCCCATGTGAAGGATGCTCAGGGCTATCCTGAAACCTTCGCCTCTCTTGCCAAGAAGGTTCTCAACCGGGACTTTCACATCATTGAAATAGATCTGGGCTGTTGAAGATCCCTTAATACCCATCTTATGTTCATCGGGTCCGATTACCACCCCGGGTGTAGTGCTTTCAATGATGAATGCGCTCAGAACCCTGTCAGTGTCTATCTTGGCAAACACTACCAATGTGTCTGCAAATCCGGCATTTGTGATCCACATCTTCTGACCGTTGATTATGTAGTGCCTGCCATCTTCGGAAAGGGTGGCATTTGTTTTTCCCGAATTTGCATCACTGCCTGCACCTGGTTCGGTGAGGCAGTATGCCCCGATCATCTCACCCGTAGCAAGTTTTGTGACATACCGCTGCCTCTGATCCACGGTTCCATAATACATTATCGGCAGGGTGCCTATTCCGCAGTGTGCCATATATGCAACCGAAAACGAATAGCCTGCCCCGGTGGTCTCGGCAACAAGCATCTGGGTCACAAAATTCTGACCGAAACCACCGTACTCCTCAGGGATCGAAATACCCAGCATTCCAAGCTCTCCTGATTTCTTCAGGATTGTTCTCATCAGTTCCCGGTCGCCTTTTTCGAGGGCTGCAATATTCGGATAAACCTCAGCATCCAGAAAATCCTTGCAGGTCCGGGCGATCATTCGCTGTTCCTCATCGAATTCTTCAGGAATAAAAACATCTTTTGGTTCAATCTCACTTACAAGGAATTCTCCGCTTTTCAAGGTTTTTCTGCTTTCCATATTGAGTAGTTAAAGTATTATTAATTTCTTTACCATAATTTGCCCCCAACCCCTAAAGGGGGCTTAAAAAGCATCAGCATTTGAAGTCCCCCTTCAGGGGGATTTAGGGGGTTTAATCCATCGCCTTCACCACGAGTTCCGCAATATCCAAATTCTTAATCTCCTCTTCCCTGTTCTTGTATTTAAGTCCGTCTGTAATCATCGTCATGCAGAAGGGACATGCAGTTGCAATAACACCCGCATTTGTGGCAAGAGCCTCTTCCGTTCTTTCGATAAAGACCTCCTTGCTCCCCTTCTCAGCCTCCTTGAACATTTGTCCACCGCCTGCGCCGCAGCATAAAGCGAAGCTCCTGTTCCTGCTCATCTCAACAAAGCTGCCGGAAAGAGACCTTGCTATTGAGCGAGGCTCGGAATAGATGCCGTTTGCCCTTCCGAGATAACAGGGATCATGGAATGTAATGCTCATTTTTTCCAGGGAATTCTTTTTAAGCTTCAGGTTTCCCTCTTCGATATTTTTATTTATAAACTGCAAATAATTAATCACTTCATAATTGCCTCCGAGATCAGGATATTCGTTCTTAAAGATATTGAAGCAGTGTGGGCATGTGGTTATTATCTTTCTTATACCGTATCCCCTGAGAATTTCGATCACCTGCATTGCCTGCATCTGGTAGAGCATTTCGTTGCCGGCTCTGCGTGCCGGATCGCCCGTGCAGGTCTCTTCACTCCCGAGTACGGCATAGCTTATTTTCAGTCTGTCGAGAATTGTGGCAAAAGCCCTTACAACCTTTTTATATCTGTCGTCAAAGGCCCCTGCGCAACCCACCCAGAACAGGTATTCGGGCATTTCTCCACTGGCAGGCAATGATGAAAAAACCGGTATTTCAAAATCCAGGTCACGGGTCCAGTTCAATCTTTCCTCAGCCGAATACTGCCATGGAGCTCCGTTATTTTCGATATTGCTGAATACACTTTTCAGTTCACCCGGAGCTGATGCCTCTTCAAGCACAAGATAGCGCCTCATGTCGACTATAAGCGAGGGCTGATTAATGTTTACAGGACACTCCTGCGCGCAGGCGTTGCAGGTTGTGCATGCCCAGAGTTCTTCATCAGAAATGAAATCCCTTAACAATGACCGGTTGTCATTGAAATCCCTTCCGTTTTTGATCATCAGGGGGCCCTTTTCTTTCATCCTTGCCCTGAGGTCCATCATGATTTTGCGGGGAGAAAGCTTCTTTCCCGTAATATTTGCCGGACAGACCGAGGTGCATCTACCGCATTCGGTACAGGAGAGGGAGTCGAAATAGTTCTTCCATGAGGCATCCTCCGCATCCCTTATACCAAACCTTCCGGGGGGAGTCTCGGCAGGCGCAGCATTAAAAGCAGTTTCGGGATTGAGCATCATCCTCACCTCACTGGTAATGTTATCCATATTTGCAAGCTTGCCAAGAGGTTCAAGCCGTGAAAGAAAGACGTTGGGGACCGACATGAAAACATGGAAATGCTTGGAATACGGAAGATAGTTGGCGAAAACAAATATTGTAAGAATATGGGTCCACCATGAAATATCGAACATCAGCCTGAACCCTTCAGGAGACATCCCTTTGAAAAACCCGGCCAGAATCGTGCTTACGGGATAAGCGCCTGCCATATCTCCTCCGGAATGCACCATATTTCCGGCATAACCTGTGTTCATTGCAAGAAGGGAAATCATCAAAAGCAGAATCAGTGAAAGGGAGATGTTGGCATCAATATGGGATTTCTTCTTCATCTCGATTCCTTCAAACCGCCTGATATGTCCGAAGATCCTTCTTACAAGAAAAATTACAATTGAAATCGCGACAAGCATTGCAAATATGTCGCCGGAAGCGATTATGAAATTGTAAACCGGTCCGAGGAATCGGAGCGACCTTTCTGTTCCTGTCAGGCCATCAATTACCATTTCGATGCTTCCGATCAGAATAACGCAAAAGCCCCAGAAGACTAATGCATGAAAGAAACCTATCACCGGCCTCCGGAATATCTTTGTCTGTCCGAATGCAACCTGCATCATCAGGTTAAACCGTTTTCCGAAATCCCTAACTGGAAATGCAGGCCTTGTAAATCTGAAGAATTTAATGAGCCGGTTAACTGTATAACCGAAAACGGCAATCGTTATAAGAAGTGTAACCGTGAATATCAGATGTTTTAGCATAGTCGGTTATTCAGCTAATTTTGAAACCTCTAAGTTCAAATTTCATTCCTTTGTAAAATCCACCCCTAAATCCCCTGAAGGGGACTTTTATTTCAGGAATTTTTGAACCCCCTTTAGGCCTGCCCTGACCGAAGTGTCAGGGGGGCAGGGGGCAAAACCTGCAACTATTTCTTCAAATTCTTAACAGCATCGACCAGTTTCGGCAGGACCTTCATTGCATCACCAACGATTCCGTATTGTGCTGCCTCGAAGATCGGAGCGTCCTTATCGGTGTTGATCGCCACTATGTATTTTGAGGAGCTTATTCCTGCAAGATGCTGGGTGGCTCCTGAAATGCCAACTGCAATATATAGGTTTGGCGCAATTATCTTTCCGGTTTGTCCGGTATGCTCTTCATGGGGCCTCCAACCTTCGTCGGAGACCGGTCTTGAACACGCTGTGGCACCATTAAGGAGTGATGCCAGCTCGACAAGGGGGGCCCAGTTGTCGGGGGATTTCATTCCCCTTCCACCGGAGACAACGATATCTGCATCAGTAAGAAGTATTTTCCCTCCCTGTTTCTGTGTTTCGGTCACAGTTGTTTTAACCATGGATCCATCAACCTCGGCGGTGACTGTCTCTGGAATTGCGCCTGTCGGCTTTTCAACTGCATCAAAAGAGTTCTGTGCCAGTGTAAGTATCTTGATTTCAGATTTTATTACTACATGTGCAAATGCATTTCCCGAATATGCCCTTTTATAAACAGTGAACGGATCAAGGCTAAGCGGGAGCCGGCTGACACCCGATCCGATCCCTGCTTTCAGCCTTACTGAAACCCTTGGAGCCAGGGCTTTTCCGGCAATGTTGTTTGAAAATATTATGACCTTGCACCCTTCCTTTAAGGCGAGATCCGCAATCACTTTTGCATGTACCCGGCTGTCAGGCACCGAAAGCTGGTCGCCGGCAAGGCTTATGATCCTGCCGGCGCCGTAATTACCAAGTCTTGCAAGCTCATCATTGTCTGCCTTACCGATCGTCAGGGCAATCACTTCCGTGCCGAGCATCGCGGCAACTGACGAACCGTAAGAGACCAATTCACAGGAGAGCTTCTTGAATTTTCCGTCCCAGTTTTCGGTATAAACCAATACTGCCATATTTTATTCTTTTAAAGAAGTTAAAAGTTAAATCTGTTATCTTGCGATTACAATCATTTCGGATTTCGGAATTCGGATTTCGGATTTCAAATCCGCAATCCACAATCCGCAATCCGCAATACTTTAAATGACTTTTGCCTCATTCTGGAGAAGTTCGATCAGCCTGGCCGGATCTTCTGCATCAACATACTTGCAGGCTGCCCTCGGCACTGGTTTTTCAAATCCTGATATTTCGGTCAGGGAGTCCGAAGCAACCGGTTCATATACCCTGACAGGTTTGGTCCTTGCAGTCATGATCCCCCTCATTGAAGCAATTCTTGGTTCCTTTGCAATACCTTTCTGGACAATGGCAACAAATGGAACGGGAACACTTACGCTTTCTCTTCCTCCGTCAACTTCCCTTGTAAGGACCGGTGAGCCGTTTTCGAACTTCAGTCCTGAAACCGATGAGACGGATGGAATGTCGAGGAATTCCGCCAGCATTCCTCCCACTGCCGATCCGTTGAAGTCGCTCGATTCAATACCGCAAAGGATTATATCAAATCCCTCCTTCCTTACGACTTCTGCAAGCTGGGCTGCGACGGAATATGCATCCTGGGCGATGAGATTGACCCTGACTCCATCATCAGCGCCTATTGCCAGGGCTTTCCGGATCACCGGCTCCGATGAGGCAGGTCCGACATGAGCCACTGTTACAGATTTTACTCCCGAAGAAGCATCATCCTTCAGTTCAAGGGCTCTTGTAAGTGATAATTCATCCCATGGATTTATCACCCATTGAATCCCGGTGGTATCGATTGAAGTGCTCCCTTCCTGGAATTTTATTTTTGTTGTTGTGTCAGGAACGTTGCTGATGCAAACCAGTATTTTCATCTGCTGCGTTTTATTGATTAATTGGTCTTTTCCGCATTCAAGGCGGCAAATATAATAATTATAGCTTCATTTTCAAATCCGCAAACATTCATTTATAAGTATGTTCGAAAGCCTGCAGAGCAATAATCATTTGTAATTCTGTATGTTATAATAGATTAAGATCGTCATTCCACATATCAGTCGAAAGATCTTACTGAAATAAGTTATCTTAAAATCCGGTCCAAAGCATAAAATAAGATTTTTAAGATTAAATTCGCACGCCAAAATAAGTTGATTCAACGGACGGTGAAAAACAAGTTCAGGATATATGGGGGAATTTTTCTGGCAATGATATTCTGGGCATTTTCATTTATCTGGTTCAAAATCGCAAACAAGACTTTCGAGCCCATAACAATTGTCTTTTTGCGTCTTATAATTGCAATTATAATACTGACTTCATACCTGCTCATAAAAAAGAAGTTTGTAAAGATCAGGAAGGAGGATCGCAGGATGTTCCTGATGCTTGCAACCTTTGAACCATTTCTTTACTTTCTGGGTGAAAGTTTCGGGCTTACATATGTTTCGGCAACTGTCGGTTCTGTTCTGATTTCGACAATTCCTGTGGTTGCCACCATTGGCGCCTGGCTGATATTCAGGGAAAGGCTGAAAATCATTAACTATATCGGTATTATTGTATCATTTGCAGGTGTTGTAATATTTGTAATGAACAAGGACGGTGCACTGGTATTCAACATGAAAGGGTTGGCACTGCTGATGCTTGCAGTTTTTTCGGCCACGGGATATAACCTTACCCTGAGCAGGCTGGTGGGCCGGTATGAGCCGGTTTTTATCGTGAATGTCCAGAACATAATGGGTGCGATACTTTTCCTGCCGGTTTTCATTATTTTCAATCTAAAGACTTTTCTGAATACTCCATTCACACCAGGTTCCCTGACTCCGGTGATCGAACTGGCGGTTTTTGCGTCATGCGGAGCATTTATCCTGTTCGCCTATTCGGTAAGGAACCTGGGAATTACAAGGGCAAATGTCTTCACAAATTTCATTCCGATTTTCACTGCTTTCTTTTCGTTCCTTATCCTCGGGGATAAACTTAGCATTCAGAATATTGCGGGTATGATGATTGTAATAGCAGGGCTTATAATGTCGCAGATGAACGGCCGTCCCAGAAAGAGCGATGATGCATTGATCCTGACGGGAAAAACAGCCTAGACTTCCGGGCGAAAATCCATATATTTACTTCAATTATTAATGACTAATTTTGTAGCTAGGGATAAAGATTCTTCGCTTCACTTCGTTACGCTCAGAATGACAGCAACATAAGTATTTTAGGGGAGAGGTAGGTTGGAGGCCCTGCCTCCAACCTACCTCTCCCCCATCATTACACACTAAATCATTGTCATTCTGAGCGAAGCGAAGAATCTCATTAAATTCAGAAGATACAACAATAATAGAACAATGGTGCAGCGTGTTGCAGTCATATCACTGATGGTCCTTCTCTCCTCAGCAGGCAATTCCCAGACCGGAGGGGATAATGTTTACGAGTTTCTGAACCTTACCCATTCAGGGCTGATATCTTCCCTGGGGGGTTCAAATGTGTCGCTTACCGGAAGGAACCTGAATATGGCCTGGAACAATCCCGCCCTTCTGGACTCAGATATGGACGGAAGCCTGGCATTAAACTTTACTAATTACTTTGCAGGAATCAACTACGGCCTTGCAATGTATTCAAGGTCGCTGAAGGGATCAGGAAATATTGCCGGGGGTATAGCCTATCTTAATTACGGATCCTTTACGGAAGCAGATGAGTCGGGAAATATTACGGGCTCGTTCAGCGCCTCGGAGGCGGCTCTTTCAGTGATCTGGTCGCAGGAGCTTGATTCAATGTTCACGGCCGGAATCAATTTCAAGCCTGTTGTTTCGCATCTTGACAAATATACCTCCCTGGGATTTGCCTTTGATCTGGGAGCCTCATGGCATGACCGGAAGAACCTTCTCTCTGCAGGCCTTACCATCAGGAACATTGGTTATCAGGTCACAAGGTATGCCGGTGAAGAGAGAGGAAATCTGCCCCTTGAAGTGATTGCAGGTTTCTCCGCCAGGCTCAGTCATGCGCCATTAAGATTCTCGGTTACACTAAGGCACCTTGAAAAATTTGACCTTACACACGAATATTCAGAATCAGGGGAAAATCAAATCCGGCCGGCATCGGAATTGTTTGAGAATATATTACGGCATGCTATTGCCGGAATCGAACTGGTACCGCACAACAACTTCTATTTGAGCATGGGATACAACCATCAGAGAAGAAGCGAACTACAGACTGATTCAAGAGTTGACGGAACAGGATTCTCCTGGGGTTTCGGCATCAATGCCTCCCTGATAAGCATTGAATTCGGCAGGGCGTCCTATCATCTGGCAGGTTCATCAAATCATGTTTCAGTGATAATGAAGCCCGGTCTTTTGTATAAAAGGTTCCATAACTGAAAATACCTTGCATTTAAATTCATAATTTTTAACCTTTGTGAAGTACTTAATATAATCAAAAGAATCCACCCCCTAGAAGGGGCATTCCCATGGCTCCCCTCCTGGGAGGGGCTGGGGGTGGGTTTCTTCAAGGCTCACCTCCCGGGCTGGTGGTGGGTTAAAACGGGCACGGATTACAAATCCGCGCCAGCGTGAAATCAACCCCCCAACCCCCCAATTGGGGGGCTTTGAAGGGGAGAAAGTTCTCAAAGTTCCCCAAATGGGGGATTTAGGGGGTTGAAAAGTGGAAAGGGGATTTAAAGGCAAAAATTATGGCCAAAAAACTAATAATAGCAATCGACGGTTATTCCTCATGCGGAAAGAGCACTTTTGCCAGGGCAATAGCTTCGGAGCTCAACTATATTTATATCGACAGCGGAGCAATGTACCGTGCAGTAACCCTCTACTGTCAGAGGAAAGGATATATCAGCAAAGAAGGCCTTAAAATCAATGGAATCCTTGCCGACATCAAGGATATTCATATTTGTTTTGTATATAATTCCGATATCGGCGAATATGAAACATTCCTGAATTCGGAGAATGTTGAGAGGGAAATAAGAGGCTTTGAAGTGTCCTCCCATGTAAGCCGGATCAGCCAGATACCGGAGGTGCGTTCACGGATGGTCGAGCTTCAGAGGCAGATAGGTGTTTTCAAGGGTATAGTAATGGATGGCAGGGATATCGGTACCGTAGTCTTTCCGGATGCCGACCTCAAGATCTTCATGACCGCAGCAGTTGACATAAGGGCAAAGAGGAGGTTTGATGAGCTTATCCACAAAAACATTGAGGTTGACTTTGAAGAAATCAGAAGGAATATTATTGCCAGGGATATAGCTGATGAGAACAGGGATATCAGTCCGCTGAGAAGAGCGGATGATTCCATAGTGCTGGACAACAGCAGGATGACTGTTGCAAGTCAGATGGAATGGGTGATGGAGATAATCAGGAAAAAGCTAAATGAAGGTTGAAATTGACAGGAAATCGGGATTCTGTTTTGGTGTAAGAAATGCCGTTGAGATAGCTGAAGAAGCCCTCCTGCGGGGAGAAAAGGTATTCTCCCTTGGCCCTATTGTCCATAACGACAAGGAGGTTGAACGGCTTGAATCACTTGGGCTTGTATCTATTAACCAGCAACAGTTCAGTGATCTGAAAAATTCCAAAGTGCTTATCCGTGCCCATGGGGAACCTCCGGAAACGTACAGAATAGCGAATGAAAACAATATCACTATCATTGAAGCTACATGCCCCATTGTAAAAAAACTCCAGCTAAAGATGAGCGGGACCTGGAAAAGGATCGGTAAGGATAACGGTCAGATAGTGCTCTTCGGCAAACCAGGCCATGCAGAGGTTGTCGGCCTGCTTGGGCAGACTGGCAACGAGGGTATCCTGATATCTGGGCCAGCCGACATTGATAAAATTGATTTTGCACGTCCGGTAGCCCTGTTTTCGCAGACAACAATGGAGATCAACGAATTCAATCATGTCAAAGAGTTGATATATAATAAGATGAAAGATCATGGGATTCTTGATCCTGATCATTATCTGGAGGTAAACAATACGGTTTGCGGGCAGGTCTCAAACAGGGAACCAAATCTCAGGTCATTTGCCCGTGAGCATGATACAATTATTTTTGTAAGCGGCAAGGAGAGTTCGAACGGAAAGATGCTCTTCTCGGTATGCAAAAGCGAAAATCCCGACACCCATTTTGTCTCATCACTCGAGGAGATAGATAAATCGTGGTTTGAAGGGAAGAGATCGGCAGGGATCTGCGGAGCTACATCCACCCCCAAATGGCTTATCGAGGAGATCAGGGATTTTGTTTCAACCATCTGATTAAATATATAATAAGTACTTTATCTTGTGGTACAGTCCGATTAAAGGTAGAAGATTCTTCGCTTCGCTCAGAATGACAAATGTTAATTGAGTTAGAGGGCTGAGGGGGTGAGGTTGGAGGCTGCGCCTCCAACCTCACCCCCTTTAATAAAACACAAGTATCTGTCATTCTGAGCAAAACGAAGTAAAGCGAAGAATCTCATGATAATTATAAATATTATCCGTTTAGGAGTGCTTACTTTATGTGTTTTTTAACTATTTTGTGAATACGTAATGTCAAAATCAAAAGTATTTTTTACGAACCTCCGGACCAGGCCGTCGGTAAATCTTCTGAAAAAGCTTGAAAACCTCATCATTAAAGCCGGGATTGAAAGCATAGATTTCAGGAAGAAGCTGGTTGCCGTAAAGGTCCATTTCGGAGAGCCCGGGAATCTTGCATACATAAGGCCAAATTACGCCGCCCGGGTAATAACATTTCTGAAATCAAAAGAGGCCGTGCCATTTCTTACCGACTGCAACACACTTTACTGGGGAAGGCGGGCAAATGCGCCTTCACATATCGATGCCGCCTTTGAAAACGGATTCAATCCTCTTGTCACCGGTTGTCCTGTAATTATTGCCGATGGAATAAGGGGGACCGAATTCAGGGAGGTCGAGGTTGATCTTGAACTATGCAAATCAGCAAAAATCGGTTCGGCAATTGCTGATGCCGACGTACTGATAACACTGAATCATTTTAAGGGACATGAGCTTACAGGTTTCGGGGGAGTACTGAAAAATCTCGGTATGGGTTGTGCCTCGGTAGGAGGAAAATTGTTCCTGCACTCGGGCTCTTCGCCCCAGATCCATGAGAAAAACTGCACAGGGTGCCGGGTATGTGAAAAGTACTGTTCCCACGATGCAATAAAGGTTGGAAAAGACAAAATTGCCCATATAAATTACGAAAAATGCGTAGGCTGCGGGCAATGTGTAGCTGTATGCCAGTATGATGCCGCAAGGGTCGTATGGAAGAGTTCATCTGAAGATGCATGCAAAAGAATAACGGAATATGCTTTCGCGGCAGTAACGGGTAAACCCTCCTTTCACATCAGCTTTATAATGGATGTGTCGCCTGATTGCGACTGCTGGGATTCAAATGATTATCCGATGGTTCCCGATATTGGAATCGCTGCCTCTTTTGATCCGGTAGCTCTCGATCAGGCATGTGCAGATTTGGTAAAAGAAGCCCCTGCTCTTCCCGGAAGCAAGATACTGAAACCCGGAAGCGAAACTGATTTGCAGGGAGAAGACAAATTCAACCGCGCACACCCCGATACATACTGGCAGGCAGGTGTTGAACACGGTGTTAGAATTGGTCTTGGAAACAGTGAATATGAACTTATTACTATCTAGATTATTGCGGATTGCGGATTGCGGATTGCGGATTAAAAATCCGAAATCCCAAATCCGAAATTCGAAATTTTCATACTATAAAATGAATGCAAAAACAAGTATAGCACGACTTTCAGTTGCTTCCAACTCCCTGCTGATTGTGATGAAAGTTGTTGTCGGCGTAATGAGCGGCTCAGTTAGCATAATTTCAGAGGCCATACACTCCTCCATGGATCTTGTGGCTGCTCTCATTGCTTTCTTTGCAGTCAGGGTTTCGGATACTCCCCCCGACCTGAAACATCCTTACGGGCACGGGAAAGTAGAGAATATCTCGGGTGTTATTGAGGGGGTGCTGATACTGGCTGCAGCTGCAATGATAATTGTTGAAGCGGTTAAAAAGCTTATCGGTGAACCTTACGAGCTTGAATCAATCTGGATTGGTTCGCTGGTAATGCTGGTTTCTGCAATTATAAATATTATTGTTTCAAGGAAACTTTATAAAGTGGCCCGTGAAACTAACTCAGTGGCCCTGGAAGCAGATGCACTGCATCTAAAGACTGATGTTTATACATCGCTGGGTGTGGCAATCGGACTTGGACTTATAATGCTTACGGGTATTAAATGGCTGGATCCGGCGGTAGCTATTCTGGTAGCTCTGTTTATAATAAAAGAATCCTATAATCTTATCAGCAGGGCATTTTCGCCTTTGCTTGATACGGCCTGGGGCGATGCGGATATAAAGGACCTTGAGAGAAGGCTTAACAATATGGAAGTGAGCTATCATGACCTCAGAACACGAATTGCAGGCAATTACAGGTTTGTTGATATCCATGTCGAGATCCCTGAAAATGAATCTGTCGGGGATGCACACAATTATTGTGACAAGATTGAAGATGCGCTTAAGGATGCATACAGCAATCTTACAGTAACAATACATGTTGAGCCCCGCTGATAAAATTTCTGATCCGGAAAGTTTTAATCAAACTATTCTTTCGAGTATTTCAATCTCAGGCTGTTGCTTACAACGCTGATACTGCTCATAGCCATTGCTGCTCCGGCGATCATGGGATTAAGGAGAAATCCGTTGATAGGATAAAGGATCCCTGCCGCAAGCGGGATGCCGATAATATTATAGATAAAGGCCCAGAAAAGATTCTGCCTGATTGTCCTTACCGTATTCCGGCTCAATCGTATGGCAGAAGGGATTACAGAAAGGTCGTTGCCGATGATTGTCATCTTTGCGGCATCAATTGCAATATCCGAACCTTTACCCATCGCGATGCTTATATCCGCTGTGGCAAGCGCCTGGCTGTCGTTGATTCCGTCGCCGGCCATACCCACGGTCTTCCCCTGGCCCTGAAGCTGTTTCACAAAGTCCGCCTTTTCTGCCGGCATCATTCCTGCCCTGAAAGAGGCAATGCCGCATTTACGGGCCACCGCTTCTGCCGTTTTCTGGTTGTCTCCCGTAACCAGGTGAACGTCAATTCCCATTTTGCCAAATTGACGTACCGCTTCTGAGGAACTTTCCCTTATTTTGTCCGAGACAGACATTACCGCAAGGGCATTTTCACTGTCAGAAAACCAGATCACAGTCCCTGCATTTTCTTCCTCCCTTTCACCAAACTCCTTAAGCCGCGATTCTAAGGCAATTCCCTTTTCATTCATTAGCCTGAGACCCCCTGCATAATACTGCGTTCCATCATGCATCCCCGCAATTCCTCTTCCTGTCAGACTTTCCACACCTGTAACAGGAACAGCAGAAGCTTTTTCACTCAGATTCCTTACAACAGCTTCAGCCAAAGGATGTTCAGATATTTTTTCAAGGCTGAAAAGAATGTCAGTACCCCTCTTTTTATCATCTTCGGATCTCCATTCGATCCTTTCGAGCGATGGTTTTCCTTCGGTAATTGTACCGGTTTTATCAAGGACAATAGCATTCATTTTATGTGCAATCTCCAGCGCCTCGGCATCCCTTATCAGAATATTGTTTTCTGCTCCCTTTCCGATCCCCACCATTATGGCAGTCGGTGTCGCAAGTCCCAGTGCACAGGGACATGCTATCACCAGGACAGTGATCATTGAAAGAAGTCCCCTGACAAATCCGTTTTCGCCACCGGCAAGCCACCATATTACCAATGTTATTAATGAAATGCCCACAACTACAGGAACGAATATTCCTGCAACCTTATCGACAAGCTTCTGGACCGGAGCCTTGCTTCCCTGGGCCTCCTGAACCATACTGATAATACTGCTTAGCAAGGTTTCGGTTCCAACCTTTTCCGTGGCAAACTGAAAGCTACCCTTCTGATTTACCGTACCAGCAAAGACTTCAGAACCATTCTCCTTAAGAACCGGCACCGGCTCTCCGGTGATCATGCTCTCGTCGACATAGCTGCTTCCCGAGGTGACTTTACCGTCAACAGGTATCTGTTCACCCGGTCTAACAAGAATTATGTCGCCCCGGTTCACTTTTGAGATAAGGAATTCCCTTGTCTCCCCGCTTGCAAGGACTTTAAAGACGGTTTTCGGCTGAAGGCCGATGAGTTTCTTTATAGCTGATGATGTGTTTGACTTGGCTCCCTCCTCGAGAAACCTTCCAAGAAGCACCAGTGCTATTACAACACCCGATGCCTCGAACCAGACATGGGCATGAAGCCCCCTGGTGTGCCAGAACGCCGGAAAAAGAGTATTGAAAACGCTGAAGATATATGCAATTCCCGTGCTGAGCGATACGAGCGTGTCCATGGTGGTGCTGCCATGCCTGATCTGTTTCCAGGCATTGATAAAAAATGATCGTCCTGACCAGAAGAGAATCGGTGTTGCAAGGAACCACATTATATAATTCGCATACGGGATATTCATGAATACCATGCTTACAAGCAGAAGCGGGATTGCAAGGGTAATTGCCAGGATTGTACGGTTCTTCAGGGACCTGTGCCTTTCCTGTTTCAGGTTTTCAAGTTCTTCGCGGGAATTCTCCGATTCATCAATAATCAGGTCATATCCGGAAGATGTTACAGCTTCTTTCAGATCCTGAGGTTTAACAATCGAAGGATCGAATTCCAGCGTTGCTATTTGTGATGCCAGGTTGACTGAGGCTTTCAGAACCCCCGGCTGCCTGCTTAGAGTGGATTCAATATTGGCTGCACACGAGGCACATGACATTCCCGTGACAGGAAATTGCTTAATGGCTATTTTACTTTCAGAATCCTGGTTCTTCCGTTTCAAATCTGGTTCCATCGCTCAAGTTAAATTCGGTATTAATAATCCATTGTACATTGGAACAATGACGGGATGATAAAGTTTAACCGCGGATATATTATTTCTTTGTTTTACCTGGTGCCTTTGCGTCTTAGTGGCAAAAAAAATGCCGCAAAGGCGCAAAGACACAAAGATTCACTAAGTCAATACATTAAAACTTCAACCGCGCATATATTATTTTAATTTCAGCGGATTCAGCATGTCAAGCTTGAATACAAACCGGATCCTCTCCCTGAACGATCCGGTTATTGATTCGATATTATGTGAAACAATCAGGGGGATAAAGATTTCAAAGAAGTTCCATATCCCGGCCTTTACTCCGGCCTCATAAAAAAGCGGCGACTTATAGGCTGTTTCAGTGCCATGATCGTTAAGCAGAATGTTAACAAAAGGCTTTAAAGGGATCAGTGAGGATTTCCCGGGTAAGCTGCTTGTAATGGAGAGTGAAACAAGCCAGCGGCTGTACCCAAGTGCATCGTTTACCGGAGATACCAATCCGCCTTCAGACAGGTCCATCTGCCTCGACCAGAAGCTTTTTGCAGATTCACCAAAGCGGTCGGGATATAATCCCTGAAACAGGTATTGTTCACTGCCCTTCCTCCCACTTGCAGAAAATGAATAAAAGGGATATTCAGAGTCATTCTTCAGCATTGCACCGGTAAAGAATCTGATACCGAAGCCCCTGTTTTTGCCATAGTAACTTAACGTATAATTAAAATCCAGGGATGTCTTGTGATATGATTTTCCTGATTCCGATGAAACGACCAGATTGAATGGATTGATAATGCCTGGTCTCTCCAGATTATAGCCTAACTGAATGAATGAATTCATTTTTGCCGGAACCAGAAGTTCGATCTGCCTGAGGTCCGACGCAGTCAGCCAGTATCCGAAAATCTTGTGGTACAATGGATTAACATAATCATGCGGCCTGAATCCAATGTCCACTCCTATTCTTGCTTTCCTGTAATTCTGATTGCCGGGAGCTCCGAATTGTTCTCCCTCTGCCGTAAAAGTTGCAATCCTTATCAGGTTGTCAAAGGGTGTTATATTAAATGATATTTTTCCAAAACCGGTAAGTCCCTGATTACGAAATGTGTAGAATGGAATAAATAAATATTCCACTGGTTTGGGAATTAATGTGCCGTTATTCAGTATCAAACCTGCCATAAATCCGTCGGAGCTGTTCCAGTCAAATGCAGGGATATAAACCAGGGATCTTGTGTCGGGCTCCTCAATTGTGTAAAGGAAACGCAACCGGAGAGGATCGGCTTTCCGGCAAACTCCTGATGAACGGAAGTTGTTGTTAAGCCTGTACAATTCGGTCATAGTGTGTTCCGGATCGATTTTTATTTCTGAGTTTTTACTCAATGGGATATTTATCCATTTCTTTCCTTCGAATCCATCTTCCCAGTATTCTGAGGAGGTCGAATACCCGGTTTTTACATTTATAACCAGGGGAGCATTCAGCTCACCCTTATTCCTGATAAGCAATTTCTGGTCATCGGAACGGACGATTTTATAATCGAGGCGTTTGGTTGTTCCGAGGAAATCGTCAAAGAACCAATCGAGATTTTCAGGGGTATTTTCTTCAAAGAGACTCCTCAGATCTTCAGGCCCCGGATGCTTGTTTTGCCATTTGCTGAAGTAGTCGTGCATTATTGAGTCAAAAAGGGGATCACCCAGCCAGGCTCGCAGGTAATTGAATCCCTGTGAGGCTTTATTGTAGATTATACTACCGTAATTATCGAAGCTGTAATCAGTGGCTGCAAGGTTTGCGGGCTGTTCAAGGTTTCTGCGGGCGGGGACAAGCCATTCTAGCTCCTGAATCCGTTGAACCGGAATATCATCGATGCCAAAAAATCTGGCCAGTTTACTGTTTCTGAATCCAATCTCCCATAGTTTTTTATCCGGATATTTTTCATTAAGATATCTTGACTCATAGGCACTGGCGAGGCTTTCATCCATAAAGGGGAACCGCCGTTCGTCAGAACCAAGTGCGCTGTAAAACCAGCTGTGGCAGATTTCATGGGCTATCACCTGATCGAGCAGGTATGGATCTCCGGCCATGCCGATGACTGTCAGACCCGGATATTCCATACCTGCCCCGGAATTCAGAGGACTCTGAATTGCGGTGAATGTGTTATAGGGATACTCCCCTATCCATTTTGAGAAATACCCGATAGCGCTGTTTACGTATGAGACGGCATTCTTCCAGAGATATGCTTCCTGATCAGTGAACATCACCCAGGTTGTCACCTCCCTGTCAGATTGGGGAAGGACCACTTTTCCCTTTCTGACATTGAATCTCTTGTCTGCAAACCAGGCGAAATCATGGACATTATTCTCTGTATATCGCAGTGTTTTCATATTCTCAGAAGATGGAGGGAACTCAGATAGTCCGTAGTATCTTGTTCTTTTCCATAAGGTATCAGTCGAATACAGATCAAGAATTACCTTCTCCTCTTCATTCAGCAGGTTGCCTGTTGCTCCAACGACATAATTGGCCGGCAAAGTAATGCTTACGTCAAAACTGCCGAATTCCGAATAAAACTCCGCCTGATCGAGATATGGCATCTGGTGCCAGCCTGATCTGTCATAAACTGCGGGTTTGGGATACCACTGGGAGATCTGGTATGATTCTCCAATATGGCCTAACCGTGAAGTAACTCCCTTTGGGATTTTTACATGAAACGGAGTTGTTACGCATACCGTATCGCCAGGCAGAAGTGGCCTGGCAAGAATGATCCTGCAAATATCAATGGATTCCGGCAACAAGTTCCACTTAACCTGAACAGTCTCAATCTTAAAATCCAATGAATCAATGTATCCCATTAATTCAGGATCATCAAACAATTTCTCCTTCCCCTTCATGCTGAATACTTGTCGGGCCAATGCAGTTTTATTGTTTGAATATGCATTCGGCCAGAGATGAAAATACAGGAACCCCAGAGTATCGGGAGAATTATTAATGTACTCAACCTCTTCGAATCCGTTCAGTCGATGGTTCTTATCATCGAGAGTTACCTGAATATTATAATTAACCTCCTGCTGGAAATAATCCTGGGGCAGCACATTCATAAACGGCCATAGAAAGATCAGACTACCATACAGGCATTTTAAGAAAATACTCCTTAAAAAGAATTTTGGCATAACAGCACAGCTTTTTGTTTTGGCCGCGTATTCGAAGATGATGCGAAGATACTGGAAATGAATGTATGGTACGCGTCGGTCAAATCAAATCTCTTAAAACTACCATAAGTCAATTCTTAAAAGTCATTATGAAGCAAAGAAGCGAACAAAGCATTGACTTTATTGTTTAGAATTATATAACTTAAAACCATAAATATGAGCTCAGGAAAAGTATTGCTAGGATTGCTTGCCGGGGTTGCTACCGGTGCATTGCTGGGGATTCTGTTTGCCCCGGACAAGGGTTCCGTTACCCGCGATAAGATGTCTAAAAAGGCAAAGGATTATGGAGATGGATTGAAAGAAAAATTCAATGAATTTGTTGACGACATCTCCGAAAAATTTGAAGAGATAAAGGAAGATGTTTCTGAATTCAAGGAGCCGAAGAAGTCGAAAACAGAATCGACTTAGAAGTTTAAGAAACTGCCACAGGATTAACAAATGGAAGAAAACTCAAGGCTATTCGAATCGATTCTGGACAGAACTACCGAATACGGAAAGACCACTTTCGAGCTTGTAAAGCTCAAGACCATCGATAAAGCAACAGAGGTTGTTTCGTCGCTCTTTCCAAATTCCGTTGTATTTATCATGGTTGTAGTATTCATGTTCTTTTTGAATTTTGGACTGGCTTTATGGCTCGGGGAGATCCTGGGTAAAGTTTTTTTCGGATTCTTTGTTGTAGCTGGTTTTTATGGATTTCTCGGAATTGTTCTGCATTTGTTTATGCATAAATGGCTAAAGAAGGTTGCCGGTAATTTTTTCATCAAACAGATGCTAAAGTAGAATCCCATGCAGAATATAACATCCATTGAAGAGCTTAAAAATGCAATTCAATCGTTGGAAGCTGAGCAGGCTGCCAGAATAAACCTTCTTAAAGAACAGTTCTATGCAACTGCCAAAAGTTTCAAACCTGCTAACATTATCGCGAGCACTTTGAAAGGGATTGAGAAGTCACCATATCTTATTGAAAATATTCTGGGAGCTGCCGTGGGTCTCGTAACAGGATTCTATTCGAACAAATTAATCTTTAATCCGCGGGGCAATAAAATAAAAAAGCTTCTTGGTGTTATCCTGCAGATTGGAGTTTCAAACCTGGTAGCCAGAAATCAGGCCACCCTCAGAACTATTGGTCAGGTTATTTTTAAACATCTTACGCGTAAAAAAGAATGATGAATTCAATAAATTAGTAAATTCGAAGAAATATCAATAGATGCCATGAATAACCTGTTAAGAGGCCTGATTTCAGGAATAGGAGCCTGGAAATTAGGCGGAGGCTGTTTAGGAACATTAGTAGTTTTCATAATTATATGGCTTATACTGGGGACCTGCAGCTAACTACCTGATTTCGGAATACCTTACAATTCGAATTGAAATCCAGTCATTCCTGACCGCAGAATCTTTGAACTGAGAATGGAAATTGACCTTACCTATTTTCACCGCACAGACTTATTCTTAACCAGATGCTCACGCGTTTGTATAATCCCGAAATTTTCCAGGGCAACCTGAAAAAGAAACACTATTTTGAGGGCTGGTATTTTAAACATGTCACACGTGATCAGTCCTGTACTTTTTCATTTATACCGGGAGTCTCCCTGGTTGAAAACGACCCCCATGCATTCATTCAGATCATGAATGGATTCACCCGCAGCACGGATTATATAAAATATCCGATTGAAGAGTTCACCTGGGATAAAAGGAAGCTCTTTCTAAAGGTTGGTTCCTCAACATTTACTGATAGAGGTATTATCCTTGACATTGAGAATGATAGCATAAAACTTGCCGGACAAATTGATTTCAGCAATGTGATCAGGTATCCAAAAAGCATTCTCGCTCCCGGAATTATGGGCTGGTATTCATTTATCCCCTTCATGGAATGCAATCATGGAATTGTCTCTGTAAATCACGATCTTAAGGGAGGGATTTCAGTTAACGGGAATAAAATCGATTTCACCGGGGGGAAAGGATATATAGAAAAGGACTGGGGAACCTCATTTCCCGAGGCATGGATATGGATACAGAGCAATAATTTCAGGGAGCATGATACCTCCTTTTCATTTTCGATAGCAAAAATCCCCTGGATGGGAAAATTCTTTATCGGATTTATTGCTTTTTTGTATTTCGATGGTAAGTTTTACCTGTTCAGTACTTATAATAAATCAGTTGTTTCAGAAATAAAGCATGATAAGGAAGCTGTTGAGATTACCGTCGGTAACAGGATGAACATTCTGAATATCAAGGTTATTAAAAATTCATTCGAAGAGCTTATTGCACCCGTTTCAGGCGAAATGTCGAGAACTATCAAAGAAAGCGTCGATTCGGAAGTTCATCTGAAATTACTTGATAAATCTGATAAACTTAAGTATGAAGGATCAGGGAAAAGCGTTGGTCTGGAAATTATCGAAAAGATTTTCGATTATGTTTGATGTCTTATGCGGTTAAAAGCTTAATGTATTGAATTAGTGAATCTTGGTGCCTTAGTGGTATTTTTTTGCCGCCAAGACGCAAAGGCACCAAGTTAAATCCCTCCGATTTGTAAAACCATCTAAAATTATTTACCTTTACTCTTAAATGAAATAAGATAAAATCATGAAAAGTATTTTTCGTTTCAAGAACCTTTTCTGGCAAATGACCATGGTATTTATATTGGCTTCCATACAGATAACTTCATGTCAGACACCCAAAGACCAAGCATCGGCGATACCTGAGAATATTAACAAGATATTGAAGGCTTCGTGCCTGGGTTGTCATGGGAGCGATGGCAGGTTATTAGCCCTGGCCAAGCTGAATTTATCAAAATGGGCTGAATTTACGGCTGCCGAAAAAGCAAATAAGGCCGCAGGCATCTGTTATGAGATGACCGAAGGGAAAATGCCGCCAAAATCAACAAGGAAATCAAATCCTGAAATGATTCCATCAGCAGAACAAATCAAATTAGTATGTAACTGGGCTGAATCGCTGAAGCCGAAAGCTGAAGGAAAGTAGCAGCCGGATTTTATTTGTTAATCAGAAAATCATAAACCATTTTACCTCCCACGAATCCTGTCAGCGACACAGAAATAAAACCCAGAGCGTAAAATCCGAAGGCTATCCATTTAAGCATGGTAGCCTCTTTCTTTCTGGCAACCAGCCAGATCCGGAAGATTAAACCAATAACCATCACAATCATGGTTATCAATGCTCCCTTTTCGTGTTTTTCAAATAATCTCATAAAACCGCTGTCAAAAGGGTGGCTGGTAAAAAGCTGACCGCTGACCCATGCTGCTATTGCAGCCACTGTACCAAGTATCATAAGCCAAAATCCGGTCTTTGACAGACATTTCTCACTTTTGAAGAAAAAGAGAGAGAATCTCGGCGATAAAACCTATAATAATCAGTGCAACCGGAAAGTGCACTATCATGGGGTGTATGTGTTCGGTATTCATAACGGTTAATTAAATATTATGTTATTAATCAGTACTTAAAGTGAACTAAAGTTTGGAGTGACTAAAGTTACAAAATCAAACGTTATTATCAGTTTTATATCGAAATTGATATTGAAACTAATTTTCTGTAAATCTTGTAACATTTTGCCAAAATTCTGTAACAGTCAGTCGTGCGGTATTATTTAATTTTATTCCTGAAATTGCAATGACAACAAATTCAAATTTCAGGTGAAAAAGATAATTCTTTTAGCAAGAATATTTACTCAAGGGGGCAAGATAACATGACTAATAAAATGGCTGTAGAGGCAGCACTTAACCGTGCCTGGAGATTCGAAAAGAGTCCGGAACTGACTCCTGATAAAACTGCAATAAATAAGAGCAGTGTGATCTCGCAGCTGATATTTGACATTTTTGGCGGTGAAATACTTAAAACACATAAGAGAAGAGGCTGGCATTTTTATAACCGTATCAATGGCGAACGTATCGATTTTACAAAACCTGAGGTAAAAGTATTTTCTCCTGATGAGCTCTTTGAAGACATTCCGGCAAGCATGAACGAGATTCATAATTTTTTTGAACAGGAGCAGTATCTGCCATTTTATATGAGGTTTATAAGGGAATTCGAAGAAACCGTAGGTCTTGGGGACCGAAGGCTTCTTTCAACATGAAGGGTTTTAGTTAATATATCCGACGGGATCTGGTTTTATGGTTTGGGTTAGAGGTAGATTCAATTAGGGGGAAAAGTCTTTCCAATATTCCGGAAAGACTTTTTTTATTTCATAGTAACTCACCCATTTAGGAAATATGGTAACATCTATAAAAGAACTTTTGGGTAACCCTTGAACAAGACTAAATAAAGAGTTAAAATCCGTGAGAATATCCGTGATATCTGTGTAATCCGTGGTAAAATCATTTAAAAAGGAATTCACCACGGAAATACACGGAATGAAAAAGGAAACTTAGAATCTGGTATTTAAAAAATAGCCTTAAATCAGAACAACTGATCATCAATATCAGGATATTTGCATGTTCCGAATAAAAATGGCAACAGTATGCAGGATGAGGAAAAGAAAGCAACGGGAAACGGTTTAAAAGAGCTGTTGAAACTATACCGGTTTCTTAAGCCCTATCGCTGGATTTTTTCGCTTGGGATGGTTTTCCTGCTGATATCCAGCGGGGCAAGCCTTTTATTCCCGAAATATCTCGGGAATATGGTGGATATCGCAAACAGCGAGGGGATCATAAGTGAGATAAGTCGGACGGGGCTCATTTTGCTTGCCATTGTGGTTGTTCAGGCTGTGTTTTCCTACTTCCGTACAAGGATCTTTGTGACCGTGACCGAGAAGACACTTGCATCGATCAGGCAGCATATTTACAATCATCTTATCAGGCTGCCCATGTCGTTTTTTTCCGAAAGAAGGGTGGGTGAGCTTAACAGCCGCATTTCGGCAGATATCTCCATACTTCAGCACTCACTTACTGAAACCCTTGCGGATCTCCTCTCCCAGATACTTGTCATCGCAGGTGCAATGACATTCATGATGATAAGCTCCTTTAAGCTTACCCTTTTCATGCTGGCTGTCGTACCTCCAATGGCGCTTCTGGCATTTTTTGCAGGAAGGGCCGTACGGCGGTATTCGAAAAAAGCCCAGTCCTATGTTGCTGAATCAAATACAATTGTGGAAGAGACGCTCCAGGGGATACAGAATGTAAAAGCCTTTACAAATGAGTTATTTGAAATGAATCGTTACCGCGGCAAGACCAATGAAGTGGCCGATGCAGGCATTAAAGGCGGAAAATACCAGGCAGCCCTTTCTTTTATCGTCCTCGCATTCTTCATTGCAATGGGGCTCGTTATCTGGCGGGGAGCAATACTTATTGCGAAAGGGGAAATGGAGGCCGGCCAGCTCTTTTCATTTGTAATTTACTCGGGATTCATTGCAGGCAACATAGCCGGCATGGCAAGTGTTTATACAAGGCTCCAGAGGACAATCGGAGCAGCCGAAAAACTTTTGCTCATCCTTGATGAACCAACGGAAAAGCTTGACGACACATATGAACCTGACCCGTCAAACCTGCTTCACGGCAGGATAACTTTCAACAATGTCGATTTCAGGTATCCATCGCGCGATGAAGTTACGGTATTGAAAAATGTTGCTTTCAGCATCGAACCCGGACAAGAGGTTGCTTTTGTGGGGCCGAGCGGAGCCGGAAAATCGACACTTGTGTCGCTTTTGCTAAAATTCTATGAACCCACAAGCGGAACGATACTGTTTGACGGCCGCGACAGCAGGAGTTTTCCCATAACCTCGGTCAGGAGTCAGATGGCGATTGTGATGCAGGATGTCTTCCTGTTTGGAGGAACAATAAGGGAAAACATTTCATATGGAAAGCCGGGTGCAGCCGAACAGGAGATAATCGATGCAGCCATCCGGGCAAATGCGTGGGATTTCATTCAATCGTTTCCCGACAGGCTCAATACGGTTGTCGGTGAGCGCGGAGTGCAGCTCTCGGGAGGCCAGCGCCAGCGTATTGCCATTGCCCGTGCAGTACTTAAAAATCCGGCAATACTGATTCTCGATGAAGCCACCTCCTCGCTCGATTCTGAATCGGAACGTCTTGTTCAGGAAGCTCTTGAAAAGCTGATGAAGGGAAGGACATCCGTTGTGATCGCCCACCGGCTGGCAACTGTCCGAAAAGCTGACAAGATCTTTGTCCTTGAAAGCGGCAGGATCGTCGAACAGGGAACACATGCGGAACTGCTTTCAAATGAGAATGGCCTTTACAAATCTCTTACCGAACTCCAGTTTTCAAAATAAAAACGACACACGACGCACGACAAGCGACTCATGGTGCTACATAAAACTTGATAATTGTTTTTCTTCCTGCACCGTTTCCCGGGCTTCGTGTGTCGTGTGCCTTGTGTCGTGTGCCTTGTGTCGTGTGCCTTGTGTCGTGTGCCTTGTGTCGTGTGCCTTGTGTCGTGTGCCTTGTGTCGTGTGCCTTGTGTCGTGTGCCTTGTGTCGTGTGCCTTGTGTCGTGTGCCTTGTGTCTATTACCTTTTTTATATCTTTATGAAAATTTCAATCCTGTCAAAATAAGAAAATCAAAAGGACATGTCACTTACCGAAAAAATTGCAGCTGATCTTATCACGGCAATGAAAGCAAAGGATAAAGTAAGCCTCGAGGCAATCAGGGCCGCAAAAACCGCCTTTCTCCTTGCTCATTCCGAAAAGGGCTCAGGCAGCGTACTTACCCCGGAAGAAGAAATTAAGATCATTCAAAAGCTTGTAAAACAACGGAGGGAATCAGCCCAGATTTACAAGGATAACAACAGGCCCGATCTTTTTGAAAAAGAGACCACGGAAGCCGATGTTCTTGAGAAATATCTTCCTGCAAAAATGAGCGACGAGGAGCTTACGGAAAAAGTAAGGTCGATAATTGAACACGTCGGAGCAAAATCACCATCTGATCTGGGAAAGGTTATGGGGCAGGCAATGAAACAGCTTGCCGGTAAAGCCGACGGGAAAGAGATCTCCGCCAAAGTAAAACAATTGCTGGGATAATGAGGGCACTGGGCGTCAGGCGTCAGGCGTCAGGCGCCGGGCACCAGGCACCGGGTAGTGGTTACTTCTTCTCGTAGACCATCGTCTCATTCATGTCGCCATACGACGAAGAGGCCATGGATTCAATGATCATGCTGCCTGCATCCATTTTATACACCTCCGTGATCGTCATGTCTCCGTCGCCTATCGCTATTTTCGAGATGATTTTCAGGGATGCCTTGTCGTCAGACCAGTTGCAGGTTGACTTTTTCTGCGTATCCTGAAATCCCGGATTTGTACATTCCTTTCCGTCGAGAGTCAGCTTATCGTTAGTTACGAACTCCTGATCCTGGAAGCTGGAGTGTTTTTCAACCGTTATATCATTTCCGGCCTGAGTGATGATAATTTCTTTGGGGGCAAAGGAGAATTCAGCATTCAGCTTGCTCTTTTCGCCGTTAAGCTTCCACGATCCGTTAAAATCGGGTCCCTGTGCCATAATTGAAGTAGAAAAGATCAATGCAGCAAATAAGAATAGGCTTTTTTTCATCTTATAAGTATTAAGGTTTGTAAAAGAATTAGATGCCGGATTTTAAATCATGTATCAAAAATATTATTTAAAAAGCATAATAAAAATCTTTGTGGTGGAATAAATGGGAAACCTGAAATTACTGCATGCAGATGATTATCCTTTTCCTGCATGCATCTCAGATATGGAAAAAGCTGTCAAGCCGGTTTCCCTTCTTTAACCGGTAATGAAAGAAGTAAAATAACAGCGCAACCGGAAGAATAGAGACCGCAACAATAAGGGACCACTGCAAATCGGTCAGTCCGTTCCGGTATTTATCAAATACTATTTCTGTTACAATGCAAAATACTGATAATGCAATAATTGCTGATGCGATAATATTCAGCCCCTTTAACCGGACAGCCCTGTAGAGAATAATTAATGTTCCAGAAATGATAAATGCAGAAACCGTTACAGGAAGACCGACCGGAAAGAACCAGTCCCTTCCGGTGGCTATCAGATCAATAAGAAAAAGAGCCGCCAGGACTGCAAGTAACTGGAGAATACCCAGGATCAAAGGATTTTTGAAAGCAAAAAGGTAAAGAGTCAGGATCACCCATACCACTGATATTGAAATGTCAGAAAAGAGTGACCAGTTGAGTCCTTTACCAGTCAGCAGATCCAGGAGGGTACAGACAATGATTCCTGAAAAAGCTATAATCCCGCTGAGTTCCCAGAGATATCGCCTGTTTTCCTTTTTCCGGAGCTGAATAATATCTGAAGGATAATTACCTGAAATTTGCTCCTGTCCCATTTTATTTTCAGGATCCCTGCCGCACAGAGGACATATTTTAAGTCCCTCATCCAGTTCGACTCCGCAATTGTGACATAAAATCATATACCGGGCTTTAAATTATTATTCAAAATCCTGACATGAATACCGGCATCAGAGAGATGCCTGAAAATATACTGCTCAACCTCATGTGATTTTGTGATATTACAAAAAGTAATCCTAAGCCTGCCCTTATATGAAACCAGGGCACAGCCTGATTTCACTTTATTATTGGGAGGAGTCGGAATAAGATCGATATAGTCAACCATTTTCTCCATCTCACCTGGAAGAGTCACCTGGCCCAGATTGGTAACCATGCCTGTCCAGCGCTTTGAAGCAAGCTTTCTGTAAATTGCGGCTGTAACCATTTTTTTAATGAACAGGGGCATTACCCTTATGATCAACTTCTTCTCATAACTGACGTTCGATGAAAGAAATCTTGAAATCTGCTTTATATCGGTGATAATCTGAAGCTGGTGATGAACTGATCTGAGTATTTCTTCAAAAGTGTATGCTCCCAGTCTTACGTCAATTTCAGGCAGTACAAAAAGGGAAAAATTACGCATTGTCCTGCTGGGAAATTTTTTCCTCATATTGACCGGGATTTCAATTCTCAGCACTTTTCGCTTATCTTTTTTGCCTTTAGTTTTTCCGGTCATAAAGATCTTCTGGAGCGCCAGGAAGTAGACTGACACAAAATACTCTGTAACAGACACATTATGCTTACGGGAAATTTCAAGTATCTCGTCAACCCCAACCTCGGCAGTCAGTACTCTCAATCGCGGCCTTTCGTTAAGCATGAAAGGAAGGTGCCAGGCTTTTATAAGCTTTGGTGGAGGAGGCAGTTTCTGAAAGAACTTTATGTACCCGTCCTCGTATTCCTCTTCGGATACAGGTGTACCAGGCAGGATTATATCCCCGGGGGAAGTGATATGTATACCGGTAAGAGTCAGGTAAGTGAAAAGGAGGGATTTCAGGTATTCAATTGCACCACCGCCATCGGTCAGTATATGGGTGAACTCAACAGAAATCCTTTTTCCACTGATTATCACCCGGTAGAGGGGTTCATTTTTTCTGTTGACAGCAAAAGCCGTACATGGTATCTCTTCTTCTGCCTGAATCCGTGGAGGCTTATCGTTGAATTCAAGAAAATGCCAGAATATTCCGCTTCCCAGGGAAACGCTGAAATAGGGAAACCTCTGTGAGGTGATTTCCACAGCTTCCCTGATTGTCGAATATCTTACCGGTTCCCTCAATGTAGCACTTACTCTGAATACTGAGGTGAGATCTTCTGAGATAATCGCCGGAAAGAGTTTTGCAGCATTATCAAGTTTCAGCCAGCCCCGTTCCTGAAAAGATTTCTTAATGATAGCTACCCTCCCTGTTTATTTTATATACAAACAACTATCTGGAATGTTTCTTGAAAAACGTCCATATAACTTCATTAGCATCGAAATCCCTGCAGGTTTTTCCAATTATCCGTGCAGGTAAATATTGAATACCGCCAGGCCAGGTATGGCCCCCTCCCTCAATAGCATAGAGAATGACTTCCGTTCCGTCAAAACTGTTAATATACTCCTTCTTTGTCACCCTGGTCCCATCCTTTGGATCCCTGTCAGGTTCTTCAGTCACAACCGGTATGGACGAACACCTGTTCCGGTTAACCCAGAACCGGATCGACTCATCGGTTGATAAGACTTTCCCAAGCTTTACCCTGCGGAATTTCCCGACAATCTCACCTCCTTCAAATGGTACAAGCGGATCTTCGGTATTATTTATAGCCAGAACTGAAACGAATTGGGATGGAGAGCATTGAGGATAAAGCATCACGGGTATATTTCCGTCAACCGGGGCAATTGCGGTTATTTTATGGGATAATTCGCAGGCCAGGCGATATGACATTATAGCACCATTTGAAATGCCTGTCACATAAACCTTTTTCGGATTGATGTTATAGTCCCTTATCATGGTATCGATCAATGCAGAAAGGAATCCCGTATCATCGATGTTCTCCCTGTGAGCACGGTCGTTTGCTTCTTCATCCATTCTTCCATCATTCCAGTTCAGCTCAATTCCATCGGGGTACACAATTATCGATCCGTCCTTATCGGCCAGTTTATTAAATCCTCCATGAGTAAGAAGGATCATACTATATCCTGTCGTTCCCCGGCCATGCAATGCAATGACCAATGGAACCTTAACGGATTTGTCGTGGACCGACGGGATATAAATATTGAAAGTCCGCTTCAGGCTGTTATATATAAATGAAGATCTCAAATCCTTTCCTGGAAACGCCGGAAGGGATATCGGGCTGATACCTGCCTGTACCGCAAAGCTGTCGTTTACTATCCCGAAACCGGTAATTACAAAGCGATTACCGGGATTATCAGGATTGATTATTGCTTTATCTGAAAACCGTTCCGGAATTATGGTGCAATCAGGTAAACGATCTTTTCGGATTTCCTTCAGGTGCCTGATCTGTGAAAGTCCTATAATGCAGATAACCAGCGCAATGATGCTTCTCATTTCAGCCATTATGATTACCCGGATTTAACGGGGATTTCAAAGCCTCCCCGCAAATAAAAGTACTAATTATTCTTCAATGGTGTCAGGATAAGCTTACCCTTTTGAAGGAGGTGTATTTCCAGGGATTTTTTTGTACATTTGCAGTCAGAAAAACAAATATATGGGAAGATCACAGGAAACATTCGGAAAAAAGGAAGTAAGAAGCAAGAACGAGAAAAAGAGGAAAGAAAAAGCACAAAAACGTGCCTTGAAAAAAACTGGAGGAAAAAGCAACTTTGATGATATGATTGCCTATGTTGATGAATTCGGAAAGATTTCTTCAACACCTCCCGATCCCGGCAAGAAAACAGTTGTCGTTGCAGAGAATATCGAGCTGAAGATAACAAGGAACAATCCCGAGTCGGCTCCCGATTTCGTGCGCAAGGGAGTCGTTACCTTCTTTAATGATTCAAAAGGATTTGGCTTTATCCGCGACCTGTCGTCGAACCAGAGTGTTTTTGTCCATGCAAATAATCTTCTGGAACCCATAAAGGAAAACAATGTTGTCGTTTTCGAAATAGGCAAGGGACCAAAGGGACCCTCCGCATTGAAGGTCAAACTATTCAAGGAAGAATAATATAATCATAATAATTTGATTACCTTTGCCCCCCGATTAACAAAGTGACTTCCACAAGCGTTGTCAGACATTTTGCCCAGTCTGTATTTGAGTTCATTTCAGCCGGGATAACAAATTCATCGCTCCCGGAACCACACAATAAAACATTTTAATGATAAATTTTGAAGAGATGGGATTCACTCCCGGTATTCTGAAAGCAGTTCAGGAGCTTGGATTTGAAAATCCCCTGCCGGTACAGGCAAAAGTCATCCCGGTTATGCTCGGCGGTGAAGATGATATTATTGCACTTGCACAAACAGGAACGGGAAAAACGGCAGCCTTCGGACTGCCCCTTGTCCAGGCAACCGACACTGATATAAACAGCACACAGGCCCTTATTCTATGCCCGACACGCGAGCTTTGCATTCAGATCACAGGTGATCTTACAGATTACTCGAAGTACACGGGCGATCTGAAAATCCTTGCAGTTTACGGAGGGGCAAGCATTGATACACAGATAAGGGGATTAAAGAAAGGCGCACATATAATCGTTGCAACACCCGGAAGACTCATTGATCTTATCGGGCGGGGAGCAGCCCGGTTGAAAAATGTCAGCACCGTGATACTCGATGAAGCTGATGAAATGCTCAATATGGGATTCCTTGACAGCATAAATGAGATACTCGAGGAGGTTCCCAAAGGAAGAAGAACACTTCTCTTTTCAGCAACCATGTCGGGTGAGATTGCAACAATTGCGAAGAAATACATGAATAATCCGGTTGAGATCACGATCGGAACAAAAAATTCCTCAGCCGAAAATGTGAGCCATGCTTACTATATAGTGCACGCCAGGGATAAATACAAGGTTCTGAAGCGCATTGCTGATTTTGAACCGGATATTTATGCGATTGTTTTTTGCCGCACCCGCAAGGAGACCCAGGAAGTTGCTTCAAAACTGATAAATGACGGCTATAATGCTGATGCGCTCCATGGTGACCTGTCGCAGGCACAGCGCGATGCGGTGATGCAGAAATTCAGGCTCAGGAACCTGCATATGCTTGTGGCAACCGATGTCGCTGCACGCGGACTTGATGTCGACGATCTTACACATGTAATAAATTTCAGCCTGCCTGATGATGCCGAGATTTATACACACCGGTGCGGCCGTACAGGCAGAGCCGGAAAAACAGGAATTTCAATCTCACTTGTCCACCTCAGGGAGAAACAGAATCTCCAGAAGATAGAAAGACTTGTCAGAAAACCGTTCAAATCATTGCCCATACCTACCGGTACCGAGATATGCGGAAAACAGCTTTTCAACTGGATCAGTAAGCTTGAAACTGTTGCAACCGATCACCAGGAAATTGAAAAATTCCTGCCCGATATAAAGCTTAAACTTGCCGGAATGGACAGGGAAGAGCTACTTAAAAGGATAGTATCACTTGAATTTGACAGGTTTCTCGATGATTACCGGCATGGAGAGGATCTTATTGAACCTGTCGATGAAAAGGAGTATGGTTCCGACAGTTCGCGGAAAAAGGGATCGCGCGAACAATTTCCTGGAAATTACACCAGATTGTTCATCAATCTTGGAAAATCCGACGGCTTCTACCCGGAACAGCTTATTGAACTTGTCAATTCAAACACCAGGGGTAAAAAGGTTCCAATCGGTAAAATCGATCTTTTAAAATCATTTTCATTCTTTGAAGTTGCCCCTGATTACGCCGATGATCTTATAAGCGTCCTGAACGACAAAAAATTTCTGAATAAAAGAGTGGCTGTGGAGAAAGCACAGGAGAGGAATGAAAAGCCCAATAATGGAGGCTATCATGGCAGAAAGACATCAAAATGGTCAGCACGGAAACGTGAAAAGAGAAGCCATCCTTCAACAGCCTGGTAAAATTCTGATTTAAAAACCGTAAACGTTCTGCTGCATAAATAAACTCCCCTCCCAACGATTTATGTGCCTTTAAAGCGGTACCTTTATTTGATGTCTTCAGTTCAATAAAATGAGACTGAAAAAAGGAGATATTGTACAACTGATTGTGGCTGTTATTCTTGCAGCAGCAGCAGTTACTATTGCGTCACTCACCATCGGTCGTGATATTTATTACAATACTCCCAGCGAAGGATTATTTTCATTTGCCATCGTCAATTTTTCGGGATACCTGTTTTTCCTGTTTATGCCGGTTGAGATCGCTTTTATATACTACCTCAAAGCAGACATTAATTTCTGGATACTTAATGCAGTGGCTCTTGGAACTGCAATTGCTTCACAAACAATTGATTATTTAATTGGTTACCTGTTCAGCACAAAAATCATCGATCGTCTTATCGGACGCCACCGTTATGAAAAAGCTGAAGAGAAAATTAGAAAGTATGGTAACATTGTTATTTTTCTTTTCAATGTAACGCCACTTTCATCCCCGGTGATTTCACTGGCTGCCGGAATGCTGAAGCATCGCAAAAGGGATGCATTGATCTTTTCGCTTTCCGGACTCGTTATTAAATACCTTCTTCTCACACTGATTTTTGGCATGTGAGATCGTGAGCATACGATTTTATTTTTATCTTTCACGGCCCTAATACCTTCGGTCGAATGGTAAAGCCCGCTAAATATTGTCTGACTTTATTCTTGTTACTTGTTGTCTATGAAGGCATAAAACCTGAATCGGTCCTTGCCGGTGAAACTGTAAGTCAGCAAAATAATTCTGATAAAATGATCCTTCTTAACGGCAGGATCTGGCGAAACCAGTATTCACGGGTAACAGGCGACCAGTTTTTTCTTGGAAATATCTATTTTAAGGGTTCAGTGACTTTTAACGGCCGGAAATTCGATAATCTTGACCTGAAGTACGATATTCACAATGACGAGCTGATATTGAGCATTGAATCCTACCCGGTCATAATGCTGAACAAGGAGATGGTTGACAGCTTCAGTCTTGTTCTGGGAAGCAGGATATTCCGTTTTATCAATGCCGGAAACGATACTCCGGATGTTTTAAAAGGGTATGTTAATGTTCTTTATGACGGTCCTTCTGCTTTATATGTCAAATATTCAAAAATGATTCAACCGCTTGGCGATGACGGGATTAATGACCAGTTCTATCAGAGGCACCAGGCATATTTAAGGAAGGGAGCTGAAATAGTTCCCGTGGAAGGGAAGAGAAATCTTTTGAATCTGCTGGAAGATAAAAAGAGCGAAATAAGGGATTATACGAAGAAGAACCGGATCAGGATCCTAAAACAGGATCCGTACACTTATATCCGGGTACTTGAATATTACGACAATCTGATGAAACAGCAAGAATGAGGGATGAGGATTAAAGCAATCTTTTCTTCTGTCTTTTTAATATTGTTCCCTGTTGCCATTTCGCAGGAGAAGCAAGTTATTGACTGGAATTACCAGGGCCAGTCATTTGAGGCATTCGTCCTGCAGGCAGAGTCGGTTTACCCGGTCAGATTCTACTACAGCGGCGAGTGGATAAGGGACCTGTCATTAGGCAGCTACGGAAACAGAAAGACGCTGAACGAAATACTTGATACCCTGTTCAGCGGTAAATCAATTTATTGGTATCAGCGTGGTGAGGGGAAGATTATACTGACAAAGGATTTCGCAATCAGGATACCGGAAGCTTTAACGGACAACCGGAATTTTATTCCCGGGATGGATTATTCAGGGAAAACGGGTGATAAAGCTCCGGAAGGGAACCTTGTGGCGGAAATCGGAACCCCTGCCAGCAGGAACAGATCTGGAAATGTTTCATTATCAGGCTACATAACCGATCGGGAAACGAAAGAGCCTGTCGCCGGAGTTACAGTCCATGTGCCAAAACTGTCTGCCGGAACCATCTCAAATGCACATGGTTTTTATTCGATCAGCCTGCCCAGGGGAAGTCATACAATGAGGTTTACATTCATCGGGATGAAGGAGAGGATAATTGACCTTAACCTGTATGACCCTGGCGAGATGAATCTGGAAATGGTGAGCGTCCTGACGCCTTTGAAGGAAGCTGTAATAACGGCTGAAAAGGACATCGTCCTTCATCGTGCGGAAGTGGGGGTTGAGAAGGTCAATGTTACTTCGTTCCGTCTGATGCCGACGTCAATGGGTGAAGCGGATATTACCAAAAGCCTTTTGCTGATGCCGGGAGTCCATTCGGTCGGTGAGGGATCGGCTGGCTATAATGTAAGGGGAGGATCTGCCGATCAGAACCTTATACTCCTTTATGGGGCGCCGCTTTATAATTCTTCCCACTTTTTTGGATTCTTTTCTGCCGTCAATCCCGACATCATAAAGGATGTCACTCTTTTCAAGGGCGGTATTCCGGGCAGATATGGGGGAAGGCTCGCATCTGTCCTAGATATTATCCCGCGCGAAGGCAACCGCTCCGGATTTGAGGGCAATACCGGAATAAGTCCTGTTACCGCCCATTTCTCAGTCGAGGGACCCATATGGAAAGACACAATATTCTACCTTCTGACGGGAAGGAGAACCTATTCAAACTGGCTCCTTGGTTTTTTTGAAAATCCTTCCCTGCGTAACAGCCGGATATCATTTTACGATCTCAATGCCAGGATAGCTTATGACATTAACAGGAAAAATAAAGTCGATTTCTCGGCTTATTACAGCAACGACTCATTCAGGTTAAATTCCGACACAACTTATGAATACCGGAACAATATAACAGCACTAAGATGGCGCCATTTCTTCAGCAGTCGCTTTTTCTCCTCGCTCACCCTTAACAATAGTTACTACAGGTATGATATATCGAGTCTCAGGGTGCCGCAGGAAGCATTTGTCCTGAATCACAGGATAAACAGCACCGGATTCAAGGCAGATTTCAACTGGTTCCGGGGAAGAAATGAATTCAATTTCGGTGCTGATGCAACCAGGTATGATGTCGTACCGGGCAGGTATTTGCCGGCGGACATATCATCGATTGTGGTGCCAAACTCGGTTGAAAAGCAGAGAGCAATCGAAACGGCACTCTATTTCGAGGATAAATATGTCGTTACAGATTACCTTTCGGTCAATGCCGGACTAAGATTTGCAACGTTCCATGCCATCGGACCCCAGACAGTAATTAAATATGATCCCGGGTTCTCAAAAAGTATCTCATCCATAACCGACACAATCTATTTTGGCAGGCTGAAAAACTATAAAAGCTATGCGGGTCCCGAAATGCGCCTTTCGGTGAATTTCAGGCTTAGCGCCGGCAGTTCCCTAAAGCTGAACTATAATCATACGAGGCAATACCTGCATATGCTGTCGAACACCATCTCGATCTCCCCCAGCGATATATGGAAGCTAAGCGACTATCACCTGAAACCGCAGTCGTGCGACCAGTTTGCCGCCGGTTATTACAGGGTCCTTAACAGGAATAAAATTGAGGCATCAGCCGAGATCTATTACAAGAAGATCGGTAACATGATTGATTTCAAGGGAGGAACCGATCTCATCATGAATGAACACATTGAAAGGGACCTTGTCAATGTTCACGGGAAGGCATACGGATTTGAGCTACTTGTGAAGAAACCCGAGGGACGTACCCGCTGGAGCATTGGCTACACATTTTCCAGGGTGCTCATCAGGAACAAGGAGTCGTTCAATGAGGAGCTGATAAATTCGGGCAGATGGTTCCCCGCCAGTTTTGACAGGCCTCACGATCTTATAATAACACTGAACCACCTCTATTCACGACGGGTCAGTTTCTCAGCGAACTATACTTTCAGTTCCGGCCGGCCGGTTACATATCCTGTTTCATCATACAGAATCGGAGATATTGTGCTTACACATTATTCGGAGAGGAATAAATACCGGCTGCCCGATTATTCAAGGCTTGATATTGCTGTTAGGGTCAGCGGGGAACTTAAGGTGAGAAAAATATTGCATCCCTACTGGATCTTCTCGGTTTACAACGTGACAGGAAGACAAAATGTTTATTCAGTTTTCTTTAAGAATGAAGGAAATATAGTACGGGGTTACTATCTGTCAGTTTTTGGACGTGCGATACCATCTCTTTCATTATACTTTGATTTTTAATTGATTATGGGTTCATTAAGGATCACGGGATTATATTTTCTCATTGCAATAGCATCAGGGTGCACAATTGAATTCGAACCTGACCGCGATATTGTCAACGATCAGCTTGTTGTTGAAGGAATGATTACTGACCAGAACAGGGTAAACAGGATCAGGCTTTCAAGATCCGCGGCTGTCGGAGATCCGCTTTTGATACCCAGGCCGGTAAGCGGCGCATTAGTGACAATCGCCGATGAGACAGGCACTTTTTCAACGCTTACCGAATCGCCGGCAGGAACATATTCCACTGATTCAACTCAATTCAGGGGACGTGCCGGCGGTAAATATTCGCTCAATATTATCATAAACGATGCCTGTTATGAGACAGATTTCACGGAAATGAAACCCGTTCCCCCTGTCGGTTCACTTTATTATGAAAAGGTTACAATAACCGGATCCAAAGACACCACCGAAATTGAAGAAGGATGCAGGATTTACGTCGACAGTTATGATCCTGCGGGAGAGTGCCGGTTTTACAGGTGGGAATATGCTGAAACATGGGAATACAGGATCCCTTATGCAGTCAGAAACAAGGTATGCTATGTCTCAGTGCGTTCAAAAGATATACTTATCAAGAATACAAGCAGTTACAGCCAGGCGAGGGTCTCTAAATTCCCTGTTCTCTTTATCTCAAATAAATCCGACAGGCTTAAGGAGACATACAGTATACTGGTTAACCAGTATTCCCTCAATGAGACAGAGTTCACATTCTGGGAAAGAGTCAGGAACATTTCACAGAACGTTGGAAATCTCTATGATGTTACTCCTGTGGCTGTACCGGGCAACATAAGGAACTGCAATGATCCGGAGGAGGAAGTGCTGGGTTACTTCAGCGTTTCGGCAGTTGCTCAGAAACGGCTTTTTATAGAGGATCATTTCTACGGATTACCAATGTCGTTTCTTTTTTGCGCTACCGATACACTAACCGGAATACTTCCTGAATCAGGCCTTGACAGCGAGTTCTGGGTGATAGAAGACTTTGGCGACGAACCCTTTCCATTCTGGGTAATTACGACATTGAAGGAGTGTGCCGACTGCACCACCAGGGGCACAAAAGTAATGCCGCCATACTGGCGGGATTTCAGAAAGGGGAACAAATGAAAAGGATACTGATATCTTCCAATATTCTTTTGATACTGTTATCATTGATTCCCTCTTTCAGGTTGGATGCACAGGTATACCTGCATATTGACAGGGACAAGTATGTTGCCGGGGAAGATGTATGGTTCAGTATTTACTCAACCGAGGCGGAAACCGGAAAACTTTCCCCGGGAAGTGTTATTGCATACATAGAATTGCTCAATCCATGGGGTTCGCCTGTAATCCAGAAACGATTTCCGCTTCGGGGAGGAAGAGGAGATGGAGTTTTTCTCCTCCCCGACTCCCTGAGTTCAGGAAACTACACAATCAGGGCCTATACAAACTGGATGAAGGATTTTCTCCCCGCCAATTGCTTCATGCATAATATCGAAATCTTCAATCCTTTTAAAGGAACCGGTTTCCGAAGGAAAGAAGACTCTTCCGGATCAGCCTTGTCCGGTCTCCCATTTCTGTCGAATGAAGATGCTATCAGTCTCACGTCAGACACCATTTTCAGCAAAAGGGAAAAAATCACACTTAAAGTGCAAATTGCCGGGAACGGAACCAGTCTTGCAGGAAACCCTGAATTGAGCATATCCGTAACTCCTTCCGAAGTTACTTCTGTCAGCAGGTGGATTGATTATCCGCCAGGTCCCGGAAAAGGGCAGTATGGATTGGAGAGTGAAGGGCATTTCTTGTCCGGATGGGTACGATACAGGGACGGAAATGTTACTGATCCGGCTGATTTCCTTTATATGTCCATCCAGGGTAAAGTTGCTGATTTTAAATATGCACACATTGACACTTCAGGCCGTTTCAGTTTTGTCATCCCCATCGACTCAAGGCTCAGAAAACTGATCCTTCAGCCCGAAAATGCTGACAATAACATGACACTTGAAATTGAGCCCTCATTTTCATGGATAGTCCCGGAATCATCCAGTTTCAGCGATACACTGACCGGAAATCAGCTTGCATTGTTTTCGGAACTGAGCTTTAATTACCAGGCCGGAAAGATCTACGGAACGACATTAAAAAAGGAGATTGTGCCAGCCGAAATCAGTAACTTCAGTAGAAGAAGGTTTTACGGCATTCCGGAAATGGAAATAATCCTTGATGATTACATAAGCCTTCCGGTGATGCAGGAGGTCTTCTTTGAGCTTGTCCCGGGAATCATTCTCAGGACAAGAAAGGGAGGGTACGAAATGAAGATCACAAATCCCCTTACCGGAAACTTTTATGAGGAGCCGCCCCTAGTTTTGATAGACGGCGTGATTATCAATGATCTGAATGTTCTTGCCGGCCTGGATCCGGATAAAGTTGAGAAGATTGAAGTTGTGCAGACCCCCTACCTGATCGGCGACCTTGTGCTTCATGGCATAGTGAATGTCATAACCCGTGCAGGTGATTTCAGTGATATCATAATGCCCGAGTTTGCAGTTGTATTGCCCTACAGGGTTATTGATGACCCCTATGTATTTTCACCTCCCGATCATACTGACGAGTCAGCTGCCATGAGCAGGATCCCCGATCTCAGAAATACCCTTTACTGGAATCCGTCGGTTAAAACAGACATAAACGGAGAAGCTTCTATCGAATTCCGTGCATCTGATGCAGAAGGGATCTATACGATTAATATCCGGGGGATATCGGCTGAAGGTGAAAAGATATCAGTTAACAAAAAATTCCGTATTAAGTAATTCTCTCAGGAATATTAGGTTATCTTTAAATATCCTTTACACGGGGTTTAAAAAGTCCTTTACGCAAAGTACGCTGCGAAGTGCAGAAACGCAGAGTTAACCTTTTATCTACTTTGCGTTAATAGGATTTCTCCTGCAATGCAGGATGAACAATAGAACGAACCAAGCTGAGGGAAATGGAATTCTTACTCGCAGGTATTCTCCAGATCACATGGCAGCAGGTATTGATGTGGGTCATAGGCGGTGTTCTCATCTATCTGGCAATTGACAGGCAGCTGGAGCCCTCTCTGTTACTTCCAATGGGGTTTGGCGCTATCCTTGTAAATCTGCCGATGTCGGGCGCCCTTGACCAGACATTGCAGGGAATCGGTGAAGTAAGCGGCATTATTGACTGGCTGTTCAAAATAGGGATAGAAGCATCCGAAGCTATGCCGCTCCTGTTATTTATAGGGATAGGTGCCATGATAGATTTCGGTCCGCTCCTTTCGAATCCAAGGCTTTTGCTTTTCGGCGCTGCGGCCCAGTTTGGGATATTTGCAACGATAATTGTCGCCACACTGCTGGGTTTTGACCTGAAGGATGCAGCATCAATAGGCATTATAGGAGCAGCCGACGGACCGACATCAATTCTTGTTTCTCAGGTGCTGAAAAGCAGCTACATAGGGCCGATTGCCATAGCAGCATATTCATATATGGCCCTTGTGCCGATAATCCAGCCTTTTGCAATAAGGTTATGCACAACGGAAAAGGAACGGAAAATCAGGATGAAGTATAATCCGAAGAGCGTATCAAAGCTTACAAGGATCCTGTTTCCGATAATCGTTACAATAATTGCAGGACTTGTTGCACCCGCGTCAATTGCACTCGTCGGATTTCTTATGTTCGGGAATCTGATAAGGGAATGCGGCGTTCTCAGATCACTTTCCGAAACTGCCCAGAAAGATCTTGTGAACCTCATCACTCTGCTTCTTGGAATAACAATTGCAGCCAGCATGAAGGCAGAATTATTTGTTACGATAAAAACGATGATAATCATGGGGCTTGGATTGCTGGCATTCATATTCGATACAATGGCAGGAGCAGTATTTGCCAAATTCCTTAACCTGTTCCTGAAGGAAAAAATCAACCCGATGGTAGGTGCTGCAGGCATCTCAGCATTCCCAATGTCGTCGAGGGTAATACAGAAGATGGGGCTTGAGGCTGATCCGCAGAATTACCTGCTGATGCATGCAGCAGGCGCGAACGTATCAGGGCAGATCGCATCGGTGATAGCCGGCGGAGTAATAATAGGCCTGGTGCCGGGGTTTATGTAGGAGGTAAATATGAATACTGACCTTTTAAACTCATTGAAACTGACGGGAATGGGGATGGCAGCCATCTTCATTGTAATCCTGGTAATATATTTTGCCGTTCACCTGATACTGAAGATTAGCAACAGGAAGAAAACTGTGTAGGGATGGATGACGGGGATGTGTTTTCCTTTGTGTCCATAGTGTTTAAAGGCTTTTTTTTAACCACAAAGGACAAGTAGGTATTCACAAAGGTACACAAATGGCTTTTGAGGCAGTATCTGAAGCCAACTGTAACAGATCGGCTGCACTAACCATATAATGACCTCAATTACCGTCAGCTTCAGCTGACGTGTACGGAACCCTCCTTTATATCGCGGGACTTTAGTCCCATTAACCTCTTAAACCGTAGATTTTCCCGTTCCAGCGACACATTTTCCAGCAACCTGACAGTTCTTGAAAAAAATGCCTGTCACGCGATAACACTTTCAGAACAGGATTGTTTATAAATCTGGAACTAAGAGGTGTTTTACATTAATTCTTACAGAAATGGAACGTGAAACAGATCAATGGGATGTAGTAATCATTGGAGCCGGGCAGGCCGGCCTTGCAGCAGGTTACTGGTTAAAAAAGATGAATCAGCAATTCATTATCCTTGATGAGAATTACGGAATTGGAGATTCTTGGAGAAAAAGATGGGACTCCCTAAAGTTGTTTACTCCTTCTCAGCATGACGGATTGCCCGGCATGCCATTCCCGGGTTTAAAAGGCAGTTTCCCGGGGAAGGATGAAATGGCAGATTACCTTGAGAGGTATGTTATGGAATATTCATTGCCCGTAAAAACAGATACGAAAGTGAACCGCCTCTTTGCAGAGAATAACCATTTTGAAATTAATACTTCCAGGGATAAACTTATTTCCCGGAAGGTTGTAATTGCTACAGGCACCAATCCGTTTCCAAAAATACCCTCTTTATCGTCTGATATAAGAAGTGAGATTTTTCAGATCCACTCTTCAGGTTACATCAGTCCTGATTCACTCCCGCCGGGTGATGTACTGGTTGTAGGGGCTGCCACTTCCGGCATTGAAATTGCCCTGGAAATATCAAAAACACACAGAACTTATATTTCAGGTAATCCTCCATTTCACATTCCGGACAAAGCACTCAGGTACGCTGGGGATATTTACTGGTGGTTTATCAGCAATATTATCACAACCCGGACACCAATAGGCAGAAAAGTCAAAAAGAAAATTATCCGTGGCGGATCGCCGTTGATAAGGGTTTCATCGGAAGACCTTAAGTTTGCAGGGGTAAAAAATCTTCCCCGTGTTGCAGGGGTAAAGGACGGATATCCTGAACTGGAGGATAGAACAATCATTAAAGTTGAATCAATCATTTGGGCAACAGGATACAGACCTGATTTTTCCTGGATTGATGCTGAAGTAACGGATGAAACAGGCTGGCCTTTGTCTGAACGGGGAATATCTACTGTAATAAAAGGTTTGTACTTTATGGGTATGCCGTTCCAGTTCGGCTTAACCTCCGGACTGGTAGGCGGAGTCGGACGTGATGCAGCTTATATCGCTGACCATATCAGGCATAACTGAGAAATTTTAGAAACACCTAGGGCTGATCCCATCCGCCATCCTGTTGCCGTATTCAGTAAGTGAATTTAATTGCCGGAATGTTCAAGTATTTGTCTTGACAAGAACAATGCATCTTCTTCAATGCCCAGTATTATCCCCGATTTTCTTTTGCGAAGCCACGGCAATCCCAGGAAATACAATCCTTCCATATCCGGGATTCCATTGCTGTGAACGGGCATTCCATTGCCATTGAAAACAGGAAGTTTCAGGTATGAAAAACTACCGTTAAAGCCTGTTGCCCAGATAATGGAAGTTATATTGTTTTCTTTTAAATTCAGGGATGTACGATCAGATGCAAATGAATCTCCTTCAACAGGATCATCATCGGGGTCCTCTTCAGGCTGGGGGACATTTAACTGAAACTTCCGGATATAATCGTCAATCATCAGCTTTATTCTTTTCGAGAATTCATCAGCAAATCTGATGTTTGCTGCGGCATTTGGTTGTACAAAAATGGCAGAATCATCAGTATTTTCTGCCTTCCCCATAATTACTGCTCCATTGCGTGCAAGTCCCTGCAGACTCAAAGTATGTCCGTGCAAGCCAACGGTCGAAACCTGAGGCTGTTTTATCTTTAATATCCCCGGATCAGTAACGCCATTTGTCTGTAAATCGTAGAAACCCGAAAGAACAAGCCAATCCACAATGTCTTTACCGCGGTATCTTCTTGGAACCCTGGGAACCTGGCTGGTTGAAATAAATACTTTTCTCCCGGCAAGTATTAAATCTTCAGCTATCTGAACACCCGACTGTGCACTGCCTATAACCAGTACGGCTCCATCAGGCAATGCAGATACGTTCCTGTATTCACTTGCATGCAACTGGAGGATTTCGGGTGATATGAACCTGTAAATTGATGGAATGCTTTTAATGTTCTGAGCACCTGAAGCAATCACAACCTGTCTGCAATGGTAATTTATGGCAGTATCATTTTGTGAAGCATAAACGGAAAATATTTTCAACCGGGGAACAAATTCAACCGATAATACTTCGCAGTCCTCAATTACCGGCAAATTGAACTTTGCTGAGTACCTTTCGAGAAAGGCGGCAAACCCCGACGCTGAACAAAATCCTTCTGAATCAGGAAATATATTCTCTTGTCCGGGTAACAGATTCCATTTGTTTGGAGTATTAAGCTTAAACGAATCCCATCGTTGATTAAGCCATGAATCCCCAATTTTACCTTTCTCGAGTACAAGATGATCCAGGTGGAGATCCTTCAGGTGATAACTGATGCTTAAGCCTGCATGTCCTGCACCGACAACAATTGCATCAAGAATGGAAGCATACATTTCCAGGGTATTTAGGATCGTTTATAAAGAGATATAATTCTTACGCAACCGATGTGTATTGCTTCTTCCACCCTGACGGGTTGATTAAGGATACTTGAAAGAAATTCGCCGGGTTCATTCATGATCGCCTCCTTTCTTTTTATTTCTTCAAACCAATCTTCTAAACAACTTCAAAGCGTATTTTGTTCAGAATAATCCTGTTTAGTTTGTATTTAAAACTTGTCGCGTTGTCGTCCCGGTTAAGGGGAGCAGGGAAATGGGCTAAAGCCCTGACTGGGTGTTAACCTCTTAAACAGTTGGCTGAAGCCAACTGTAACTGATCATCCCCTCTTTAGCTGTTGGCTGAAGCCAACTGTAACTGATCAGTTGCACTTACCAGGAAATGACCTCAATTATCTTCAGCTTCAGCTGACGTGTTCGGAATCCTTTTTTATATCTGGGGACTTTAGTCCCAAGTGTAAACTGATATCGTTTCAGGTAAATTATTTGTCGTTCTGGGTATATTATTTATTGTAATACAATATCTGTTATCACTAACGTCCGGTTTTTACTCCGAAGCCAACCGGAGCTAAGCGGTTATTGTACAAAACATAAATTCAGGAAGTCCATTTGTAACCTGAATGCAGAATACCCTTGTTTTTCATTAATTAAACAAATTCTGTCCATAACCTGCTGTCTGCAATAAACAAATTGTACTTTCATTTGTTTAATTTAAAAGAGGTTCCATTGTTATTCGAATAACAATCCAAATAATTCTAAGTGTGATATTTACAACATATTGGGATTTTGAATGAATAATATATTTTCTTGTAGACTGATTTTTCATATTCGGGGAATATCCACTTCTTAAAGTTACAATTTTGTTTAATTCCGGTTGTAAAATGAAGCACGATGTTATTATTATCGGAGGAGGAGTAAGCGGTACTGCATTACTGTACACTCTTTGCAAATACACAAACATAAGAAACATAGGTCTGATTGAGAAGTACTCTGATTTCGGGATGGTAAATTCATCTCCGACCATGAACAGTCAAACTCTTCATTTCGGTGATATTGAGACCAACTATACTCTTGAAAAAGCTAAAAAGGTAAAACGCGCCGCCGATATGGTGATGAATTACCTTGAACACGAAAAGGCTGTCAGAGGTGATGAAGGTATTTTTATAAAAGTTCCAAAGATGGTTCTGGCTGTCGGCAGCGAGCAGGTAAAAACCCTGCGTGACCGATATCCTTCTTTTGGCCAGTTATTTCCAAAATTGAAAATGATTGGAAAAGGTGAGATAGGCAAAATCGAGCCAAGGATCCTGGAAGGACGTGACCCTGAACAGGAACTTCTTGCGCTGGTAACTGAAGACGGGTACACAGTCGATTTCAGAAAATTATCCCACTCATTCGCAGATAATGCAAAAACTCTTAATCCTGACATATCAATCTACATGACTACCAGGGTTAAGAAGATAATACGAGAAGACGGCAGTTTCATTATTAACACCGATAAGGGTGAATTTGAAGCCTCAGCTGTTGTTGTAGCCGCAGGCAGCCATAGCCTGATATTTGCCAAATCGCTTGGTTATGGTAAAAACTATTCTATTCTTTCTATGTCGGGAAGTTTCTATACAGGACCTAAAGTCCTGAACGGCAAGGTTTATACCATGCAGATACCTAAGCTTCCATTTGCTGCCGTACATGGCGATCCGGAAGTGCATAATGAAAATATAACCCGGTTTGGCCCGACAGCAAAACCAATTTTCTTCCTTGAACGGTACAATTACTCAACATTCTGGGGATACTGGAAAACATTCGGAATCGGCATAAAGCCTCTTTTAAGCATACTAAAGATATCTTCCGACAAGGCAATATTCAACTACCTTCTCAAAAATGTCGTTTATGATCTCCCGTGGATAGGAAAAAGATCATTTCTCAAAGAGATCAGGAAAATTGTTCCGAAAGTAAGCCTTAAGGAAATAAAATTTGCAAAAAAAGTTGGAGGAACAAGACCTCAGATCATTAACAATGTCACAAAAAAGCTCGAACTTGGAGAGGCAAAGATAGTGGGTGAAAATATTATATTCAATATAACACCATCCCCGGGTGCATCGACATGCCTGGGAAATGCCTTTGAGGACGCTTCAAAACTGATGGAATTCCTTTCAAACAGATTTACTTTCGAAAAAGTTCAGTTTGAGAAGGATCTTGTCGAAAAGGAGATTATTTTTACTGACCGCAAATGAAAACTCTGTAACATGATTTTCAGTTTTGAACTTATAAAATCATACTATGAAAGGCTTCCTCACCTTATGGCTGAGACAAGGAAAAGTCTTGGAAGACCGCTTACCTTCAGCGAGAAAGTACTTTATGCACATTTGTACGACATAGCTGGCCACAGATCCCATGAACGGGGTATGGATTATGTGGATTTCAAGCCCGACAGGGTAGCCATGCAGGATGCGACTGCCCAGATGGCGCTTCTCCAGTTCCTGATGGCAGGCAAGAATGCTTCAGAAGTTCCGGCTTCCGTGCACTGCGATCACCTTATTATGGCAAAAACCGGATCGTCAGATGATCTGAGGTCAGCTAATATTACCAATAAGGAGGTGTATGATTTCCTGAGCTCAATTTGCGATAAGTATGATATTGATTTCTGGAAACCCGGTTCCGGCATAATCCACCAGATAATACTTGAGAACTATGCCTTTCCGGGGGGTATGATGATTGGAACCGATTCGCATACCGTGAATGCAGGTGGGCTGGGGATGATAGCAATAGGCGTTGGCGGAGCTGATGCTGTTGATGTTATGTCAGGGATGGGATGGGAGCTTAAATTCCCAAAGCTCACAGGCGTCAGGCTTACAGGGAAACTTAACGGATGGACCTCGGCAAAGGATATTATCCTTAAATTATCGGGCATGTTAACCGTTAAAGGCGGAACAGGCTGTATAATTGAATACTTCGGCGATGGTGCAGAATCCCTTTCATGCACTGGAAAAGCAACAATCTGCAACATGGGTGCCGAGGTTGGTGCAACCTGTTCGGTATTCGGGTTTGACAGGTCCATGTCGGACTACCTTGATTCTACAGGCCGTGCGGAAATATCAAAGCTTGCCGATGGAGTAAAGGAGCATCTTACAGCTGATCCTGAAGTATATTCAAATCCTGAGAAATACTTCGATCAGCTATTGGAGATAAACCTTTCAGAGCTTGAACCATATATAAACGGGCCTTTCACTCCGGACCTTGCAACCCCAATCTCCCAAATGAAGAGGGTTGCAGTTCAGAATGGCTGGCCGCTGAAAGTTGAAGTGGGCCTGATCGGATCATGTACAAACTCATCTTACGAAGACCTTTCCCGGGCAGCCTCCATTGCAGAATATGCAATAAGTAAAAACCTGGTGGCAAAATCCATGCTTACAATTACTCCCGGCTCTGAGCAGATACGTGCAATTGCCGAAAGGGATGGATTTCTTGCAACTTTTGAAAAAATCGGAGGAACTGTTTTTGCAAATGCCTGCGGACCCTGCATCGGTCAATGGGACCGTGAAGGTGCCGGTAAAAATGAAGTTAATACAGTCGTTCATTCATTCAACAGGAATTTTGCCAAGAGGACCGACGGGAATCCAAACACCCATGCTTTTGTGGCTTCTCCTGAAATAGTCACTGCTCTTGCCATTGCCGGTGATCTGACCTTCAATCCTGTAACCGACTGTCTTACGAACAGGAATGGAGAAAAGGTAAAACTTGCCGAGCCTTCCGGATTTGATCTCCCTCCGGATGGATTTGCAGCTTTTGAGAACGGATTGCAGGAGCCTTCTGCGGATAAATCAAAAATATCAGTCATAATAAATCCCGGGTCAGAAAGACTCCAGGCTTTAAATCCCTTTCCTGAATGGGACGGACACGATTACATGGATCTGCCTTTGCTTATTAAGGTTAAAGGCAAATGCACTACCGACCATATTTCAATGGCAGGATTCTGGTTGAAGTATCGCGGACATCTCGAGAACATCTCAAATAATTACATGATAGGTGCAATCAACGATTTCAATGATAAGGCAAACAGCGTACTTAACCAGTTGACCGGCAATTATGAACCGGTCCCGAAGGTTGCAGGGTTTTACAAAGCGTCGGGAATGGGCTCAGTCGTTGCCGGGGAAGAGAATTTCGGGGAAGGTTCATCGAGGGAACATGCTGCCATGGAACCAAGGTTCCTGAATGTAGTAGCTGTAATTGCAAAATCATTTGCAAGAATTCATGAAACAAACCTTAAAAAACAGGGTGTTCTTGCACTGACGTTTTCAGACAAGGATGACTATGCAAGAATAAGGGAAACTGATAAATTTGACATCATTGGACTTCATGAGTTTTTGCCCGGAAAACAAATAAAGATAATCATTCGTCATTCAAACGGGGAAAAAGAGACGATATTTGCCAATCATTCCTACAATGAAACCCAGATAGAATGGTTTAAGGCCGGAAGCGCACTGAACCTGATTAGAAACAAAAATAAAAAGAACTGATATGGAAGCTCAGAATTTTTTTTCACAGTTGGAGGAATCTGTCAGGAAATCCTGCCAGATTGATAGTGAATTATTCGAGAAGTTCGAAGTAAAACGAGGGTTGCGTAACTCAGACGGATCCGGAGTTCTCGTGGGACTGACAAAAATCGGAGATGTTGTCGGGTATAAAAAAGAAGACGGCAAAGTTATTGCTGTCCCCGGTAGATTGTTGTACAGGGGAATTGATATTGAAGATATAGTTGCCGGATTTCAGAGTGACCACAGGCACGGATTTGATGAAACAGTTTTTCTTCTTCTGTCAGGACATCTTCCGAAAAAGGAAGAGCTGAAAGAGTTCTCGGACCATCTGGCTTCGCTTCGGGCTCTGCCAGATGATTTTACTAAGGACATGATACTTTCTATGAAGGGCAAGGATGTATTGAATATACTTGCAAGGTCTGTGCTGGGATTATATACGCTTGATGAGAAACCGGACAGTATTGCTCTGGATAACATGATTAAACAATCGCTGAATATCATTGCAAAATTTCCGACAATCGTTGCATATTCATATCAGGCATTAAGGCACCTGTACAAGGGAAAAACTCTTTCGATCCGTCATCCTCAGCCTAACCTGACAACCGCCGAGAATTTTCTTTATTTGATAAAAGGCGATTGCAACGGATTTTCAAAACTTGAAAGTGATCTGCTTGATCTGCTCCTGGTACTTCATGCCGAACACGGAGGCGGCAATAATTCAACCTTCACAATGAGGGTGACCAGCTCATCTGAAACCGATATTTATTCTTCAATTACTTCTGCCATCGGATCATTAAAAGGACCTTTGCACGGCGGTGCTAATGTAAGGGTCCTTGAAATGATGGATGACATGAAGGTTCATGTCAAAAACTGGAAGGATGAAGAAGAGGTTAAGGCACATCTTCTCAGGATCCTGAATAAAAAAGCGAATGACTATTCCGGAAAGATCTATGGTATAGGGCATGCTGTCTATACCATATCCGATCCGAGAGCAGCGATCCTTAAAGCTAAGGCAAGAGAGCTGGCAATAGAAAAAGGCAGGCTTGATGAATTTGAACTCTATTCACTCGTGGAAAAAATCACACCCGAAGTTTTCAGAGTGTTTAAAGGAGAAAAATCGACCAAGGTTGTCTGTATTAATGTTGATTTTTACTCTGGTTTTGTATACTCATGTCTCGATATATCGAAGGAACTTTATACACCCCTTTTTGCAATCGGAAGGGTTTCGGGCTGGTGCACACACCGCATTGAAGAGCTTACATTCTCGGCAAAAAGGCTCATGAGACCTGCATTTAAGAATGTTTTCGGAAAACAGGAATATATACCGATTAAAAACCGTAGTTAGATCATTTAACTTTAAATTTCATTACCATGTCTGAACTGGTTCACAAATGTATTGATGATGCCTTCATTAAACTTCTCGAAGGGAACATCAAGGAAGCTGCAGCTGATTTCGAATGTGCCGAGAAGGAAAATCCCGATAGCATTCACATCCTGCTCGAGCTTTCGAATGTTTACTACATTCTTGGCGAAATGTCAAAATCTATCAGCTACTGTGAAAAGGTTCTCAAGATCAAACCTGATAGTCCGTATGTAATGTACCGGCTCGGAGTTGCGTACTACCGGTCTACCAATTTTTCGGCAGCTGTAAATACCTTTAACAAAATAATCGAATCGGGCAAGAATTTACCCATGACTTATCTCTGGCTGGGACTGGCTTATTATCATCTTGGCAAAGAAGAGAAAAGTATTGCTTCGTACAGGAAATTGATCGAGTTGTGCCCGGAGACCCTTATGGCTAACTATTATATGGGAATTGCATTAAAGGCATCAGGTAAATATGATGAGGCGATAATATATTTTGAAAGGCTCCTGAACAAAACCGACAATCATGTTTCTGCTCTTTACCACCTTGGCAGGACATATATGAAAAACTACAATTATGATAAGGCAAGAGTCTATTTTAAACAGGCTCTCGACTATGATCCGGAAAATAAGAATGCCTCAGATATGCTTGAATTCCTGTCGGAGGGTTGAAAAAGTCAACCCGGAAAAGAAAATAATCATTTTCTATTGAAGAAGATTTTAATCATAGACGATGAAGAGAAATTAAGGAATCTCCTTGCCAGGATTATTTCCTATGAAGGTTTCGATGTTTATCAGGCAGGCGACTGTAAAACTGCATCGAGAAGACTGGCTGAAAATGATATTGATGTGGTCTTATGTGATGTCAGGCTGCCTGATGGAAATGGTATTGATTTTTCAAAAGAACTAAAGGTAAAATATCCGATTATTGAGATAATCCTGCTTACTGCTTATGGAAATACCAGATAGCGTCAGTGCAATTAAGAACGGAGCTTTTGATTATATTACAAAGGGTGACGACAACAGTAAAATTATTCCACTTCTTTATCGTGCTATCGAAAAAGTTGAACTTGCAAAGCGTGTTAAGCATCTGGAAAATCAACTTGGGAATAAATACTCGTTTGATAATATCATCGGTAAGTCAGATCTTATATGTGATGCTGTTGAATTGCTAAGAAAGTAGCAGAAAGTGAGGCTTCTGTTTTATTAACTGGTGAAACCGGAACAGGCAAAGAAGTTTTCGCACAAGCCATCCATCAT
>CAVOKP010000007.1:0-64566 GCA_963696535.1 uncultured Bacteroidales bacterium
GACTAATTTTGTCTGCCGGTAGATTGGGATTTGGATACCGGATTTTGATCAAATATTACTGTATGACTGTAAAATTTATTTGCAGGATTGAAGAAAAATTGGGAACTTCGATATCAGACCTGTTTGTTCGGGAATTTGATTCTTTTAGGTATCTCTTATGGCAAATCCCCATTCTGCGGATCAGATTTTAATCAGCAAACTCACTGAGATAGTACTGGCTAACATTCAGGACGAAAAATTCGGAGTCAATGAGCTGGTTTGTGAATCGGGTTTAAGTCTTTACAAATTAAGCCGGAAACTTCATTCGATAAACAAAAAGACCATAAACCGGTTTATCCGCGAAGTCAGGCTTCAGAAAGCCAGGGAGATGCTCCGGGATGGGGAATATACCGCATCGGAAGTTGCATTCAGGACAGGATTCAGCAGTCCGGCATACTTTACAAAGAGGTTTCATGAGTATTATGGATATCCGCCGGGTAAGGCTAAAAACGGAGATACAATTGAAAAGGAACTGAATACTCAGACTGCACCGGTTGGCGGATATGTGCCGGGAAGAGATGTCAGAAGAGCATTAATCCGTTCCTATCCGGGTATTTTATTTATGGGTCTGATACTTGCCGCGATTGTCTATGTAACTTATAACCTGTTTAATAAGCCGGGCCCGGAAGGCAGACTGTTCTCCCGGGATAGCAGAATCTCAATTGCAATCATGCCTTTCCATAATATGACAAATGATACAATCTGGGATATATGGCAACCGGCAATTCAGACTAACCTGATCACTTCCCTTTCCAATTCCGGGGATCTGAAGGTGAGACAGATAGAAACAATAAATGGATTGCTTAAGGGAAAAGGGATCACCGACTATGCCTCAATCAATCCCCCTGCGGCAGGCTCAATCTCACGGAAGCTCGATGCAGATGTTTTTGTTCTGGGCAGCATTAACCAGGCAGGCGGTACAATTCGCCTGAATTCCCAGGTGATCAACTCAAAAACGGAAGAGCCGTTAAGCTCATTTCAGATTGATGGTCATTCTGAAAGCATCCTGGACATAATAGATTCCCTTTCAGGATTGATCAGGAATTCCCTGGTAATTTCAAAGCTTAAAAATGATAGACCTGATATCACCCCTCTGGAGCAAATTGTTCCTACAGGATCTTCTGAAGCATACAGGTATTTCATTCTGGGAAAGACAGCCTTTTACAGGAATGATTTTCCGGTGGCGATAGATTATTATTTGCAGGCGCTTGCAATTGATTCAACGCTTGTCGAAGCTTTATCAGATATATCACGTGCCTATTATAATGACGCCAAGTTTGAGCAGGCACGGGAATGGTGCCTGAGGAGTCATGAAAAAACTGACCTTATGACACCAAGGGAAAGAATCAGCAATAATGCCCTTTATGCTGTTTATTTCGGATCATTAAATGACAGGATCAGATATCTGAAGCAATTACAGGATTTTGACGACCAGAATCCGGCAACATATTTTGCTATCGGTGATTGCTACTTCGAAATGTTTGAGTATGAAAAGGCAATCCCGGAATTTGAAAAGGCACTGGCAGTGTTTCATAAATGGGGGATAAAACCCTATTGGGGAGCATTTTATTATGAACTGGGAATAGCATATCACAGAACAGGAGAGTACAAAAAGGAGAAGAGGCTTTACAGAAGGGCTGACAGGGATTTCCCCGGTGATCCCGGATTGATGGACCAGTATGCCTGGCTCGATCTGGCCCTGGGAGATACCGCTGCAGCGAACAGGCATCTTAATGATTTGATTTCTGTAAGGAGAGAAGAATCCTGGCCTGAAGCCCGGATAAACAGTTACCTGGCATATGTCTATTCAGTGGCAAATATGCCCGACAGTGAAGAGGCATGTCACCGGAAGGCATTATCACTTGAACCTGACAATCCGGTCCGGATGAATTACCTGGCCTATTTCCTGATTGATAAGGAACGGAATATTGATGAAGGCATGAATCTTATAAATAAAGCATTGAAATCAAATCCTGACAGGTATTCATATTTGCATACAAAGGGATGGGGTTTGTATAAACAGGGTAATTACAAGGAAGCGCATGAACTTCTTGAAAGGAGCTGGGCCTTAAGAACTTTGTATTCACACCAGATTTATCTTCATCTTGAAGAAGCAAAAAAGGCTGTCGCCCGGCAGCTATAGAGGAATTATCTGAAAAGTTATAGCTTTTAGGGGAAAAGTTTAAGTTTAATCTGTAAAAGTGCAAAGAACGGACGGGAGTTTTAGCCGAACTTTAATTACATTATCCAATGGTTAAATTAAAAGTGACTAAAATTTTCCAGCTATGAAACGAAAAAAATTATTTCAGCGAATACTTTTAGGAGCCGCAGCTTTGACCCTCATACTGTTTGCCCTGAACAGCTGTTCAAAAGATAAAGATGAGGATGAAGAAGATAATATTTTTGCAATTGATCTGTCGGATCCTGCTTATTTACCACTTAAAAGCGAAGGAGGATGGGTAATAATACCTTCAAAGCAAATAATTGTATGTTATACCGGAAAAGTTTGGGCAGGTCTTTATGGTGCGGCCGACAGTCAATGTACATTCTGTGGTGGTTCTTTAAGGTGGGAATTCAAGCCAGATGTAGGTTCCAGCACATATTTATGCCAGGGCTGCAATTCGCGCTGGGGAATGAATTGTGCTGTTGTAAGCGGACCGGCCACTCTTCCCATAAAGGATTATATGGCACAGGTGAACGGGAATATTCTTACGATCCATCTGGGCAAATAATAGTTTTATTTCAAATCCTCGAGCGAAAATCCAAGCTTAAGTAGATTACCGGGCTGCAGTATCTCTTTAAGCTTCTCCTCATCAATTATTTTCAGGACCAGGTTGGCTTCGAAAATATCATATTTTTTCCCCTTCATCAGCTTTGCCAGCTCAGCTGCCTTGTGATACCCAATATGCGGAGTGAGAGCTGTTGTAATTGACGGACTGTGGAAAAGAGAATAATAACCTGATTTGTCATTTACTATCAGTCCTGTAATCAGGTTATCCTCTGCAGTCCTGCATGATGAAATGAGAAGTTTAATACTCTCAAGAACGGCACAACCTATCACCGGAAGATAAGCATTGAGCTCAAGGCATCCCTGTGCGCTGAGTGAAGTTACAAGGGTGTCGTTCGAATATACTTTGTGTGAAGCGGAGATTACAAATTCGGGGATTACCGGATTGATTTTGCCGGGCATTATTGAACTGCCAACCTGCTTTTCAGGAATCAATATACTCTTATCCCCAACAACATCCGATGCAAGAAGCCTCAGATCCGAAACCATCTTCTCGAGGTTAACGGCAAGTGATTTCAGAATTGCATGCACTTCCACCCATTTGTCGAGGTTTGAGGTGGCATCCGAAAGGTTTTCGCTGTGTGATACAGGCAGACCTGTAAGATTACGCAGCTCAGGAACAACCTGCATGATGAAAAATCTCGGAACGGCAAGACCGGTCCCGATGGCGCCTCCCCCGAGGTTCACCGGCTTGAGCCGTTCGCTGCATTTCGAGACCCTCCACCAGTCGCGAGAAAGCGCTTCATTATAAGTGCTGAACAGCAGACTGAAAGATGACGGAACCGCTTCCTGCATTTGCGTAAAACCCGGACGAAGCTTGTCGTCTGAATCACGTTCGAGCTTTTCTATCTTCAATCGTAAGCTGTTTACACTGACTTCGAGGGTCTGCAGTAAAAACATTGCAGCGACTGTCAGTGCGGTAGGGATCACATCATTGGTAGACTGGTAAATATTCGCGTCCTCAGTTGGATCGATATAAGTGTATTCTCCACACTTATTCCCAGTTTTGATAAGCGCGGAATTAGCAATGATCTCATTGATATTCATATTGATGCTCGTTCCTGCACCGCCCTGCACTGCCGGAACGATGAAATGCTCAAAGTGCCTGCCTTCTGATACCTCCCTTGCAGAATCGATCATTGCATCAAGGATCTCATCATTTATTATTTTTACCGAAAGATTTTTTCCGTATTTTTCAACGGCGATGTCGCGGAATTTCCGGTAGGTATTGTAGGATGCCAGTTTTGTGATGCCGACAGCCCTGTACCATTCGAAAGGAAAAGGTGTATCCCCCGGAAAGTTCTCCCTTGCCCTGAATGCATGTATCCCGTAAAGAGCATCTGACGGGATCTCCTTCTGTCCTAAACTGTCCTTTTCGATCCTGAACATTAAATTTTGGATTAACTCTGTGGATCTCTGTGACTTCTCTGTGGAACTCTCCCGATAGATCGGGACAAGTTGTGTAACAAAAATAAAATTAAGAACTTACACGGAGTTCCACGGAGGAAACACAGAGTAACACTGAGGTTTATAACATGGTAGAACCTGAAACCGGCCGTGCGTAAGCCACCACATCCTCTCCGGTGATTTCATCCCTGCAAAGGATGATGAGCCTTTCAAGAACATTCCTGAACTCGCGTATATTTCCGGTCCATTCGATCTTCTGGAGCTCCTTTATGGCATCCTTTCTTATTGTCTTCCTGCTCATCCCGTATTCACTGCAGATCACCGTATTAAAATGTTCTGCCAGCAGGGGGATATCATCCGACCGTTCATTGAGTGTCGGTACATGTATAAGGATAACGCTCAGCCTGTGATAGAGGTCTTCCCTGAAAGTGTTGTTTTCGATCTCCTTCCTTATGTTCTTGTTTGTTGCTGCAATTACCCTCACATTGACATGGATATCCTTGTCGGATCCCACCCGGGTTATTCTGTTCTCCTGAAGCGCCCTCAGGACTTTTGACTGAGCGGAAAGGCTCATATCACCAATCTCATCGAGGAAAAGTGTCCCTCCGTTTGCCTGTTCAAATTTTCCTATCCTCTGCTTGATAGCCGAGGTGAAGGAACCTTTCTCATGTCCAAAAAGTTCACTTTCAATAAGCTCTGAGGGAATGGCTGCACAGTTGACCTCCACGAACGGACCCTTGGCCCTGCTGCTTTTTTCGTGTATCTGGTGAGCCACCAGCTCCTTGCCTGTCCCGTTGGCGCCTGTTATGAGTACGCGTGCTTCAGTGGGGGCAACCCTGTCGATCATCTCCTTCACCTTTCTGATAGATTCCGATTCACCGACAATCTCATACATTTTGCTGACCTTATTCTTCAGTACCTGGGTCTGTGTTATCAGCGTTGATTTATCGGTGGCATTACGTATAGTGATCAGCAGCCTGTTAAGATCGAGGGGCTTTTCAAGAAAATCAAAAGCTCCCTTTTTTATTGCTTCAACGGCAGTGTCGATGTTCCCATGACCGGAGATCATTACAACCGGTATATCAGGCGATGTCTCATATATTTTCTGAAGCACCTCGATGCCATCCATCTTTGCCATCTTGATATCGCAAAGGACAATATCGTATGAATTGGCATTGAACATCTCAAGGCCCGATGGTCCGTCTTCTGCAAGATCGACCTCATGCTTCTCATATTCCAGGACTTCCTTCAGGGTGTTCCTGATTGCCCGTTCGTCGTCTATAACAAGGATTTTGGACATATAGTCGAAATAAAATAAATTGCATTATTCGTAAATGGCGTCAGGCGTCGGGCGTCGGGCATCGGGCCCCAGGAAGCTTTTGACATAAAAGCCTGTCGCCTGATGCCTGATGCCTGTTGCCTATCCTGAATATCTCAGCCATTTCCACATTTCCTTCCATGAGGTTTTCTTGCCGTACATAAGGATTCCGGTCCGGTATATCTTGGCTGCCATATATACGAAGGCGATGAAGGTTACCACCATCAGTGCCATCGAGACTGCCAGCTGCCAGGCCGGGACGCCGAAAGGGATCCTGGCCATCATAACAATGGGCGAAGTAAGCGGAATCATCGAGCACCAGAAGGAAAGGGAGCTTTCAGGATTCTGCATTGTCCCCATGGCGACCATGAGCGCCAGGATTATTGGTATTGTGACGGGGAGCATGAATTGCTGGGTTTCGGTCTCATTATCGACCGCCGATCCTATTGCCGCGAAAATTGAAGCATAGAGAAGATAGCCTGTGACAAAGTAAAAAATGAATGAAATGATAAACAGTCCCCATGGCTGATTCATTGCGCTGTCGAACAGTTTGCTGAACTCGGCAAAATCAGGATTGCCCTGTGCCGGCTGGGCTGCTGCAGCTTCCTGCTGTTCCTGGGTCATCAGGCTCTTTGTCATATTCTGGGTGACTTCGGTCATATCCGATTTTTTGAGGACAGTAGCCCTAAGGACACCTGTAATGGCTAAGGTGAGGGCAATCCAGATCATGAACTGGGTGAGTCCTACCAGGGCAATTCCGATTATTTTGCCCATCATCAGCTGGACAGGTTTTACAGATGAAACGATTACCTCGACAACCCTGCTGGTTTTTTCCTCAATGACTCCCCTCATCACCTGGGACCCGAACATAAATACAAGCATATACATAAGGAATCCGCCGATATATGCCAGGGCCATTGCAATACCCGTGCTTGTGTCCTTTACCTCTCCGGAATCACCTATTTTTTTGGTCTGAACCGAGACATTAGTGTCGACATTCTTCATTATTTCATCCAGATTCTCGATATTGTAGGTCATCAGCTTCTGCTTTTCTATCTCTTTTTCGAGGGAATTTTCAATATGTTGGAGAAGTGCGATCGGAGGCTGTTTTTTTGAAATCAGCTCAATTGCATTCGGGGTTGTAATAAGTTCGGGAGATATATACAGCACACCGTAATAACCGGCCTGTTCAAATGAGTTTTTGAGGTCATCCACTTTAACATTATCGAGGTAAACGAATTCCATGTTCTCGGTATTCTTTATTGCACCCTTAAAAAGATCCGTATTGTCTTCAACCACTGCAATCTTTTTAAAGTCCTGATCCTGGTTAACCATAACAAGTGTAGGAACGATTATGAGGGCTGCCATCAGTATGGGTGCAAGAATTGTCATTATTATAAACGACTTCTTTCTTACCCGGGTCATGTACTCCCTTTTTATTATGATATTTATCTTGTTCATATCTAATGATTTAGGTCGGTTGTTTTATGAATTAGTTTTTTGATTCAACTACCCTTATGAATATTTCATTCATTGAGGGCAGGGCAGGATTGAATGAGAGCACTTTACCTGACCTGACTGCATTGCTGAGGATCTCATTTGTATCTGTCCCAGTCATTGTTTTCAACCTTATCCTGCATTTGTTGTCCTCGATTTGCCTGTTAAGGATGCTGTAATTCCCGTTTCCTTCCATTTTCGCATCACCTTCGAAAACAATGTCATATTCCTCGCCGGCCCATTTCCTTCGGATATCGCTGACTTTTCCCTCCAGGATGGTTTTTGCCTTGTTGATAAGAGTAATATTATCGCAAAGTTCTTCGACCGATTCCATGTTGTGAGTTGAAAAAATTATGGTGGCCCCTCTTTCCCTCAAAAAAAGTATTTCGTTTTTGATGACATTTGTATTTACGGGATCAAAACCGGTAAACGGCTCATCAAATATGAGTAGTTTGGGTTCGTGAAGCACCGTCGTGGCGAACTGAACTTTTTGCTGCATACCCTTTGAGAGTTCCTCGACTTTCTTGCCCCACCAGTCTACAATGTCGAGCTTTTTGAACCAGTATTTAAGTCTTCTCATGGCTTCAGCCTTAGAGAGGCCTTTAAGCTGGGCGAAGTACAATGCCTGCTCCCCGACTTTCATTTTTTTATATAATCCTCTTTCTTCGGGAAGGTATCCGATTGACATTACATCTTCGGGTTTTAGCTTATTGCCGTTGAGGAATAACTCTCCCGAGTCAGGGCCGGTGATCTGGTTGATAATTCTTATCAGGGTTGTTTTTCCGGCGCCGTTCGGACCGAGAAGTCCGAAGATGCATTGTTCGGGTACAGAAATGCTTACATTGTCAAGTGCATACTGTGTCCCGAACTGTTTGGTGATGTTTACTGCTTCAAAGAGTGCCATATAGTCCGATATATTTACATAAGAGGTGTAAATATATAAAACTCTGTGGTTATTTATTGAAAATACCCCCTCATCCTTTCGAAGAAGCCTTTGTCGTCCTTGTCAGGCCTGGGGGTGAATGAGTCGCTGTCCTTCATCTTTTCAATTGTCTTCATCTCTTCCCTTGTAAGGCTCTTCGGGATCCATACGTTGACATTGACAAGAAGGTCGCCCCTGCCATAGCCATTGACCTCGGGAAGTCCCTTTCCTCTCAGGCGTAAAATCTTGCCAGGCTGGGTACCTGGTTCTATCTTGATTTTTACATTGTTTTCGACTGTCGGAACTTCGACATGGGTACCGAGTATTGAATCGGGGATGCTTATGAACAAATTATATATCAGATCGTTCCCTTCCCTTATAAGGCTGGGGTGTTCCTCCTCGTCAATTACGACCAGCAGGTCGCCGTTCACTCCGCCGCGCCTTGCCGCGTTTCCTTTTCCCTCGACGTTCATCTGCATGCCTTTTGCCACGCCGGCCGGGATATTTATTTTAATGATATCTTCTTTCTGGACAATGCCCTCACCGTAACATGCCGGACATTTCTTTGTAATCATTTTGCCTTCCCCGTTGCATGAAGGGCATATCGAAGTTGACTGCATCTGGCCCAGCAGCGTGTTTGTGACCCTTGTCACATGCCCGGAACCCCTGCATGTCGTACATGTTGTCATGCTGTTCTGGTCGGCTGCTCCCGAGCCACCACAGGAACTGCATGTGACATATTTGTTTACCTTGATTTTCTTCTCAGTACCGGCTGAAACCTCCTGAAGGTCGAGCTTCACCTTAACCCTTAGGTTGCTTCCCTTGTTGATCCTTCTGCCGCTGCTCCGCCGGGAACCTCCGAAACCTCCGAAACCGCCGAAGGCATCGCCAAAAATATCACCAAATGATGAGAAGATATCTTCGACTGTCATACCGCCGCCGCCGAATCCGTTTCCTGCGCCTCCCAGGCCGGCATGGCCGTAACGGTCGTATCTGGCACGCTTTTCATCATTGCTTAGGACCTCATAGGCTGAGGCTGCTTCCTTGAAATTCTCCTCAGCCTTCTTATCACCGGGATTCTTGTCGGGATGATATTTCAATGCCTGCTTTCTGTACGCCTTCTTGATTTCCTCCTTCGAAGCTTCCTTCGATACGCCAAGCACCTCATAATAATCTCTTTTTTCCATCCCCTGATTCATTTTTTTCCTGATTTCCAGGATTTATTGAAGCAAATTAATCTATTCGCCAATAACAACCTTTGAATGCCTTAATACCTTATCCTTCAGATAATAGCCTTTCAGAAGGACTTCCACTATCTTCCCTTTTTTGTCTTCTTCAGAAACCTGGACTTTTGCCGTAGCATCGTGAAGATCGACGTTGAAATCGCCGTTAAGGGATTCAATCTCCTTTACCCCGTTGCGTTTTAGAAAATCTGAAAGCTTTGAATAAATAAGGTCAACTCCTTCCTTTATCCCTTCAGTATTTCCTGAAGATTCAATATGCTTCAGCGCCCTTTCAAAATCATCCATCACCGGTAGAATGTCCCTGATCAGCTCTTCTCCCGCATATTTTGACATTTCCATTTTTTCTTTCAGGGTCCGTTTTCTGTAATTGTCAAATTCAGCCGAAAGCCTCAGGTATCTGTCCTGCATCTCTGCCAGTTTTTCCATTAATTCTTTCCCTTCATGTATCGTTTTGTCAGGCACCTGTTCTTTTTCAGTTTCAGTTTCCGAAGGTTTATCTTCTGACACCTCGCCTGCGGCCGGTTCTTCGGATTTCACTTCACCTTCGGGATTGGTAACTGTATTGTTTTTATTTTCAGGTGGTTCTGTTACATTACTATCCTTGCCGGAATCTGTTCCGAAAAACTTTTTCTTAACCATCACTCTGATATTTATCCAATTAATATACTTTGTCAAGCAAAATTACTGCCAAGGGGAGATGATTGACAAATTGACAGAGAAGAATGTATTATGTATTATAGGCGATAGGCGATGTGGAATCTGCGATAGGCGATATGAAATTTGCGATAGGCGATATGCGATATGATTATGGACATCGCCTGTCGTACATCATAAATAATACATCCTCAGACTCTTATGATTTCCGCGCCCAGGGCATTCAACCGTCCGTCAATATTCTGGTATCCCCTGTCGATCTGTTCAATATTGTGGATCGTACTTTTGCCTTCGGCCGACAGGGCAGCGATAAGCAAAGCCACTCCGGCCCTGATATCAGGTGAGGACATGGTGGTGCCTCTGAGCCTTATCATTTTGTCGAGGCCGATGACGGTTGCCCTGTGAGGGTCGCACAGGATTATCTGGGCTCCCATATCTATGAGCTTGTCGACAAAGAATAGCCGGCTCTCGAACATTTTCTGATGGATAAGCACAGCTCCCTTGGCCTGGGTTGCAGTTACAAGGAACACACTCAGAAGGTCGGGCGTGAGACCGGGCCATATAGCATCGGCTATCGTCATTATTGATCCGTCGATGAATGTCTCTATCTCATAGTGCTCCTGTTCCGGAATGAATATATCGTCACCATTTCTTTCGAACCGGATCCCGAGCCGCCTGAAGGAATCGGGTATGATTCCAAGGCTGTCGTAGGAGACATTTTTTATTGTAAGCTCTGATCCGGTCATTGCGGCAAGCCCCATGAATGATCCGATTTCGATCATATCCGGCAGTATCCTGTGGTGGCATCCGCCAAGTTCACTTACTCCGTCGATATAAAGCAGGTTGGATCCTATCCCGTCGATTTTGGCTCCCATCGAGACCAGCATCCGGCAAAGTTGCTGGATATAAGGTTCGCATGCGGCATTATAGAGTGTTGTCCTTCCTTTTGCCAGAACAGCAGCCATTATTATGTTGGCCGTACCGGTTACCGATGCTTCATCAAGATGGATGTAGGCTCCTGACAATGATTTTGCCTCAACCTTATAGAAAGGATCCAGGGTGTCGAATTCAAATCTGGCCCCGAGTTTTTGGAATCCTGTAAAATGAGTGTCAACCCTGCGGCGTCCTATCTTGTCTCCGCCTGGTTTCGGGATATAAGCGCTTCCAAAACGTGCCAGAAGAGGACCAACAATCATTATTGAACCCCGAAGGCTGGCGCTTTGAGTTCTGAAACCTGCTGTCTGAAGGTAACTGAGATCGATCTTTCCGGCTTCGAAACAAACTTCCGACCTGCTTTTCCTGGTGATTTTAACACCAAGGGAGCCTAAAAGCCCAATAAGGTTATTGACATCGCTGATGTCCGGAATATTGCTGACGGTAACTTTTTCGGGTGTCAGAAGAGTTGCACAGATAATCTGCAGAGCTTCATTTTTTGCTCCCTGAGGAGTTATTTCACCTTTCAGCGATTTCCCTCCCTGAACAATAAAACTACCCATTAATGGCGGTTATGTACTTTTTTCCTGATGAATGGTTTATTTTGCTGTTTCCCGTGGGGTCTTCCCTGCTGGAGTTTCTTTTTGACCGGAGGCACCAGTTCCCTGACTTCAAGTATCTTAATGCCGTCGGTTATTTTCAGCCGGCCGCGTGACAGAAGCTTCATATCGCCGATTATCACCTCATCGCTTACCTGACCGCGGTTCCAGGTGATGTACGATTTCTTCATCTGGTTGACGATAAGGTTGGTGAGATATTCCTTTTCCACACCATCATCCATCTCGGAGGCAGCATCGATCATAAGTTCGATAATACGACCATAGTGGAGATATCTAATATCCCCCTGCTTGTATGGAATCTGTTGGGGCTTTTCAATAAATTTGGAAGCCTCGGGAGGCGGGAACGGGGCATCTATATCAAGATTAAAATCGGCAATTATCGATAGATGGTCCCATAACTTGTGCTTGAAATCTCCGATATCACGAATCTGGGGATTAAGGTTTCCCATAATCTGGATTATGGTCTTTGCAGCACGGTTCCGTTCATCCCTGTCTTCTATGGTCTTGATGTGATCAACCATTTTCTGGACATTCCTGCCATATTCAGGAAGAGCCATTCTTTTACGCTGGGTATTGTAATCGTAATTCATCAGATGACATCTCTTTTTTGCAAAGCTAACAATTAAAAGCAAATAAAAACAAGTTGCGGGATGCTGAACGATCTGACATAAATAAAAATGAAACCCCCTTCCCCAACCTTCCCCCATGGGGGAAGGAGTGAGCCAGCATCTGGGGCTGTTGAAAAAGTAGAAATCCAATAACCGCAAAGGGGGTCGAGCGTTAAGAATCCCGCCGGTGGCGGGATTTAGCGAAGGAACCAGATTGAAGGGATGGCTTTACGCAAAGGTCGCAAAGAGTTAATTAGCAACATTTTAGCCTTGCGTTCTTTGCACTTTCTTAGCGCTCTTTGCGGTTTATATGGACTTTTTCAGGAATCCCTAAGTAAGGGTGTATATCTTATTATTTAAATATTGAAATGATCAGGTAAGATTCTATTCTTAACTTTAAAGTTTTACTTCGTGACCCATGAAAAGAATCCTCCCAATTCTGTTGTTTTTGTTCCCGGTGGTTCAGTTGTCTGCTGATGACGGGTATAAAAGAAATCCATTGATTGATGTGCTGAACTACACATTCAGTATTTCTATTTCCGATACAAGTGACATCATTTACGGGGAGGCTGAGATTTCATTAAGATTCAGGGACAATGCTTCTATTATGGAGTTTGACCTTAAATGCCTCAGGGATGACGGCAAGGGAATGATTATTGACTCTGCAGCCATTGGTGAAAATGGAATTAAGTGGACCCATACCCAGGACAAGCTTAGGATAACGGTTGACAGGCCGATGACTGCAGGTTCCGGGTGTAGAGTGAAAATAAAGTACCATGGCATTCCTGCCGACGGACTAATAATTTCAGAAAACAAATTTGGTAACAGGTCATTTTTCTCCGATCACTGGCCCGACAGGGCAGGCAATTATCTGCCCTGCATAGATCATCCTTACGACAAGGCAACTGTCGATTTCATAATTAAGGCCCCGGCTCATTATGAGGTGGTAGCGAGCGGATATCTGGCCGAAGAGCGCCATGTCGGGGGAGAGATGAAACTCAGTCACTGGAAGGAGGAGGTGCCTCTTGCAACAAAAGTAATGGCTTTCGGTGCCGCGGAATTCGATTTCAGGCTTGAAGGCACAACTGGAAATATACTTGTGTGGACCTATGTCTTTAAGGAGAACATGAAAGAAGGGTACAATGATTATGCGGCCGCAACAAAATCCCTTGGATTTTTCAGCGAACTTATAGGACCCTATCCTTACGAGAAACTTGCCAATGTACAATCAAAGACTATTTTCGGTGGACTTGAGAATGCCGGCACTATCTTTTACAGCGAGAATACCGTAACAGGCAAAGGCAAAGCTGAGGGACTTATTGCCCATGAGGTGGCGCACCAGTGGTTTGGCAATTCAGTGACTGAAAGCGACTGGCACCATATATGGCTGAGTGAGGGGTTTGCAACATACCTTACTTCGGTTTATATGGAGAAGACCTATGGGAGGGAGTTCCTTGCAGAGGAGATGAAGACTGACCGTGACCAGGTGATCAGGTATTATCTAAGGTCTCCCCGTCCGGTTATAGATACAACCGTTACCAACCTTATGAGATTGCTCAGCCCGAATTCCTATCAGAAAGGTTCCTGGGTTCTCCACATGCTCAGGAATGAGCTTGGTGATGAGACTTTCTGGAAAGGTATGAGATCATTCTACGGGAAATTCAGGGATAAAAATGCAATCACTTCAAATTTTGAGGAAGTGATGGAGGAAGTCAGCGGTAAAGACCTGAAAGGTTTCTTTTACCAGTGGCTTCAGGTACCCGGCCAGCCCGACCTGAAAATCTCAGTGAAACCATCAGACCGGAGGGGCAATACAGCAATAACGATCGAACAAAAACAGGAATTCCTTTTCAGTTTTCCGCTGGATCTGTTAATTGATTCACAGGAGGGATTATTAAGGAAGAATGTTGAAATATCAGAGAGGGTAACAATACTGTCATTAAAGACGGGAGGAATAGAGAGTGTAACGGCTGATCCGGATGTGAATCTGCTCTTCAGGCAGGTGAATAATTAAAGTATTAAAGACCAAGGAACCTGATTGCAATACCTGAGAAAAATATCATTGCTCCGGCAATCAGATTGCTGTACTTCTCAACAGGCTTAAGGTTTATCTTGCTCAGTCCCAGTTTGAATGCAAGTACGATCCCCATCATTGTGGCAATGGTAACAATTGAAAAAAGGAGAGAGACCAGTACTGCCCCCGGAATATTGTTTTCGGCAGCAGGATACATGAGTATGGGAATCAGTGGTTCGCAAGGCCCGAAAACAAAGATCAGAAAAAGGATCCATGGCGTGGTCCTGGCCGCATCAGTTTCATGAACGTGGGTATGTTCTTCAATATGATTATGTTCATGGATGTGTTTATCGCCTCCGATATGGTAATGTGGATGCGAGTGTTTCCGCTTTTTGTACAGGTTCCTGATGCTGATGATCATATAGACAAGCCCGAATGCTATAAAGAGCCAGGCGGCAATATTTCCCCTGAACGATTCGACTGAAACAAGCTTGCTGACTGAAATTCCAACGGCAATTCCAATGAGGCCAAGGATAACCGAGCTTAAAACATGCCCAAGCCCGCATAGAAATGTGATAAACATCGTCTTTCTTGTAGTCCATTTCCTGGCTTCGCTCAGCACTATGAAGGGCAGATAGTGATCGGGTCCAAGAATCGTGTGGATGAATCCGAGTGAAACGGCAGTGACTGACAGAAGGACTATTGAGTTATCCATAAATGATATTCCGGGAACTGATTAATGGCTTAAATGCTTTTGCAATAATAGTAATATATTTCAATACAACCAGCCAGCGTCCATATAAATCAATTCATTTATATTGATATTCTGATTGTAAAGCAGAGTCCTTGAATTCCTGATGAACAGCTTCATTTTCTGATAATCTGCTGGTCTCGTGAAGAACTCAGTTTTGTTTTCGAACCTGGAGCATGGCAGAACGTAAAACTTCCTTTTGTTGTTTTCCAATGGAGTATACACCCAGGTTAGGTAGTAACCGGCATCAGAAACATAGAGTGAATCAGCCTCCTTAATCAGTTCAATCCTGACCATTGCCCCTCCGTCGCGTCTTACGGTTCTTTGGTTCGAAACAAAATTCCCAAGTGAGTAAACAACAATCCTGTCCTTCATAATGGAATCGTTCCTGGTCCATTCCATCCTTTGCAGGACATGAGGGTGTGACCCGATAACCAGATCGACTCCAAGGCTGAAAAAATAATCTGCCATTTCAGTCTGGGTTTTTGATGGGATTGTGTCATATTCAGTACCCCAGTGGAGGAAAAGAATAATTGCATCCGGGTTCATGCTTTTTGCCTTATCAATATCAGCTGAAACACTGTTTGTATCGAGCATGTTCACAATTGCAGGGGGAGGAACCCTGATGCCATTCGTACCATAAGTGTAGTTCAGGAAAGCCAGTGAAAATCCATTTTTCTTAATAATCAAAGGGTAAAGGGTATCCCTTGCTTCAGGGCTGGTAAAAGTACCTGTGTGAGAAATTCCGATGCTGTCGAGCCTGAATATGGTGTTAATAATGCCATTATTGCCCCTGTCCGCAGCGTGATTGTTGGCAGTGGCAAACACATCAATCCCTGCAGCGAAGCAGGCTGAGGCAAGGGAGGCAGGAGAGCTGAATGTAGGATATCCCTTGTAGGGAGGTCCCCCCAGGGTAACCTCGAAGTTGGCAAAAGCAATGCCGGCTTCCGAAATTTCATCTGTCACATGCTGAAAAACATCGTCGTAGTTATAGGTGCTATCCTCGCTGTTCTCAGCCGACCGGATCTGTTCATCATGACCCATGATATCCCCGATGAAAAGGAGGGAGAGGGTATCAGCCGGCCTGTCATCACTCTGAGCAGAAAGCACAAATGAATTGACAGCAATAAGAATCATTGAGTTTATTTTTCTGAACATAAAATACTTGAATAAAGAATTCATAAATTTAATAATTATTAAATTGGCCGGTCTAATTAAAAAGATCAGGTTGCTGATCATGAAAATCTATGAAGGAACCGGGGAATCGTGATATTAAGAAGCTCTCTTTCATTGGTGCGATAGTTACGCTGGGGATCGTTTTCGGTGATCTTGGAACCAGCCCGCTGTACGTTATGAAAGCAATAGTGAGCGGAGGTTCAGAGTTCAACGACCTTCTAATTTACGGGTCAATGTCGTGCATTTTCTGGACCCTGACCCTTCAGACTACAATCAAATATGTTTTTATAACCCTAAAGGCAAGTAATAATGGCGAAGGCGGAATTTATGCCCTGTTTGCCCTCATGAAGAGAAAATCATCATGGGCAGCGGTTCTTACTATGATTGGTGCAAGCGCCCTCCTGGCTGATGGCGTTATAACACCTGCAATCACTGTTACCTCATCGATTGAAGGTTTGAAATTATTTAATCCGGAGATACCGGTTGTTGCCATTGTGCTGTTTATTCTGGCCCTTCTCTTCTTTGTTCAGCAATTCGGGACTAATGTAGTCGGGAGCTCCTTTGGGCCGTTAATGGTGATCTGGTTCACTATGCTCGGGGTACTGGGATTTTCGCAGCTGGTGCATCATCCTGAAGTTCTGAAAGCCCTGAGTCCGGTGTATGGTTTCAGGTTTCTTTCTGAGTATCCCGGCGGATTCATTCTGCTTGGCTCGGTCTTCCTATGTACAACGGGAGCCGAGGCGCTTTATTCAGACCTGGGCCATTGCGGCCTGAAGAACATAAGGGTATCATGGGGTTTTGTCAAGCTTGCCCTGCTGCTTAATTATTTCGGGCAGTGCGCCTGGCTAATCTCACAGGGCGCGGATCACGGGGATGTCAATCCTTTCTTCGGCATAATGCCGGGATGGTTTCTTCTGCCGGGGATCATCATTGCTACGGCAGCCGCAATAATTGCCAGCCAGGCTCTTATAACAGGATCATATACCCTTATCAGTGAAGCAATATCGCTGAATTTCTGGCCCCGGATAAATATATCATATCCGACCCATCTGAAGGGACAGGTGTATGTATCATCGGTAAACTGGTTTTTATGGATTGCCTGCAGCTTTGTGGTCCTTTTCTTCAGGGAATCAACAAATATGGAAGCTGCCTACGGCCTTTCGATCACCCTGACAATGATAATGACAACTCTGCTGCTGTCGTTCTATTTATATCAGAAGGGCGTAAACCACCGCCTTATTGTAATTCTGCTTCTTGTCTACCTTACAATAGAGGGAAGTTTTCTCATAGCTAACCTGCACAAGTTTATCAACGGAGGCTGGTTCACTCTCCTTCTTGCAACTGTTTTCTTAATTGTAATGTACGGATGGTATTTTGGTAGAAAGATCAAGAACAGGTATATCACTTTTGCCAACCTCAACAAATATATTGATCTTTTCAAGGATCTGTCCAGGGATCAAAGTGTCCCGAAGACAGCAACAAATCTTGTCTATATTGTAAAGGCTAACCGTCCCGACCAGGTAGAATCGAAGGTTATCTATTCAATTTTCAACAAGCATCCGAAGCGGGCCGACAGGTATTGGTTCCTCCATGTAAACAGGATTGACGATCCGAACAGGTTTGACTACCAGGTGACAAACATAATTCCGGGGATACTTATCAAGATTGACTTCAACATCGGATTCAAGGTTGTCCCAAGGATAAATCTTTACTTCAGGGAGGTGCTTGAAGATCTTGTTGCGTCAGGTGAAATTGAGCTTACCAGCAGTTATGATTCGCTCAAAAAACATGATGTCCCGGGTGATTTCCTTTATATCTCATTGACAGGATCATTACAAGGGACTACCAGCTGTCATCTGGGAAAATTTTACATTATTGCTGCAACGGAATAGCCAGGCAATTCAATATTGGTGAGGTAAAAACACTGGGACTGGATGCGTCGAATACAATAGAAGAGAAGGTGCCTATTGTAATAGATCAGCCCATCATCAGAAGGATAAAAAGGATTGAATACCACTGACTTAATGGAAAAGGAACAAGGGACATCTTGAAATGAGCAAGGTCTCCCTTTAGGCGGATTAATCATTACACTTGGGATAGTCTATGGTGATCTTGGTACAAGTCCTCTTTATACAATGAAAGCCATAATATCTAGGAGGGGCTGATAATTTTAATGAACTTCTGATATATGGGTCATTATCATGTGTTTTCTGGACGCTGACACTTCAGACAACAATAAAGTATATAATTATTACTTTAAAGGCTGACAATAAAGGTGAGGGAGGAATTTATGCACTGTTTCGCGCTTATCAAGAAAGAAATCAACATGGGCTGCAATCCTGACTATGATCGGAGGTGCGGCATTGCTTGCTGACGGAGTTATAACACCCTCAATAACTGTAACGTCTGCCATTGAGGGATTAAAACTTTTCAAACCTGATATTGCTGTAATTCCCGATAGTACTTGTAATTTTCGCTGTGCTTTTCTTTATCCAGCAATTCGGGACAAATATTGTCGGTACATCTTTCGGACCGATTATGGTAGTGTGGTTTCTAATGCTTGGAATACTCGGTATTTCACAACTGTATTCTTAATCCGGATATATTACAGGGCATTTAATCCGGTTTTTGCTATTCAGATTCCTGACGGAATATCCCGGGAGGATTTATTCTGCTTGGGGCTGTATTCCTGTGTACAACAGGAGCTGAGGCTCTCTATTCTGATCTGGGACATTGCGGACGGAAGAATATCAGGATCTCCTGGATATTTGTGAAAACAATGCTTTTCTTAAACTATTTTGGACAGGGAGCATGGTTGCTGACAAATAAAATGACGGGAGATGATTTGAATCCGTTTTTTGCAATCATGCCTTAATGGTTCCTGATGCCAGGTGTTCTCATTTCAACGGCAGCTGCAATAATTGCAAGTCAGGCTCTGATTACAGGATCATTTACACTGATCAGCGAAGCAGTATCCCTGAATTTCTGGCCAAAGATCAGAATCTTATTCCCAACACATATCAAGGGTCAGGTTTATCTACCTTTTGTGAACTGGTTTCTGTGGATCATATGCAGTCTTGTAGTAATTTTTTTTCAAGGAATCCTCAAATATGGAGGCAGCTTATGGACTGGCAATTACAATTACAATGATAATGACCACATCTGCTATTGTCATACTACCTGTATCAGAAAAGTTCTCATACTCGTTTTTCGCTATTCTGTACTCATACTTTTCCTTACAATTGAAGGCAGCTTTCTAATAGCAAATCTGCATAAATTCAGATATGGAGGCTGGTTTACCCTGCTTCTGGCATTGATATATTTTCTGATAATGCTTGGGCTGGTATTTCGGGAGGAAGATTAAGAACCGTCATATAACATTCACTAGATCTCGCTGACTATCTTCCTCTGATAAAGGATCTTAGCCAGGATAAATCAGTTCCAATAGACAGCTACAAACCTTGTTTATCTTATAAAAGCCAACAATAAGGATCAGGTAGAATCAAAGGTTATTGTATTCGATTTTTCAGAAACAGCCTAAAAGGGCAGAAACTTATTGGCTTCTTCATGTCGACAGAGTTGATGATCCCATACCGTTTTGAATATGAAGTCGAACAAAATAATACCCGGGATTCTTATCAGAATTGATTTCCATATCGGATTTAAGGTTGAACCAAAGATAAACCTCTATTTCAGGGAGGTCCTTGAAGATCTTGTTAAGTCAGGTGAAATAAAACTTGAAAGCAGCTATGAATCGCTGAAAAAGCACGATTTCCCGGGTGACTTTAAATTCATCCTTATTGAAAGGATAATGATTCGTGACTATTAAACTGTCAAACTGGGAGAATTTTATTCTGTACAATAAACAGAATTGCCCAGATGGATTAGTATTACCGGAAACAAGAGCTCTTAAAGCTTGACTCTACAAATACCGTAACAGAACAGGTGCCTATAATTAATAGATCAGACCGTTGACAGGAGAATAAAACTCGGATTTAAATCTTATTTTCTTTTCCGGAGCACATTGAGTGCACACAGATATCCACCAAAAACAGCGCCTGAAAACCCGCCCCCCGTATTTCCCCAGGCTGAGGCAATATGAAGATTGTCAAATATACCTGATAAATTTATTGCCGGTTTTCCCGGAACCTGCGCAAATCCATAAACAGCTCCTCCGGGGTTCAATGTATATCGTTTTACGGTGGCAGGTGTACCGGCCTCATAGTATTCGATTTCGTCTGTTATTCCTGGAATCAGTTTTTCGAGACGCCGGATGAAGATCTTTGCCGCCTCTTCCTTCCTTTTCTTGTATTCTGCACGGGATAAATGCTCCCAGCTGCTCAGATAATCAATGCAACAGACTGCTCCGACACTTTTGCCGCCAGTAGCAAGCCCCGAATCAATCTGGCCATAATCGACGAAGGTAAAACTCCGGCTGCTGAAATCTGATTTGTTGTTTTCAAGGATATCTGCCTGGGTTTTGACTGAACCGTCGAAAATAAAAGTCGAGTAGTGTTTATTACCGATTGCCCTGAGTGACCTCCGGAATCCGAAGTAAACTGTTAACAGCGACGCCCCCGGTTTCTGGTGACTTATTATTTCATTTATTCCGGCACCGGATTCCCCGCCCATCAATTCTGCCAGATTCGGAAGAGCCGCATTTGCGATAATCTCATCAGCAAATGCTGAAATAACTTCTGCGGAAGAAGTTTTCTTCTTCCTGTATGTTACTCCCATAATTTTGTTGCCCTCTGCAACCATCCCAGTTACCAGATGGTTCAGCAGAACGGTTCCGTGGTGATTTCTTATAAAATCAGCCAGATGATCAGAGAGTTTCTGCGAACCTCCCTTAATATAGCTTGCAACTCCTTTATAGTAGCTCCCCTGGGCAACCGAGTAATAATTCAGGGATATTGAATAGGGGTCATCGTGGAAATATCCGAGATTGCCGAGAAGGACAAGTTTAAGGTCTTCATCGCGGATTATTGAATCGAGGAATTCACCGAGACTTGGTTCGTTTATTCCGGTGTTCTGGCCTGATTTCTTTTTTGGATTTAGGATCTGATCAAAAAATGCCTGTATTCCGTCCGTCTCCGCCGGGAATTCCCTTCCAAGCACATTCATTGCCTCGGCAGGGTCGTGAGGTACGACAATGTCAAGATGGTCGTTTACAAATCTGTAGAATTCCGGCACCCTTATAAACTCAACATTTCCAGGAACACCGAGTTCATTGAATATTCTTGATTTCATGTCGCCCGGTGAGGGCCCGTCCATTTCATGCAACCCTACCTCCAGGGTAAAATCACCCCGGGTAAACGTCGTTGCACAGCCTCCGGGCCGGTCGTGCTGCTCAATAAGCAGGACTTTCCAGCCTTCCCTTGCAAGTTTCGCACCTGCGGTCAGTCCGCCCAGCCCGCCGCCTATTATTATGACATCATAATTCATATCTGATCAATCTTTAATTGCAGGTATGGGGTATCTTTTAAACTCCCTTGTCCTGTCGAAAAGGTATCTGTATGTTATATAGTTTTTCACCGGAACGCTTCCGACAGAAATGAAGATTTTCCTCATTTTGGGATTGAAGTCGCCAACCCATGAGAATTCAATTTCAGTGTAATGAGGTTTCCCGTCAAATACTTTCCTGAGGTTAAGGATGAAGGCTGATTCGATGCCCAGTCCCTGGAATTTCGGGATTACGCCCATCAGGACACCCCTGGCCCGGGTCATGGTTTTACAGCTTTTTAGGTAGAAAAATTTTAATATGCTTACCGGATCGAGCCTGCCGTTGAGATGTTTAAGTATCTGGTTGAAGTCGGGAAACATCAGGTAAATTCCGATCGGTTCTCCCTTGAAATATGCCAGCCAAATGAACTCTTCATCAAGGATTGCCTTTGCCTTGTTCAGTACACCCATTATATACTCGTGCTCGAGTGGTTCAAAATTTATTTTAAATGAAGCCCACGCTTCATTGAAAACTTTGGCAAAATCTTTGGCAAATTTCTCTCTCTCCTTCCATTTGAAGTGGTGAAATTCATAGCCCGGTTTTGCGGCAACCCATCCGGCAATTTTCTGAAATCTTTCAGGCAAAGGTTTTTTAATGTCGAAGTGGAAGCCTTCCATTTTATACCAGGTCATGAATCCATAGGATTCGAAGAGCTCCTGGTAATACGGGTGGTTATATGCAATATCGAATGAGGGATGAGAGAATCCGTTTACAAGCAGGCCCCAGTATTTATCGGTTTCCCCGAAGTTTATGGGTCCGTCCATTGCTTCCATTCCCCTCGACCTCAGCCATTCCCTTGCGTTGTCAAAAAGCATGAAGGCTGACGGCTTGTCGTCAATACATTCAAAGAATCCCATGCCGCCCGTTGGCTGGTCATAGGAGTATGCCAGATTTCTGTCGATGAAGGCAGCTATTCTTCCGATGAGTTTGCCGTTATCGCCGACCAGGATCCATCTTTCTGCCTCGCCGTGTGCGAAATAGGGATTCCTGCCCGGGTCAAATACAGCTTCAATATCATTGTCGAGGGGGCAAACCCAGGTCTTGTCGTTTTTGTATAAAATCCTGGCTGTCTTGAGGAAATCCCTTCTGGTCTTTTTGTCAGTAACCCTTATTAATTGCATGCTAAGCTCAGTTAGATAACCGGGATGAAGTTCACTTCATGTAAATCTGATCCAGGAGCTCCCTGTATTTATTTGAGATAAACTGGCGCCTGAGTTTCAGGGTAGGAGACAATTCTCCTGAGGCGGGGCTCCATTCATCAGGAACCAGCCTGAACCTGTTGATCCTTTCGGGAGGGCTTAGCCTTTTATTTATTGCTTCAACTTCAGAATTGAAGAGCGAGGTTATTTCAGGCAGCCTGATCAACTCCTCTGAATCGGAAAACGAGATATTTTTCTCCTTCTTCCACTCATCAAAATACTTGAAGTTCGGTGAGATAAGGGCACTCGCAAATTTCTCGTGTTCGCCCACAATCATTATCTGGTCAATGGCAAGCGATTCCTTGAACATGTTTTCGATAAGCTGAGGGGCAATGAATTTACCGTTTGATAATTTAAATATCTCCTTTTTCCTGTCGGTGACCATAAGAAATCCGTTTTCTTCAAGGCTGCCGATGTCCCCCGTATGGAACCACCCTTCAGCATCAAAAACCGATTTTGTCAGTTCCGGATCGTTATAATAGCCAGCCATTACGTTGGGCCCCTTGCAAAGGATCTCGCCATCGTCCGCTATCCTGACTTCAACGCCTTCGATGGCTTTACCGACCGATCCAAGTTTTGCGCCTCCCTTGTGCGTCCTGTTGATTGTTATGATTGGCGAAGTCTCGGTAAGTCCGTACATGTTGATTATTTTGATGCCGGCCGCCCAGAATATCCTTTCAAGCCTTGGCGGCAAACTTGCTCCGCCGCACCCCACGATCCTGACATTTCCCCCGAGAGCAGCTCTCCATTTACTGAAGATGAGCTTATCGGCTATTTTCAGTTTTGTCTCGTAGAACCAGCCATTTTCACCGAACGGTTTAAATTTCAGGCCAAGGTCTACCGCCCAAAAGAAAAGGGATTTTTTCATTCCGGAGAGCTTATTTCCCTTTGAAATAATGACATCATAGAATTTTTCCAGGACACGCGGTACGGCATCGAATCCGTCGGGCCTTATTTCTGCCATGTTCGAGGCTATCGATCCCATGCTTTCAGCGTAATAAATGCTGGTGCCGCTGAACTGTGTCTGATAATTTCCCAGGCGGCCGCCGACATGACATAATGGTAGGATGCTCAGATACCTGTCAGCCGGCTTCAGGTTGAAAACGGAGGCAGCAGAAATAAAATTGGTTACAAGATTCCTGTGCGACAGCATAACCCCTTTGGGTTTGCCAGTTGTACCTGACGTATAGATCAGGGTGGCAATATCTTCGGGGATTATCTGATTTTTTATGGTCTCAGCCATCTTTTTTGTCTCTCCCGGGCATGATTTTCCCCTGTTTACTATTTCGAGCCAGTTCATTGCACCTGGTACCTCATCGAAGGTGTACAATGGAACTGAAGGTCCGATTTTTTTAACGGCCGGGCTCACGGTGTTAAACAGTTTCTTATCGGAGATGATTATCATCCTGGCTCCGGAAACCCTGATAATATATTCATATTCTGCGGAATTAAGGGATGTGAATACGGGAACATGAACAATCCCAAGCATTGTCATTCCGGTATCGATAAAATTCCATTCGGGCCTGTTGTTGGCGACAGTCACAATCTTGTCACCTTTTCTGTACCCGAGTTCATATAGTCCGTAGCAGAAATTGCGGGCGTATTCGATATAATCACCGGAACTGAATTTAACCCATTCCCCATTTTGTTTGAAGCACAATGCATCATCCTTCGGGAATTCTTCCCTGTACCTGTCAAGGACATCAAAGATTCTTGTCGTTTGCATGAAAGTTGCTTTTTTAGTTCGTGTGCGATTTTATCTACTGCAAAGTAAGCAAATTTTAGTGTGCGGTTATGCGAATATGACAATTGGTGTTGCACGAAAATTTGAGAAAATTATATATGTACCGGGAATTTTATAACCAATGTTAAGGGCAATTCTGGCAGAAAGGCTCTTATTAAAACATAATTGTGTTATTTTAGCCTCATTATTTGATACCATTCATTTCGATTAAAATGAAAATAAAAAGGGTATTTGTCTTATTTATCATGCTTTTAGCTGCCAACTGCGTTGTTACAGCGCAGGATATCCTGGAGATATCGGTTCAGTCAGGAAAGCCGGGTGCAGAGATCCGGCCTGAGATGTGGGGTGTTTTTTTTGAGGATATCAACTTTGCTGCTGACGGAGGGATTTATGCAGAACTTGTAAAGAACAGGTCATTTGAGTTTGAACTGCCTATGACGGGATGGCGGACAGCCTCAAGGCAGAACGGCAGCGGGCGGATGGTCCCGAATTTCTATTCGCCTTACAAACAATCGAATCCGCATTTCATGAGGATATATATCGATCGGGCAACCGGTTCCTTCGTATTTACGAATGAAGGATTCCGGGGCATGGGTATAAGGAAAGATGCACAATACAGCCTATCGGTATCGGCACGACTCTCTGATAACTCAGACATCAAAATGACAGCTGAACTGATTAATCCCTCAGGAGAGGTGATAGGGAAAAGTGAGCTTTCAGGATTTTCAGGGAGCTGGAAAAATCAAAGTGCTGTGATCGGGGCATCTGCAACTGAACAGAAGGCGCAACTCAGAATCACGCTTGCAGGCAGGGGCAGCCTTGATGTTGATATGATTTCCCTCTTCCCTGAGGATACCTGGAAAGGCCGCCGGAACGGACTCAGGAAAGATCTTGTTCAGATGATTGCTGATCTTAAGCCGGGTTTTGTAAGGTTTCCGGGAGGATGTATTGTAGAGGGCAGGAACCTTTTAAACAGGTACCAATGGAAGACAACCGTAGGACCGGTGGAAGAAAGGAAGATGATCATTAACAGGTGGAACCTAGAAATCGGGAGCCGTCAGGCGCCTGACTACTATCAGTCATTCGGGCTGGGATTTTTTGAATATTTCCTTCTGTCTGAAGATCTGGGAGCAGAGCCGCTTCCTATACTTAACTGCGGTATGTCGTGCCAGTTCAACGCAGCCGAAGTGGTGCCGCTTGAGGAACTCGATCCCTATATTCAGGATGCACTCGACCTGATAGAATTTGCCAACGGTGAGACTACAACAAAATGGGGAGGACTCAGGGCGGAGATGGGGCACCCGGAGAAATTCAACCTTAAATTCATTGGTGTCGGAAATGAGCAATGGGATGAACAATACATTGAAAGATATAAAATATTTGAGAAAGCTCTTAAATCAAAGTACCCGGAGATAATGCTGGTTTCGGGATCAGGCCCCTATTCTGCCGGCAGGTATTTTGACTATGGCTGGAATGAGCTTAAGAAGCTGAGTCCCGATCTTGTGGATGAGCATTATTACATGCCCCCGGAATGGTTTCTGAAGAATGCCACGAGATACGATAATTATGACAGGAACGGGATCAGTGTTTTTGCCGGGGAATATGCCGCCCATGGGAAGGAAGGAACCGAACCGGAGTCGAGGAATACGTGGTGGAGCGCCCTTTGCGAGGCTGCATTTATGACCGGTCTTGAAAGGAACGCCGGCGTTGTAAGCATGGCATCGTATGCCCCGCTTCTGGCGCATGTTGACGCATGGCAGTGGCGTCCCGACCTTATCTGGTTTGACAACCTTACAACCATCGGAACACCCAATTACTATGTCCAGAAATTCTTCTCAAACTACAATGGAAGATATGTTGTCGCGGCTACCTCAGGAGGACAAAACCTGACAGGGCAGGATGGTATTTATGCGAGCAGCACCATTGACCCGGAAGCCGGGAAACTCTATATTAAAGTTGTAAATTCGACAGACAATGCAAGGCCGGTGACCCTGGCCCTCGGACCTCTTCAGTATGCAAAGACAGCAACAAAGGAGACACTCGCGTCGGGGAACAGGGATGCCTTCAACAGCATTGTTGATCCCAGGGCAATTTATCCTTCAGCTACCCAGGTTAAGGTGACCGGGAGGAAAATAAGTACTGAGGCCGGGCCGTTATCGGTAAACGTTTTTATTATTGATTTCAAAACCAGATGATAGAATTCCTTCAACCTGTTATTGATTGGTATATGGCCAATCTTAATTATTTCACAATTGCCTTGCTGATGACAATCGAGAGTTCGTTCATTCCATTTCCCTCGGAGGTTGTGGTCCCTTTTGCAGCCTGGAAAGCAGCACAGGGGGAAATGAATGTATTCCTGGTATTGATTGCAGCGACCGTCGGAGCCCTGGCAGGAGCGCTGATCAATTATTACCTCGCAAAATATCTGGGACGTATTATTGTTTACAGGTTTGCGGATTCACGGATGGGCAGGGTATTACTGCTTTCGAAAGAAAAGGTCGTACACGCTGAAGAATATTTCATAAAACACGGTAAGGCATCCACATTCATAGGCCGGCTGGTACCGGCGGTACGTCAGCTGATCTCAATTCCGGCTGGACTTGCCAATATGAATATGCGTGATTTCATAATTTATACCACCGCCGGAGCAGGTATATGGAACATAGTACTGGCCGTCATTGGGTACTATCTTTATGGGATAAAAGACAAGATATTTCCTTATGTGGACGATATCCTCTATGTTATGGGAGCAGGATTTGTCATTTACCTTATCGTGAAGGGGATTAGGCAGAAGCGGAAGGGTAACAAGTCGAATGGCGCCAACCGGCAGGCTAAAGGACAGTCGGAATAAGGAAAAGGAGTACCACTACGCCGACGGATGCTATTATTATTCCCGGGCCTATCCTGTGGTTTTCAACCTTTACAATGTTTCCCATCGGGACAGTAAGTTTACCGTTCTGAATCAAAACAGAGGATAGAGGTTCTGCGTAAATATGGACCTGCCTGCTTTTCTTAACCACTTCAGGCTTATAAATAATCCCCGTGAACTGGTTTCCGGCCTCGGTTACCGGCTTTACAATCCAGGTACTGTCGCCGGAATGAAAAAAATAGAGGTTCTTCCAGTTGGGTACTTGTGATAATTGTCCTGAGGAAATATCCCTTGATCCACTGCATCCTATTAGTGAAAGTATCTGAATAAGGGAGAATATGATGACGGCAGATTTAAGAAACACTTTGTTCATTTTTGTGAAAACTAATTTAAAATCAATAAACCTCAAGGTTTTACACCCATCTATGAAAGATGGGAACATCAATAAGATAACTTTTAGTTACACAACTTGTCCCGATCTATCGGGAGAGTTCCACTGAGAAACACTGAGTTCCACAGAGATCTTATTTCTTAACTCTGTGTGCCTCTGTGACTTCTCTGTGTATCTCCGTGTAAGTTCTTATATTAGTTAAATAGGAGATCGCAAAGTATTCATCGCAAAGTTCGCAAAGAGTTAATTAATTGAATTCTTACTTCGGGGAGAGGTTCCTATTACTCCACAATTTCAGCATCATCAAATTTCCGGGATTGAGCACTGCCTTTCCAGTGCTGAACCCTGTGAACCCCCTTGCCGCCGAAGAATCCCCAGCCGCCGCTTCCCATCAGGAAACCCAGTGCGTATAATCCGCCATTATTGTTTGGCGCATACATGGTGATATCCCTGTTGAAAAGCATGCCTATAAAATCGAACGGTGCAATAAATCCATGCCACAATCCCCCGAAGAATCCATACCTGTGACCCGTAAGACACTGATCAATAACTTCATTTTTCGCACATCCTGTAAGTATTACAACGATAATCAGCAGGAAGATAACGAGCTGGGATCTTTGCCTCGGAATTAATTTCATATTTTTTGGGTTTTAGTGTTGAAAATAAAATCAGAAAAGGGTACCATCAACCGGTTTGCCTGAGAATTTCCTTTCATGGTCTATCAGCCATCTTTTCTTTTCGAGACCTCCTCCATAACCAACCAGGTCACCGTCGGAGCCTATCACCCTGTGACAGGGTATCACTATTGCAATCCTGTTTGATCCGTTTGCCCCGGCAACTGCCCTCACGGCTCCCGGATTACTGATCGCTTTAGCCTGCTCGAGGTAGGTAGTTGTTTCTCCATAAGGGATCTTTTTAAGGGCATTCCATACTTCGAGCTGAAAATCAGTTCCGGTAGTTATCAGGGGCAGCTGGAACTCCTTCCTTTTTCCCCTGAAGTATTCCTTAAGCTGTTTCTTAAGAGCTCTGAGGTGTTTGTTGGTTCCCGGCTTTACTGTTTCGTTGAATGTAAGGGCGAGCCTGTTGAATTCAGATTCGAGAGCCGGCCTGCTGGTAAATTCAAGCAGGCAAATGCCATCTTTTGTAGCGGCAGCTGACATTTCTCCGAGTGGAGTTTCAATAGTAGTAGTTTTGATCATATACTTTTATTTACCCATACCTCATCTCCCTACTAAGCGGGGCTTGCTCTCCAGAAAGGGGATCTATATAATTACTACGTCATTGCGATCACGCTTAGCGTGAGAAGCAACCCACCTCACCTAAACTTTTTTCGCAGGGAACCTGTCTGATGTAGCTTTGATATATTTTATGTTCCGGAACCTCAGCGCTGACCAGTCTTCATCTACAGATACCATCCGGATACCATAAAAGTCGAGGTCGTTCAAGGTTTTCCAGCCATGATCCCTGTCAATATTTGAAGTATGCTTTTTTGATGTTTTCTTTGGATAGCAGAACCACAGGATACCGTCAGCAGTAAGATTGTGCAGGGCAACCGGAGTTATTGCCCTGACCTCAGTGACTTTTCTGACAAAAATCATCATGAATTCATAGGGATATTTCGGATCAATCTTGCTGTCAATCTGTATTTCCCTGATCTCATCGCAGGTAGCCAGAATGAAGTTTTCCTCCGGATTGATAAGTGCGATCCGTTTCTGGCCCTTGTAATTCAGCTTCTCAAGAAGATTTTTCATAAGGATCCCCGATATAAATGGCAATTTAATAAAAATCCGGATTGACATATCAAGTTCCGGGTAAAAGATGTACATTTGCCATATCGAAAATGGGGTGCCTTAATACAACGGGCTGAGATCATACCCTTATACCTGATCCGGGTAATGCCGGCGTAGGGAAAAGCACCCAGCGATATTTATTAATTCATAAAACAATGAAGAGCTGGTTCTCTCTGTTCTTATTGCTTATTTCAGGATTTCTTTTCGGTCAGACAGTACTGTTTGGCCAAACCCTTAAGGGGAAAGTGACTGATATTAGCGGCAATCCTCTTGCCGGAGCAACCATCACAATTGCAGGCACATACGTAGGGACATATTCCGGTCCGGAAGGGGAATACATCTTCACAGGTTTGAAGAATGGCATCTACGTGGTACGATTTTCATTCATCGGTTACCAGACAATCACAAGCGAAGCAGAGATTAATAATGATGTAATTCTTAATGTCAGCCTGAAGCCCATGGAAGTAATTACAAACGATGTGATTATAAGTGCGACCAGGGCTGGCGAGAAGACTCCGCTTGCCTATACTAATGTTACAGGTGAAATCCTCGAAAAGCGGAACACCGGGCAGGATATTCCCTATTTGCTGAGCCTCACTCCCTCGTTCATAGAAACATCCGAAGCGGGCAACGGGATTGGTTATACAAGCCTGAGGATCCGCGGGACTGATGCCAGCAGGATAAATGTCACCCTGGATGGCATTCCCCTTAACGATCCGGAATCGCAGCAGGTATTCTGGGTCGACCTTCCTGATCTTGCTTCATCAGTTGACAATATTCAGGTACAGCGTGGTGTGGGCACATCTTCCAACGGGGCAGGGGCCTTCGGAGCCTCAATAAATATTCAGACCCGCGGAATTGAGAATGAGCCCTTTGCTGAGATAAACTCATCGGCCGGATCGTTCGGCACCTTTAAGAACAGCATTACGGCCGGGACTGGGCTGCTGCAGGAACGATTTGCCTTCCAGATGCGATATTCTGACCTCAGGAGCGATGGATTCATCAGGAGAACCGGATCGAAACACAATTCAGCCTATATGAGTGCACTTTACAGGACAGGCAAATCGCTCCTGAAGGCGAACATAATCCTCGGCAATGAAAAAACCGGCATCGGGTGGTGGGGTGTTCCTGAAGAAATGCTGAAAACGGACAGAAGATATAATCCTGCAGGGGAATACACCGATGAAAATGGCCTGACAAAATACTATGACAATGAAACCGATAATTACACGCAGAACCATTACCAGCTGATTCTCAGCCGGAAGCTGGATGCTGCAATGTCTTTTCATTCAGCCCTCCACTATACAACGGGGAAAGGTTATTACGAGGAATTCAGGGAAGATGAACCCTTCGGAGAATACGGGCTTGCACCTGTTGTTGCCGGGGGCGAAACAATTCCTGAAACAGACCTGATCCGCAGGAAATGGATGGAGAACCATTTCTATGGGATCGTATATTCCCTTAATTACAGGAAAGGGAGAGTTGACGCAAGTATCGGGGGAGGATTAAATCTCTATTCCGGTGATCATTTTGGTAAGATAATATGGATGAGGTACCCCGGCAATACCGAAAGGGACCATCGGTGGTACTTTAACAACGGGGAAAAAGGGGAGATCAGCATTTATGGAAAAATGAACTGGTCGCTGACTGAAAAACTTACTGCATACGGTGATCTACAGTACAGGTATATAAAGTACGGTCTCGATGGAACTGATGATGATCTGAAAAACATTGGCCAGGTACACAGGTTCAGTTTCTTCAATCCAAAGGCAGGCCTGTTTCTTTCAATTGCTTCAAATCAGGAGGCATATCTCTCATTCTCGGTTGCAAACAGGGAACCGACACGGACCGACTTCAAAGAGGCTTCAGGTGATAATGAGGCGACCCCGAAAGCAGAAAGGCTGTTCGATACAGAACTTGGCTACAGGCTGAGATTCGTCAGAAGCTCATTTGCCCTCAACCTGTACGGTATGATTTACCGCGATCAACTTGTACCTACCGGTGAACTTAGCAATGTCGGATACCCCATAATGACAAATGTCGGGAAAAGTTACAGGGCAGGTGCGGAAATAATTGCAGGATTCATCCCTGCCGATTTCATGGGATGGGATTTCAGTCTGACTCTAAGCAGGAATAAGATTATTGATTTTACCGAACACTATATCGAATATAACACATCGGACTGGTCATCGGAATATAAAAGCAGGAGCATCGGAACATCAGATATCGCATACTCTCCGTCGCTGACCGGCAGCAGCGATCTCTCGGCAAGGATATTTCCCCGGTTAAGGCTCCATTTCATCAGTAAATATGTGGGCAGACAGTATTTCGACAATACGATGGACAGCGAAAGGATGCTCGATCCCTATTTTGTTAATAACCTTATGTTGGATTTCGATCCTGGCACAAAACATATCAGCGGTGCCAGCATCCAGGTTCTTTTGAATAATTTATTCAACGCAAAGTACGAAAGCAATGCCTACGGCGGAAACTGGTATGAGGACGGAACCGAAAAAAGCTGGGCCTATTATTTTCCTCAGGGCGGCACTAATTTTATGGTAAAGCTCGGATTCAAATTCTGATAAAATGACAATATCGGGCTGGTTATCAAACAACTGGATCGAAATATTCGGTGCAATAACAGGAATAATCTATGTTTTTCTTGAGATAAGGCAGAACATCTGGCTGTGGCCGGTAGGTATAATTACCTCCGCCGTTTACATCATCGTCTTTTTCACAAGCAAGTTTTATGCTGACATGGGTCTGCAGGGCTATTACCTGGTGATAAGCTGCCTGGGGTGGGTGTGGTGGATGAAAGGCAGAGGGCGGGGGGCGGAGGGCAAGAATGGCGCAGGGCGCAGGGCGCAGGGCGCAGGGCAAGAGAAGGCCGATCGGCTTAGAGACCGCAAGACTGCAAGACCGCAAGACCTCAAGACTGTAAGACTGTATGTTACACGATTAAAACTAAAAACCGGCTTAATCCTTTCAGCTGTATTTTTACTGTTGTACTTTCTGATGTGGTTTGTCCTTTCGAGGCTGACTGATTCGCCGGTTCCTGAATGGGATTCCTTTATCACATCACTTTCGGTCGTTGCAACATGGATGCTTGCCAGGAAGATCTATGAGCACTGGTTTTTATGGATCGCAGTGAATGCAGCCGCAATGGTAATCTTCACTGTACGGGGTCTTTATCCCACTGCGGTTCTGTATCTTGTCTATTTTGCAATGTCGTTTGCCGGACTAAAAGCCTGGAGACGCTCCTTATAAAGTGTCGCATGTACACTTAATCCGCCTTGAAAATTTCTGGTTTAGATTCATTTCTGTAAGCCTTAAGATCCGGTCATCAAGACATGAATCACATTTTGAAAACAGTTTAAGATCCCACAGATCAGCAAATACACGGCCTGCCTGCTGCTCGATCCCATATTCAACCACTTTTTCAAGGGAACGGATATCGGGCGTGGCAAAGAAACCTTTTTCCTGAAGCTGGTCCATTGCCCCGTTGCCTGGTCTGACAGGGATAATTATGCAACACTCGACCCCTGCCGAAAAAGCAAAATCGAGTGAGCGTTCTGCCCAGAAAATCCCTTCGGATTCCGACAGGAAAGGAGGGCGGAGAAGGATAAAAGCCCTGGTGAATATGTCGTGGTCCATCAGGTAATTCACCGACCGGGCAAAATCATCCAGCGTCATCCTTTTATTAATCTTTTCGAGTATTGCAGTATTAACCGTCTCCAGTCCCACAGCTATCTGCAGGTCAGATTTTATCATGTCTCTGAACCTTAAACACTCTTCATTTATAAAGAAAGGATGGCTCTCCACAATGACTGTTTCGAAATTGCTGATCAGGGATGCGATCTTATGATAATCTTTTACAGGGATCGCTTTGTTATCAAAGAAGCTTCCGCTGTTGTAAAGCTTCAGGTGCCGTGCCTCAGGAAGATGATTCAGCGCCCATTCAATCTGGCCAGGTATATCTCCATCTTTTTCTGATCTGCCGGTTGTGTTTTTCCACAGGTCGCACATCAGGCAATGGAAAGGACACTCCCTGTTTGTCAGGAAAATCGTTGCCGTATCCTCGATGGTCCCTGATGCGGTCCTCTCTTTTTCAACGATCCATGCATAAGGTTTCCGCGGATCGGTATTGTTCTTTTTTCCGCGGCATGACACGATCCACTTGTCTGTTATCTCAAAATCCTGCAGGTTATTCATATTGCGAGAGGAACTCTTTACGGTAAGCTGTTTCCCTCCCGGGAAAAGCTTGCTGAACGCATCTGCAGATACAACTCCATGCTGAAAGCGTCTTTTCGGGAATACAGGCATATTCATGCCGGTAACTGTCCTGATTCCTTCAGCAACGATTTGTCCCTTAAGGTCATATAGTTTCTTATGATCCCATCCGGTAATATCTATGAATGGAATTCCTTCGGATACTTCAATCACGTTTGGAAGTGTATAGGGGCTGAAAGTTTCGAAACCGAGGCTTTCGCCGGTAGTGTAGGTCCTCATGAATGCCCTGCTTAATCCTCCCGAGTAGGTAAGCGAGTGTTTTATTGACCCGACACCCCATCCTTCATGATAGAGCATCAGGTTGTTAAGCACGCTCCTTATAGTAAGTTCGGGATTATCCTCGATTGGGTAGTCCTTAAGGTTTTCATTGCCTCCATCACCATCAATTATGTATTTCCAGTGGGGATAGCGTGATCTGATACCTTTCAGAAGTGCCAGGTTCATGGTAGCTGACTGAATATCGAGAGGTTTGTAGTCTTCAACAACCCTGATTGTATTCTTCCAGTCGAGAGCTGAATAATCCGTTTCAATTACTTCAAGAAATAATCCAAGGCCAAGATCATCCAGGAACTTCCTTGCCTGGGTCAGATCTTCGCCGCCTCCGTCGACGCTGAGGGTAAAGGCTTTAAGCCGCGAAGGACTCCCTCCAAGGTCCCTGATAGCCTTGTATAGCAACAGGAATAGAGCTCCGCTGTCGATCCCTGCTGAAAACGTAATGCCTATTGGTCCGGTATTGGCACGTAACATCAGCCATTTCCTTATCTCTTCATATAGTGTCCTGATATAAAGTTCACCTAATCCGGCGGTATCGGATGACGGGTATTTGTTCCTTTCGGGTTCAAAAAACCTTTCATAGACCGGATTGGGATCGGGGCACCCGAGAAGCTCTATTTTTGTGATGTAATGAGCCGGGACCATCCTTGTATATGAAGGATGGAACTGATGATCGAGTCCCTCTTTTTTAAGGTAATCAAAAATTGTGTCAATTCTTTCGGCAACTACAAGTTCAGGTCCGCCCGGCCTTTTTGCAATAAAATAGCGTATGGGGCGGCCTATCGACCTGGCCATCCTTATTGTTTTGCCGTCGACGGAAACAAGGGAAAACTGGCCGTCGATTTTTCTTACTGCTTCAGCATTTCCCGACCTGACAGCTTCAACAGCCTCCTCATGGGTCATATTATAAATAGTGTTCTTTGAGGGATTTGTGAGATCCGTTACCTTGTTTACATATTGATTGATCATATTGTGTGAGTTAATTTTTACATCCTTTTACCCCTAAATCCCCTGAAGGGGACATAGCACTTTTTAACCCTTTAGGGGGCAGGGGGTGAAACAAAACATTTAGGACAAAATTCTTATTTAGTTACAATGCCTTTTCCCTCCATTATTGTAATATACCTGTCTGCAGCCACATTTCTGTAGACTTCTTTTTTCCCTCCGGTCCAGAAAATTTCCAGAGTGTTTATTATTCGTTCATTTCCCAGTCCGATGTGGATCCTGGGATCGTTATTGCACAGGTAGCTTGTTGCCCATTGATTGACAAACACCTGTTTCCTGCTGACCGTTGTTGCAACGACTTTGGCTGCGACAGCCGAAGCAGGTCCTTTGCTGCCCTTCAATGTCAGTCCCAGCCAGTGGTTTGTGTTACCGCCGTCATTTCTAAGCAGGGCTGCCGTGGCTTTCATGTCGACATGCGAGATTATGATATCCATATCTCCGTCATTATCGTAGTCCACTATAGCAAGTCCCCTACCTGAACGCTTTTCAGTAAAATAATCCCCGTGATTCCTGCCAGTGTCCCTGAAATGTCCTTTGCCGTCATTCTCGAGAAGAAGCGGATATTGAAGGATAAGCTCCTCGGCTGTCCCGTTTGCAGAAACAATGTCGAGGTCACCGTCATTGTCATAATCGAGAAATGCAGCAGACCAGGCACCCTTTCCGGCCAGTGGACCCTGAATGCCGCTGATCTCTGTAATATCTTCAAAGAATCCATTTCCTTTATTGCGATAGAGGGCGCCATATTCAAGGTCGACCACAAGGATGTCAATCAGACCGTCGCCGTCAACATCCCCGATCGAGCCATGCATAGATCCGGCGCCCTTGCCGTTGCTGTTGGCAGCAACCCCGATTTCCACCCCGACTTCCCTGTAGACACCATTGTCATTTCTGAACATGAAGTTAAGTTGATGGTCATTGGCCTGGAAAATATCAATGTCACCGTCATCATCGTAGTCAAAAACCGTCAGCCCCATGCATTTCGAATCAGGATAAAAAAGGTTGTTCTTTTGGGTGACATCGACAAATTTGCCGTCAGACCGTTGTTCATAAAGCATTGTGGCCTGACCCTTATATTCCGATGGATGGGGCATAAGGTCAGGAGTTGCAGGAGTAAAGTAATCCGGATCAAATGCCAGGAAGTTGCCAACAAGGGCATCGAGCCTGCCGTCATTATTGTGATCCCAGAACGATACGCCGATGCTCCATTTAACAAATCCGTTAAGTTTTTCCGGGCCCCTGAGGCCTGTCTGATCCGTTATATCAGTAAATGTCCCGTTCCCATTGTTGCGGTAGAAAACATTGGGTCCATAATTCAGGAGAAACAGATCCTCATCGCCGTCGCTGTCATAATCGATTGCCCCGGCAGCCATGCTCCAGTTGGTGTCAGCAATGCCTGCCTTCTCTGAGACTTCCGTGAAGGTTCCATTCCCGTTGTTTTTATAAAGCCTGTCGGGTGTGTTACTGAATTTCTTTCCGTCCTGATCAGAAACACCTTCAATATATGTCCCGTTCATCATGAACAGATCCATTAACAGGTCGTTGTTATAGTCGAATACGGTTATGCCCGACCCGCTGCTTTCAAGAATATTGACATAGGAAAGATCGCCGAATGTATACTTAAAATCAATTCCGGCTTTTTTAGTAACATCTGTAAATACTATTCCAGGCTTTTGGGCTGCAAGATTAAAAGAGACAAATACCAGGCTGACAGAGAAGATCCATTTTAACCGCAAAGCTCGCAAAGGAGGCGGAAAGTGCGCAAAGCTATCTTTTATCATATACTCTCAGCGCATTTAAATATTCGTCTGCCGTTACGACTCTTGTATTATATTCCCGGTTATATTTCTGCAAATCCGGATCATCCGGGTAGATGTCGCTTTTGGTAGGAGGATAGCTTTTCATGCCGTGGTAGGGGAGAGGCATTACAGTGTTGCCAAAGGCTGTATTCAGATCACCATCTTTAACCCAACCGACGCTGCGGATAAGAAAATCCCTCTTCCATCCTTTGGCTAATGGCGGCAATGCTGAGGCATTGAACTTAACTGTGGTTTCATCACCGGCATTCGTAATAATATATTTGTTATCCGATTCTGACAATAATGGCAGGACATCACCGAACCGGGTGTAATTTCCGGTAAGATCCCTCCATTTCGGCCCCTTTTCGACAACAGAATAATCGAACCAGTGAGGGCCATAGCGGCTGCCTTTTCTGAAAAGCTCCGAGAACCCCCTGTAGTGAAGGTCAGCGTTTGAAGGACTGAGTAGGCTTTTTACAAGGGGAGCCTCCGGTAAATTTTCAGCGAAAAATATATGATCCCAGTAAATCTCCATATTGGTCCTGATCCTTATCCGATGATCTTTTGTGAGGAACTTACCGGTGAGGTCAGCTATTACGGTTTTATCCTTTCCCATAGGAAATCCAAGATTATCAATCACCGTTTCCCATTCTCCCTTTTTGTTTAAGACCTGAATCTGAGGTGGTGTGACTTTAATCATGTCCGATTGGGATACGGCGACATTGATGCTTGCATCCGTCGGAAATATCCAACCGGTCATGAACAGATGCAAATTGCCTTTTCCGGCCGTTTCACCAGGATCAAGTATAAGATCCCACGTATCGGTAATTCCCTGATATTTTTCTGAATTAAAGCCATAGAGGTAATTGTCATCCCTGTCTGAAATGAATGATAAGACATCATTTCCATCATTGTCAACTGCTGAAACGGGTAAACGTTTTTCCGACACTGTGAATATTTTTAAACCGGGAAAGGGAGGTGGGCCGAACTGTTCCGGAACAAAAATATCGAGTGAATCGGGATGGTCGACTGCGATAAGCTCCAGTTTATCAATGTATATTGTCTCCCAAAGTTCAGAAGTAATCTGAAGTGACAGGATCCCGTCTGCCGGCTTTAAAAGATCACCTGGAATTTTTATGTAATCATCCGATGCATCAGCAAATGCATAGGATGTTTCGCCTCCCATTATGCCTGTAGGCATCCCGAGGGCACTTCTCCAGAGGATATCCTTGACGAAAACGTATTTGTCGCCATTCCATACATAGAGAAAAGGGCAGGATCCCTTAAGGGTTTGTTCCTCGATAAGCGCCTGGTCGGATTGCGGCATAAAAATGTTCTGGGGCACACCGTTCGTCCATCTGATCCGGATGATATCGGCTCTTGAATTGGCGCCGATTCCAAAATGGATATTGGGATCAGTTACAACCATTGTCTGGTAAAGGTCTCCGGCACGGATTTCAACTTTCGCCCCGATTCCGAAGTGATTATTCTTTGCACTGCCTGCTCTCAGGCCCACCAGTTTCATTGTGATGAAATGGTTATTGCTTCCCCCGTCATTCCGGAGGAGTATAACGCCTCCCCTGAGTCCTGAAATTACTGCATCGAGGTCGCCATCATCGTTATAATCAAATACCGCAATATGTTTTCCTGATTTTGCTTCTGCCGGAAACAGATTTGAAACATCTGTAAAACTTCCTTTATGGTCATTGTAAAAAAGCCTGATTCCCCTGCCGTCTGAATCCTTTGATTCTCCTGCTACCATAAGATCAAGGAATCCGTCATTATTGAAATCCAGGAATGAAGCATCGTTAATATTTACATTTTCAATTGACCGGAACACTTCCCCTGCTTTATTTTCCTTTTCAAACCTGCCATTGCGGAGATTCCTTAGCAGTGAGTGATTCCCCCCTGCAGCCGATCCGATAAACAGATCAAGGTAGCCATCGTTATTATAATCTCCTGCCGCTATAGCACCTGCATCCCTGAAGCCCGACAAACCGCTTTCACCTGCAATGTTCCTGAAAACACCCTGACGCTGATTGGAATAAAGGAAAGGGTCGGAATTCTTGTTTACAACTATGAAATCGATATCCTCATCATCGTCAAAATCGCCAAACACGGCATCTGTGCTGACAACATCGCCGGATTGAGGGCCAAGCCTGACCGACTGATCCTCGAAGGTGCCGTCCGCATTATTCCTCAGAAGCAGGTTTGAGCCTGGCAGAATCTCAAACAGATCAAGATCCCCGTCGTGGTCCATGTCAAAAAAGAGGGCTTTTTTCCCTCCGGTTCGGCTGCCGGCATTTGCCTTGCCTGTAACATCTTCAAAGGTCCCCTTCCCGGTATTTCTGTAAAGCATATCACCACCATCCCTCATCACAAAAAGATCGTGAAAGCCATCATTATCATAGTCAGCAAACGCAGCGGAGAATTCATTGCCTGAATGAGTGAGGCCAGCAGTTTCTGATACATCAGTATATTTTCCCATCTCGTTGGTTAACAGAAAATGCTTCCATGACGACGAAACCGGATCGAAACTGCCGGCATAGAGGTCAATATCACCGTCGCCGTCATAATCACATCCTTCAATAAGTGCAGGGAATAATATTTCCTTATTATTTCCATCAGCTGACTTCGGGACAATATCCAGTCCGGCTGCTGAGGATGCATTTGTGAACTTAATAATATCGAGAAGGGATACATTTTCAATTTTCCTGGATGATGACTGTCTGTCGAAAGTGATTACAGGGAATCCTATAAGAGATCCTCCCGGGCCCTTCAAATCCATTATTCCGGCCTGGTATGGCGAGGTTACCTTTAGATAATTATGGAAAATGGTATACTGTATAATTGCATCTTCTCTTTCTTTGCTTCTCAGTAAAGCCCGGGTTTTGTCAAAGTAACTGACTGCTTCCTTTGGGAATTCAGGGAATTGCTTATTAATGATTTCCAGTTGTTCAAGCGCTTTGTCGAATTCTCCGTTCCGTATCAGAATATCAGTCAGATTGAGCCTTGGAACCAGGTTTGCAGGGGCTTTTTCAACCAGGATGCTTATATAATTTTCGCGTTGTTTCCGGGATTCTTCGTCAGGTAGTGTTGAATACAATTCGGAAATCTCATAAAGGATTTTTACATGGTCCGGGGCAAATTCGAGGGCGTTTTTAAGCTCGGCAATTGCCCTGTCCCGTTCATTGTTCATCTTGAAAACAGTGGCCAGGATCAGCCTTATGTCCGGATCTCTCGGATCGATCCTTATTGCCTTGTCAAGTTCCTTTTCAGCTTCAGCATACCTGGCCATTCTCAGATATGTCAGTCCGAGATTAGCATATCCGAACTTCTCATTTGGAGCAAGATCAATGAACTTCAGAAACTCATTCTCAGCCTCTTCAAGCTTAAACTCTTCAAGATAAGCAAGTCCGAGCGTCTTGGTTGTGATGAGGTCGGTCGATTTTTGCCTGAGTCTCTCTCCGCTGTTCCTGCATCCCGGAAGAAATGATATGAGGAGAGATGTTACTACAAAAAGAAAATACTTTTTCATGGCATCAAAATTAACAAATAAAAATTAACCAGCCACTCTGGCCTGGTCATTCCGAGCGCAAGCGAGGAAACTCATTCTGAAAAGTGATTGGCACACCATTCCTTGTTTTCACTATCTCGAATTTTCCCATCCTGTTCCCTTTGTCATCGAACCGGACAGGTCCGGTGACGCCATTAAACTGAATATTCTTAAGCGATTTCTGTATCAACTCATAATCGGATCTTCCTGCTTGCCTGACAGCTTCGATAAGTACCCTCATCGCGTCATAGGAGTATGATGCGGCCACGCCCGGTTCATACCCGTATTTCTTTTTGAATTCCTTCCAGAATTTCCGGTTATTTGCTTCAGGCCATTCGCCTGAAGGAACTGAAAGGATATTGTCGAATAGCTTCAGTTCCTGAGCCGGCAGCTCATTCTCATTTAATATTGCCAGGGGCCCAAAAAACTGAAGCTTAGGATTGTTTTTCTGTATCTGCCTGATTAATTCCAATGAAGCTGACGGCAGGCAAAAAAGTACAATGCAATCTGCACCTGATTCTGTAATCTTTTCAGCAAGAATTCCTGTTTTCTGAATATTATCTTCGAGATTAAATTGGAGAGGTTCAGGCTTTCCTGACATCTTTACAATATTAATGAAGCTGCCAAGGCTTTTTTCGGAATCATAATCATCTCCATGCACCACAACTATATTTCTGTATTTCCTTATATCATATATCTCATTATATAGGGATTCAGCCTGCTGATTATCGTTTGGCACGCAGTTAAAGAACCAGGGAACAAAAGCCTGTGACAGTGTGGGATCGGCCGACCAGGCCGATATGAAGACAACCGTTGACTTTGTTGCTGCCTGTTCAACCAGGTGGGCATTTCGTCCGTCGTGTAATCCGATAAGTGCCCATACTTTCTCTTCAAAAATAAGGTTAATTGCCTGTTTTGATCCGGTTCCCCATGGCCCTTCCATTGAACGTACTGCAAGCCCGAACTTCCTGCCATTCGGACCCCCTTTTACATTTGCCTCAAGGAGAGCAAGTTCAGCTCCATGTATGGCTGAGAGGTAGCTGCTATCCTGAATAAGCAATCCGATTTTAATAGCAGGTGCCTGGTTCCCGGGATTTTGAGAAACGGCATTTTCTGAAAAAATAAATCCCAGAAGGATAATGGTCAGGCAGATGTGAAGCACTTTTACCCCTAAATCCCCCAAGGGGGACTTATTGATAAAACAAAAATAAGAACCCCCCACTGGGGGGCAGGGGGTGGTTTCAGGTATAAAAGACATATACATTCTAATTAATACTCCTGCCGACAGCCTGTGCTATTTTCCTGAGGTCGGTCATCAGCCTTGTGAATTCATCCGGACTGAGTGACTGATGTCCGTCGCACAGAGCCTCTTCGGGTTTATAATGTACCTCCATTATAAGTCCGTCGGCTCCGGCAGCAACAGCTGCCTTTGCCATAGCAGGTACCATCCATCTATGTCCGGTACCGTGGCTCGGATCGACAATTACGGGAAGATGGCTTAAATGCTTAAGCATTGGTACCGCGCTCAGATCAAGTGTATTTCTTGTAGAGGTTTCAAAAGTGCGTATTCCCCTTTCACAAAGGATAACCTGTTCATTTCCCTGATTGAGGATATATTCTGCTGCAAGCAGGAATTCTTCAATAGTAGCCATCATGCCGCGTTTCAGTAAAATTGGTTTCCGGAGCATTCCCACTTCCTTTAATAAAGGGTAGTTTTGCATATTCCGGGAACCTATTTGCAATATATCAGCATATCCGGCAACCAGTTCAACCAGCCGGGTATCCATGACTTCGGTAACGATGGGCAATCCGGTTAACTTTCGGGCTTCCATGAGCAGTTTTAATCCTTCCTCTCCGAGTCCCTGGAAATTGTATGGGGAAGAACGGGGCTTGAAAGCACCACCTCTTAAAATCATTCCGCCGGCTGACTTTACACCTTTTGCTGTTTCCATCAGCTGTTCATGATTTTCCACCGAACATGGTCCGGCGATTATTACAACCTCTGCAGACCCGAACCTTATACCCTTCACATCAACAATTGTCGGATCAGGTTTTGATTTTCTGTTCACCCTTACAGGGACAGAACAATCACCAATTACTGATGGATCATTATACAGATCTAATTCCATTGTTTCTTGCCTTAATATTCGGTTTCTCTTTTATCTTTCTTATAAATTAAATCACTCTTCTCATAAGTTGGAGCAGGTGAAAATTTAAATTTGCCATTGACGCACTCAGCCATGAAAATAGGCCTGACATTATTCCAGGTCGCATCAAAATTCACAACACCTGTAACACCCTGATACCCCTGGAACGTTTTGAGGTCAGTCAGCACATCACGGATAAGAGCACGATTTAATCCAGCCATGTTAATGGCCTTGATTAAAATATTCATCCCGTCATAGGCATGTGCTGCAAAGACATCAGGTTCCATCCCAAATCTTTTTATATAGTTAGCTTTAAATGCTTTAAGTTTGGGATTATCAGCATCAGGATTGTACTGACAAGTAGTTACAATTCCTTCTGCCAGATTACCTGCAAGTTTTAGAAATTCCTGACTTACAGCTCTGTCAGAAGTATAAACAGGTTGTTTCATACCCAGATCACGAATCTGCTGAAGGATCAATGCTGTTTCTTTTGCATTTCCCCAGATAAGGATTGCATCAGGTGAAGTACCCTTAATGCGCTCAAGACGAACTGTAAAGTCCGTTTCTTCGTCTTTGAATCTTTCTTCAATAATAATCGGGTACCCTATACGGGTAGCTGAACGGTTAAAATGAAGGACTCCGACCCGGCCATAACGGCTTCCGGTTCTTATTACTGCCACCCGCGAGTGTTTATCCTTCCTGTAAATACGTTCAACCAATGCATAACTACTTTGCCTGTCATCGGGGATGGTTCTTATAACCCAGGGAATATTTGTCTCCGTAAAGGTGGGATCAGGATCACCGGTATTAACGTTCGGGATTTCAAGTTTCAAGGTTGCTCTTATTGCAACATGCGAAACAATGTCATCAATCGATCCCAGCCATGCCCATACTTTTTCATCATCCATGCTTACTATCTGATTAGCTGCGGCTCCCCAGAGTCCAACATCATTATGAACCATCAGCTTAAACGGGATACCTTTGTAGCCTCCTTTATTATTTGCCTCTTCAATGGCAATCATTGAACCATTAAGCATCTGTTCCCCGAGAGAAACAAGTACGGAACCTTCAAGAGGCCCAAGGAAACCGATTCTGACCTCAGTCAGATCTTTCGGAGGTAGCTTTTCTCGTCCGGCGCCATAGAACTGTATCGGCTCAAGAAAATGATACTTATAGGCTTTCATATATTTATCATAGGCAACCAGCTCATCCGGAATATTCCCATAGTTAACTTTCTTTTCCTGACTATTTGATTGAAAGGGTATCAGCAGCAGGAAACCCATTATAATCCCCAAAAACGGTTTCATTTTCATAGTTTTAGCTTATTTTACAAACTGCATATGTTTCAATTTCGACAAGAAGGGTCTCCCAGCATAACCTTGCCTGGATACCTGTGCTTGCCGGCAGGGGATCGAGATTCATCCACCGGAAAAAAGAGGTGCGGATTTTGTTGAAATCATTATAATCCCTTTCAATATCCCTGAGATAATTTGTCGTTCTGACTACATCATGCCATGTCATTCCTTCAGCCTTCAGAAGACTCGTAATATTCAAATATGTCCTCCAGGTCTGGGCCCTGAAATCACCAATGTGTTCTGCATTGCCCTCTTCATTGACACTGGCTGTCCCTGAAACGAGCAGAATCTTATACCCGCCAAATTCAAGCCGCAATGCTCTTGTAAATGAAGATGGTTTTTTATAATCGTATGCTTCATTGATTACCCGGGGAGCATGGACAGCAAATTTTTCAACAGGCGGACGCTCCCTGTGGATAGCCGGATAAACGTAATCAGTAATTTGGTTCCCGGCTGAGATAATCCCGAGCTTCATCATTTCATCCCGTTCCCCGTTCGTCAGCTTTGTCAGATCTATAAGTAGTTGGTTATTTCCCATAATCCAAATTTGAAAATTAGTATATTTTCACTCTTGTTTATTCCATGTCACCTTAGTACTTCCCCACGACTTACTCCTTTTGAGGTAGCAATCCACACGATATCATCCTGTGCGTCAGCACCTATTACAAAATTATGTGAAATTGATGGAGACAGAGTTACTTCTTTCTTTTCAGTTCCATTGGTTATAATAGCCTTCCCGTTTTCATCATTGTCATTTTTCTTGTAAGTGACCCAGGTTTCCCCGTTGAAAGTGCTGAAGCCATTGTCGCTGCATACATAAACCACCGGACCTTTGGCTTTGAGGTAGTTGATGAAGTTGCTGGCCAGGCCGCTGTCGTGATTAAAATAGCCGTTCCAGTTTTTGCCGTCATACCTGCTCATGCCGAAATAGGATGAAACCCATATAATCCCGTTGGCGTAAGATGTTGCAGTGGTAATGTCATGTACCAGGCCATCATTTGGCAACAGGTCAATTTCCATGAATCCGTCGGGATCGGTATGATCCCTGAATTTTTTGGTTTGAGGATTGTATTCGATTACCCCGCCTCCCCATGCAGCGATCCAGACCTTCCCTTCACCGCCTGAAATGGCATAAGTCCATGGTTCATGCATCGGAGCGTTTAGCTCCGTGAATATCTCCCATTGTTTTGTCTGGGTTTCATAACGTCCCGCACCGCCTCCTGTGGCGACCCAGATATCGTTACCGTAGCAACACACATTGTAAACCAGGTCATTGGGCAAGCCACTGTTAAACTGGTTAAATGTTTCAAACTTGCCTTCTGACAGCCTGCTCAGACCTCCGAGGGTGCCAATCCATACATCGCCTGTGATCTCGCTGACATCGACTGAGACAACACCGTTATGTGCAAGTCCATCCTCAGTTGTATAGGTGCGCCATTTTCCGTTTTCATACAGTGCAAGACCGTCGTGTGTCCCGGCCCAAACCCGGTCGCCGTCTATTCTTACTGCATATGCCTTATCTGAAGGAAGCCCGTCTTTGGTAGTAAAATTACGCCAGTTTCCATACACGGGCATTGCCTTTGCTTCTTTTATTACCCTGGAACTGTTTCCGGGGCCCTGATCAAACTTATCCTGCTGATATAAGTCATTTGCTTTCAGATTGCCCTGCCTTTCATCATTTACTGACACACCCGGTTTTCTCAATATCATCAGAGCCGCAAGAATTATGATCAGAGCAGCAATGGCTATGATAACAAATTTTATAGAGTTCTTTTTCATAGGTTTTTCTTGATATGATTTATTAGTTATGTCCGAATGAAGCCCTGAGAGTTTTAGTCCCCTTTGGTTCGTATTCCACATCCCTCAGGGATTTGAGGTATTCCACAAGATCATTGAGTTCTATTTTATTCAGGTCGTTTACTGCACCATGCTGTTCAGTCTTGCCGTATAATGTCCAGATCTCTTCAAGAGTTACTGCACGGCCGTCGTGAAGGTATGGAGGCGAGAATACAATGTTATTAAGATGAGGCGTATCAAAAAGAATTGAATCGTCGCTGGCTGCCAGGGTGCCGACATCTGCCATTTGCTTATTCGTAAAGTAGGGAGCCGGATGGCAGGTTAAGCATCGATTTACAACCGGTATTTCAAATCCTTTGTTGTCGTGTGTCCGTTCAAAAATCTGCTTGCCACGTTTTTGTGCCTCGGTAAGATCTCCGTTGGGATTGTAAATAAGATTTGGAGGATTGGGTATGCCTGACATTATATAAGCTGTAATGGCATCCAGTTCCTTATAACTGAAAGCCTCGCTTCTTGTCAGAACTGTGGAAAACCTCATTCCATCCTGCTTGTAAATACTCTGGTTCTTCCCGTTCCATTTATACGGCGGAGTATCGCCAATATTTCTTAGAGATTGTGTATTTGTTGTATTGCGGCCCATATCCTTCGATGCCATATTATATACCAGTCCATCTTCATGTGCATCAGGATGACATGTGTAACACGAATACTGGGTCTGGAAAGTGTGTCCGGAATTATTGAACAGACGGCGGCCTTCCCGGGCTACTGTTATCCTGCGTGGCCCGCCGAGAGGTATGCTACCAGTAGTTTCAAGGCTCCCGGTGCTGATTACGGCAATTCTGTCCTCGAGATGCTCTGCAACGTACAGTTTTTTTCCGTCGGCCGAAAGTGCCATACCTTTGGGGTTTGCTCCGGTGGGAATACGTTTAACAACAATCCTGCTGCTTGTTCCCAGGTAATTGGAATATGCCGCCAGCATCCTGTCATCCGACTCAGCAATAAGCTTCCTTACCGCGTCAATATCAATAACGGATATGCAATCGACACCTGCATGTGAAACAAAGGCTCTTTTTCCATCCGGAGTTATTTCAATATCAAAAGGATCGGCATAATATGCATTAGGTTCGTCCAGAAGCAGCTGGATGATTCTTCCGGGTGGTTTCTGCTCAACAATCGCTATTCCATTTGTCATCATCCAACCTTTTTCGATTTGTATTGTCGGTACGTTGTTTTTCGGCCTTATCAGGGGAATTATTGCGAGATCGCCCGATGGAGTAAAGGCAATATTTTCCATCATATAGGCCTGTTTAATATCCAGGCGTTCGGCAATCCTCTGCTTTGTATCATTCACAACCGTAAGTTCACACCTCAATGTGTCTCCGTATGGTAAGCCATGCGTCCGGCGGCTTGTGACAAACACCTGGCTTCCATCAGGACTGATCTGCACTCCGGTAGGATTATTCCCTGTAAAGAGCCTTTTTCGCTCGGCACCTGAGGCAATGTCAATTATTGACAGGTTGGATGAAAATGAATTGGCTGAATAAAGTGAACTTCCGTCAGTGCTAAGGGCCAGGCCGGCTGGCCCTCCCCCTGTAACAAGAGTATCTGATACAACATATCTTTCAAGATCAATCACCGACACATTATCCGACCACTGGTTGCTTACATAGGCAGTCTTCCCATCCCTGCTCAGGACAATGCTGTGCGGGCGGACACCCACCTTAATCTCCTTTGTGACTTTATTCTTTTCAGTGTTAACCACCAGCAGCGCATTTCCTTCTTCTGCAACCACATAGAGGAATTTCCCGTCTGGTGACGGCGTTAGGTTAAATGGCGAATAATAATTCGCATTTGTTATCTTTGAAAGCAAGGCTGATTTATGAATGTAAAGGTGGCACGATCCGCATTTCAGCGGATGATCCTCAGTAGCGGTAATATAATTAACATGTTCCCTGGCCCATCTTTTGTAGGGAGTATAAAGGAGCACGACCAGAATGCAAAGTATCCCGGCAGGTATTAATATTTTCAGATAGGTTTTCATAACTATTCCAGCTCAACGATCTTTTCTTTTATTTCAGTGATATGTACCGGAATGATCACAGGCGGTTTTCTGATTGCAAGGGAAACAATATTATCCGGAGCCATCTCAGGATCTTCGTGGCAGCCTATACATCCGCGCCGTTCATTTGGACGGATCCACAACCAGGAACTGGGTCCATGAACCGTATTGTCCCCATTGTCAAGTGTCCTGATCCTGAAAGGAGTATCGGCCATTACCTTTAGCTGGAACGATCCGTCCTCTTCAACTTCAACAATCCCGTATGTGGTGTCGATGCCGAGCACTTCTATCTTTGAAGCTTTACTCGGACCTGAAGAATTGCCCGGTGTTTCCGGATTCAGAAAATTGATATTCTGGCAGAGAAGCAAACCAGTCTTAACCTCCTGATCCACCTCGCTTGGTAACTTTTTGGGTCGTTCATGCTCCTTATTCTGAACAGCTTCAACAATATCGTATCCCGGATCGGAAAAAATCAGCCGGCCAACAGAGTTTTTTTCAGTATCAAACTCGTATAATGAATAATTGCCGGTTCCTGCTTTCAGACATGTCACCAGATAATTATCCGGCCCGACAGGTGTTACACTATTAAAGTTAATGTCGGTCCCTGACGTCAGATTGATCCTGGTATGCAGCGGACGGTTGTAACTGATGGAAACCAGGGTCCCCTCCATCGATGGTTCGTTATCAGATTCGATGAATAAAATCTTACCATCAGCTGTTTCCCGTGCTCCGGTGATTATAGCCCCGGCACCCTTATAAAACATATCAGCTTTTGTGCCATCGGGCCTCATAACCACGAGCATCGGATCAGCCTGATATGGAAGCAATTGCTGTTTTAATGTAAGCACTCTGCCATCCCTTAAAACGGTAGTGGCCAGGTTGTTGTCGGGGCCGAATGTAATCTGTTTCAGGCCGGAGCCATCTGAATTGCATGTATAAAGACAATGAGCTGATTTAACTGTATCATTCAGTGTCAGCTTGCTGAATATCAGACGATCACCAGGCAGCCAGGCCGGATCGGTGCAGTTTTCCCTTCCTGAGGTAACCTGCCGGTACTTCATTTTAATAATGTCCATCTCCCAGATCTGCCACGGATCACTTTCTTTCTTCTGACCGGAGAAGAGCATAAAGCGTCCGTCATACGATATTTCAGGAGCACATGCTGAAAAGAAGTCCCCGGTCAGTATTTTTTGTGAACCTGGCTTGCTGCTCCTGACTGAAACTATCCTCGCTCCGGTCAGATATCGTTGTGATGCAAGTCCCGGATTATCTGCAAGCCTTGAACTTACTGGTACTTCCGTTACGATCAGTTTGATTTCTTCAGGTCTCCTTTTACTGCATGAAAAGAATATCGTACAGGTCAGGATCAGAAAAATAATTCCGGGTAAAATGAGTCTCCGCTTTATCATAAAGGACCAGGTGATTTATGGTTCTATTACTTTAAGGATCTGGTTTGCATTTATATTTTCAAGCATCTGAACCTTTCCTGATGGCCATTTTATTTCTATTTTTTCAACTGCCTGGTTATTCCCGAGACCGAAATGAATCCTTGGATCATTCTGCGAAAGATAGCCTGTTGTAGTCTTTTTCTGGGCAATCTGTGTCTTGCCTCCCGAGGTTATTCTGATCCTGGCGCCTATCCCTTCCCTGTTGCTTGAGGTGCCTTTAAGGTCAAGCATAATCCAGTTATTCGTGTTGCCTTTATTGTTCCTGAGAAAAACTGAGCGGCTGTTAAGATTCACCACAAAAATGTCAAGGTCGCCATCGTTGTCATAATCCCCTATACAGGCGCCTCTGCCTACATGTTCTTCGCTGAAATAGCTGCCGAGTTCCAGGGATATATCCCTGAAGGTTCCGTTACCTTCATTCTGAAACAGCTGGTCTTCCTGGCCATAAAGGTGTTTGAGGGCGCCGTTGGTTTTGAAGATATCGGGATCTCCGTCGTTATCATAATCCATGAAGGATGATGACCATCCGACAAATTGAGCTGCCTGCATGGAGATATTCGATGATACTCCCTTGTCAGAGAATATCCCGTTGCCCAGGTTTTCATAAAGGGAGCAGTATGTATCATCCGAAACAAAAAGATCGAGCAGTCCGTCATTATTGTAGTCGGCAAAGTCGACCGACATGCTTACGGTGGCTTCCCCTGCCTGGCTGAAGGCAGTGCCCGACATGGTTCCTCTGTCGACAAATCCCTTGCCGCCTTCATTATGCCAGAGGTAATTCAGTGTATGGTCGTTGGCAACGAAAATATCAATGAACCCGTCATCGTCATAGTCGGCCGCACCAACGCCCATGGCCCGCCCGTCAACATCCATTATGCCCATTTCAGCAGTTACATCCTTAAATGTTCCATCCCCGTTATTGTGATAAAGGATATCCTTCTGGGCGTCGTATGCCATGGGACCTGGAAATCCGTCGGGAGCATAGAAGTATTTGTAATCAGGATCAAACTCCAGATAATTGCCCACATAAAGATCGAGAAAGCTGTCGTTATCATAGTCAGCCCAGACGGCGCCAACACTGCATTCATTTCCGCCTGCAACATTTGCACGGTTTGTTACATCAGTGAACGATCCGTTGCGGTCATTCCTGAGCAGGACATTTGGTCCGTAATTGCTTATAAACAGGTCGGGATAGCCGTCATTATTATAATCACCGGCAACCACACCCATGCTGTACCAGGGACCTGAAACGCCTGCTTTCCGGGTCACATCTTCAAAGGTTCCGTCACCCTTGTTTCTGTAGAGACGGTTCCCCGGCGGGTCGGCAGGCTTTTCAGATTTGCTGATTCCCTCAAGCCAGGTCCCGCTGCAGGCAAATATATCAATATAGCCATCCTGGTCATAATCGAGGAAAGCGGCCCCTCCGCCGTCGGACTGAATTATATTGGTAAGGTCGTCATCGCCGATCGAGTGGACAAAACCGAGTCCGATCTGTTGGCCTATTTCCTGATAGAAATCATCCGTGGCGGCAGTAACCGGAGCCGCGGATTTCTTTCCGGGACCTGAACCGGAGTTGCTTCCCTGACGACATGCAGGTATAAGCAACATAACTAAAAAGAGTATTGAACAAAAGGGATTTTTTCGCATAACAGGTTTAAGATTAATAAGGCGCCAAAAAATATCAATATCTTCCAAATAAAAAGCTAGTGAAACTTTTACCATTTGTTCGCCCCTAAATCCCCCTGAAGCCTAAAGGGGACTTGTTATATGTTTCACATTTAACCCCCTTTAGGGGGAAAGGGGCATGTCTAATTTACCAACCTGTTTACCGAAGAGATTAACCTGCCTAAATATACCGGGCAGAAGTTAAACCGCAATTAAAACAGAATTAAAAAGAAATTAATTTGATGAAAGTGCCGGGAGCAGCAGGGTAATCCGGGTACCCTTATTGAGTTTTGATTCAATGGCGATAGTGCCATTATGGTTCCTTACGATCTGATTTACAAGCGAAAGACCAATTCCACTTCCCGGGGTTGCCACCGCATTTGTGCCCCTGTAGAATGGTTCAGTGATTTTAGGGATATCTTCCTCCGGTATGCCGATGCCTTTATCTTCAAATACCAACTTTACCCATTTGCCCTCACGCCCAAACTCAATGAAGACAGAATGATCGGAAGAGTATTTGCATGCATTCTCAATCAGGTTGGTAACTGCTGTTTTAAGCAGGTGCTCATCTCCGGCGACCATTAACCTTTCAGAATCGGTAACCGTATCATCCATAGATATATTAATATGGTATGAGGGATTGTATCTTTTCATCTCTTCCTGTGCCTGCCAGATAATTTCATCGATCCTTATGTTGTTATTATAACCAGAAGGACCTTCCGAACTGGTTCTGGCTATAAGGATCAATCTGTTTGAAAGGTCGATAAGTGATTTAATGTCTTCGAGAACCGAACCGAGAGCATTTTTATATTCTTCCGCCTGGCGGTCCTTCATCAACAGGACCTCAATCTGCCCGTTTATTGAAGTAAGAGGCGTCCTGAGCTCATGGGATGCATTTGCAATAAAACTCTTCTGCATGCCAAAAGATGTTTCGAGTCGTCCGAGCATGTTATTGAACGTTCTGGCCAGCCTTCCGATTTCGTCAGTGCCGTTTCCTTCGGGAACTCTTAAATTCAGGCTGGTTATTGAAATATCCTCTACCTTTTTTACCATATCCGAAATTGGTTTCAGGGCTTTCCCGGAAAAAAACCACCCGGCGATAAAAAACGAAACAAGGCTGATCAGACATACCACCAGCAGAACGATCCTAAGTTTCTTCATATGCAAATGGCCATCTTTATCAATGGCTGCACCGATTACAACAAATTCGTACGATCCGGTACTATGCAATGTTCCCAGCACATCGTAGGGATTTTGCTTATAAAATACATCCTTTCCGGATCTTACCTGGCCGATGATTTTATTTACTTCTTCAAATTCCCAGTTTTTGCCGGTTGTATACAGGATATTCGTATCCAGAGTGACAATTAAAAATTTTTCATCCTGAAGTCTGGCAGGATTTCCGGATCCGCTTCTCAGCATGAGGTTCGTATTGTATTCATAGCTGTCGAGCACAAGCCTGGCTACGGTTTCTGCCCTCGATTTCAGGAGATTGTTAAAATCCTGCCTCCGGAGTTTAGCTGAGGAATAATAAATTGAAAGCGAGGCAATTAGCATTATTAATCCTCCAAGGAGGAGGAACTGTAATGTTAATCTGGTTCTGATTTGCATGATACTCCCAATTTGAGGTATTCTATTAATTGTAAAACTGCGGATTGTGGATTTTTGATTTCGGATTTATTTGTATTTCGGATTTCGAATTTGGGATTTCGGATTTGAAATCCGCAATCAACAATCCGCAATCCGCAATTCTGTAATTGACAATCCGACATCCGCAATTCTTTAATCTTAGAGATCTCCGAAAATATAGCCGAATCCAACCTTTGTGTGGATCAGTTTTTTATCATGTCCCTTATCAATTTTCTTCCGGAGGAAGTTGACATATACATCCACAACATTCGTGCTGAAGTCGAAGCTGGCATCCCACACCTTTTCTGCAATATCATTTCTTGAAAGTACCCTGTCTGCATTTCTCATGAAATATTCGAGAAGCGAGAACTCCTTGGCTGTCAGGCTGATGTATGATTCTCCCCTTCGCACCGCTTTTTTGTCAAGGTCCAGTTCAAGGTCTTCATATTTGAGAGTGTCGGATGTTTCACGCGAATGACCTGATGTTTTCAGAAGAACCTTCACTCTTGCAAGCAGTTCCCTGAATTCAAATGGTTTAACAAGGTAATCATTGGCGCCGGCGTCAAAACCGGCCAGCTTGTCATCGGTGGTTCCAAGTGCGGTAAGCATCAGAACCGGGATATCCGGAAAATCGGTTTTAAGTTTTTTGCATAGCTTCAGTCCTCCGGTCCCGGGAATAATTATATCGAGTATGAAAAGGTTATATTTATACTGACTGGCAAGTTTTTCCGCAAACTCGCTGTCGTATGCCAGATCGGCCTCATAGTGGTTCTCTTCGAGGCCTTTTTTTATAAATGACGCCACTTTGGACTCATCCTCGACGATCAGGATTTTCATGGATTTGTAATTACTTTTTGGCAATATAGCAATTTCCGGTCTTTTCTTAATAAGCTTTTAATCGCAAAGTCGTGCACCCATTTAAAAAATATGTAAACATAAATATATTGGATTTCAGGTACACCGGGAACGCAGGTAAAAACTGAGTTAAAATCCGTGAGTATCCGTGTAATCCGTGGTAAAAAAAAGAAATTCACCACGGAGAACACGGAAATACAAGGAGTTATAATTGGAATTTCTGTGTAAGTTTTTAAATGTAGTTACATTAGAGAATCAAAGGCATTTTTTTTAGTTGTCAAATAAATTATTAAAAATTGGTTTAATGTTATTTTAATTTAATTATATTTGAATTCTTTTGAATTCTTGTGGTTCAAATTTAGCTTGATAATGAATAAGAACCTATTTACTAACCTTTTTAACCAAAACAATTGACTATGCAAATTACTACAAAATTACGGCGTATTACGCTGTTTTTGTTCAGCATGGTCCTTTCCTCGGGCATTCTCTTTGCCCAGGAAAGAACCGTAACCGGGAAAGTCACCGCTGAAGGCGAAGGAGCTGTCCCGGGTGTAAACGTGACTGTTCAGGGGACAATTATCGGAGCCATGACGGGAGTGGACGGGAGCTATACCCTGAGAGTGCCGGGTCCGGCTTCGGTACTGGTGTTTTCCTCAGTAGGCTATGTAACCCAGTCTGTTACTGTTGGTTCACAAACAGTTATCAATGTGAATCTTGTATCGGATGTTCAGGCACTGCAGGAAGTGGTCGTCACAGGATATACCACCCAGCGCAAGAGGGATCTTACAGGTGCTGTAGGTGTTGTTGAGACCGCCGAACTCACAGCCGTGCCAACGGGCAACCTGACAAGCCAGCTGCAGGGACGTGCATCAGGTGTTTCGGTAATCGCTGACGCAAGGCCGGGAGAATCAGCAAAAGTAAGGATCAGGGGATTTTCATCCTTTGAGAACAACAATCCTCTCTATATTGTTGACGGAGTCCCGACAGGCGATATTTCTTACCTCAATCCGAATGACGTTGAGACAATGGTAGTACTTAAAGACGCAGGCGCCGCTTCGGTTTACGGATCAAGGGCATCTAACGGTGTTATCGTTGTAAATACAAAGAAAGGTTCCAGCGGTGTTAAAGTAACCTACGACATGTACACGGGTATTCAATTACCCGGGGCAGGACTTACCTCAGATTTGTGCACTGCCGAGGAATTTGCCCAGCTTCAGTGGCTTGTCTACAAGAATGACGGAACAGTTGAAACACACCCGTTATACGGGCTTTCGACAAACGCCAATCCCACTATGCCAAGTTGGTGGAACGGGAAAAGCACTGACTGGTACGATGAGATAACCAATAATGCCATCAGAACAAATCATGACATCACTCTTTCGGGAGGCAGCGAGAATTCCAGGTTTTTTGCCGGGTTGGGTTATCTCGATGAAAATGGTATAGTAATTTACAACTACAATAAAAAAGTTACCGGACGGTTCAATTCGGAATTCAAAATCCTTAATGGCCGAGTGAAAATCGGAGAGAATCTTACAATGGCTTTCCGTAAGGGTAATGGAGTGAGCCAGCTTGGTGAAGACAGCCCGTTCCAGATGGGACCTATCAGGAGTCAATCAATTATTCCTGTTAAATGGACAGGCCCTGACTATGTGGGTCTCTCACATACATTTGTTGCAGGTGACTGGGGAGGAACCGGGATCGCTCCAAGGATTGGAAACGGTAGCAATGTTGTTGCCAGTAGAACAAGAGGAAAGGACAACTGGGGTACTAACCTGAACCTGATGGGGAATCTTTATATGGATATAGAGCTCCTTAAAGGCTTGAACTTCAGATCGAGCTTCGGGGGCGGATACGGTAACTGGTACGGACAATGGTTTGGCTTTGCAACATATGAAAGTGCCGAAAACTCACTTAACGATACCTTTACTGAAAATTCAGGCTATAATTTCAACTGGGTATGGACAAACCAGCTTACGTTTGATAGAACTTTCGGTGACCATAAGTTAAATGCGACGATAGGATATGAGGCGGTTAAGGAAAATATGGGCCGCGGTGTTGAAGGTCAGAGAGCCGGGTACTTCTCAAGGGATATAACCTACCGTACCCTTAATAACGGATCAACAACGAACTATGCCAATTCATACAATACCACACCTGTGGCCCTGGTTTCAACATTCCTGAAAGCCGACTATGGTTTCCAGAGCAAGTACCTGTTGAGCGCCACTATCCGCAGGGATGGTTCATCCAAATTCGGCCCTGATACGAGGTACGGTATATTCCCGTCATTTTCAGCTGCATGGCGTGTAGGCGACGAGCCTTTTCTTGAAGGACTCAACTGGCTATCAGATCTGAAATTAAGGGGTTCATGGGGTACAATGGGCAACCAGCTTTCCCTCTCCTCACAGAACCAGTTCTATCTTTACGGAGGCAATCCTGCAGAAACCTTCTATGATATCAATGGTATTTTTACAGGCTCAATAGCTCAGGGATTCCGCCCGACACGCATTGGCAATCCAGATGCAAAATGGGAAACAGCAGTTTCAACCGACCTTGGCTTTGAATCTACTCTGTTTAACGACAAACTCACCTTAGTTTTTGACTGGTACCTCAAGCAAACCAAGGACCTGCTTTATCAGCTTGAACTACCTGGAACAGCTGGTAGCGCCGAAGCACCCTACATCAATATCGCAGAAATGAAAAACACCGGCGTTGACGTGGAACTGGGCTACAGAAATAACTTCGGTGATCTGGGCTTCAACGGTAACGCCTCATTGACCACATACAAGAATGAAATTACCAAGATTGCCGAATCAGTCACTTATTTTGACCAGGGAGGAGGTACATCAAGAATAGGTGTTGCAAACAGGAACTTAGTCGGACATTCAATGTCAGAGTTCTTCGGTTACCAGACAATAGGATTGTTCCAGAGCGCTGCTGACGTATCCGAATCACCGGATCAGGACGGCGCAGCCCCCGGCTTCTTTAAGATGCAGGATACTGATGGTGATGGTGAAATCACGACTGAGGACAGAGTATTCATAGGCAATCCCAACCCTAAATTCACTTACGGGTTGAACCTTTCGTTTACCTACAAGAATTTTGACCTTACAACTTACCTTTACGGGTCGCAGGGGAATGACATCTTTAACTGGAACAACTGGTGGATCGATTTCTGGCCTTCATTCCAGGGACAAAAGAGCAAGAGACTGCTGAATGAGAGCTGGACACCTGAAAGAACCGACGCTGTTGTGCCCAAGGCATCAAACACATCAAACTTTTCCACAAACACCCAGGTTGTCAGTTATTATATTGAGGATGGTTCATATCTCAGGATGAAGAACCTTCAGCTTGGCTATACCCTGCCTCAAAGTCTCCTCAACAGGATAAATGTGAAGTCTCTCAGGATTTATCTGCAGGGCGTCAACCTCTTTACATTGACCAAATATACCGGGATGGATCCGGAACTTGGCGGGGACGACCGTGCATTCGGCTCTGACACAGGAAGTTATCCTAATGTTAAGCAATTTCTCGTCGGACTCAATTTTGTCCTATAACAAATAATATTAATACACTATGAATATGAAAAAGAATCATATTTTACTGATCACAATAATTGCTGTACTCGGAATAGTGGGTGCATGCAAGGAAGATTTCCTTAACATAACTCCCAGCGGTTCTCTTGATGCCGCAGTACTTGGAAATGAAAAGGGTATCGATGCCCTGCTTGTCGGAGCCTATTCAGTGCTCGACGGTATTGGAGTCGGCTATTCATGGAATTCAGCAGCCTCCAACTGGGTGTATGGCGATATCCGGGGAATGATAGCAAACAAAGGGACAGACTCCGGCGATCAGCCTGATATTAATCCAATCCAGACCTTTACGGAGACGGCTACCAATCCCTACCTTCAGACAAAGTGGAGGGAAGTTTATGAAGCAATTTCCAGGTGCAATAACGTTGTCAGGGTTGCAACCCAGGCCGTTACAGACGGTAAGATCGATCAGTCCAAGGCAGACCTGTACATACAGCAGGCCAGGGCTCTTCGCGGATGGTACCATTTTGAAGCCTGGAGAATGTGGAAGATGGTTCCCTATATTGATGAAGCAGCTGATCCTGCAACAACCGGCAATCAGGAGGATATCACCGGAAAAATAATCGCTGACCTTGAGGAAGGAGTAAAACTTCCGCTTAACATGGGTGCGATAGGAAGATGGAACAAAACCGTTTGCCAGGTGGTTCTGGCAAAAGCACTTATGCAGATGAATAAGGATTATGCAAGGGCCCTTACACTGCTTCAGGAAGTAAAAACCAGCGGAAAAAATCCCAAAGGGGAAGCTATCGGCCTGCATCCCAACTACGGCGAGATCTTTGCGATTGAGAACCGGAATAACCAGGAAGCTGTTTATACGGTTCAGTATTCTGTCAATGACGGTGGCGGCGGATGGAACGCTGGTTACGGCGAAATCCTGAATTTCCCATACAAGAGCGGCGCCTCACCGGGAGGTTGCTGCGGATTCTACCAGCCAACACAGGAATATGTGAATTCATTCAGGACTTCAAGCGGTTTACCGCTACTGGATGGTTCATATAATAATACCCTGAATGTCGTTAAGAGTGATCAGGGGATTAACTTCTCTCAACCCTTTACTCCCGATGCCGGGCCGCTGGATCCCAGAATCGACTGGTCAGTGGGAAGAAGGGGTATCCCATACTGGGACTGGGGAATCATGACAGGATCAGACTGGGTTCGCGACCAGACATATGCAGGACCATGGCAGAACAAGAAACAGGTGTATAAGAAATCCCAGGAAAAGCAGCTTACCGATGTCACAAGCTGGACCAGCGGATTGACTGCAAACGGTTACAGGATGATCCGCTTTGCCGATGTACTGCTGCTTCTTGCAGAATGCCAGATTGAAACAAACGCACTGGCTGATGCACGGACTAATATCAACCTGGTACGTGCCAGGGCTGCTAATCAGGCCGGATGGGTCAAGACTCTCGATGGCACTGCCAATGCTGCAAACTATGTCATCAACGAGTATCCATTATCCGGAGCTCCTTTTGACACACAGGCAAATGCACGCAAGGCTCTCTATATGGAAAGAAAGCTCGAACTCGGGATGGAAGGCCACAGGTACTTTGACCTTAACAGATGGGGCATAACACAGACCGAACTTAACAGGGTGCTTGCCTATGAAACAACAACTCCCTGGGGCAAAGCAGGAATGTACAATCAGGGAACAGCCACAGTTGGCCCTGAGGATGTAACATATCCGATACCTCAGCGTCAGATCGACCTGATGAACGGGATTCTTGTTCAGAACAGATAGGATTTAATCATTTGATTTGATTTTATAAATAGGGACATGCCATGGCATGTCCCTATTTTTATATTATTGTCCCTATTTTTATATTATTGTCCCTAATTTTTATTTTGCTCCCCTTTTTTTTAAATTTATCCGTCTAATAAATAACAACAGAATGAGGAAATTGTACCTGCCCATACTCGTTTTTTCCGCAATGGTATTGATATCCTGTTCCGAATCCACGAAGTTCCGGATGCTGAGCTCAAACCGGACCGGCATTGATTTCAGGAATACAATAACCGAATCGGACAGTTTTAATGTACTTACCTATGAATATATCTATAATGGAGGAGGAGTTGGTGTCTGTGATCTGAATAAGGACGGGTTGGCTGATATTGTTTTCGCAGGGAACCAGGTGTCATCAAAGGTTTACCTTAATGAAGGCAATTTCAGGTTCAGGGATATCACATCCGGTTTTGAAGGACTTTCCAATGACCAGTGGTACAACGGGGTGACGATAGTCGACATAAACAGCGACAGGCTGCCTGATGTCTATTTTACTTCCACCAAGGACCCCGATCCGCGAAATTGCAAAAACAGGCTGTTTGTTAACCAGGGTATAAAAGATAATGGTGATCCGTATTTCATTGAAATGGCTGAAGATTATGGCATCGCTGAAGACGGACAATCAATCAGCGCCGGATTTTTTGATTACGACAATGACGGCGACCTTGACCTTTATGTCCTGAATAATACGGTAAATCAGAGAATGAACAGCTCACTCTCCGAAAGACTGATCGACGGGAGTGCAATAAACAATGACAGGCTTTACCGCAATGAAGGAAACGGAAAATTCACTAATGTTACATTGCAGGCAGGCATTAAATATGAGGGATTTGGGCTGGGACTTGCCATGGGAGATGTAAATAAGGATGGGTATACCGACATTTATGTTTCAAATGACTTCATAACAAATGATCTGCTTTACATTAACCAGGGAGACGGGACCTTTCGCAATGAGATCAGGAAATACCTGTCGTATCAATCAAGATCCTCAATGGGGAATGATATGGCTGATGTGAATAATGATGGCAATCCTGAGATCTATACACTTGATATGCTTCCGGAATACTATTCAAAGAAGAGACAGACTATTTCCGGCAACGGCTATATGTTCTACCTCATTGATGAGCAATATAATTTTGAACACCAGTACCTGAGGAATATGCTCCACCTGCACAACGGTTTCATTAATGGCGAAATGGTTCCGTTCAGCGAGGTCGGACAAATGGCAGGAATTGATGCAACAGAATGGAGCTGGTCACCCCTGTTCGCCGATTATGACAACGACGGCGACAAGGACCTCCTGGTTGCCAATGGTTTTCCAAGGGATATGACGGACGAGGACTGGACCGTTTACAAGACGAAGTTCCTCGGATACCTTACCGAAGCCATGGAGACAATTGAAATGGCCCCTGTGGTCAAGGTGCAGAATTTTGCTTTTGAGAATACCGGTGACACAAGTTTTACAAACCGGTCGAAGGAATGGCTGCCGGATGTACCTTCGTTTTCCTATGGTGCATCATTCGTTGATCTTGATAATGACGGCGATCTTGATTATATCACCAATAACATAAATGACGAGGCATTTATAATGCGAAATTATACCGTGGAGAAATCAGGCAAGAAATCCAATTATATCAAGATCAGACTGGCAGGCAAAGACGGGAATACAATGGCAATCGGCGCCAGTGTAGAATTATGGGCAAACGGTAAATACCAGTTCCATGAACATTTTCTTACACGCGGATATGCTTCGTCGGTTGATCCGGAGATTCACTTCGGACTGGGTGATGAGAGTATCGTGGATTCAATAAGGATAACATGGCCAGCGTCGGGAAATAGAAGCCTCCTGAAAAACATTGCCTCCAATCAGATAATTGAAATTATTGAAAAGACATCCATTCCTACTAAAAAGGATGGAAATACAGTAGAAACAGCAAATATGCTGTTTGAAAGATATGATAATGTTATCGACTATACGCATGAGCAGAAAGATTTCCCGGATTATTTCCTGAACCAGAATATAATTCCCCACAAATTCTCCCAGATCGGACCACGAATGGCTAAAGGAGACATCGACGGGGACGGGAAGGAAGATCTTCTGATCGGATCGACAAACAGCCTGCCGACCACTCTTTTTTTAAGAAAAGGCGAGGGATTTGAGAAGTCAATGATCGAAGGGCTGACTTCTCAGAAGAAGCTTTCCGAATCAGATCTCGCAATATTTGATTCCGACGGGGATGGCGACAATGATGTTGTGGCTCTTTCCGGTGGTTATGAATACGTTGATGAAGCTGAATACCAGCATTGTTTGTATGAGAATCAAAATGGTTCATTTAAGAGAACCGTGTTGCCTGTCCCGCCTTTTCCCGCTTCAGTTTTACGGCCTTTCGATTTTGACCATGATGGAGATATGGACCTGTTTATTGGCTGCAGAATTAAAAGGGATATGTTCCCCTTTGCAAATCCTTCCTGGGTTTTAATTAATGATAAAGGCTCCTTTGTGGCTGATACTGCTTTCCGTTTCAACATGGGAATGGTAACCGATGCCATCTGGAGCGATTATGACAAAGACGGATGGGAAGACCTTATCGTGACCCGGGAATGGAACTCCATAGCTGTACTGAAGAATGTGAATGGAAAGGAGCTTGTCCCCCAGGTGATTCCAGGAATGGAAGAGCATCATGGGTTCTGGTACACGATTGCGGCAGGTGATTTCGATAAGGATGGCGACAATGACTACATTGCCGGCAATCTGGGCCTGAACCACCGGTTCACAGTAAATGACCGGTATCCGCTGAACCTGTATGTTCTTGATATAGACATGGATGGCAACATCGACCCTGTTTCATCCGCATACTGGAAGGATACCAATAATGTGATGACAGAGTACCCAGTTAATTTCCTTGATGAGTTATACGGACAATCGGTATATTTTCAAAAAAAGTTTACTGACTATAAATCATTCAGTTATGCAACCCTTGATGAGATACTGGATGAAAATATAATTAAAAGGGTTATGCTGAAACTGAAGGTAAATACTACATCAAGTTTCATTTTATGGAACGACGATGGAAAATTCAGATGGGAAGCAATGCCTGGATCCCTGCAGTTTGGCCCGGTTACAAAATCAGTAATCAGGGACCTGAACGGGGATGGTTTCCCTGATGTGCTTCTTGGAGGCAATGATCATACATATGACGTTTCGACCGGATACTACGATGCAAATAAGGGAATGGTGATGCTTAGCCGCGGAAAAAAGCAATCATTTGAAATACTTCCGCCATCCCGAAGCGGGATTTTGCTTCAGGGAATGCTGGAATCCCTGCTCTGGTTCGAGGGAGATACATCTGTTGTCGTCGCAGGATTCAACAGATCAAAGGTCGCTGTTTATAAACATAAAAAGTAGATATTTTCCGTTTTTTGGCAGGGAATTTGACAATACTATGCAGGGAGAAATTGAGGTTGTCGGTGCGTAATGGGTTACCCCCTTCCCCGACCTTCCCCCAGGGGGGAAGGAGCCAACTCATTTCCCCCCTGGGGGAAATAAGAAAGGGGGTAAAAATTTCAAGGTGGTTTTTCGGTGGTCTAAGAACTAATTTGATAATATTTTACAGATGAGCAGAATAGGAAAAGTGGAACAAGGATGAAACAGAAAAAATATATCTTACTATTATTGATCTTTGCTTGCATAATATTCACAGGACTGCAGGCACAAACCGTAAAAGATGCCGACGGGAATATTTATGTAGCTATTACCATCGGCAAACAGGTGTGGATGGGTGAGAATCTTAAAACCACAAAATTCAATGATGGCAAGCCCATCCCTCTGGTAACTGATGATGAAAAATGGTTATCGCTGAAGACACCAGCTCACTGTTGGTATAACAATGATCCAAAAAATAAGGATATTTCGGGGGCTTTGTATAACTGGTACACTGTAAGGACCGGTAAACTATGTCCCCAGGGGTGGCATGTCCCGGCAGAAAAGGAATGGGCCGACCTGGCGGCCTTCCTGGGAGATCCTAATACCGCAGGCGACAAGCTGAAAGAGGCTGGGACAACCCACTGGAAGAATTACCTGAGCAAGGCGAAAAACGATTTTGACTTTACGGGTATCCCCGGAGGCATGCGATACTTTAACGGAACCTTTCCACTGGATATTGGTGATTCATTCGCCGTATGGTGGTCATCCACCGAATACAAAACCAATCAGGCCATTATGAGAGGCCTTCATGACCAAAGCAGCAGGTTTTTCAACGGGTTTGAGGATTTCCGGTGCGGCTACTCTGTCCGTTGCATTAAAAACTAGTGTTATTTTAATTATAAATGGACGAATCATTTCGGATTGCGGATTTTTGATTGCGGAATAAGAAATAGATTCAAAATGGAATCCGAAATTCTAAATGACCATTACAGAGGCTAAATAGGTTTGACTGAACGCTAGATCCTTTCGAGCGGCAGAGATCGTGGATCCCATGCAAAATAGTTAGTTGTACGGCGTCCAAACTAATTTTGCCTGACATTTAAATAAGGATTAACTTTGGTCTGTTATTTGATGGCTCGTGATTGAACGTGATTATTGTTATCATAAAAAATTAAAATGATGAGAACAAAAGTATTCCTTTCATTTCTGTTGTCAGTATTGTTTCTAAGCTTTGCAGGTGCACAAAAGAGCCCTAATAAGATCATAATAACCGGGACTGTCCTTGATGCAAACGACAAACCTTTGCCGAATGCAATGGTAATGATAGATGGTGTAAAAACCAGCTCAATGACTGATTCCAAGGGTAAATATAAAATTAAGGTCAGCAAAAATGCGCAGAAAATAGGGATCATTTCATTCAGCTCCGGTTTACTTGAACAGGCTATAGACGGGCGGCCTGAGATTAATTTCAGCTACAGCGCATCATCTCTCTCACAGACTCCGGTTCAAACTGATTCACCTGGTGAACAGGGAATCAATACAGGATATGATTATACCAAGAAGAAAGAAATGACCTCCCCGGGGAAACAAATCGACGGAACAGACAGAAAATATGCTTCATATACTTCAGTCGCAGAAATGATCACTAGGGAAAATTCAGGGATAAAGTATAATGGCAGTGGTTATATAATTCAGGATTCAAAGGATTTTTTCGGCAGTGTTCCTGCCCTGCTTGTGGTTGACGGGGTTTATGTTGAAACTTTTGATGGTATTACTCCATCATCAGTTGAATCAATAACCGTTCTCAAAGGGTCATCCGCTTCCATTTATGGCGCCAGGGGATACGGTGGGGCAATTGTTTTGAAAACCAAGATAGAGAACAAGTAAATTCGGAGTATTAGCCCCTTATCTATTCTGTTTTCACGAACTCTCCCTTATTATACTTTAACTTTACCACCTCCCAGCACGACTGGCAGTTGAAGAGCGGACTATTGCGCGTATGCTCCGGAACATCAGCTGTGATTATCCGGTCTTTTAGAGAAATGACCCTCATATCCGATTCAATTGCTCCTGCCATCGTAAATTCATTGCCGGTTTTAAGTATCACCAACTGCTCGGATACAGTCTGATATTGTGTGTCATATGTTGAAAGTGAAACCAAAGCATCCGTCTCCTGATCGTCATCGATCAGTCCGGTAAATATTTTTGAGGGTTCAATCACAAATTTTTTCCGGTCATTGCTGAACATTATTGCCCCGTCTTTCATAACAGTTCTCTTTGCATTGACCAGCTGGCTTTCAATATATTTTTCTGCAACAGCAGTGACCTGCTTTTTGATTTTGATTTCAGCCTTTTCGTCAGCATTGCCTGTTCCTGCATTCCTCGAACAACCAGGAAGCAGGGATAGCAAAAGAGATATAATCAGGC
>CAVOKP010000008.1:0-109099 GCA_963696535.1 uncultured Bacteroidales bacterium
CAGAACTGGACAAATGTTTACCATGGCACTTCCCAAAGTCAGGTGAATCTGACTTATTCAGTTCCGACAGGAAGCAATACAAACCGCGTTCTGATTGTGGCAGTTTCATCTTCAAAATGGACGGCAGGCCAGATAACCGTAAATTTGACGTATGGAGGACAGATACTTACTTTGGCAGATGGGGATATGGGCACAGCTACCGTCCGACAGCATACAGCCTTATATTATCTGAATGAAGCCGGGCTCGATGCGGCTACAAATTCAACATTGTCATTTACAATAAGTGCAGGCGGGGCAACTATGTGTAATACTGATGTCTGGGCAGCTGTGTTTGACTATGTTAATCAGGCATCACCTTTAACAAACACCCAGACATACAGCAGCGGGACCGGTCAGGTAACAAACTTCCAGTTCGGAACAGCTTTAACAATAAATGCTTATAATCAGGCTGTCGAAGTAGTAAATAGTTATAATCCTCTGAAAAATACACTCCGCACAATCTATTATGCAACAGACTGGACGATGGTCAGTGAGTTAACAGCGTTTTATAATTTTGGATTATCTGGCGCCAGTATAAGAAATGGTGTAGCTAACCGGATTATACCAAACTCGAATACTTCAGATGTATCTGCGACTACTTTCAGCGCATCCGCTCTGGCTTCGATGACTGCACTAAGCCTTAACTATGAAATACCGCCTCCTCCGACAATTCAGACTTCAAATATTACTTTCAGTGATGTTACCCCATCCTCATTTACAATAAACTGGACATCAGGCAATGGGACAAACCGTATAGTTTTAGTAAAATCAGGAAGTGCCGTTGACAGTGATCCGGTTAATGGAACAACTTATACAGCCAGCGATCTTTTCGGAGACGGGTCGCAGATCGGGACCGGCAACTATGTGGTATATAACGGTTCAGGTTATAATACAACCGTATACAATCTTGATGCGAATACAACCTATCATGTTGCAGTATATGAATTCAGTGGTCCTCCCGGAATTGAATTCTACCTTCTAACAAATCCTGCAAGAGGCAGCCAGTTAACAGGAGCTGAAAGTGCAGTAACTGATGATTACCGCTCCAACGGCTCTGGTAACTGGGGAATATCAGATAACTGGCAAACGTACACTGGCAGTTCCTGGGTTACTGCTGTTTCACCACCTTCCTCTTCAAGCGGGGTAATCACTATCCGGAATGGGGATACGATTAATGTAGCTGAAGCCCTAACTTCTGATCAGGTTGTGATTGAGGCCGGTGCGCAGGTTTCAGTAAACTCTGGCATAACATGGACAATTGCCGATGGCACTGATGCTGTTGATTGCATTGTGGATGGCACACTCTATAATGAAGGCACTGTTGCCACAACAGGTGTATTAGCCTTTAACAGCGGTTCCGAATACCGGCACGCCATGGATGGCGGCACTATCCCGACCGCAACCTGGAATGCAGCTTCAACTTGTATAATTACAGGGATCACCGGTACCTCTCCTTCAGGGTTTAACCAAAGCTTTGGCAACTTTACATGGAATTGCAGTTCTCAGACAACTACTGCCGCGATGAACAGCAATTCAACTGTGCAGGGTGATTTCATTCTTTCAGGGACAGGATCAGGAAAGCTTTCAATAACTGATAGCAATAACCCATATACATTAACCATATCGGGCAACTTTTTCCAGAATGCAGGCATATTCGATCTTAACAGCGGTTCAACCAGCAGCGCTGTTGCCTCCATGATTGTTGCCGGAAATTTTTCATTCACAGGAGGGTCCATTACAGAATCATCATCAGGCAGAGGTTCTCTGAGTTTTAATGGCAATGGTCAGATGCAGGTCTATACATCTGGCGGCACATTTGCCAACACTATCGATTTCACTGTTGCCGACGGAGCTTACCTGCAGATGGGAACGGGAGTGAATCCTTCCTACATTAGTCTCAGCAATGGTACATTTACTTTGTCATCAGGGGCAACACTTGGCATCACCGACAGGTGGGGCATTACTACCAGCTTTACAGGTTCGATCGGAGGTAATATCAGGGTAACCGGGACCCGCAGTTTTAATACCGGAGCAAATTATATTTACAATGGTTCCAACATCCAAAGTTCAGGTGATGGTCTTCCTGCAACAGTCAACAGCTTAGTTTTCGATAATTCCGGCGGAGCCATAACCTTAAACATAGCCCATACTATTAATAGTTTTTCAATCACTACCAGCTCAAAGGCAAACCTTGGGACTTTCATACATTTGACAAGCTCCCTTTCTCTTGGTGGGATTGGTCAACCAAGCGGTACATATGGTTATTTCAACACGCCCACCTTCTTTGAATCAGCAACAGGTACCATTAATAATCAGCCGCCTGCGGGCACCTGGCTTGGAGGTACAAGCTCTGACTGGAACACCGCTTCAAACTGGGTTGGAGGAGTTCCTACTTCAACAACCAATGTAATCATACCTCCCGGACCTATGTATCAACCGGTAGTTTCAAACGCACCGGTTGCTGAATGCAATAATTTAACTATCGAATCGGGTGCAACACTTACCATTAATCCATTGGGGAATGCTACAGTTACGGGGACTTTAACAAATAACGGAACCCTGGATCTTAAATCTGATCCAACCGGTATGTTTTCGCTGCTGCTGGGTACCTATGCAGGTTCATCAGGAACTGTCAACTCCGAGATCTATATGACAGGAGGAGAAGCCGGGGGAACGGGATCAGGAATGTACAGATGGCACTATTTTGCTGTACCCTCACAACAGTCAACATCAGCTTTTGTAAGCTCTTACGGTGATAACCTTATGCGCTATGATGATGCAGGTTCTTTAAATGATAAATCGGAGGGCTTTAAGTGGTCGACCGATTTTACCGACCTCGTAGTTAAGGACGGGTATTCTTATTACTACGCCACGCCAATAACTGTAACGTTATCCGGTAATTCATTATTGAATTCATTAGGTACTAAGACTCTTAATTATGTCAAATTCGGATGGAATCTTTTAGGGAACTCTCTTACCTGCGGCATAAACTGGGATAATGTAACTTTTACAGGGAATGTAGATCACAGTGTTTATTTTATTAAAGATTATGTTGAATATTATTACATCACAGGAGGTCCGGGTCTTCCTTACGGGTCCTATAACGGGCATATTCCGCCACTTCAGGGATTTTTTGTTCAGGCTCTTGCAACAGGAGCCGGAATAGATTTTTCAAGTGCAAAAGAACATAATGCTACCCCTTATTACAAAGGCAATGCAGTGAATAATGAAATCAAAGAATCTCTTCCTGTTCTGAGGCTCACCTTAGGGAATGCCAATTACACTGATGAAACAGCTGTCTGGTTCAATAATGAGGCTTCAATGCGTTACGATAATAAATATGATGCCGGAAAGTGGCTATCAGAAGGTTCGCGTCCGCAATTCTATTCTTTCTCACCCGACAAGGAATATGCCATTAACGGAATACCCTTCCCTGAAACAGCTGTTGATATCCCACTTGCTTTCAAGGCCCCTGAAAGTGGTTCATATTCAATAAACCAGATTCAGATGGAAGGTCTTGATGATTATGTTTTTTATCTAAAAGACCGGGTACAGAATAAAACCATAAGGCTGAATGATGTTCCGAAGTATTCCTTTTCAACCTCTAAAGGAACAGTTAAAGACAGATTTATCCTGACTATCAGAAATATTTCAGCCGGTCCTGAAACCAGCATCAATTCTGAAAAACCTTTCAATATTTATCAATCCTCCGGCTTACTTAATATCGAATTGATTAGTGATGCATGGGAGGGCAGCAAGGGATCAGTAAAAGTTATTGATATCTCAGGAAGACCCTTGTTCCATTCAAATAATATGACATTCAGCAAATCTTCTCTGATTCAACTTCCGGTAACTGGCAAAACAGGTCTGTTTATCATTGAACTGGCATCTTCACAGTTAAGATACACAGGGAGAGTTATTGTGAAATAGCTAATATTAAAGATGTTTAAGGATAAATTGAGAAAGAAAAATTCAAAAATACCAATTACATGCGCCTAAACAAAATTTGACAATTTAAATTAAAAGACTATTTTTGCATAACACATTTTAGAACTATATCTTTGGAACTAAAGTCTGTAAAGAATATAATGTCACTTAAAAAGAAATATATAAGACCCGAAATATCCAGAATACTTTTGGATAGATCTATCAACTTAATGATGCAATCAGCTCCTATGCCTCCAATGCCAATGGGCAGCGGCAGCAAAGGTACAGATACTCCTTTCGCAAGTCCTTTTGATGATAAGCCGTTTAGCTAAACGGCGTGCGGTATGAGGTATGCGGTTTAAAATTAAAAAGAAAATTATTATAATAGAGAGTGTCGGATGGCACTCTTTTTTTGTTTAAAAGTTAAAGGTTTGAAGAAGTTGAGGAGGTTTAAAGGTTGAATGTTTAAGGGTATAAAGGTTTAAGGGTTTATGGATACAGCGAGCCGAAAAAACCGCAAATCCCTTGCCCCTAACCTTGTGTCGTGAGTCCTGTGTCGTGAGTCTAAATGCCAGCAATCACACATCCATAATCGGTACTTGAATAATCTACAACCCTGAATTTAGCCTTAGTTATTTCACTTTTAATTTCTTCTTCATTGAAATAATGAATAAAATTCGGCTCTAGTTTATCGCCTGTTTCCGTTCTCTCTTTCCTGCTAAAGGTCCTGAAAAAGTTAGAGATGTTTCTAGTTATTTTGTCTCTCCTGTTTCTCGTTCCTGTCCACAAAAAGGAGATCATCAGTCGGGTTTCATTGTGCAGGAAAGGGGACAAACCTTCAAGAAAAGAAATTCTGTTTTTATTTCCCTGTATGAGAGAATAGGCCCCCCATCCAATTATAATACCATCATATTTCTTTATTTCCACAGGGACAGAATTTCTTGAGAGATACTTGATTCTATTATCTGTATTGTTCTTCTGAAGTAATAGGTTAGCATATTCAATAAGTGCCGGATTGCATTCATAGCCGTCAACCACAAAGCCCATTTTGCTCAGTGCCAGAGCTTCCCTTCCTCCGCCTGCCGCTATCAGTAAAATGGTTTTTGCATTTGAGAAATGCTTTTCAATTACGGGTTTTTCCCAGTCAAATAATCCTGACCCATTGTATTTGTCATCAGTATATTGTTTAGTACTTCTATAATAAAGCTCATCAGAAAAATCAAGACTTCTCTGGCTCATAACTCCCAGCCAGAATCCGGAAGATGCTGCATCCAGGAAAGCTGTCAGTTTCTTAAGAAAACTGAATGACAGTAGAGATAGTTTTGCGGCAAATTTGTAGAAAGCCATGTGCCATGCATTTTTCGTTGGGGTTAAAGATAGTATTTTAAGGAATATATGAAGAGTCATGCAGGCTGAGGAGTGAAACGACGAAGTCCAGCTCTGCGGGATCGTGCAAGTCAAACGGCATTAAGGCATGACGGCTCGAAGGCAATATAGAACTCCGTGAAACTTCGTGTTTAACTCTGTGTCACTCCGTGGTAAAAAATAAGTCGCTATTATCTTTATATTTGCCTAGATTTGTTTACAAATGGAACTACTGAAGAGAAAGGTTTTTATCCTGATCATTATATCACTGAGCATAATAAATCAGGTTCCACTCCATTCCCAGGAGGTGCCACACCCGGTAAGCAACACCGGCATCTACGAATTCCTCGATGAACTTGCAGGAATGCAGATAATTGAGATAAACTCAGCTGTCAAGCCATATTCCAGATTATTTATAGCCAGCCGGTTAACAGAAGCTGATGAGAAAAGAGATCAGCTCAATACGCGGCAACTGAAAGAACTTGATTTTTACATGATGGACTTCGGAAAAGAGATGGGAAAAAGGCCTAACGGCGTAACGGCGCAACGGCGCAACGGCGACACAACAGAACAGCAAAACGGCATGACCGCGTTATGGCGTAAAGGCAAAACCGTAGAACTGCAGAACCTCATAACTGCAGAACCGCAAAACCGCAAAACCACATCATTGAGGAGGGATCTGTTCTATTATAAGGATTCATTGTTTTCGCTGACGATTAATCCGATACTTGGTGGTGAGGTTTTTATGAACTCCGACGGCAGGGCAACTTACGGAAGGAATTTCGGTGAAGCCAGGGCATACGTTCAAAACTGGGGTTTTTATGCTTCACTACGCGATAATCATGAGAAACCTTTGCTGGGACTTCCTGAATACCTTACAAAAAGAGAGGGAGGACATTACAAGGGCACCGACTGGAGCGAGATGCAGGGAGGGATAACCTGGTCGTGGAAATGGGGTAATGCCGGATTCGTAAAGGACCGTCAGCAATGGGGAAACAACTACAACGGTGCGAATATTTTCGGAGGAAATAATCCGACTTTCTTCCAGTTCAGGCTGAACATGAAACCAGTCAGGTGGTTCGAATTCAACTATTTCCACGGATGGCTCAACTCGATGGTCGTCGACAGCTCCCGTTCATACTGGGTTTCCAACAGCTACGGAACAGATTACCGTGAGGTGTATCATAAGAAATTCATTGCTGCCAATATGTTCACCATCACTCCCTTCAGGAACCTGAACATTTCAGCCGGGAATAGCATCGTTTATACGGATAAGCACTTCAATCCGGTTTATCTTTTTCCCCTGTTCTTCTATAAATCGGTTGATCATTCATACACTTCAGGGATTGACAACATGAACTCACAGACATTCATTGATATCAGTTCAAGGAACATAAAGCATCTTCATATGTATGCAACGCTATTTATCGATGAACTTTCAGTAGCACGATTTACAATGGATGATGAGTGGAATTTCTTCAGCTGGAAAACCGGATTCAGGTTAAGTAATTTCCCTTTGCAAAACCTCTCTTTTACAACAGAATTTACATATACATATCCTCTCACATATCAGCATTATGTTCCTACCACTACTTTTGAGACACAGAATTATAATCTCGGACATTATTTAAGGGACAACTCCAGGGAATGGTATGTGGCTCTCGATTATAAACCGGCACGAACCTTTAATATTGGTATTTATTTCACCGATGCGATCCGTGGTCCGGACTATACGGAACTGGGAACTGACCGGGTGGGAAATCCGCCTCTTGCCTCAGTGCAATGGCAAAGTACAATTTTCGGTCTTAAAGCCTCTTATCAGATCATAAATGATCTCTATGTGTGGGGCAGTTTTACCAGTTCCGATGTAAGAGGGGATACGAGATGGACTCCGTCGTATTTTTATGGCGAAAAGAGTACTTTCAATCTGGGAGTGACACTCGGATTTTGAAGTTAAAATCTTTTGGTTACACCGAGGGACACAGAGAAGACACAACCAAGTACCCCTGTTACCCCCTTGCCCATACTCCTTTGAGATTACCCCCCTGCCCAGCTCCTTTTACCCCCCTGCCCATGCTCCTTTTACCCCCCTGCCCATGGTCCTTTTACCCCCCTGCCCCCCTAAAGGGGGGTTAAAATCCAGGTCTCCGTCTTAGCCCCCCTTCAGGCGGTGTGGGGGGGTAAAGCCCCCTTCAGGGGGTTTGGGGGTGAACCGCATGCCGCATGCCGCATGCCGCACGCCTTTTATAATATTATTTGAATTTCCCTCCATTCTATACCAGAAATTTGCTTAATTTGCCGTAATTTAGACATCAGTATTGCCGCCACCTAATGAAGGTCCGCCGATTCAGGATAATTACCTTATTTATTGATATTGTTATACTTGCAATATCATTTCTGATCGTCATTTCAACAAAGCCTTCCGGATTAAAAGGATATCTGCCGTCGCACGGGATATTTTTTGCCGTCCTTGCGCTGATCTGGCTGATCGTTTCCCTTATCAACGGGAAAATGCACCGCGGAAGGATAGTCAATTACACATCACTCTTCAACCGGGTCATCATCAGCAATATCATTGCCCTCTCCCTGACTGCCCTTTTAATGTACACAATCAGGGAATATGCTTATTCAAGGACCATTGTTCTGGGAACCGCCGGGGTAGCCACAGTGCTTGAGCTTATTCTGGGAAGCATGTACATTGCCTATAAAAAAGCTCATTTTCAGGATTATGAGAATTATTCAGACTACAGGGCATCAAAAAGGAAGAGCGAAAATGAGCTTGTGGCAAAAGCGGACTGTAACGGGAAAAACCATAAGAGAGCCCCGCAAGTGATCAATCCCAGGGTATTGCTTGCGATTGAAAAGGAGAGCGGTCCTGAAGCAGCCAGGGCAATAATTAATATGGCCGGAGCCAGACTCAATGCCCGTACTGCAGTTCTTTCAACAACAACTATATTCAATATTTCAAATCTCCCTAACGAGAAATATGATTATATTATTAACCTCAGGAGGATTAACGATATAATCAAGCTTAATGACTTTCTTGATGAAGTGAATTCAAAGCTCGAAAATGAAGGACTCTTCCTGTGCTGCGTCGAGACCAAGGACCAGAGAAAAGCAAGGCTCCTGAAGAAGTTCCCTCCGGTAATTAACTATATATTCTATTCATTTGATTTTATCGTAAAAAGGATACTGCCCAAGCTTAAATTTACAAAAGGGCTCTATAAGCTTCTTACACGCGACCTGAACAAGGTCTATTCACGGGCAGAAGCTCTTGGCAGGCTCTCCAGGGCCGGATTCATGATAAACCAGGAATCATTTATTGACGACTACCTGTTTATTGAAGCTATCAGGATCGCAAAACCAATCCCAATGAACGGAATAAACTATGGTCCGCTTATCGCCCTCCCGAGAATCGGCAAAAACGGCGACCAGATAAAAGTATATAAACTGCGGACCATGCATCCCTATTCGGAGTTTATCCAGGATTATGTCTATAAACAATACAGCCTGCAGGAAGGCGGGAAGTTCCAGGATGATTTCCGGATAACATCATGGGGGGCCGCCTCCAGAAAGATCTGGCTCGACGAATTTCCGATGCTTATTAATTTTTTCAAGGGAAATATGAAACTCGTTGGAGTCAGACCTCTGAGCAGGCATTATTATGAGTTATACAACAAGGAGCTGCAGGAAAGAAGAATAAAGTACAAACCCGGACTTGATCCCGCCATTTTATGCTGATCTGCCGGCTGATCTCGATGCAATACAGGAGTCGGAAAACAGGTATCTCGATTCATACGACAAGAGCCCGCTTTTAACGGATCTCAGATATTTCCGGAAGTCGGTGTGGAATATATTGTTTAAACATGCGAGGAGCGGTTGAGACGAGAGACGAAGAGACTTAGTGACTTAGAGACTAAGAGACTTAGAGACTTAGAGACTTAGAGACGAAGAGACGGAGAGACGAAGAGACGAAGAGACGGAGAGACTGAGAGACGAAGAGACTGAGAGATTTATTTGTGCTAAATATTTTAATCGCTGCAATTATGAGAATCAGAACACACAAGGACCTTGAGGTCTATCAATCTGCATTTAATGCTGCTATGGAAATCTTCAAAATCTCAAAAAGATTTCCAAAAGAAGAAACCTACTCCATGACTGATCAGATACGGAGATCTTCCAGATCTGTTTGTTCGAATCTTGCTGAAGCATTCAGAAAAAGAAGATACCCTAAATTATTCATATCCAAATTATCCGATTCTGAGAGCGAGTCGGCAGAAACACAAACCTGGCTTGATTTTTCAATGTCCTGTTCATATATAACTTTGGATGAGCATCGAGGTCTTAACGAAACCTATGATAATATAATCGGGAAACTCGTAAATATGTCACTTCATCCTGAGAACTGGAGCTGGTAAGATTGATAGGCCAAGGGACTGAGAAATTGTAAAATTGAGGGGCAAAGTCCCTTCGTCTCTTCGTCTCTAAGTCCCTTAGTCATTTATTTATCAAGCACAAAAATCCTTTCAGTCAGCGTCCACTTCTCCGGCGTTGCCGATTTCTCCCCTGCCTGCTGAAACTGCGAAACATACTCCTCCCACTCCTTCTGCATCGGCTTGCCGCAAGCTCCTTCATGGCCTTATCGTGATCAAAATCAGGAACCGTGTCCATAATCATGAAAACATGGTTCCCATGAATATAGATCTCCATATCGAGGATCCCCACTTCCCTTATGCCCCTGGTGATCTCGGGCCAGACTTTTCCCGGTTTGTGGACCTCTTTGTATTTTTCAATCAGTGATTTGTTGTCCTGCAGTTTGAGGACTTTGCAGTATCGCTTGAAGGAGGTATAGGCGGTGGTTTTCGGATAGCTGTTCATGGTATATGCGATTATGGTTTCTATCAAATTTATATTATTTCTGGTAAAAGCAAACAATATCTGACATAAGGAGAGACTTATTTCATTTTGAGAGTATTTTGTTAACCACAGCCTGCCCCGAAACTCGGGGGAGTCGCACGGAGTAAAACAGTGTAACTCCCCCGAGGTTTCGGGGCAGGCTGTGGTTAAATGGTTTTTGCTGATGAAAACACAAAAGGCACTAATACAATTCCGCACCACCGGCGGGAGGGCAAACCGGAAATGGCGCGCAAGTTTTGCCTGTTTCGTAGCGCCAATAAGGCTTTGTGTAGCGGCGCAGAAACAGACAAAACTTTTCATTTCCGGCGCCCTTTTCTTTCGGTTCTTTCTTTGGACGAACAAAGAAAGAACAAAAAAACTATATTTGTTTTGAACAATTAAAATATCTTAATGCGATGAGCATCAACAATAAGAAAGTCTTTGTCTCAGGCTGTTTCGACATGCTGCATTCCGGACATATCGCATTCCTCCAGGAAGCCTCTGGGTACGGAGACCTGTACATCGGACTGGGATCCGACAAGACAATAAGGGATCTCAAGGGAAGGGAAACCATCAATTCCGAAGATGAAAGGGTATATATCCTCAACGCCCTCTCATGCGTTCATAAGGCATTCATAAACAAAGGCAGCGGTCTTATGGATTTTGTTCATGATATGAAGAAGCTTCATCCCGATATCTTCATAGTAAATGAAGACGGTCATACCCCTGAAAAGGAACGGCTCTGCAAGGAGCTCGGAATTGAATACAAGGTCCTGAAAAGGATCCCTCATGCAAACCTTCCGGCCCGGTCAACAACCGCTCTGCGTTCCGTAAAGCCGATGCCCTACCGGATCGACCTTGCAGGCACATGGATCGACCAGCCCTATGTTTCCAAATATTATCCCGGGTCCGCAATTACTGCATCACTCGAACCGACAATCGAATTCAACGAACGCTCGGGAATGGCAACCTCAACCCGCAAGAAGGCAATCGAGCTCTGGAACGATCATCTTCCGCTCGAAAAACCTGAAAAACTAGCCAAAACTCTCTTCAGGTATGATAACGATCCTGGCACAAAGGAGGTAAGCGGTTCACAGGATTCAATAGGCATCACAATGCCCGGGATAAACAGGTTCTATTATGAAAAGGGTAAGTACTGGCCCTCTGAATTTGAAACTATATCCGACCTGAAAACAATAAAATGGCTCGAGGAGAGGTTGTATATGCTGACACTGTGGCCGCGGCCGGAGGGTTACAGTGTTTTGAGCGACACCCATATCAGCACCGTGAACGTGAGAAGGCTCACAGAGGCGGCTGATCAGACGTGGGAAGGATTGAAATCAATGGATTTTGAGAACTTCACAAAAGGATTCCTCGACTCATTCCATTCCCAGATCCGGATGTTCCCGAAAATGATGAATCCGGATATTGAAAGGATAATCGGGCAATACAGCAGACAGGCAAAGGCATGGAAGCTGTCGGGAGCAGGAGGCGGAGGGTATCTGATAATGATAAGCGAGGAAGAGATACCCAATGCGTTCAGGATTAAGATAAGGGTGAAGGACCTGTGGCTGTAAGAGGTCATGCAGTCGTGCAGTCATGCGGTCATGCAGTCAAAAGACAATTCCAGGACTGCAAGAATGCTGTAAGAGGTCGTGCGGTCGTGCGGTCATGCAGTCAAAAACCAATTCCAGGACTGCAAGACTGCAAGACTGCAAGACTGCAAGACTAAATAAAGCACATCAAATATTCAATATAAAAAATGTCAAAAACCGCATTAATAACCGGTGTTACAGGACAGGATGGAGCTTACCTGGCAGAATATCTCCTTAAAAAGGGATATATTGTCCATGGGATCAAGAGGCGCAGTTCCCTGTTCAACACCGAACGGGTTGATCACCTTTACCAGGATCCGCATGTCGACAAACGGGATTTCATCCTTCACTACGGCGATCTCACCGATTCGATGAATGTCACCAAAGTGATTCAGGAATGCCAGCCCGATGAGATCTATAACCTTGCTGCGATGAGCCACGTTAAGGTCAGCTTCGATACACCCGAATATACTGCAAATGCCGATGGAATAGGAACCCTGCGTATCCTCGAGGCTGTGAGGCTCCTCGGACTTGCACAGAAGACCCGCATTTACCAGGCATCAACAAGCGAGCTGTACGGACTGGTTCAGGAGGTCCCGCAGACCGAAAAGACCCCGTTCTATCCAAGAAGCCCCTACGGTGTTGCCAAGCTCTATGCATACTGGATAACAGTTAATTACAGGGAAGCATACGGCATGCATTCCAGCAACGGGATACTATTCAATCATGAGTCGCCAATCAGGGGAGAGACATTCGTCACGAGGAAGATCTCCCGGGCCATGGCAAGGATCGCCCTCGGAATGCAGGATTGCCTCTTTATGGGAAACCTCTCATCGCGCCGCGACTGGGGACATGCAAAGGATTACATAAAGGCAATGTATCTGATCCTCCAGCAGGATAAACCCGATGACTATGTAATCGCCACCGGAGTAACCACTTCAATCCGTGAATTTATTCAAAAGACATTTGCTGCAGCAGGAATGGAGATCCTCTTTTCGGGAGAAAAGGAAGATGAGACCGGAATCCTGGTGAATATCGAGGAGGCTCTCTTCAACGAGAAGATAGGAAAGGGATTTATCGAGGCAATCAGGTTGAGGATGAAAGATGATCCTGTAATGGTAAGGATCGACAGAAATTATTACAGGCCCACCGAGGTGGATCTTCTTATCGGCGACGCGACAAAGGCAAGGACAAAGCTCGGATGGATTCCGAAGTATGATCTGAATGGCTTGATAGAGGATATGATCACTTCCGATATACATCTTATGAAGAAAGAAACCCATTTAAAGAACGGAGGGTTCAGAACGTTTAATTATTTTGAATAACTAAACCCCCCAACCCTCCCGAGGGGGGCTACCCCCTGCCCCCTAAAGGGGGTTCGAAGAACACTGGATTTCAACCCCCGGAGCAGGGGCTACCCCCTGCCCCCTAAAGGGGGTTCGAAGAACACTGGATTTCAACCCCCCGGAGCAGGGTCTACCCCCTGCCCCCTAAAGGGGGTTCGAAGAACACTGGATTTCAACCCCCCGGAGCAGGGGCTACCCCCTGCCACTAAAGGGGGTTCGAAGAACACTGGATTTCAACCCCCCTAGGGGGAGGGGGGGTGAAAAAAGGGGGGGTGAAAAAAGGAGGGGTGAAAAAAGGGAGGGGGAAGGGCGGGGTGAAAAAAGGGCGGGGTGAAAAAAGGGCGGGGTGAAAAAAGGGGGGGTGAAAAAAGGAGGGGTGAAAAAGAAAAGGGGGGTTAAAAAAAGGGGGAGTTAAAAAAGAGGGATGTTGGCAAAATAATGGTGGTAAAAAAAATTGGAAATGAAACCTGACTCCAAAATATACGTCGCCGGCCATACCGGCCTTGTCGGTTCGGCACTGACAAGAACCCTGAAAAACAAGGGGTATAACAATCTTCTCCTGAGAACCATGGAGGAACTCGACCTGACCGACCAGAAGGCGGTCGATGGATTTTTTGCAGTCAATAAGCCTGAATATGTGCTTATTGCAGCAGCAAAGGTCGGCGGCATAGTCGCAAACAACACACTGAGGGCTGACTTCATTTATGTCAACCTGATGATCCAGAGCAATATGATCTATTCAGCCTGGAAACATGGAGTTAAAAAGCTGCTTTTCCTCGGATCAACCTGTATTTACCCGAAGAATTCGCCCCAGCCAATGAAGGAAGACTATCTGCTCACTTCAAAGCTCGAGTTTACAAATGAGCCTTATGCTGTGGCCAAGATTGCCGGACTGAAGATGTGCGAGTCATTCAACATCCAGTACAAAACCAATTTCATTGCGGTGATGCCTACCAACCTTTACGGCCATGGAGATAACTACAATCTTGAGGCGTCACATGTGCTGCCGGCGCTGCTCAGGAAATTCCACCTCGGGAAATGTCTTGAGGAGGATAACCTGGAGGCAATCAGAAAGGACCTAGACAGGTATCCCGTCGAAAAGATCACAGGAAATTCAGATCAGGAAAGCATAATCAGAGTGCTCGAAAAATATGGTGTCAGGATCGCCGGGGAACATAATCAGGGCAAAAAGCAGGTTACGGTTTCAATCTGGGGAACAGGAACGCCGCTAAGGGAATTCATGAACTCCTCGGATATGGCTGAAGCATGTGTTTTTGTAATGGAGAATATCGATGTTGATGATATAATAAGAATTCATAAAACCGGTAAAACCGATCCGGAATATTACCCTCCCCATTTTTTGAATATCGGAACCGGTGAAGAGATCTCAATAAGTGATCTTGCCGGTAAAGTCAAAAGGCTAACAGGCTTCTCGGGAGATGTTGTCTTTGATTCATCGAAACCCGACGGCACAATGCGGAAAGCAACGGATACCACGGCTTTAAAGGGATTGGGTTACAGGCATAAGATCGGGCTGGAAGAGGGGCTGAAGGCGACGTATGAGCAATACCTGAAGTACCTGTAATATTATGTCGTGCAGGTCATGCAAGTCGTGCAAGTCGTGCAAGTCTTTTATTTTGATGATCTTAGATACTTTATGAAGTTACCTTCACTGTTAATTAAGCGTTGAGTTTTGTTTCTTCTGTCAACAGCTGTTTCCTTAATAATATAGCCTTGATCTTCAGCTATATAATACATATTTTTAACCTCTCCGGTAGAGCCTTTTGAGATTTTAAGGAATTGTTTGAACTCCGTGTCCCCGCCACGACAGAAACCTTCACTAATATTGTTCATAATTGAAATTCCTGCTCGTGTGATCTGGTCCCTGAATCCGAAATCGTGGCATTTCCTGAAATCAGAATAAATAAGGTTTACCAATTCTCTGGACATTTTCCAGATCTCAAGTTCTTCAAAATTCTTAATAGTTGACATAGTAGCACGCTTTAAAAGGTGAGACATATAAATTCCAAGACTAAAATTACAATTTTTATTTGACCTGCATGACTTACATGACTTGCCTGACCTGCATGACCTGCATGACCTGCATGACCGCAAGACTGCAAGACCGCAAGACCGCATGACTGCAAGACCTTTTCATAGTCTTCTGAGAAACGTCATCGGTATATTTACGATCAGGTTCTGATCGAGCCTGTCAATGCGGACTACCACCCTGCTATGCGGACCCATGTTCACAAGTTCGCCGGTGAGACCGACAAGAGCGCCGCGTACAACCTCAACATTATCTCCTTTTTCGAATTTCTCTGACGAGATTTCAATCTCTGTATCGCTGTTTATAAGCAGTCGGAGGTTGTCGATCTGGTTTTGGGGTATTGAAGCGGGTTGTCCCTCGAAAGTGATGAATTTCACCACGCCGTATGCCTGGTAAACTTTAGGAAAATCCTTAGGGATCACTTTTACAAAGACATATGATGAAAGCAAAGGCACCTCAACAAGCTTCTTCCTGTCGCTCCATATCCTGAATGTCTTCTGCAATGGCAAAAACACTTCCACACCGGCTTCCATAAGCCTGTCCCTGACCTGCTTCTCAGCCCGCGGGTTGGTATAAACGGCGTACCATCTGGGGTCAATTTGTTTTTGGATATGGGTTGTCGTTAATATATTGCGGGCTTTATTTGCGTCCATGTTATCTGTAAATATTAAGGCGGGGGCAAAGATAATTCATTTTTCGGGTCACCAAAAGATTTGGGGCTAAAGCCCCCGAACAAGGAGTCCGTGCCATAACCACGGCCTTAAGGCCGTGGTTTGAGGATAGCCACCGGGTATGGACTTTAGTCCTGCATCTCCTTAAACGGGTAGCAATTCTGGTAGCATAACTATACATAAGTGATACGAAAAATATCAGTATTTTTTTATTTGTTAAAAAACCTTACATTTGCGCCATAATTAAAACACTAACTGCCATGGCTGAAAAGACGAGATATGCAGATGAAGAGCTTGAGGAATTCAGGCAAATCATCATGGCGAAGCTGGATAAAGCAAAAAAGGATTACGAGATTCTGAAATCGAGCATCACTCACGAAGAGAGTAACGATACGATGGATACTTCCCCCACCTTCAAGGTTCTTGAAGAGGGGGCCACGACTTTATCTAAAGAGGAAGCCGGACGACTCGCCCAGCGGCAGCTGAAATTCATTCAGCACCTTCAGGCTGCACTTGTAAGGATCGAGAATAAAACCTACGGGATATGCCGCGAAACCGGCAAGCTCATCTCCAAGGAAAGACTCCGGGCAGTACCCCACGCCACATTATGCATGGATGCGAAACTGAAGCAGAAGTAGAAACGACACACGACGCAAGACGCACGGCGCACGGTGCAAGACACACGACGCAAGACAAACGGAAGATAGGTAAGGCCGTCTCAGAAATGAGGCGGTTTTTTTATAACGACACACGGCGCAAGACGCACGGCGCACGGTGCAAGACACACGACGCAAGACAAACGGAAGATAGGTAAGGCCGTCTCAGAAATGAGGCGGTTTTTTATAACGACACACGACGCAAGACGCACGGCGCAAGACACACGGCGCACGGCGCAAGACGCACGACTCAGGGATTTTTTAATACCAAATTTTTCTTTTAATGCGGAGATTATTAAATTTGTTTTGGAATAAATTGTCTAACACTTAATCTTGCTGCATCATGAGTAATTATGAAAAACTAAATGTTTGGCATAGAGCCATTGAACTAGCTGTGTCTGTTTATAAACTGACAGAAGAAAAAAAGTCCTTTCAGAAAGATTTTGGTCTAAAAGATCAGATGAGAAGATCGTCCGTAAGTATCTCCAGCAACATTTCTGAAGGAGATGAACTGGGAACTGACAAACAGGCAATAAGACAATTCTATATATCAAAAGGTTCAACAGCAGAATTATATACTCAGCTTGTAATCTCAAATAAGATAGGTTATATCTCTGATGATGAAATGAACTTTATGACTAATGAATGCAAAGCTATTTCGGGAATGCTGACAAACCTTATAAAATCAAGAAATTCCTGATCTGATTCGTTAGGTTTTTATGTCCTTATCAGATGCACGACGCAAGACACACGACGCAAGGAAGAATTAATACCGTGAGTCTTGAGTCCTGTGTCTTGAGTCCTGTGTCTTGAGTCCTGTGTCTTGAGTCCTGAGTCGTGCGTCGTGCGTCGTGCGTCGTGAGTCGTGCGTCGTGAGTCGTGAGTCGTGCGTCGTGAGTCGTGCGTCCTAAATATTTTTACTTACCGAGATCTTAATTGCCATTTCATCTATCTCCACCTCCCAGAAATCCCCGTCTTCCGTATCACTCACAACCGCTACCTTCGTTGCAAGGGTCTGCGAACCGATATATGACGAGTGCCGGGTTATGGCTTCACGGATAAGGTCATGGTCCCCGATAAGAACCGTTATCTTGTCGGTTACATCAAAACCACTCTCTTTCCTCATGTTCTGGATCCTGTTCACGAGTTCACGGGCTATGCCTTCGTACCGGAGTTCATCGGTTATTGTGACATCGAGGGCAACGGTCAGCTTGCCGTCATTGGCAACCTGCCAGCCGGGAATATCCTCAGAGATTATCTCGACATCCGCCGCAGTCAAGGTGATCTCATTGTCGTCGATAACCAGCCTGTGACTGCCTGTGCTTTCAAAATCAGCTATCTCCTTACCCGACATCCCTGCCACAGCCCTGCTTATATCCTTCATCATCCTGCCGTAACGCGGCCCGAGGGTCTTGAAATCAGGTTTCACCTTCCTGACAAGGATCGCAGATGTATCATCGATATATTCAACATCCCTTACATTAACCTCGGCAAGGATCAGATCCTTCACCGACTCAAATTTATCCCTGAACGATTTTTCGGTTACGGGCACCATTATCCTGGCAAGCGGCTGACGGACCTTTATGCTGACCTTACGCCTTAAACCGAGGATCATCGAAGAGATCTTCTGTGCAATATCCATTCTCTCCTCGAGATCCCTGTCGATCAGAGCTTCATCATATTCCGGGAAAACGGCAAGGTGAACCGAATCTTCATTGCTCCTGCCTGTGGCCGTATTAAGGTCCCTGAACAACTGATCCATATAGAACGGGGCTATCGGAGCCGCCAGCCTGCTTACGGTTTCGAGGCAGCTGAAGAGGGTCTGATAGGCGCAAAGCTTATCACGATCATACTCCCCTCCCCAGTAGCGCTTCCGGTTCAGACGTACATACCAGTTGCTGAGATTCTCCGTAACAAATTCCTGGATTACCCTTCCCGCACGGGTAAGGTCATAATCTTCATAGCATTTCCCAACCTCCCTGACAAGGGAATTCAGGAGTGAAATTATCCAGCGGTCTATTTCAGGACGTTCATTCACCGGAATATCCGCCTCAGAAAACCTGAAATCATCGACATTTGCATAGAGGGCAAAGAATGAATAGGTATTGTACAGGGTCCCGAAGAATTTTCTTTTTACTTCATCGATACCTGCCGTATCAAATTTAAGGTTGTCCCATGGCTGGGCATTTGTAAGAAGATACCATCGAAGGGGGTCCGATCCATACTCCTCAATTATAGTAAACGGATCGGCAGCATTTCCGAGCCTTTTCGACATCTTGTTCCCGTTCTTGTCAAGAACCAGTCCGTTCGATATAATGTTTTTGAATGAAACAGAATCCGATATCATTGTGGCGATTGCATGAAGTGTAAAGAACCATCCTCTAGTCTGATCGACCCCCTCGGCAATAAAATCGGCCGGGAACATTTCATTGAAATTATCCTTGTTTTCAAAAGGATAATGAACCTGGGCATAGGGCATTGCCCCCGAATCGAACCATACATCTATCAGGTCGGGCTCGCGGAACATCTTACTACCCGACGGGCTTACAAGAACGACGTCATCGACAAAAGGCCTGTGAAGGTCAAATTTCTCATAGTTCACTGCAGAATTGTCACCTTCGGTAAAATCTTCAAGGGGATTCGTATTCATGAATCCTGCCGCCACCGACTTCCCAATTTCAGCTTTGAGCTCTGCTGCCGATCCGATGCATTTTTCCTCCTTCCTGTCGACGGTGACCCAGATAGGCAGGGGAGTACCCCAGAACCTCGATCGTGAAAGGTTCCAGTCGACGAGGTTCTCGAGCCATTTTCCGAACCTCCCTGTTCCTGTTGACTGGGGTTTCCAGTTGATCGTATTGTTCAGCTCGATAAGCCGGTCACGGAATGCTGTGGTGCGGATGAACCATGCATCAAGCGGGTAATAGAGCACCGGCTTGTCGGTCCTCCAGCAGTGGGGATAGCTGTGCACCTGTTTTTCAATCCTGAAAGCCTTTCCCTGCTGTTTCAGGTTTACTGCTATATCGACATCGAGAGTATCGGCATTAGGGGACAGGTTCTCATCATATTCATTTTTTACCGGTCTTCCTTCAAATCCGGTATACGAACCAGTGTTTACCCTTTCCCTGACGAAATTTATGTCAAGGTCTCTTATCGGCACCATATACCCTTTTTTGTCGACCATCGGTCCTGTGGTACCATCTTTTCTCTTTACCAGCATTCCCGGAACGCCGAACTCCTTCCCGACACGGTAGTCGTCGGCGCCGAATGTCGGGGCAATGTGAACAATCCCGGTTCCGTCCTCCGTTGTCACGAAATCGCCCGTTACAACCCTGAAAGCACCCGGATCGGGCCTGACCCAGTCGATAAGCTGTTCATAGTTAATTCCTTCGAGGGTGCTTCCCGGAAACTCGTCAAGGACCCTGAATGGTATTTTTTTATCCCCGGTAGTGTATTCAGCAAACTCAAGCCCGGCATTTGCCTCGGGGAACATCGACTGAAGCAGATCCTTTGCGATTATGACCGTAATTGGAGTGCCTGAATACGGGTTGAAACTTCGTACCCTGATATATGTGATCGCCTTGCCTACTGCAAGCGCAGTGTTTGACGGAAGTGTCCATGGGGTTGTTGTCCAGGCCATCATATGGACTTCAGCCGTATCGACATCCCTGTACAGGAACTCTGATTTTGCATCCCTGATAAGTCTGAACTGGGCGATGCATGTCGTATCCTTTACATCTTTGTAGCAGCCCGGCAGATTGAGCTCATGGGAACTCAGTCCGGTTCCGGCTGCAGGGGAATATGGCTGTATTGTATATCCCTGATACAGAACTCCCTTTGAATAGAGCTGTTTCAGGAGCCACCAGAGGGTTTCGATATAACGGTTGTCGTATGTCACATATGGATGGTCCATATTCACCCAATATCCCATCTTGCGGGTAAGCTCCTCCCACATATCGGTGTATTTCATTACATCGACCTTGCAGGCTTTGTTGTAATCTTCGATTGATATCTTTACTCCGATGTCTTCCTTTGTAATGCCGAGAGCTTTTTCAACGCCAAGCTCAACAGGCAGTCCGTGGGTGTCCCAGCCGGCCTTACGCTTTACTTCATACCCGCACTGTGCCTTGAAGCGGCAGATAGCATCCTTGATGGTACGAGCCATTACATGATGAATTCCGGGCATGCCGTTTGCCGAAGGAGGCCCTTCGTAAAAGACAAACTCACCCTTGCCATTCAATTCACGGACACTCCTGTGGAAGGTGTCATTCTCATCCCATATCTTCAGAATATCCTTGTTAACCTGCGAGAGATCAAGACTTTTATATTCCGGAAACCGTTTCCCCATCGGATCAAATTCTTAATGATTTAAAAAACGGACAAAGATAGGAAAAAGGCGTGAAGAATGTATTATGTATTATAGGCGATAGGCGATTTTAGAAGAATGTATTATGTAAAACAGGCGTCAGGCGTCAGGCGTCAGGCGTCAGGCGATTTGGAAAGGGTGAGTGGGTGAAGCGGTCCATATGGCTCCTCCGCTAGCGCGGATTTGTAATCCGTGCTTACAAGTAATCGGCACGGATTACGCTTCGCTAAATCCGCGCCAGCGAAAAGCAGGAGGCAAATCCGTGAAAATCCGTGTAATCCGTGGTTAAAAAAAGGCAGCAAGGCAGAAGGGGGGAATGGGAGAATGGGAGAATGGGGGAACGGGAATTAGATTTTTTGCTATTTTGCAGACAATATTTATCAAAAATGAAATCCCTTTCATGCCTTGTGCTTTTATTTCTCGCATGTCTCCTTCGACTTGAAGCCCAGGTAGCGGATTCGCTTAAATACATATCCCTCGGGCCATACGATTTTCACCTTCAGTACATTAAGACAGACTCTTCAATACTTATCGATGTCCGCGAACCATTCGAGTTCAGGGGAAACCATATCAGGGGCTCTGTAAATATCCCTGCATCAGGAAATCTCGATAAAGTTGCAGACACCCTGAATAAAGAAACCTCATTGTTTCTCTACTGCACATCGGGATTCAGAAGCTCAAATACCGCTTTAAAACTTTATGACAAAGGCTTCCGTAAACTATACAACCTGGAAGGCGGAATCGTTGCCTGGAGGAAGGAGGGGATGCGGGTTATCAAAGGCAGAGAGCGAAGGGCAGGGAGCAGGGAGCGGGGAGCAGAGAGAAGTGAGCAGAGAGCGGAGAGCATGTGAGACAATGGTTGATATAGCAGAGAAGGAGTTTAATATCCGAATCCGAAAAAAGCTCAATACCAAACCATTGAAAAAATGAAATATAATTTTCGACACATAGGATTAGCCAAACTATGTGGTTGGTTTGGTGTTACCAGGCAGGCATATTATCAAAACAGTTGGAAAGGCATTGAGATCAGTATTGAAGAGGATCTTTTATTGAAGGAGGTTATGGGAATCCGTAAAAATCATAAAAGAATGGGAACACGTAAGCTCTATGATAAGCTTCACCCATTTATGTGGGATCATCAAATCAAAATGGGAAGAGATGCATTATTTGATCTCTTGTCGTCCAATCATTTGCTTGTAAGAAAGAGAAAAAGACGTATACAAACAACACAATCTTTTGACTGGCTCAGGAAATACTCAAATCTAATAAGAGACTTTGTTCCAACCGGACCTAACCAGCTTTGGGTTAGTGACATTACCTATTGGAAAATAAATGGAGGACATGTGTATATCAGCTTTATTACCGATGCTTATTCACATAAGATAGTGGGCTTTAACTTTAGCCGAGACATTGGAGGCCGTTGAGAGCGTGCAAGCATTGAAAATGGCCCTCTCCGGCTTTTCTATGGAACCCCACAAGCTCCCCTCTTGGGAGGGGTTGGGGGTGGGTTTTTTAATGGTGAAACTCCGTGAAAAACTCTGTGTAACTCCGTGTTTAAAGGATTTTTGATCATAAATCCAACTTCTAACCCCTTGAAGTGGATCCAAAAGATTCAACACCATAATAATCCCGCCTTCAGGCCTTAACACCTTTCCGTGGTTAAATGTTTTTATTAAAATTTCATTAGGTTTGCAGTAATAAAAATTAAAGACTATGTTTTCCGGAATCGTCGAAGAAGCGGCCCTTGTAGTAAAAACAGAGAAAGAGAAGGATAATCTTCACATCACAATGAAATGCTCATTCACCAATGAGCTGAAGATAGACCAGAGCATCTCCCATAATGGTGTCTGCCTTACTGTTGTGAGGAAGGAGAATGACACCTACACCGTTACAGCCATTAAGGAAACCCTCGAAAAAACAAACCTCGGACAGCTTAAACCCGGCGACAAGGTTAACCTCGAAAGAAGCACCCGTCTCGACGGCCGCCTCGACGGACATATGGTCCAGGGACATGTTGATCAGACGGCAGTATGCACTGATGTTACCGAAGCAGGCGGAAGCTGGTATTACACCTTTGAATATGAACCGCTTCAGGATGATTATATTACAGTTGAAAAGGGATCTGTTTCAGTTAACGGCGTCAGCCTGACTGTTGTCAATTCCAGGCCGACATCGTTCCAGGTCGCAATAATACCCTTCACCTGGGAAGTGACCAATTTCCACCAGATCAGAAAGGGAACTGTTGTCAACATTGAGTTTGATATACTCGGGAAGTATATTGCGAAGATCGTGAAGCAGATGTTTAGCCCCCCTGCCCCCTAAAGGGGGTTCAAAGAACACTGGATTTCAACCCCCCTTTAGGGGGGATGGGGGGTGATGAAAGGGGATGGCGAGCTGAATTTTCTTCTTAAAAACCCACCCTTACCCATCCTCCACTTTTCCCCTTTTCCAAACCAGCTTCTTCCCAAACCCCAGCCTGTTATCCGTCATTTTGATATGGGTAAGTTCGACAACCCACAGATGGGTATCCATCAGCATGGCAACGGGAAAGCGCTTAAGATATGACCTTTTTGATTTTTCCGCCAGATCGCCTTCTGGCTCCGACACTATCCCCTGAAACTGGATACCACGTATTTTCCCGATTATATTTGTCTCAAGGACGACTGATCCTGCGACAAGCCTGTTCTTCAGGAATTCCTTCCCATGCCTTGTTTCGGGATCAGTGGTGAATACCAATGAGTTTTCATTTTTAAGATAAACATAAAAACAATTTGCACACCAGGGTTCATTGTCAACACTTGTGGCAATTGTAAGAACATGATGTTTCCTTAAAAACCTGGCAATCCTTTCATCAGTCATTTTCCATCCAGCGGTATGAATCGTTTTCGAATCCTGCAAGTGAAATGATCCTGTCCACCACGGTCATGACCAGATCATCAATCGTTACCGGTTTACAATAAAAATTTGGTGTTGCAGGGCAAATAATTGCCCCGGAACGGGTAAGGATTTCCATATTTCTTATGTGAATAAGGTTATATGGCGTCTCTCTTGGAACCACGATCAGCCTGCGCCTCTCCTTGAGCATCACATCCGCAGCCCTGCAGATAAGGTCATCCGAAGTTCCGTGGGCGATCCTGCCAAGGGTTCCCATCGATGCGGGGCAGATTATCATTGTGTCATATGTCGATGATCCGGATGCGAACGGAGCATTAAAGTTGCTATTTTCGAAGACCTTCGCAGTGGAAACAGGAGCAAACTTCTCTCCCAGCTCGTATTCCCATATCTCTTTTGCTGTATCAGATAATACCACAGCAATTTCTGAAGGAGGCTCTTTAAGTACTTTTAGTTTCTCAAGCAGTTTCTGTGCATAAACTGAACCGCTGGCGCCGGTAACGGCGAGGATAATCTTTCTTTTTGAATCTGTCATTTGCAATAAACAATCGAAACGTAAAAATAGCAAATAGCTATCAGCTTTCAGCGATCAGCTGTCAGCGATTGTCAACCGGGATCATTTTTTTATTACTTTTAATTCATTCAATTAAAGCATAATGAAAAAACTAGTAATCCTTACAGGAGCCGGTATAAGCGCTGAAAGCGGCATTAAAACCTTCCGTGAATCGGGTGGTTTATGGGAAGAGTACGATGTAACTGAGGTTGCATCACCAATGGGATGGGCACTGAACAGGGAGCTTGTACTGAAATTCTACAACGACAGGAGAAGACAGCTTTCGGAAAGCATTCCAAATGCCGGTCACTTTGGGGTGGCAGCCCTTGAAGAATATTTTGATGTGCATGTAATAACCCAGAATATCGATAACCTTCACGAACGGGCAGGAAGTAAAAAGATCCTCCACCTGCATGGCGAGCTTACAAAAGCCAGAAGCACCGTTGATCCTTCCCTGGTTTATGAAATCGGATACAACGATATCAACCCGGGTGACAAATGTGAAAAAGGGAGCCAGCTGAGGCCGCATATTGTGTGGTTTGGCGAAGCTGTTCCAATGATGTACGAGGCAGTTAGAATCGCCTCGGAAGCTGATTTCTTTGCCGTAATCGGTTCATCGCTGAATGTATATCCTGCCGCCGGATTGATTGAACATGCTCCTGCAGGGGCTCTTTTATACCTTGTTGATCCGAATGATGTGTCACTGCCTCATGGCAGAAAAATTGAGGTCATAAAGGAACCTGCCACAAAAGGTGTTGGGATTTTGACAAAGAGATTGATGGAAATAAGGTGAAATGAAAGGTTTTGTTTACATATTGACAAATAAAAACAATTCGGTTCTTTACACCGGGGTAACAAGTGACCTGAAGGAACGGATTGAACAGCATAAAGGCAGAAAGCATCCGGAAAGCTTCTCTACAAGATACAATTGCAATAAACTCGTTTACTATGAGGTATACGATTCTATCGTTGAAGCAATTGCAAGGGAGAAAATCATAAAAGGGGCAGTCGGAAAAGGAAACTGGACTTGATAAAGAGTATGAATCCGGGATGGACCGACCTGAGCAAAGATTTGGGTTAGGGTTAAAGGTTGCTTCATCGCTGCGCTCCTCGCAATGACTTCGTCCTTCGGCCTGCTTTCCATAAGTCCACCGTCATTGCGAGTCCGACGAAGGAGGACGAGCACGCCCCTCCAACGTCATTGCGAGTCCGACGAAGGACGAAGCAATCGCACCCCCCGTCCAACGTCATTGCGAGGAGCGAAGCGACGAAGCAAACCTTATCATGTTAATATAAATTGTCAAATACTCCTCGCGGTTACCCGTATTCCTGATATCTTTACCCTGTGATTGACCGCCAGACCATAGACCGGATCCTCGATGCAGCCGAAATAGTGGATGTCATCCAGGAGTTTGTTCCCCTTAAGAAAAGAGGGGTTAACTATCTTGGATTGTGCCCTTTCCACAATGAGAAGACCCCTTCATTCACAGTCTCGCCTTCAAAGGAAATATTCAAATGCTTCGGCTGCGGCAAGGTCGGCAATTCGGTCAATTTCATTATGGAGCATGAACACCTCACCTATCCTGAGGCACTTAAATATCTTGCCAGAAAATATCATATCGAAGTAGTTGAGAAGGAACGGACCCGGGAGGAGATCGAAAAGGAGAATGAACGCGAAAGCCTTCTTGTAATAACCAGTTATGCATCACGCCAGTTCACTGAAAATCTTTTCAATTCGGATGAAGGCATTTCGGTCGGACTTGCTTATTTCAAGGAACGGGGCTTCAGGCAGAATACCTTAAAGAAATTCGAAGTCGGGTACAGCTTTGAACAGCGCGATTCATTTTCAAGAAAAGCAATTGAAGACGGATACCGCCAGGACCTGCTTGTAAAGACCGGCCTGACGATCCAGCACGAAGACCGGATTTTTGACAGGTTCAGCGGCAGGGTAATGTTCCCCATCCATTCCCTGTCGGGACAGGTTCTGGGATTCGGCGGAAGGATCCTCAGGACCGATCCCAAAAGCGCCAAATACCTGAACTCCCCTGAATCGGAGATATACCATAAGAGCAGGATCGTTTACGGCATTTACCAGGCACGAAAGGCAATAACTCTTGCCGACAGGTGCTACCTTGTCGAAGGATATACCGATGTGATGTCGCTCCATGAGGCAGAAATCGAAAATGTGGTTGCTTCTTCAGGAACCTCACTCACACAGGAGCAGGTAAGGCTGATCAAAAGATTCACGCAGAATATAACAATCCTTTACGACGGCGATCCGGCAGGCATAAAGGCCTCCCTCAGGGGCATCGACCTTGTCCTTGAAGAGGGGATGAACGTCAGAATCGTCCTTCTTCCCGACGGAGAGGACCCTGATTCATATTCAAAGAAAGTCAGCAACGAGGAGTTCTTTAAATACATTAAGGATAAAGAGACTGATTTCATCAGGTTCAAGACCCAGCTTCTCCTTTCGGAAACCAATAATGATCCCACCCTCAAGGCCAACCTGATAAAGGATGTAGTAAAGTCCATCGCAGTGATTCCCGAAGCAATCACCCGTACAGTTTACATCAAGGAGTGCAGCATTGTAATGGGGGTCTCCGAGCCAGTTCTGTATCACGAGGTCAATAAGCTCCGGCAGCAGAAATCCTTCCAGGAAAGGAATAAATATCCGGGTCCCGAGGACCTGCCTGTTCCTCCCGTTCAGCCCATCAGGCAGGTGCAGTACAAAACAGTATCGTTCTACTCGGAGAAGGAGATCATCCGGCTGCTTCTCAAATACGGGAGCAATGAGCTCGACCGCAGGATCAGCGATGAAGATGGCACCGAAGAGACTATTGCCGTGTCCGATTACATTGTAAATGAGATAACAACGGATGAACTTTCGTTTGATGACAGGATCTGTGCAAAGATCTTTGCTGATTTCAGGTTCTATTCAGGGCAGGGGCTATTCCCGGGAGACAAGCATTTCGTGAAGCATGAGGATCCGGAGATATCACAGCTTTCAGCGGACCTCCTTTCCGATTCACATGAGCTTAGCCGGATCTGGAAGAACAAGCAGACTTTTGTCGAGACTGAAGAGATGAAGCTGCGGGAGATTGTGCCCGATGCTGTCCTTAAATTTAAAAGCGACAAGATAATTGCCGCCAGGAAAGAGATAATGACCCTTCTCGAAGAAGCAGTAAAGGAGGGAGACAGGGATAAGATACTGGCGCTCCAGCAGAGGTACAATACCCTCAGCACGGCGCTGGGACAGATTTCGAGGCAGCTGGGAAACAGGATACTGCTGTAATATTTTCGCCCCCAAACCCCCCTGACGCTTCGGTCAGGACAGGCCTAAAGGGGGCTTACACCCCATTGTCAGTTTCACCTTCTTGTTTGTTTCACCCCCTTGTCCGTTTCACCTTCTTGTCCGTTTCACCTTCTTGTTTGTTTCACCCCCTGCCCCCTAAAGGGGGTTCTGGCACCCTATGGTCCATATCTTATCCTCCACCTTTTTTGTTTCACTTTCTTGTTTGTTTCACCCCCTTGTCCGTTTCACCTTCTTGTCAGTTTCACCTTCTTTTTTGTTTCACCTCCTGCCCCCTAAAGGGGGTTCTGGCTCCCTATGGTCCATATTTTATCCTCCACCTTTTTTGTTTCACTTTCTTGTTTGTTTCACCCCCTTGTCCGTTTCACCTTCTTGTCAGTTTCACCTTCTTGTTTGTTTCACCCCCTGCCCCCTAAAGGGGGTTCTGGCACCCTACTTAGGGGCTAATTCGTTGATTATATTTAATATCCCCAGCAGAACATTATCTATATCGTTGATAACCTGATCATTTGAAAAACGAATGATTTTTATCCCAAAATCTTCGATATCATGTGTCCTACCATCATCATATTCAGATACTTCTTTTATTAAATGAATTCCTCCGTCAATTTCAATTGCCAATTTAAGTTCATGACAATAAAAATCAACCACAAAGATGTCAATCGGATGTTGCCGCCTGAATTTAACAGCAAATAATTCCCTGTTTTTTAATTTATTCCATAGCAATAATTCAGTGTTAGTCATATTTTTTCTTAACCCACGAGCTTTTTCAAAAGTGTTCCGGCTTGCGCCATAGAACATATTCCTTTCGATGACTCTTGATCTCATTTATAAGTTATTAAGTGCAGCGGACTAATCAAAATTACCAAATATTATTAAAATAACAAAATGGATTTAGCCTCCCCTTTAACAAGTTGGAAGGTGAAACAAAGCCCCCTTTAGGGGGTTGGGGGTAAAACCAGGTTGAGGGTAAAACCAGGTTGAGGGTAAACACATAATGTGCGTAAAGCCCCCTTTAGGGGATTGGGGGTAAAACAACGTTGGGGGTAAAGCCCCCTTTAGGGGGTTGGGGGTAAAACCAGGTTGGGGGTAAAACCAGGTTGGGGGTAAAACAAAGTTGGAGGCAAAGCCCCCTTTAGGGGGTTGGGGGTAAAACCAGGTTGAGGGTAAACACAGATTGAGGGCAAAGCCCCCTTTAGGCCTGTCCTGACCGAAGCGTCAGGGGGGTTGGGGGGTAAAACCAGGTTGGGGGTAAAACCAGGTTTGGGGGTAAAACCAGGTTGAGGGTAAACACAGATTGCGGGCAAAGCCCCCTTTAGGGGGTTGGGGGTAAAACAACGTTGTGCGTAAAGCCCCCTTTAGGGGGTGTTGGGGGTAAAACCAGGTTGGGGGTAAAACCAGGTTGGGGGTAAAACCAGGTTGAGGGGTAAACACATAATGTGGGTAAAGCCCCCTTTAGGGGGTTGGGGGTAAAACCAGGTTTGGGGGTAAAACCAGGTTGAGGGTAAACACAGATTGCGGGCAAAGCCCCCTTTAGGGGGTTGGGGGTAAAACCAGGTTGGGGGTAAAACAAGTTTGGGGGTAAAACCAGGTTGGGGGTAAAACAAATTGGGGCAAAGCCCCCTTTAGGGGGTTGGGGGTAAAACAAACTTTGAGGTAAAGCCCCCTTTAGGGGGTTTGGGGGTAAAACCAGGTTGTGGGTAACCACATGTAAGGGGTGAAAAACCGGGAGCAACCACAGATTGCCGAATAATTTAGCCCCCCCAGGGTCTTAGAGGCTGAAAAAATTCGTAATTTTATTTTCTGTTTACCTTTTCAATCCGATCCCATGAAAATAACCAGACTGCTTCTCCCGGTTTTATTCCTGATTGTGGTTTCCTCGTGCGGACAAAAAGAGAAAACCCCTGTTAAGCTGCCTGTAAGGAAACAAAAGGATCTTTCAGAGATCATAGTTCCCATCGACAAGGGATTCAGTGAGTATATCACAGGTTATACTTCAGGAATCATATCAGTCAACTCGCCCATTGAGATCCGGTTTACTCCTGAATTTGCATCAAAAGCCAAAAGGCAGACACCGGCTGGCCTGTTCATGTTTGAACCCGCCGTCAGGGGAAAAGCCCAGTGGACAGACGATGTAACCCTTGTTTTCAGGCCGGCCAAACCCCTTGACCCGGGAACGCTTTACTCAGGCAGGCTCAATCTCGACAGGCTCGCCGGAGTAAAGGAATCACTCAGGACATTTCCGATAAGGATAAGGACAATAAAGAAAGACTTCATCGTAACCACCGGTGCACTTGAAAGCTCACCGGAGGGCGACAGGTATTCCCTTCACGGACAAATTACGGCTTCCGATTATATCGCATCGCAGGAGGTTGAAGCATACCTTCAGGCAAAACTGGGCAGAAAAAAGATGAATGTGATGTGGGACCATTCCGACGGACTAATCCACAAATTCACGGTTTTGGATATCCCAAGGTCCGGCAATGCCCAAAGGCTAGAACTATCATGGGACGGCACCCAGGCGAAAGTCAGGCAGAAGGGCAATGCTTTTGTCAATATCCCGGCAACAGGGGAGTTTAAAGTAATCGACCTGATCAGGTACCAGGGTGAAGATCAGAAAATAGATGTGGTGTTTTCCGATCCGGTAGATGCCTCGCAGGAGACGGAAGGACTGGTCTGGACCTCTCCTGCAAATGAATTGTCGTTAAGCATCAATTCAAACATAGTAACAATTACCCCGGTATCAAGGCCCGAAGGCATTCTAGAGGTCAATGTCGAAACTTCTCTTAAAAACATAAACGGTGCTTCACTTTCCTCCCCGTTCAGGACACAGATTGATTTTTCACCTGCTCTGCCGGCGATTGAGCTTACAGGCAACGGTGTTATAATCCCGTCATCCCATAATCTTATCTTCCCATTCAGGGCCGCCAATCTGAAAGCCGTCGATCTGAAAATCATCAGGATCTTTGAGAACAACCTTCCTTATTTCCTTCAGGAGAATGAGATAAACACAGGCTATTCGGTAAAGAGATTCGGCCGTCCCGTTTATTCAGGCAAAATTGATCTTGTAAATCCATCGGGCAGTAATCCTGCCGGATTCCATCCGGCGGGCTGGAATCTTTATACGGTCGATCTTTCCGAATATATTGACGCCGAGCCCGGAATTCTTTACAGGGTGGAGCTTTCGATGCGGCCCTCATATTCACTTTATCCATGCTCCGATACAGAGGAGATGAAGAAATATGAGGAGATGCTAAAGTTTGCGGAAGAAGCGAACCAGGAATTCTGGGATGATCCCGAAAATTATTATTCCGAAAGCGACGACTTCATATATTATTCATTCGGATTCAACTGGCGCGACCGCGACAATCCCTGCAAAGCCGCGTATTTCAATCCCGACAGGAAGATAACCCGCAATATACTCTCTTCCAACTTCGGGATCACTGCAAAGAAAGGTTCAGACAACAGGATTCTCGTGATGGTGAATGATCTGCTTACGGCACTTCCGCTGAGCGAGGTTGCTGTAACAGTATATGATTTCCAGCTCCAGGAGATCATTTCAGGATTGACTGATAAGAATGGCTCCCTGAGGCTGGCCTGCGAAGGGACTCCGTTTCTCATAGTTGCAAAAAAGGATAAGGACCGGAATTACCTCAAGATAAATGACGGTGCATCCCTGTCGCTTAGCTCCTTTGATGTGTCGGGCATAATGCCTGAAAAGGGGATAAAAGCTTTTATCTATGGCGAAAGGGATGTCTGGCGCCCGGGCGATTCCATTTATCTGTCACTATTTATGAAGGATATGAACAGCACTCTCCCCGCTGACCACCCGGTGCTATTTGAACTTATCAATCCCCTTGAACAGAAGGTCGATAACCAGGTGCAGAAACCGGGAGGCAAAAATCTGCTCGTTTTTAAAACCGCAACTCATTCAGATGCTGTTACCGGTGATTATAAAGCGACCTTCAGGATCGGCGGTGCCTCATTTACAAAGAGGGTAAGGATCGAGACAATCAAGCCAAACAGGCTGAAAATCGACCTGAACTTTCCGGGGGAGATACTTGGAGGAACAGGAACCGCCGCCAAAGGGACCCTTAAGGTAAAATGGCTGAACGGCGCCACTGCAGGCAACCTTAAATCATCGGTCGAATATCTTCTCAAGCCGGCTAAAACAGAATTCCCGAAATACCCTCAGTATAATTTTGATGATCCTTCAATCCAGTTCTATTCCGAAACCACCGGAATGTTTGAGGGATCGGTTGACGAAAACGGAAATGCAGATGTGATATTCAATCCGGGTGATGATATAAATGCCCCCGGGATGCTTAATGCGCTTTTTACCGCAAAGGTTGCCGAGAAAGGAGGCGACGAAAGCATAACACAGGCAGTGTACAAATATGCACCGTATCGCATATTTGCCGGAATTGAGCTTCCCGCTTTAAAGGGAAAAGAAAGAATGCTCTTTACAGACAGGGAGAATAAAGTGAACATCGTCACTGTTGATGCCGGCGGTAATCCTGTCGGTTTGGAAGCCGAAGTTACGGTATACAAAATCTCCTACAGGTGGTGGTGGGAATCTGACCGGGAGGATCTCGCGGCATACATAGCCAACGACATGTACAAGCCAGTCATAACCAAAAGCATACGTACACAGGGAGGAGAGGGTTCATTCGCATTCAATATCGCCAGGAATGAATGGGGCAGATACCTGATAAGAGTCACTGCCCCCGGAGGCCATTCAACAGGCAAAATAGTACTGATCGACTGGCCCTGGGAATACGGCATGAAGGGAAATTCGGAAGGTGCCACGCTCCTCTCGGTAAATACCGATAAGGAGAAATATAATCCAGGTGATGAGGTAAGGCTCAGCTTCCCGGCTCCTGAGAATTCAAGGATAATCGTCACCCTCGAAAACTCAGCAACGGTGCTTGAAGAAATCAGGGCAATCGGCGCGAAGGGCGGGAACACTGTGGTAAGCTTTAAGGCAAAGCCTGAAATGGCGCCGAATGTGTATGCCTTTGTTACCGTAATACAGCCGCATGCCCAGACCCTCAACGACATTCCTATGAGACTTTATGGAATAATCCCGGTTATGGTCGAAGATCCCGCCACGCGCCTGGAACCGGTGATCTCTATGCCGGATCAGGTAAGGTCGCAGCAGAAATTCGAAATAAAGGTCAGCGAGGCTAAAAGGAAACCAATGACCTATACAATAGCTGTCGTTGATGAGGGCCTTCTGAATGTGACGGGATTCAAAACACCAGATCCGTGGAAATACTTTTATGCCCGCGAAGCGCTTGGAGTCAAAACATGGGATCTTTACGACATGGTCCTCGGTGCATTCGGCGGAACCCTTGAAAGGATCCTTGCCATTGGCGGTGATGAGGCTCTTATCGACAGGACAGCAAACAAGGCCCAGAGATTTATTCCTGTCGTAAAATTCCTCGGACCCTTCACCCTGGGTCAGGGAAAGACAGCATCCCATACTATTGCATTGCCTCAGTACACAGGTTCTGTAAGAACTATGGTAATAGCCGGGAGCGAAAGGGCATTCGGATTTGCCGAAAAAAGCGTTCCGGTGAAAGATCCCCTTATGATCCTTGCCACGGCTCCAAGGGTGGTTAGTCCCGGTGAAAAGGTTGCACTGCCCATAACCCTCTTCATCCAAAAGGAAAAAATCAGCAGTGTTGACCTGATTGCTGAAGGAAATGAGCTTGTGACATTTCAGGAAAGAGTCAAAACCATCGCTGTTTCGGGAACAGGAGAAGAAGATATTGATTTTACTTTCACGGCAGGCAGCCGGACAGGCATTGCAAGGATAAAAATGACTGCATCAGGCGGCGGTGAGACTGCCATTTATGAAGTTGAGCTGGATATCCGCAGCCCGAATCCGCCCGAGACAAGAGCAGAGCTTAAACTTCTGAAACCCGGAGAAAAATGGGAAACCTCATTTGTTCCGTTCGGAATGGAGGGTTCAAATTCCGTAACTCTCGAAGCTTCACTTCTGCCATCGGTGAATCTTGAAAAACGTCTCGGTTACCTGCTCGATTATCCCCACGGGTGCACCGAACAGATAATATCGGCTGCCTTCCCCCAGCTGTGGCTTAAGGATCTTTCAGGAAATGACGGAAAGATTTCAGAGACCGCATCGGTCAACATAAGGGAAGCTATTACCAGAATTGCAGCCAGGCAGATGAACAACGGCGGAATTGCACTCTGGCCGGGAAACTATCAGCCCGACAACTGGGTCACTTCATATGCCGGCCATTTCATGACCGAAGCGGAAAGAAAAGGATACAGCATCCCTTCCGATTTCACGCGGAAATGGCTGACCTATCAGAGAAAAACGGCGCAGGAGTGGCGCCACGACCCGAAATTCGTCCAGTCAGCAACCGACCAGGCCTACAGGCTTTTCGCACTTGCCCTTGCCGGCTCTCCCGAAAGAGGTGCAATGAACAGGCTGCGCGAATCGAAGGAGATCCCTTCGCTGGCAAAATGGTTCCTCGCCGCAGCATTTGCATCTTCGGGAAGACCTGAGGCTTCAGGAGAGCTTCTCGACATGAGAATCCTCCAGACGGAAGATGAATATTCAGGCTATTACTACGGAAGCCCGTTGCGCGACAAGGCAATTGTCCTTTATACTCTTTCAGTACTGAAAAAAGAAGAAGAGGCTCTTCCATTGCTTAAAGAGATTTGTGATGCCCTGAATACCGAAAACTGGTACAGCACGCAGTCGACCGCCTGGGGACTTTTTGCATATATGAAGTATTCGGAGATTGTGCCTCCCGGTAATTCCGGACCCGCAAAATTCAATATCTCAGTGAATGGCGAAGGATCGGAACAGGGCATTGATCCCAACAAGCTCCTTTCAAGGAAACTGAAGGTCAAAGAGGGCAGCAATACTTTTGTTGCCGAGAACATTTCAGGCATGCCATTGTATTTTAACCTTGTCAGAAAAGGGATTCCCCTTGTTTCGGATTTTTCAGCAGTGAACAAAGGATTGAGCATGAGAATCGATTATATGAATTTGGAGATGAAGCCTGTCGATCACAGCAACCTTGTTCAGGGCACCGACTTCATGATGGTGGCTAAAGTCACAAACACAACCTTCGGCCGGGTTGACAACATTGCTCTCACACAGATGGTACCGTCAGGATGGGAGATCCTTAATACGAGGCTTTTCGAGGCAAATTACGGAATTAAGGAGAGCTCCTTTGACTACCGCGACATAAGGGACGACCGGGTCAGCACGTACTTTTCAGTTAATCAGGGTGAGACAAAAACTTTCGTGCTAATCCTGAACGCAGCATACAAGGGCGAATTTTTCCAGCCTTCGATCTGGTGCGAGGCGATGTACACTGAAAATTGCTATTCAAGGGTCCCCGGAAACAGGGTGATTGTAACCGGTCAGTGAAATATAAAACCTTTAAAATATTATTGGTCATTGCCGGGGTAATCATTATCCCGGTTTTGGTTTCACCAATGCCCAGGTTCAGGGTTCCGTTGTCGACGGTGGTGGAAGCGCGCGACGGCAGCCTGCTGGGTGCGAGGATAGCAGGCGACGGGCAATGGAGGTTCCCTGCACCGGAACAGGTACCGGAGAAATTCGAAAAGGCATTGCTGACGTTCGAAGACAGATATTTCTACTATCATCCCGGAATAAATCCTGCCGCTGTTGTCAGGGCTTTCCGTTACAACATTAAGGCCAGGGAGATTGTAAGCGGAGGAAGCACAATCACAATGCAGGTCGCCAGGCTTTCACGCCCCGGCAGCCGCAGATCATACGGCGGGAAGATTGTTGAAATCCTTCAGGCCATTAAGATGGAGATCTTCAGGTCGAAAAAGGCTATACTCAATATCTATTGCTCAAATGCGCCCTTCGGGGGTAATATAGTGGGGCTTGAGGCTGCATCATGGAGATATACCGGAAAACCGCCGGAAGACCTCACCTGGGCTGAAGCTGCTACGCTGGCATATCCTGCCGAACTCTCCCTCGCTTGTTTATCCCGGCAAAAACCAGGAGACGCTTTTGAAGAAGAGGAACAAGCTTCTTGAACGCCTCTGCAAAAGGGAATACATCGATTCTCTTACTCTGGTCCTCTCAACTGACGAGCCGCTTCCCGGTGAACCCAGACCGCTCCCTTCAGGGGCATCGCATCTTACTGACTTTTTTTATCAGAACAGCAGGGGTGAAAGGATCAGGACCACAATAGATCCTGCACTTCAGGAAAAAGCGACTGAAATCATCAGATCGCATCAGAAGGAGCTTTCCGGAAATTTCATCTTCAATTCTGCAGCATTGATTGTCGATGTCCCAAAAGGGGAAGTGCTTGCCTATGTCGGCAACTCACCCGGTGAAGGATCAGCGGAAAACGGGGGAGATGTTGATATAATCCGTTCATTGCGGAGTACCGGAAGCATACTTAAGCCTCTGCTATATGCCGGTATGATGGAATCGGGCGAAATATTGCCCAATACCCTTATCCCGGATATTCCTGCACGGTTCCCGGGCTTTGCACCCAGGAATTTCGATCAGAGCTTCAGCGGAGCCGTCCATGCCGGATCGGCTCTTTCACAATCGCTCAACATTCCGGCCGTGAACATGCTTCAGAAATATACCCCGGAGAGATTCCTCGGATTGCTCAGAAACACAGGATTCACAACATTCAATAAGCCAGCCGGTCACTATGGGCTTTCACTTATACTGGGAGGCGGGGAGACATCATTGTGGGAACTGACAGGTGCTTATGCATCCCTGAGCAGGGTTCTTGGAAGATACAACGCAGAAAAGAGATACGTCAGGGAGGATTATCATCCCCCAATGCTTCTTTCAGATAAAAGTGAAAAGGAAGAGAAAGTTGTTGAAGCAAACCCTCCCCTTTCGGCAGGGTCGGTATGGCTGACTTATGAGGCACTTCGGAAAGTGAACCGCCCGGAAACCGAGACCGGATGGCAATATTTCGCCACATCCCCCGAACTGGCATGGAAGACGGGAACAAGCTTCGGGTTCAGGGATGCCTGGGCTGTGGGAACAACTCCGGAATATGTAATTGGAGTGTGGGCAGGAAATGCTGATGGCGAAGGGAGACCAGGACTTACAGGTATTACTGCGGCCGCCCCCATACTGTTTGATCTGGTTGGCATTATGAATTCCACCCCATGGTTCAGTGCTCCGGTTGAAGCCATGACAATGATATCCGTCTGCAAACAGAGCGGATACAGGGCCGGTCCTGATTGTCCTGAAACGGAGGAGATTCCTGCATGCATCAATGGGTTAAGAAGCGGGCCGTGTCCATATCACATCATGATCCATCTCGACAGGACCCGCGCAAAACAGGTAACTGCCGGTTGCGTTCCGGCTTCAGAAATCATCAATGTACCCTGGTTTGTACTTCCTCCCGCAATGGAATACTACTTCAGGCAAAAACATCCGGAATACCGGCCGCTCCCGCCCTTTGCAAAAGGTTGTGCACCCGGAGGAATACTTCCGGTAATGGAATTCATTTATCCTACGCAGGGGATCAGAATCTTTATCCCCCGCGATCATACCGGAGAGATGACAAGGGTTATCGCTGAAGTTGTTCACAGGAATCCTTCAAAAAAGATCTTCTGGCATCTTGATGAAAAGTATCTGGCAACGACGAAATATATTCACCAGACAGAGATTCTGGCCGGGGCAGGAACACATGTTCTCACAATTGTGGATGAGGATGGGAATACAATAAAATGTTTATTTAAAATACTCGACCTCTCATTCAACCCCCCAAGTGGTGTTTTTTAACCACGGAGTCGCACTGAGTGAGCACTGAGTTACACTGTTTTCTTTTAGGATAAATTTACTCCGTGATCTACTCCGTGGAACTCCGTGAAACTCCGTGGTTAAATAAATTTATGAAACAAAAACCATCAATATTTCTACATTTGTCTTATCATGAAGAATTCCGACTCTGAGGAACTGTTCCCAGTAGTTGATGAAGAGGGCAACGAAATCTCCTGTGCCTTCCGAAGTGTATGCCATGACGGACAGAGCATGCTTCTTCATCCTGTCGTTCATATGCATCTCTTCAATGGCAAGGGAGAAGTATTTCTGCAAAAGCGTGCAATGACAAAGGACCTCCTGCCCGGATTCTGGGACACATCCGTGGGCGGACATGTAAGCCCGGGCGAGAGCGCTGAAGAGGCCCTGAAAAGGGAAGCAGATGAGGAACTTGGTATCAGAAATTTCAAATACCGGTTTGCAGGGAAATATATATGGGAATCGAAACGGGAAAGGGAACTGGTTTATTCATTTACCGGAATATCCGAAACCGCTCCGCAAATAAACAGGGACGAAATTGATGAAGGCAGGTTCTGGCCATTGAAGGAAATAAGCGAGAACCTGAACAGAAATATATTCACACCGAATTTCGAACATGAATATAACCTGGTTATCAGTAAACTAAAAAAATGACAAAATGAAGAGATTTTCAATGTTCCTTTTACTTATGATCTGGGGCTCTTCCGTTTATTCCCAGCAGGATCTTAAAAACCTGCTGGATGATTTGTCCGATATTACCGGAATCGATTTCGTCCTTCCCAGATCGACATTTAAATCGACACGGATAATGAACGGCCATTCAGTCGAAAAGATGGCTCCGGGGGATCTTGATTTCAGGGTATCACACAGGTTCGGACGGCTCAATTCCGGAGCTTATGAATTCTTCGGGCTCGATCAGGCCAATATCCATTTAAGCCTCGAATACGGCATCACGAAGTGGCTGATGGCTGGTATCGGCCGGGGAACCTATGAAAAAACTTTTGACGGCTTTGCGAAATTCACCCTGGCCCGCCAGTCACAGGGTAAAAAAAGCTTCCCGCTTTCAGTATCCTTGCTATCCTCGATGGCATACAGGACAGTAAGGCCTGGTGCATTTGCGGAAGATTATACTTTTTCAGAGAGATCGGCATTTACCGGACAGCTACTTGTTGCAAGAAGACTGAATCAGAATCTGTCGCTCCAGCTGATGCCCACCGTAATAAGCCGGGATGTTGCCGGTACTGAACCCGGAATCCTCTGGGCGGCAGGCGCAGGGGGCAGGGTGAATCTTGCCAAAAGGATCAGCCTCAATGCAGAATACTATTACAGTTTCGACCGCGGAACCTATCTGAATTCCGAAGTCTATAACCCTCTTTCGATCGGTTTTGACATCGAAGCAGGAGGACATGTTTTTCAGCTGATCTTCACAAATTCGGTGGCAATGATCGAAAAGGGATTTATCGGCGAAACAACCGGGAGCTGGGGTAAAGGGGATATTCATTTCGGATTCAATATCTCGAGGGTGTTTGGCATAAGATAGGATCAGCCCCACGGCACATAATTTTTTAACTTAGATAAAATATTTTTACCACGGAGTCGCACGGAGTTTACACGGAGCACGGAGTTTTACAATGTAATTACAATGTAATTACATGTCAAATCTGGCAGTATTGAGTTTAAACTCTGTGCAACTCCGTGCTTTCACTCTGTGTAACTCCGTGGTTAAAAAAACCAAACCTATGAAAAAAACACTTGCTGCTTTAATTCTTCTGTTTCTCAGCCTGGGTTGCCTGTCACAGCAGATCCGGAATAATCCAGTCCGGATATTAAGATCCGCCGGTCAGCTATTAACCCCTCCGGAGCCGATCGATCGGCAGATTGTTCAGGATCAGGATGAAATGACATGGCAAGATTATCACCCCATCCCGGGAAGGAACTGGGCCGATCCGTCGCTTCTTCCTGAAAGGAAATTCAGAATGGCCCTGGTGGCAGTTGATTTTGCCGATCAGCCGTTTGTCATAACACAGCCAAAAAACTCGGATATGTTCGAAAACCCCCGGATCGATCCTGTTGCAAGGGAAAATGTTCCGCAGTTCTATTCCGACTTCTGGCTGAAGCCCTCAGCGGTGAATCACGGACAGACAATCAATGGTTACTGGATGGAACAGTCGAGGGGAAAGTTCGGGATTACGGCGCTTGATCCGTTTGGCCCCTACAGAATGCCGAAGAACCTCTGGGAATACGGTCTTAATGAATACCGCCAGAATAATTCGACTCCCGACGGCACTGTCGCAAAAAGCAGGATGGAGCCGGATGTTGATGCACTCTGGAAGGCAGATAAGGGTGACATAAAATCACAATATGATGCAATACTGAGGATCTACGCCGGTTATGATGAGACCGGTGTATGGCAGGAGTTCGGTGAGATGAAATTCATTTCACAGGACGACATCCCTGTTGAATGGGGCAATCCCGACACTTCAAAGCCGCGATGGATACCCACACGGTATGTGCCATGGACATCATGGAAAGCTGGCCAGATGCAATGGGGTCTCTCCTCGATACGCCAGGGCGAAAACTCAGGAACAATAACGCATGAGCTTGGCCATTATGCATTCGATACCGGCGATAACAACAACAACCCCTACGTCCAGCCATACAGAAGGGTAGGTTCAGGCCCCTGGGACATGATGGACCGCGGTTCCTTCAACGGACCGGGCGGACCCCATATGAGGTGGGTTGTTCCGGCAAACATGGGGGCATCAATGCCAGCCGGATTAATGCTCAGGAACAGGATGGTTAACGGTTTCATTGCGAACAGCCAGGTCCTTACCCTTAGCCGCGAGGATCTAGTAAAATCGGGTCCGGTTGTAGCCACTGTGTCGGCAAGGGCGGTCGAGCTGTTACCAGGAACTTTTGCCGGAATAATTGTCAGGCTCGACGGTGCCGAACCGCACGACAGGACTCCCGCCGATGATCCGGCAGTCAATCCTCTTTCCCCGGGAATTCCGAATTATGATTTCTACTCCCTTGAAGTTGTCCAGCGTATCGGTTATGACTCTTTCTGTCCCGATAACGGGGTTCTGATTGCTAAAAACAAGGACAAGGAGAGCCGTAACGGAGGTCCAAACGGATTCAATTGCTTCAACTGGGTTATTGACGCCCACCCGGAAGATATAAATATGGTCGATTACATAAAACCAGGCGGAGAAAAGGTAATGAGGACAATTGCGGATTACAGGCAGCTTAACGATGCATTGTTCCATGCAGGAACAAATTCCGGAAGTTCGTCCGAATGGCAGGATGAAGCAAACAGACTTCATTTCTACATCATCGATGTTAATAAAAATGAGGCCGGGATTCTGTCTTACGAAATCGGGGTAAAATCGCTTGATGGTACGGGACCGCAAAAAAGGGAATTCACCATCACTCCCCCTGAAGCCAGGAAGATAAGTGGAAATACAGGTTACGTCTTTTTCAAAATCAGGAACACAGGGGAACCTTCGGCATTGGAACCGTCTTTGCATCATCAGAATACGGCGAGATGGCTGAACAGCGATATTTACCGGATTTCGGTTGATACAGAAGGTACCGGGTGTTCCGTGATGTTGTTAAATGAATTCATTTCGCTTGAATCCGGTGAAGAAGGAGAAATTCCTGTTTATGTTTCGTTTGAAGAAAATGCATTGCGAAAAGCCAGAATTAATCTGAAAGTCAGGTCTGAGAGTGATAATTCCCTGAAGGAAACCAGCTCTTTAAGAATAAAATCCATTAACCGCAAAGAACGCTGAGAAGGCGCAAAGCACGCCAGGGCTAAATCTTTTAAGATTTACTTTTGCGACCTACTATATAACTAATTATAAATTCCACATGAGCAAGACGATCAAAATACTGGTTCTGGAAAATGAGATTGAAGCTAATCTCCTTGACGGGTTGCTGAAAGAGCGGGAGATCCCTCATGTGATAAGGTCATACCACGATTCGGCATACGACGGATTATGGCAATATCATTCAGGATGGGGCCAGCTTGATGCTCCTGAGGAGTACAGGGATGAAATACTTATGATCTACAGAGAAATGTCGGGTGAAGGTTAGTCTTCATCAGGCTTTTTTTTACTTCGTGAAAATTTCCCTTTCTCGAGTCCTTTGATGAGTACCAGGTTAACTGCCGCCATTATCAGCATTCCGAGAATTAAAAATGTATAGGAGGATTTCCAGTGTGCCTCACCTCCGGTCATCATGGTCCATTCCGACATCCCCCCGATACTCGCAATCAGAGTCAGAGGCATGAATACCGTTGTGATAAGTGTCAGCCTTTTAACGGAAGCGTTGGTCTGATTCGACGTCTGTGTCATTTTATTGTTGAGAAGAGAAGTGTACAATTCCATTAAGCTGGTTTCAATTTCACGGTAGGTTTCGGTTAGTTCAAAAAACTTTGCCAGGTGGTCATAAATGTCACGGAAAGCAAAAAGCGTCTTTTCAGGTATGAACGGACAATCAAGCCTGTTGATCTTCACAAGTATTTCGCGTTCATGGTAAAGGCTTTTCCGCAGCATCACCAGGTTCCTCCTCATTCGAATTAGCTGCATTGGCTGGAATTCCGAAACGTTTTCAACCAGGAGGTCCTCGGCTTCTTCAAGTTCATCCTCCATCGTGTCGAACGAACTGTACTTCTGATCGACAAGAAAGTCGAGCACCTTATGCATCAGCATTGAGGGACTCGTTTTTGCATTGATTGTATCGTGCTCCACTATCTCTTCAATATTTTTCAGGGGTCGTCTGTCCTCTGAATTATGGCCGCTGACGGTTATCAGGAAATTCTTCCCGATGAACAGATTAACCTCATCGGTGTAAAGGGTCTGATCCTCATATGAGAATGCGTTGAACAGAATAAATGAGTTATTCTGGAAATGTTCTATTTTCGGAACCTGTTTGTCATCAAAACAGTCTTCGACCGACAGGGGATGTATACCTATGAGATCGATAAGTACATTCAGATCCTCCTTTTCCGGCTTATAATAATTGAGCCAGATGAAACCTCCTTCCCTGAGGGCTGTAACAGCCTCGGCAAGTGATTCGACACCGTAAAACAATCCGGCCGGTGAAAAATGATAAAACTTTGATTCTGTCATTTGCTGATTCAATTATTTGTGACAGTTGAACAACTGAATTTCAACCAAAAAATCAAAATACAAATTACAACAAAAAAAAGACAAACAGGAAATTTGCTTTAATTTCACTTATATACGATTATCCCGCTCAGTAAGCATTTTTTATTAAATTTACCTGTCTAATGCCACTGACCTGTTATGCCTGATCCTGCAGTCAATAAAACGCTCTTTATACTGAATCCCTATGCAGGAATACCGCCAGTCAAATTCATAATTTCGAAGGAGCTTAAGCGCCGCCGGGATGAGCTGTCGTATTATAAATCATTAAGCATTGATGAATCCGGAACACTCATAAAACAGAATTTTGATAAATATGATGTCTTTGTTGCAGCAGGCGGCGACGGGACCGTCCATACCGTGGCAAGCCAGCTTGCAGGCACCGGAAAGCTTCTCGGGGTGCTGCCGATCGGCTCGGGAAACGGATTTGCACGGGAACTCGGATTCAGGCCGAATATCCGGCTGCTTCTGAAGGATATCGAGAAAAAGGAATGCTTCAGCACCGATGTAATAAATATCAACGATAATCTTTGCCTCAACGTAGCCGGGGTAGGACTCGACAGCTTTGTCGCACATTCATTCGACAAGCTTAAAACCCGCGGATTCTGGTCGTATGTCGGAGTTACCATCCTGAATTATATCAGACTCCGGCCGTTCCATGCCGAAATAAGAATTGAGGGTGAAGAGACGATCTCAGAAGATCTTTTTGTTTTGACAGCCGCCAACACCAGGCAATTCGGGAATAATGCATTTATTGCCCCGGCTGCAGTTCCAAACGACGGTTTCCTTGACATAATAATGTTAAAACCATTCCCGAAGCTCCTCTTCCCGGTATTCATCTTCAGACTTTTTACAAAAAGGATGAACAGGTCGAAATACTATATTCACATAAAGACCGGAAAAAAGGTGACTATACGAACTGATGAAACCAGGTTCCATATCGACGGGGAACCTGTCACTTTTTCAGGTGACGTTATTATTAATGTGAAAAAAGATGCTTTGAAAGTACTTAAAACCCGTTTCAATAAATTCGCCAAACATACCAAATCCGACAACAGATGAAAAAGGTCATATTATTCCTAATCCTTATTGCAGTTTTAAATTCTGTCAGGGCCCAGACCCCGGAAATTGACTCACGACGTGTTCTGCTTCCAAACGGATGGCAGCTGACCCCTGTCGGAAAAATAGTTCCCCTCGGGGACCTGCCTCTTAACATTGCAGTTTCGCCCGACAGGAAGCTGGCTGCAGTTACGAACAACGGGCAGAGCACTCAGACTATCCAGCTGATTGATATTAAAAAAGGGATTGTTACCGATTCGGTAATTATCGGGAAATCGTGGCTTGGCCTTGTATTCTCGGATGACGGGAAATCGCTTTATGCCTCAGGCGGAAACGACAACTTTATAATCAGGTACACTATCCGGAAAAAGGAGCTGATCAATTCAGACACAATAAGGCTTGGAAAACCATGGCCTGAGAAGATCTCAGTTGCCGGCATAGCTCTCGATGATCAGAAAAAAGTGCTTTATGTTGTCACAAAGGAGAACAACTCCCTTTATGCAGTTGACCTTATAACAAAAAGTATTGTATCGCAGACAGATCTTGGAGGTGAAGGATATACATGCATACTGTCGCCCGACAGGAAAACCCTCTATGCCACCTGCTGGGGCTGTGACAGGGTTGTGATCTTTGACACATATCAGCAAAAGATAACAGGAACCATCGCTGTCGGGGATAATCCGAACGATATGTGCATCGGTACAAACGGCAATTATTTGTTTGTAGCTAATGCAAACGACAATAATGTATCCGTAATCGACACCAGGCAGAATAAAGTCATCGAAACTCTCAACGCAGCTCTTTATCCCGATGCCCCGATCGGTTCAACAACAAACAGTGTTGCCCTTAGCAGTGATGAAAAAACACTCTATATCGCAAATGCTGATAATAATTGCCTTGCGGTGTTCGATGTTTCCGTTCCGGGAAGAAGCAAGGGGAAAGGTTTCATTCCGGCAGGATGGTACCCGACAAGTGTAAGGGTAGCAAAAAACAGGATACTTGTAAGCAACGGTAAAGGAATGACGTCCCTGGCAAATCCATATGGCCCGAATCCGGTAAGGAGAGGTGAGAATGTCGTTTACCAGGAAGGAGGAAAGGAACACACTGTAAAAGTCCAGTACATAGGAGGTTTGTTCCGGGGGACCATGAACATTATTGAAACTCCTGATGAAGCCAGTCTGGGCATTCTGTCAAAAGCTGTTTACGCCAATACTCCGTACACCAAGGAAAAGGAGCTTACATCTGAGGGCATCGCCGGAAATCCGATTCCCCGGAAAGTCGGGGATCCCTCTCCTATCAAATACGTGTTTTATGTAATTAAAGAGAACCGTACCTACGATCAGGTCCTTGGCGACATTCCTGAAGGCAACGGGGATCCAAACCTGACACTGTTCGGCGAAAAAATCACCCCGAATCACCATGCAATAGCAAAGGAATTCGTGCTTCTCGATAATTTCTATGTGAATGGCGAAGTGAGCGCCGATGGTCACAACTGGACAATGGGAGCTTATGCTACTGATTATCTTGAGAAAAACTGGCCGACAAGCTATGGGGGAAGGGGGGGTTCATATCCCGGTGAGGGAGCCAGGGAAATTGCAAACAGCAAGCTATTTTTCTGGGATCTCTGCAAGCGTTCTGGTGTTACATATCGCACATATGGTGAATTTGTAAGGGATGACGGTCCCGCAATCCCGGTACTTCAGAATAATTACTGCAGGTATTTCACCCCATGGGTCCAGTCGGTCAGGGATACCGTTCGGTTCAGGCAATGGAAGCGCGATTTTGATTCGCTTCTATCAATTAATGCCGTTCCTCAGTTCAATAGTCTCAGGTTCATCAATGACCATACGGAAGGACTAAGCCTCAACAAGCCTACCCCCTTTGCCCATGTCGCCGATAATGACCTTGCGCTGGGAATGTTCCTCGATTACCTTAGCCACAGTCCGATATGGAAGGAGAGCCTTGTTATCTCAGTTGAAGATGATGCCCAGAACGGACCCGATCATGTCGATGCCCACCGGAGCGTTGCCCTTATTGCAGGGGGTTTTGTAAAACAGGGATTTGTTGATCATACACCCTATACCACAACATCGCTTCTCCGGACAATGGAGCTGATACTGGGTCTGCCGCCGATGACCCAATATGATGCTGCGGCAAATTCGCTGTGGAGGTGCTTCAATAACACGGCTGATCATCCGCCCTATAAGGCAAGGCCCAGCAATGTGGATCTCAATGATAAAAACAAGGCTGAAAACCAATGGCAGGCTTTGAGCGAAACCTTCGACTTCAGCGTGGAGGACAGGGTAAATGATTTTGATTTCAATGAAGTGATCTGGAGAGCGGTTAAGGGACTCGATTCACCATGCCCCCCATCGGTAAGGGCAGCGTTTCTGACGACGGAGGAGTAACCACCCCCCAACCCCCTCAACTCCATCCACCCCGGGGCTGTTTAAAAAGTCGAATCCTGTCTTATCTCATCCATCTTTTTACCCCCTGCCCCCTAAAGGGGGTTTTTGGAAGCCTGTTTACCAATAAGTCCCCTTTAGGGGATTTAGGGGTAAACCAAAAGGGAAGGACTTTTTAAACAGCTCCTAAATCCAGTCTATTTTCCCTTTTCTGCTTTCGGGTTCTTCGTAGTAATTTCAATAACTCCGTCCCTGCCTTTATCACCATATTTGGCAATCGCGGCTTCATCTTTTAGAACATTCACTGAAAGTATTGCATCCGGATCCGTTTTATTCAGTCCGTTTTCCGCGACCTCACCGTCAACAACAATTAGAGCCCTAACATCTGATCCGTCACTGGTCCTCACGGAGATTGGTTTCTTGTAATCAGGATCTTTCACCAGTGTGATACGAAGTGCGTAATTTGAAGAAATCAGCGGCATAAGCATATATGATTTATACCCCTCGAGGGAAAAAATCATTGATGATCCGTCAGGTATCTTTTTTATTGAAAATCTGCCTTTTGAATCTGTTGTCGCTCCATTGATACTCCCTGAAACAAGTATTTTCACCCCTGCCAGAGGATTGCCTTGCTCATCCACAACAATACCTTTGGCTTCTTTCTCAAACGCCACGGAAGAAAGAACAGGTCCTATTCCCGGTCCTGCAGACTTCGTATAAGGATTTTCTGTAGTGGCAAATGCATTGAGAACAATTGCAAATACCGGTAAAACAAGAAGGATTTTAATCATTCTGTAAGGTGATCCAACCATTTTTTTCATCATTTCAAATTGCTTTCTGCCAGGTTAATATTAAAGAGTAATTGACAGGCTAAGAGCAAAATCCCTGCCAAACAGTAAATGTCTCAATTATTTCTTCTTTTTGTTCTTTTTCAGATCTTCCTTCATGTCCTCAAGCATTCCTTCAAGCTCCCTTACCGACAGATCCTTTTCCCTGACAAAGAATGAAGCAAGCGCGGGGAATGAATTATTGAAATAGCCATCCAGAAGCCTGTGAAGCTGGCTCTTTGAATATTCCTCCTTTGAAACCAGAGGAAAATAGAGATGCGTGTTGCCATAGGCTTTGTGACCGATAAAGCCTTTTCTTTCAAGGACCCGCACAACTGTCGATATGGTGTTTCTTGCAGGCCTGGGCTCGCTGAACCTGAGCCGGATATCCTTTACGATTCCGCTCTTCATGTCCCAGAGAATCTGCATGATCTGTTCTTCTGCCTTGGTAAGATGCATGATTATATTTTATTTAGTTAAATATTAAGAGGACGCAGGACGCACGGCTCAGGACGCACGGAAGAATAAATCCGTGCGTCGTGCGTCGTGCGTCGTTTTATTCTTAGTATGTAAATATACAACTATTTTGGTAGTCAGGCAGTTATTCTTACAAAAAAACGACTATTATTTTAGGCTGAAGGAATCATAGAACACCTCCGGTGTTCGGAGAGATTTTCGATTTCATTTGCCAGCATTGATGAAACGCTTCCTGCGTTTCTTTTTGTTCTTTATGACTCTTTACTTTTCTTCTCAGGTAGTCCCAACGGGACTTCTTTCCCCTTGAATCGCGGGGCTATTTTATCAATATAGGTACTTTTCTTTCTTTGGTAGTCCCAACGGGACCGCTCGCCACGAAAGTGGCGGTATGTGAATAACCTCCGGTGGAACCGGAGGTAGCGCCTCACTCTTGATGCTCAGCCCTGAAAGGGCGGGACATCATTGATGAAAGTGAACAGTCCCAACGTAACCTCCAGCCATGAAAGAGTAGTCCCAGCATGAAGTCTCGCCAAGTACGGGTAGTCCCTGCATGAATTCCCGCTACAAATGTCAAGTCCCAACGGGACTTCCTTCCCCTTGAATCGCGGAGCGATTCCATCAATGATAGAAACCGTTCATAATCATGAATATTTTACCGCGGAGCGGTTCCATAAATACAATTCGATTTATTAACCCGTAAACAATTATTTTACTAATTTGCACAATGGAATTTAACAATCAAAAACACATACTATGAGAAAGAATATGTTTCTGTCTGTTGTCTTAATATCATCTTTGATCCTCACCTCTTCTTCCTTTGGCCAAAAGGTCAACAAACTCACCGGCAAGGAAAAAAAGGCGGGATGGACCCTGCTTTTCAATGGTAAGGATTTTACAGGCTGGAGGCAGTGCAACGGAACCGAAATGCCCAAAAACTGGGTCATTGAGGATAATGCCATGAAGGTATTCACTGCTCCGGACAAAAAACCGGGTCAGGGAGCGAACGGGGATATAATCTATGCTCCGAAAAAATTCAGGAACTTTGAGCTTTCGATCGACTGGAATACAAGCAAAATGGGCAACTCCGGTATCTTCTACAATGTGAGGGAAGTCCCGGGAAAGGCCATTTACTATGCAGCTCCGGAGGTCCAGGTTCTTGATAACATCGATGCCACCGACAATAAGATCGACAGCCATCTTGCAGGTTCGCTGTACGATATGCTGCCAGCCGATCCCAAAACCGTAAAGCCGGCCGGTGAATGGAACACGATAGTCATTTCGGTGAAAGACGGCAAGGTGACCCACATACAGAATGGGGTGAAGGTTGTCGAATATACCCTTTGGACACCCGAATGGGATGCAATGGTTGCAAACAGCAAGTTTAAAACCTTCCCGGGATTCATTGAAGGGATTGCAAAAGAGGGATATATCGGCCTTCAGGACCATGGATATGCAATCTGGTTCAGAAACATCAAGATCAGGGAGTTATAAATCATGAAAAGAATCCGGCTTTTGTCCGTCATCCTGACGAGTCTGCTTATCATTTGTACCTGTAATAATCCGAAACCCGGTAAAGTCTCCCCGTCGCATGAGGAGATGATGAAAAACAGTTCGCGGACGGAAAAGAACGGCTGGATAAACATTCATCTTGAAGGCGCTCCTGAAGTTATCGGATACCAGCATGGATATCTTCTTGCAGATGAGATAATAGACCTCCGCGGTGCAATGTCGATGCTTAATGAGAATACCACCGGCCGGGCATGGACTTTCTATCGCGATGAGTCAACACTGATGTTCTGGGACAAGATCCCCATGGAGTATCAGAGGGAGATCGACGGAATAGTTGCCGGAGTCAATGCGAAAAATGGCGAAGGCAGTGTCGACAGAAAAGATCTCATTGCAATGAACTCCATTCTTGAAATGTCGTGGTATTATGTTCCCTGGCTCGATGCACAGAGTAATCCGGATGCTCCCGATCCGACACCTCCGGGTCACTGCAGCGCCATCGCCGCCACCGGCTCCTGGACCAAAGACGGCAAGATCGTGATGGCACACAATAACTGGGTCGAGTATGTGATCGGCCAGCGCTGGAACGTAATACTGAATATTGTACCTGAAAACGGTCACAGGATAATAATGGATGCCCTTCCCGGTTTCATCCACAGCGGTGATGATTTCAACATAAACAGTGCAGGCCTTATAGTGACTGAAACCACCATAACCCAGTACAAGGGTTTTGATCCCGGTGGTGTTGCCGAATTTGTGAGGGCACGGGAAGCGATCCAGTATTCTTCAACAATCGACGAGTGGGTGGCTGTGATGAAAGAGGACAATAACGGAGGGTATTCAAACGACTGGCTTATCGGTGACAATAAAACCGGGGAGATAGCCCGTTTTGAATTCGGGCTTGAAAACCAGTTCCTTGAAAGGACAACTGACGGATATTTTGTCGGTGCAAATTTTCCCGTCCACAACAAGCTGATCAGGGAGGAGACTACATACGATTCGACAGTCATGAGTACATCTCCCAATGCCCGCAAGGCGAGATGGAAGCAGATAATGAATGAGAACAGGGGAAAGATCGATGTAAATGCAGCCATGAAATTCATGGGAGACCATTACGACACATGGAGAAAGACCGAAAAGGCAAGCAGCCTTACACTATGCGGGCATCTTGATGAAGATGAGATGGGATCGCCCGATATGGGATGGCCCTCATTCAACCCTGCCGGAGCAGTCCAGGGAAAGGCAACAGACGGTCGCCTGGCATCGGATATGAAGCTCTGGGCAATAATAGGGCATCCATGCGGTCAGCCCTTTTTTGCGGAAAAATTCCTTGCGGCTCACCCTGAATTCAGCTTTCAGAAAGATTTCCTGAGGGATATGCCGGGCCAGGAGTGGACACTGTTCGGGGAATAAAGAGTATACTGGAACCGCCTGGTTTCACCCCCCTTCCCCCCTGAAGGGGGGTCGAAATCAGCATTTTGGCGAATCCCCTTTAGGCCTGTCCTGACCGAAGCGTCAGGGCGCCAGGGCATAATTTGCCTGGGGAAAACCCCCTTTAGGGAGCAGGGGGTAACTCCCGCCTGTGGCAGGGGATATCCTTATGGTTACGCAAATTGACCATAAAAAGCAGGTTTTACTTCCACTTTAAAATTAAAACCCTAATTTTGCCGCCGGTTTGATGGGGAAACTGACATTAGTCCCCGGCACATAACAAAACGGGAAATTTGCCGTTTTATAAATGTCAGTGCCAATTAAGTCAAATATCAGTTTTTATGAGAAGAATTATACTCCTTATATTTCTTTCGGTAATACCATACCTGTTGTTGTCGCAGGTAGTTATTCTAAATGAGGGGCTTACTGTAAACAACACCACTTCCGGCACCTGGGAGGGAATCAATATTCCAAGGGATGTCAGGAGCTCACTCACTTTCAGGAACAACCTGGTTACATCAGTCAATTCAGCCGGTTACCTTCTCCAGGCGGGTGACGAAGTACCGCTTTCAACAAACAACAATCTTGACGGAGCTGTAATTACCGGGAACAAACTTACCTGGAACGGAACGGATGCGGCATCAATAACTCACGGGATGTTCATTGGATACAATATCAACTATACCGTAAGGTATAATTATCTTGATAAAACTCCCTACGGTATCCTTTTCAAATCGGGGACAGATGCCGGATCCAATATGACTTACTCCTCAGGTTACGGCGCAGCATATAACATTGTGAAGAATGCAAAACTCGCCCTGAGGATGAAAGGGATAAACGGTGTCCAGGTTTATAACAACACCTTTTATTCAAACCTCCCGTCAGGGTCAGTCATATTTATAGATGTAAATCGGGACAGGGCAATCCCTCCACCATCGACAGGAGCGAAAATCAAGAACAATATTTTCTATACGGTATACCAGATTCCCGTTATTGCGATAGAAAGCGGCTGCCTGACAAATTTTGAGAGCGACTATAATGTGTTTTACTGTGAATCGGGGTCGCCGGTGTTTTCAGTCGACGGATCAAAAAAGACGTTTGCAGAGTGGCAGGCTATGGGCTATGATCAGCACTCCGTGGTGAAGAATCCGAATTTCAACAACACCACCGGCTTTGTTCCATCGGCCAGGCTCGATTACGGAACAAACCTCGGAGCAGCATGGCAGACCGGATTATCAGTATCGGCCGCCTGGATTGCAGGAAAAGCCCCTGCAACAACCGACCAGAACGGTACCTGGCAGGCAGGTGCAATAATCCATCCTCCCGCGGTAGTTACACCTCCACCTGTAGTTACTCCGCCTCCCGTTGTAACGCCTCCTCCTGTGGTAACTCCTCCACCCGTGGTCACTCCGCCTCCAGTCGTTACACCTCCGCCTGTTGTGGTCAACACTCCTCCGGTGATAATGATAAAGTATGCTTCTGAAAACCTGTCAGGTTTTGTCGGAGAGCTTGATGCCACCGGAAGCTACGATCCAAACAAGGATAACCTCACCTATTCATGGGTAATTCCTTCGAACGTTTCCGTCTCTTCGGCCAGTGGTTCAAAGATAAGATTCCTCAGCCCGATGGTCAGCACACCCCGGACAATCGAATTCACACTCAGGATCAGCGACGGGAAGATCACCCAGTCGAAGGTAGTCCCTGTTAAAATCATTCCCTATAAACCGGAGCTTGAATTTGCAGAGGTAATAAATATTGAAGCCAGCAGTTTTCAGCCGCCATACTACCCCTACAATATTCTTGACGGGAATATCGGGACCATGTGGTCGGCTAATGGCGATGAGCAGTGGCTTGTGATGGAAATGAAAGAGCTTTTCAGCGTACAGCATGTCAAGATCGCATTCAAGCCGGGGCAAAAGGCCGAAGCCTGGTTTGACATTTTCGGATCGGAGGACAAGTTAACCTGGGAGCCGATTCTTATCAAGTCGGCCTCCTGCGGCTTTTCAGGGGATCTGCATATATTTGATTTCCCCGCATCAAAGGCACAGTCAGAATTCAGGTACATCAAGCTGGTGGGGCACTCAAACTCTTCAGACAGCTGGAATCACATCTCCGAATTCAAGGTATTCGGATTCAGGCACCGGAGCCCCTTATCCTATGAGGAACAGCCAGTTAAGCTTTTCCCCAATCCTGCCCGTGAATCATTCAATATCAGGATAGATGACGCAACAATGAAACCCGATTTCATAAGGATACTCAATCTGACAGGCAAAGTGGTTTTTGAGGAAAAGATGGATCCTGAGACAACTGACCTTCAGATCCCGATCAGTTTCAGGGATGGGATCTATATAGTACAGATGGGATCAGGCAATCTGACACTGTTTACACAAAAGCTTGTGGTAAATATCTGACTGTCCATAACTAATTTGAAGCCGCGAACTCTCTCTTTTCACAGGGCTTCAATTCTGCAATTTTATATTACGTCAAAAAGCACTAAATTCGTCGGGTGAGTCAGACAACAAAAATGATATTTTTATGAAAGTTAACATTTATTCCATCCTGATAATCCTTCTACAGTTATTAATGCTTGGATCCTGCAAGGATCGGGGTTCCTCCGAATCACCCCAGCTATTATTCAGCGGCGATTACAACTCTGCTGCAGAGGATGATCCCGACGGCTCAATAAGCGTGCCTGTCTACCTTTCATTTGAAAGCGATTCGCCTGTAAGTGTTGATTATAATACAGCCGACAGCACTGCCATTGCAGGAAAGGATTATGTTGCAGTAACGTCAGGCAAGCTGACTTTTCAGCCGGGTGAACTTGTAAAGGGGATAAGCATTAATGTCCTTCCGGACACAGCTGGAAAAAAGGACGTTTATTTCACTATTAAATTCAGCAATCCCGTAAATGGAAAACTGTCAAAATCAGGGATCACCGTCAAAATACTCAATGTTGATTTCAAAAATCTTGCATGGTCGGAAGAGTTTGAAACATTCGCCCTGAATACCACAATCTGGAATTATGAACAGGGAGCAGGCGGATGGGGGAATAATGAACTTCAGAATTATACAAATGCAGCAGGAAATGTCCGCCTCGATACCGGTTACCTGCATATCACTGCTCTCAATCCAGCCCCGGGATCATACACCTCCGCAAGGATAAATACCCAGGGTAAAAAACAATTTACATATGGCAGGATTGATATCCGTGCCAAACTGCCTGAAGGCCAGGGAATCTGGCCCGCTTTATGGATGCTTGGATCAAATTTCGTAACAGTCGGCTGGCCGAGGTGCGGTGAAATTGATATTATGGAACTTCTCGGTCATCAACCTTCAGTTTCCCATGGAGCCGTCCACTGGAATTCAAATGGCCACGTAAGCAGAACAAACTCATTCACTCTGGCAAACGCCAAATTCAGTTCCGGATTTCATGTGTTCAGCATTGTCTGGACACCTAACAGATTGGTCTGGATGGTCGACAGGCAGCAATTCTTTTCACTTAACCGTTCAGAAATACCGGAATTCCCTTTCGACCTTCCCCAGTTCATAATCTGCAATGTTGCGGTAGGAGGCAACTGGCCCGGTTCTCCGGATCAATCCACCGTATTCCCGCAGCACATGATAGTCGATTATATCAAAGTTTATCAATAGCCTGACAGACAGCATGATGCCCTTTCTTTGTGAAACCTGGCGCCTTAGTGTCTTAGGGGCAAAAAGAAATGCCACAAAGGCACAAAGCCGCTAAGAATCACTAAGTCGATTTATTAAAATTCCAGGCGTACAACAAGCTTTAAGTACTTATTAGTTACAATATGTCAAATACAATTCTTTGTTTTCAGGGAATGGTACATAATTTGCATTATCCTGTAAGTACTAAAATCAGAGGTTATGAAAACAATAAAATATAAACTGGTGAGCCTCTTCTGGATTCTGGGAATATTCCTTATTTCATTGAACGGCTATTCCCAGGAGAGAAAGCTGACCCGTCAGGAAATGAAGGAGGTGAGAAAAGCGCAGCTTGAAGCCAACTTCTGGATACTCGATTCTCTTCTCCATTCAAAGAGTTTCGTGCTTGTGGCAGATTATCTTCAGAACAGATACGGTGACAGGGTAATTGTCTCCCCGACGCTTAATTTCATTAAGATCAATAAGGAAACCGGAATTCTTCAGACCGGATCAAACTGGAGTATGGGATACAATGGTGTCGGAGGAGTGACTGCTGAGGGATCGATAGGTAAATGGACGGTTTTTAAAGATCAGAAAAGGTTGTCATACAATCTGCAATTCAGCCTGCTTACAAATCTCGGGCACTATGCCGTTGCCATGACTGTCTCGGCAAACGGATCGGCCAGGGCAACGATAAACGGATTGGGCCGCGACAGGCTCACATGGGAAGGGCACCTGGAAACGATCGGCAATTCGAGGGTCTTTAAAGGGCATAACTCAATCTAAAGAAAATCCTCCAGTATCAGGAGGATTTTGTGGGTGGGGCGTACTGGAGTCGAACCAGTGACCTCTTGCCTGTCAAGCAAGCGTTCTGAACCAACTGAACTAACGTCCCGGTTACCCGCAAAAATAATATTAAATTTCTATTTATTGCTATCAGTTTTAATCTTAACTTCGGTGACAAGTCGGTTAACCTTTAAAACATACCAATTATGATCTCGCACGGAATTGACTACAGGATTTTAGGTGAAGACATCCAGTTCGTGGAAATTGACCTCGATCCCGGAGAGACAGTGATAGCTGAAGCCGGAACAATGGTCTACATGGAACAGGGAATCACGTTCGAAGCAAAAATGGGCGACGGGGCCACTCCCCAAAAGGGTTTATTCGATACTTTGCTTTCGGCCGGATCGAGACTGATAACAGGAGAATCCCTTTTCCTGACTCATTTCACAAACAGGGGTTATGGTAAAAGTAAGGTTGCCTTCGCAGCTCCCTATCCCGGGACAATCATTCCTGTTGACCTGTCGCAGGTAAGGAACAGCCTTATCGTTCAGAAAGACGGGTTTCTTTGTGCGGCATACGGAACAAAGCTTTCGGTGACCCTGAACCGGAAGATCGGCTCAGGCCTGCTCGGTGGCGAAGGATTCATCCTTCAGAAGCTTGAAGGCGACGGACGTGCCTTTATACATGCAGGAGGAACGGTTATCGAAAAGCAGATGAACAACGATACCCTTCGGATCGACACAGGATGCGTTGTTGCATATGAGCCGTCGCTAGATTTTGACATAGAGGCAAGCGGAAGCCTTAAATCGATGGTTTTCGGAGGTGAGGGATTATTCCTTGCCACAATCCGCGGTACCGGAAAGGTGTGGCTTCAGTCGATGCCTATAAGGAAGCTCATAAGAGCCCTGGCTCCTCTTGGTAAAAACAGGGGAAAAGAGGCCGGATCAATACTTGGAAATCTTCTTCAAGGATAAGGGAAACACCCCCAACCCTTTTACCCCCCTGCCCTTTTACACCCAACCCTTTTACCCCCCTGCCCCCCCCCTAAAGGGGGGTTTCCACTAAAGGGGACTTTTTGTTAAGCCCCCTTTAGGGGGTTGGGGGTAAAAGGGCAGGGGGGTAAAAGGGTTGTGGGTAAAAGGATTCGGGGTAAAAGGATTGGGGGTAAAATGGCTGGGTGGTAAAAGGATCCTAAGAAAAATCGAAACCTGAAATATATGCAGGAGCATCATAAAAACTCTCCTTCTCCTTCTCGGTCAGATTCAGGAACCTTATGTATACCAGTCCCGGTTTTGCATTGAGCATCCGGTTCAGCGCACCCATCTTCACACCCGACCTCAGCCTGTCGTAGAGTTCGCTGCGGTCGTCGAGCCAGGTCAATCCCGTGTAATAACCTTCCGTGGCGCACACTGACTCAAAAAGGCTCGCAAGCATTTTTTCCCTGCCTTTCCTGCAGTAAATCGCATCAAAAACAATATGCCGGAACTGTTCGGGAAGAAAAAGTCTTTTGAAATAGGGCGCCCTCGGGAGTACCTTCATGTAAATCCAACCCCACACACCCGGCATATCATAGATCTTATACGCTGAGGGTATTGCGCTGGCACCTGCAATGATCTCGCCTCCTTCCTTCAGGACATAGTAATTATCACCATGAAAAGCATATTCAAGGCTGAAAAGCGAATAATCCCTGTAATATTCAAGGAGAAGTGATTTCATTTTCTCCCTTTCTTCCTGTGATGTGATTTTTGTCACTCTGCCGTCGGTTTTTGGGGAAAACCTGCTGAAGGCAACAGTAAGGAACGACCTTATGTATTCATAGCCCACCTGATGAATCAGGTTTTTTGACCTTTCATTCATGCTTTCGACAAAAGCATACATTATATGCTTGTCGTTTTCCCTGATTTCCTTGAAATCGAGCAGATGGGGCTTACTGAATATCTCAAGCGTCTTTTGCTTGAAAGTGTCATCCTTTTCAGGCCTGATGAATTCTATATTTCTCCTTTTCCTGGAGATATCCGACTGGTAAACAGAATCAAAAGCAAGATATCTCAAATAGGAAGAGGGGTATTGCAGATTCCCCTGGCCCGTAATCCTGTAACACGATCCTACAGTTCCTGTAACCCTGTTCTTCAAGTAAAGTGAAACAAACCTTATCTGATCCCCGTAAGCCGCTATTCTCGAAGGAATATTCTGAAGCTGAAACCTCAGTCCCCCCTCGGAACCCTGGACAGCATGATTCAGGATATCAAGCATCCCGTCATTTGCATGATCGGAGACCCTTACCTCGAGCTCCTTGTGTTTTATAATGGCCCGTTCAAACATCTCTTTACTGGTTCACTTTCCTTATTTGTTATCGAGAGAACCGAAAACCCTCTTAAGCAGTGGGGTCACTCTTGCCGATATTTCTTTCCTGATCTTCAGTTCTTCAATCTCCACTTTTGAAAACATGCCTTCGAGGGCTTTCCCTGTAAGATATTCATCAAGGTCAGTGTTCACGGGCTTAAGCCCGGCAAGTTTGCCGGCCAGGGAGTTGGCTGCGGAATTCCATTTCCCGGTAAGTGCAACCCATGAATCTTTGGTGGAAACATTGCCGATGATCTTCTTTTCGGTAGAGTTCTGTATTTTCGGCTTGAAAAGTATATGCAGTTCACTGTAAGTGGTTGCTTTGAGGTAGGAGGTGGCGGCATTATCGGCCCCTCTCAGAATATTGAAAGCATCTCTGACAGTCATCGATGTGATGCTGTTTACGAATATCGGGGCAACCTCTTTTGCGGCATCTTCAGCCGCCCTGTTTATCCTTAGAATAACGTCCTCGACAAGCTGTTCCCCACCCGGAATCCTTGAAATATTGTCGATTATTGTTTTTGCCTCATCAGGAAGCATGATCTTTACGGCAGCATCTCCGAAATATCCGTTTTCAACCGACAGCCTGCCGGCCGCATTTTTTGCCCCCACCGCCAGGGCTTCCTTAAGTCCGCTGACAACTTCATCTTCGGTAAGGGGAACTGCCACAGATGACTGCATGACATTCAGCAGTTCCGCACAACCCGTAAAAACGATGAGCGTTATAAACAGTCCGATATATCTGATTTTCATTTCAGGCAGAATTTTAATTCCGTGCAATATACAAATTACAGTGAAAGTCAGAAAATGTTCGGGAACAGTGTTTCGGCTATTTCAATATCGCCGCGATTTGTGATTTTCAGGTTTTCCCTGTTCCCGTCAACAAGATGTATGGTTTCGCCTGTTTTTTCCAAAAGTGAGGCGTCATCTGTAAAACCGGGATTATATTCCTGCAGGTAAGCTTTTTTTATAAGTTCCGAATCAAATACCTGGGGTGTCTGTACAATCCTCAAATAGTGCCTGTTGACAGGCATGTTCCCCTGTTCGGTTATAATTCTTACAGAATCAGCCGGCTCTATTACAGGAACTGCATTGCCGAATTTACCGGCAGCATCAAAACATCTTTTAATCGTTTCTGTGCTTACGTTCGGCCTTACCCCGTCGTGTACTGCAACAAGACATTTTTCACTGATCTTTTCAAGTCCGTTCCTGACTGAATCAAACCGTGTGGGACCGCCTGTCACAATAATGTGGGGAATCCGGAATGAGTATTTCCTGCATAGCTCCTCCCAGTATCCGTACTGATCTTCCGGAATTACAAGAATTATACTGATTGCCTGATCAAATGACCAGAACCTCTCAATGGTGCGCATTAGAACCGGTTTGCCTGAAAGCTCAAGGAACTGTTTGAGGATTCCGGGCCCCATCCTTTTACCTGAACCTCCTGCGACAATGAGTACGTAACGATTCATAAAATCAAGGTTTACCCCAGATTAGTCACCCCCAAATTAATCTACCCCCAACTTAGTCTACCCCCAACCCCCTAAAGGGGGCTTAATACACCCTCTTGATTTCAACCCCCCTTCAGGGGGGCTGGGGGGTAGACCCTCCCCGGGGGCTGGGGGGTAGACCCTCCCCGGGGGCTGGGGGGTGTTATCCCTTAGTGTACAAAAACCTTCGTATGCTCCTCTTCGGCGTCTTTGCAAACTCTTCATTATGAAGCCTTAATTTGCTTACCGCCATGAAATCCGGTAAACGTTCATTTACTCTCTTTTTGGTCTCTTCAAGGATCGACTGGAGCTGTTCCACTGAAATATTTTCCTTCTTGATCGCTTCAAAATCGGGATAGATAAGTGCCACAAGCTTGTTATCTTCCGATATCACAACCGATTCGGAAATATAATCCATATTGTTTATGACAGCTTCTATTTCCTCAGGGAATATATTCTTTCCCGAGGGACCGAGCAGCATGCTTTTGCTTCTTCCCTTTATAAAGATATTCTTTTCCCTGTCAATGATTCCAAGGTCGCCGGTATGCATCCATCCCTTTTCATCAATTATCTCCCTGGTTGCTTTTTCATTCTTATAGTAACCCATCATCACACTCTCACCCCTGAGGATTATCTCTCCGATTTCTTTCTGCGGATCGGACGAATCGATCGTAATCTCAAGCGTATCAACAGGTCTGCCTGAAGCGCCGAGCTTTGTTGTGTCCCATGAGGCGTAGCTTATAAGAGGGCCGCACTCGGTCATGCCGTAACCTACCGAAAATTTAAACCCTATTTTCCTGAAAAACTTTTCCGCCTCAGGATTAAAGGCAGCGCCGCCAATTACTATCTCTTTAAATCTTCCGCCGAAGGTTTCGGTAAGTTTGGCATTGATCTTTTTATGGAGGATCCTGTTCACTCCGGGTATTGCAAGAAGGATTTTCATGTGAGGCTTGCCAATTACCGGAAGCAGCTGCTTTTTGAAGATCTTTTCGATCACCAGGGGGACCGAAAGGACAAGTCTTGGCCTGATCTCCTTGAATGCCTGCACGATGATCTGGGGAGAAGGCGTTTTTGAAAGGATTGTTATGTGGCATCCGTACGTAAAGGGAAAGAGGAATTCAAATGCGCACCCGTAAGTATGGGCAAGAGGCAGGAACGATACAACCGGATCGCCCGATTCAAGCGGCATATTGGCCTGTGCATAGCGTATATTGGCAGCCAGGCTGTTGTGCGAAAGCATCACTCCTTTCGAAAAACCTGTTGTTCCTCCTGTATAGCTTATGACAGCAAGCTTGTCATTTGTAATATCCGAGAATTTCACGTCCTCCTGTTTCAGAGCAGGGTAGGCCTTCAGAAATTTCTCATCAAGTGCCAGGTATTTTCTTTTCAGGTCAGTTTTCTGAGCAGTGACCATTGAAAAGTCATCAAGGGAAACCACTCCGGTTATCTGAGGGATCTTGCTGCTGTCGAGTGTTTCGTAAATCTTGTCATCTGCAAAAAGGAGTGATGCATCTGAATGGTTTATGAGGTTTGTAAGGTCTTCCGGTTTAAAATCAGGAAGTACCGGTACAATTACTGCTCCGTAAGTCACCGTGGCAAGATAAACAACGCACCAGTTTGCCGAATTCCGGCCGACAAGAGCAACCTTGTCACCCTCCCGGAGGCCGGCATCCCTGAACATCAAATGCAGTTTCAGCATCTTCCCGGCAATCTCCTTGTACGATAATCCCTTTTCCTTGTAATTGGAAAGAGCTTCCTTTTCCCAGTTGAGCCTTATGCTCTGTTCAATATAACCTATCAGTCGTTCCTTGATCATTGATTCAGGTTTTAGTTAAAATAAAGGTAAGATATGAATTAAATTATCAAAATCTGCAGCTTTTTAAACAAAGTACATTACAAGTATAGCGATTACCGACAGCAGGTTAACTACCGTAAAGAAGTAATTATACCCTTCCCTTTTTTTACTGAAATGACTCAGTTTCCTGGCAAAGATCCCTACTGTAGGAGCAAAAAGGACAATCAGGAATGCAAAAAACTCGATCCCGTAAAACACCTTGTCAAGACCGCCCTTCACAAGGGTTGAAAGGTATACTATTATGCACAGCACAAGTACATAAAACAGGTAGCTGAGTTTAAGGATCAGGGTTGAAAGGAGCCGGCGCTTGTGGAGCTGATGGGGTTTAAGGTAAGCATAGGCAACCGAGAAAATAATTACGATGAAGATGCCCCCGAGAATGTGGTTCAGTATTTGCTCGAAATTAGCAATATCGCCGGGTATTAATATCCTGATCATGATTCTTTAAGAGACCATATTAATGAACTTGCACCAAGTACTGCTGCATTCTGTGTACTTAACTCCGATGGCAGAAGTTTGACTTTTCCCCTGTAGATGTAAAGAAGATTCTCCTCCATCGCCTCCCTTGCAGGTTTGAAGATCAGTTCTTTTGCCCTTGCAAGGCCACCGAAAAGGAATATTGCCTCAGGGTTTGTATGAGCTACCACGTCGGCGAGTTTGATCCCGAGCATTTTCCCGGTTTGTTCAAAAGCTCTCCTGGCAAGCACATCACCTCGCTTTGCGGCTTCATGTATCATTTCTGAGTCAAGTTCATTAAAGCTGTATTTCCGAAGTTCGCTTGGTTGAATGCTGTCGGCAAGAATTTTCAAAAGTGTCCGCTTAAGTCCGGTTGCTGAAACATAAGTTTCGAGGCATCCTTTTTTCCCGCAATCACATTCGCGGTCCGATTTCCCGGCATGAACGGTAATATGACCCAGTTCTCCTGCAAACCCCTGGTGACCGTATAAAAGCTTACCGTCAGTTACAAATCCGCTGCCAAGCCCTGTTCCCAGGGTTATGACTACAAAATCCCTCATTTTCTTTGCGCCTCCGAAAACCATTTCTCCCACAGCAGCAGCATTTGCATCGTTTGTCACAACAACCGGCAAGCCGGTATGGCGCCTGAAAAGGTCAGCAAGCGGGGTAATCCCCTTCCAGGGCAGGTTGGCAGGATACTCGATTGTTCCCTTGTTTATGTTACCCATCGGGGCCCCGATTCCAAACCCGGTTATTTCGACACTTTCCTTAATCTTCTGCCTTGTAACCATTATCTTTTCGTACAGTGCGGCAACAAACACTTCTGCTTCATCATAATGGCTGGTCTTTAACCGGTCCTCGGCAAGAATTCTGCCTTCCCGGTCAACAAAGCCAAAAACCGTGTTTGTACCTCCGATATCGATGCCTACTGATAATTTCTTGGTTGCCATAGAAAGATTATTATATATAATCCACGTTTTTACCCCCTTCCCAACCTTCCCCCAGAGGGGAAGGAGCTGTTTTTGCTTTTCCCCCCTGGGGGAAACCGAAAGGGGGTATTAATTATTCAGGTACATATTCATTTCCAACCTTCCGTGCCCTTTTTGGGTGATCTATGTCGATACCGAGGGCTAATCCTGCCTCCACGAGAATATTCCATCCGGCCGCGATCTGAAGGTATTCGGCATATTCTCCTCCGTCGGGAATTATTATTGTCGGGAAAATGGTCTGCCTGGTCGAGACTGCGATCACATGCACCCCTACTCCCTGTACAATGCATTCCATGAATTTGTCCTGATCGACATCAAAAGGATCGATCCAAATGAGCACCTCATTCCTGTTCATCACCTCTTCGATGCCGTGAAGGGCAAATGTTCCTTCGAAGAATGCCGCCCTTTTCCTGGTGATCTCGCTTGTCTTAAGTGCAATCTCCGCTGCAACGCCGTTATCCCTGCCTGCAAAGTAAATAATGTCAGACTTGCTTATCAGGTCAGTCAGGCTTTTATCAACCGGGGCAGCAAGCACCTCTTTGGTCTGTTCAGCAAGCCGTTTCAGGCCATCCATTTTTTCATTCCTGACGTTCCTGAGCAGGGAATCATAGAAAAGACCCTGTTCAATCACCGACTTTGTGGCTGCCACTGCCTTTTCCACGCCGCATGAAAGTACGTGGGTGTCGTGTGCAAACTCCTCAAGTTTGGTGTTTCTGTTGGCAGTAAGGCCGAATATTGCATTGTGATTCCTGCTTTTCAGCACATTCACAAGTCTTATCACTTCTTTTGTCTGGCCTGAATTTGATGCCAGGAACACAGTAAAGTCATCAAGGTTGTATTCCCTTGCCTGTGTACAGCCTTCAGTAAGGACAGGCATCAGAAATTCTTTTTTCAGGTCGGAATAAATTGCCCTTTTTGCCGGGAAAAGCCTGCTGCTCCCCTCTCCGGTAAGAAACAAACCTTTCTTTGACCTGACAGTCTTTACAAACCGCATTGAAACATGGGGATCAAAAGATCCTATAATTTCAGATGTTTCAATCATCTCCCTGACCAGGGCAAAATCGCTGTACTTTTTTTCGTTGAGATTCATAAAAACTGATTTCAGTTATGTGGCTGACAGCCAATGTTTAAATCAAACAAATTTAAGCAATCCGAAATATTCGGGTCTGTGAAAATCAGGTTTCTCCGTTCCCACGGGATTCCAGGTAAGATAGTGCGGCACCGGAAGTTTGTCGCCGCATTTGTAAAAATTTGCCCTGAATATCCTTCTCTTCAGCTCTTTCACCTGGTGATGAACAAATATAGTGAAAGGGATCGCAATTGTAATTGTCCATGAATATTCACCGCTTTTTTCACTTATACTTTTCACCCCAGAAGATCCCACACGGCGGATTGATGAAATGGTTCCTGGTGCGATCCTTTTCCTGTCACCTCTTCCCGTGCCTGCTGCCATAAGGCATGTCCCAATGGCATTCAGCTCGAAATTATAATAGATCCCGTCATCCGATGGTGCAACAAAAAACTCAACGCACGAATCTTCATACACCTCCTGGTTGGTCTCTGTCTTTTCGGCCTTGAACCATTGCTCCGTGACATAATATTTCAGAAGGATCTCATGGTGTGTGTAAGCTATCGAAAACTTCACATCAGGCTTATAATCAAAGCTCTCCCAATTCAGTACATTAATCGCATTACGCGAACGCAAGCTATCGAGCCTTTCTGAAATATCATCAAGTCCGGGATAGTCAGTTCTGAATTCAGACTCACTGACTTCCAGGATTTTAATTGGCAGGTCCATAATACACCATGGCAAAACGAACCAAATTTAGAGAAAAACTTTCCCAAACAAGCAGTTTCGGATGGGAATAGTGTTACTTAAGTTCGTTCAGGATAAGTGCTGCAGCTCCCATAACGGCTCCGTTGCTTTCGGGAATACCCGATGGAAGTATCTTCACGGTATTTTTGAACAGTATATAATTATGCTTCTTCAGATACTCCTTTACCGGCTTAAATATCAGATCGCCTGCCTGTGCGAGTCCTCCAAACAGGAATATCGCCTCCGGGCTTGTGTACACTATTGAATTGATTATACCCAGTCCAAGCATTTCAGCGGTATACTGCATGGCTTTTAAAGCAACGGGATCGCCTTTTCCAGCAGCTTCGGCAATTGCTTTCGATGTAAGCTTTGACGGCGGTAAATCCCTAAGAGGGCTCTCGTCCCTCATTTCGCTGATCATAAGTGAAGCTGTTTTTACAAGGCCCGAAGCAGATGCATAGGCTTCGAGACAGCCTTTGCGGCCGCATCCGCATTCCCTGCCTCCGGGAACGACCGTCAGATGACCGACCTCTCCGGCAAAGCCCGTGTGACCATAGACGAGCTTGCCGTCAACAACGATCCCGCTGCCGAGTCCGGTGCCAAGTGTCAGAATAATAAAATCCTTCATGTTTTTTGCTCCGCCGAAAACCATTTCGCCCATTGCGGCAGCATTGGCATCATTTGTAACAGCTACCGGCACTTTGAGTTCCTTTTTCACCAGTTCTCCAAGCGGAACGATACCCTTCCATGCAAGATTGGGAGCATGCTCAATGGTTCCCCTGTGATAATTTGCATCCGGGGCCCCTATTCCAATACCTGTCAGTTCAAGGTCTTTCTTACCTGCAAGAAGCTTTTTAACTCCGGCACCCAGGGCCTTCACAAAACCATTTATCTCGGGATAATCAGTTGTTTTCAGATGGCCCTCTGCCAGAACCTTTCCGTTTGTGTCGACCAGCCCGTATACGGTGTTTGTTCCGCCGATATCAACACCTGCTACTACTTTTTTCATCTTTTGTAACTTTTTAATTATTAATATATTAATTTATATCGCCCGGATTTGAAGGGGCACGTTTTGGATTTCTAAATATATTGATTTCACAGCATATTCCGTCAACTATCTTGATCCTGTTTTTCTTACCTGAAGTTTTGACTCCTTGAAATTAACCGGAGTCAGCTTCCATGGATTCACTACTTCCCAGTTTTCCTTGATCTCAATCTCTTCGGGATAATAGGAGACAGGTTCCGGCTGGCGGAGCAGGTCGAAATCGCCGGTGGTCCATTTCCCGTTATTGTCAACATCAAAGATAGTCCTGGCCCTGTATTTTCCTTTTTCAAGAAGTGGAAATTCAAGCCTGAGGGTATCTTTCAGATGGACCTGCCTTACAAGTTTTTCCTGATTATCGAGGAGCTGAATTATTTTACTTCCCTTATATCCCCTCAGGTCAAGGATAAGCTTGCCGTAAGATTCAGGCAGAAGAACTGTAAACCTGACTCCTGCTGAATCGGAATATTCACCATAAATGCTCGAGAATGCCGCGGAATCGGTAATAAGGAGATAATTTTTCCCGGGATCAAGACGGGTATCCATGAAATACCGGCATGAACCGGCTGTGTCGCGCCGGAGGCTGAACGGATGCCTGATCTTATGTTCCTTAAGCATTTCAAACAGCGCAATCCTTGAAGTGTCGGGAGGAAGAAACGGGGAGGGTGCGGTTATTGTAATCCTTTTGTCCGGCCTCTCCTGGGCAAGTATACCGGTACTTACCTTATAGGGGGTCCGTTTCGGGGTTTTCGTCCTTGCCGCCCTGGGTGCAATATACCTCATCAGAAGGGTATCCTCCTTCAGATCCGTGATCCCAAGCGTATCGGTAAACGGGAACCTTATTATTGTCTCGATTTCAGGGCGGTTGTAAATCGTGCTGTCGGTCAGCCACACTGTTATTGTATCCCTTCCCCTGCTTTTCTCTACAAACCATGCATCATTCGGGGCGCCGGGAATTGTAAATTCAAATCCCATCGTATCGGGAGGAAGAGAAAGGATATAACTTATCTGGAAAGCCTGCTTTCGGGAAGACGATACAAGGTAATGCAATCTCTTTTCGGCCTGGAAAAGGATAAGCGGATACTCCCCGATAACCGCTGGTTTAACCGGAACCTTCCCGCCGGCTGACGGCTGAACAGAAATAGTGTCTTTAACCGGTGGCAGAAAACTCGTTTCCGGAGTAACCTTTATTGGTTCTGAATAAAAAGCAAATAATTCATCCCTGTTGTTGTAATTCTTGCTGTTGTCGGCGTCGGCAAGAGCATACAGACGGTATGTTCCCGGACGTACATTGTCGATGCGGAATTCCCCGTTGCTTTCGGCCCGTGTGATATAGCCGGGGATCTGTTTCATCACGGCGGAATCATCAGGTTCACTATAAAGTAGCACCATAGTGTTTTCGGGAGGATCGAGGTTCAGTCCGGTAAACACATTGCCCGTAACTGACAGCGAATCAATATAGTTTCCTGTCGAAAACACAAACTGGTAGTTATTGATGGCATTCCCTTCATTGAGATCCCTGATCGCATCCTGGAAATAAAACGTATAGGTAGTACTGTCCTTAAGATCGTCCTCATACCTGATTCGGATGCCTTTACCCCTTACCAGGATCTCGGGCCTTTTCTTCATCGGTGGCGATACCATGAACTTTTCGCTGATCTTATCCAGAACAACGTATTCGTCAAAAGTGACGACAATCTCCCTTCCTGAAAAATTGACAGCCCCGTTCTCCGGGACGCTTTTTAATATGACAGGGATATCCTTATCCTTAGGTCCGCCTGAAGGGGAACTCATTTTCGCACATCCGAATGCCAGTATAATGACCGGGAGCATAAACCAATATCTTCGGACAATGCGTTCTCTCATCAAAATCTGCGTTATATCTGCAAACATACATTTTTTAAGGATACTTTTTACAGGCATCTGTTATTTACCCCAAACCCTGTGTTTACCCCCAACCCCCCTGACACTTCGGTCAGACAGGCCTGAAGGGGGCTTCCCCTCATGGGCACCCCTCAGGACTTTACCTCCACCCCAATCGGTAAGGACAGGCCTGAAGGGGGCTTAAAACAGATAAGTAAGTCCCCTTTAGGGGATTTAGGGGCATGTGTCATAAAGGTTTTTAAGTTGTGGCTTAATATAAAAAAATCTTCTTTATTAATATTTTCTACCTTTACCGATTATAATACTCCCCGTTATGCATTTACTTGTTATACCATGGGATGTTAATCCCGAGATATTCCGGATCGGGTCCTTTGCCGTGAGATGGTACGGATTGCTGTTTGCCTCATCATTCCTTTTCGGATATATAATCCTCGACAGGATCTTCAGGAACGAAAACCTGCCACAGGCAACTCTCGACAGGCTTACGGTCTATGTGGCTGTCGGGGTGATTGCCGGGGCAAGGCTCGGTCACTGCCTCTTCTATGAACCCGGGTATTATCTCAGTCATCCTGTGGAGATACTCAAGATCTGGCACGGCGGGCTTGCCAGTCACGGCGCCGCAATAGGAATCCTGACAGCTCTTTGGTTGTTTGTAAGAAAAGAAAAAAAGGATTATACCTGGATCATTGACCGGGTTGCCATCGTTGTTGCACTTGCCGGATTCTTCATAAGAATGGGGAACCTTATGAACTCAGAGATATATGGTGTTGAAACAACCCTACCCTGGGGATTTGTTTTCCTGCGGAACGAAGAGACTGCACCAAAGCATCCCACTCAGATATATGAAGCGCTGGCCTATTTATTCATCTTCATCCTTCTCATCCGTATCTACTGGAAAAACCGGGGGGAACATATCCAGGGACTGCTTATAAGCCTGACACTTATCCTGATATTCACGGCAAGGTTCTTCATTGAATTCCTGAAAGAAGACCAGGTTGCATTCGAATCGGGAATGAAGCTGAATATGGGTCAGATCCTCAGTATCCCGTTTGTAATCGGTGGATTTGTCTGGCTCTATCTGAGCATAAAACAGAAAAAGAGGGCAGTTATCAGGCGAAAAAGCTGAGGGCTGGGGGCTGGGGGCTGGGGGCTGGGGGCTAAGGGCAGGGGGCTGGGGGCTGGGGGCTGGGGGCTGGGGGCTAAGGGCAGGGGGCAGGGGGCAGGGGGCAGGGAGCTGAGGGCTGAGAGCTGAGGGCTGAGACCTGAGAGCTGATGGCTGAGAGCTGATGGCTGATGGCTACTTTTTCAGAATTCCATTGAAAAGCACATCAAGAATTGCGGTCAGCCTTTCCTCGAGGTTAAGTTCCCTCTTTTTCCAGAAGAGCGGCACTTCGAGCCCTTTAAGGGTGGTCTGAACGGCAAGCGCTGTATACTCGCTGTTTTTGACGCTGAACACCTTCTTCCTTGCTCCATGGTAAAGTATCAGGCGTAGAATTGCAAGCTCCTCCCGATCGTATTTCTCCCGTATTGCCTCTATGAAATCAAAGTGATCAAGATTTTTATCGAAGATTGCATTATAGTAATTCGACAGTTTTTCGAACGCCTTCATCCTTACAAAAACATAATTTCTCATTTTATCAACCGGCGATTCTACCGATTTAATTGCTTTAGTAAGCTCATTTCTAAGCATATTGGCTTCATAAAGCACAACAGCCTCAAAGATATCCTCCTTGCTATTGAAATAGTAATAAACCGAACTCTTACCCATTTTCAAAGCCCTGGCAATCTCATCCATGGTTGTCTTCCTGAACCCGTACCGGCTGAATATCTGCCCCGAAGTGGTTATTATTTTCTTTCTAAATTCTTCTTTATTAACCATATAGTAGACTCTTACAGAAGGATATTTTCCCTGAACAAATTTAAGACATAAAAAAATCCTTTCAAAATCTTCGAAGAAAACGGTCGAGAATTCGAAATATCGGATTGCGGATTGCGGATTGCGGAATTAAAAACCAAATCCGATATCCAAATCCGATATCACAAATCCGAAGTCCGCAATTACAAATCCCGCTATTTTTGTAAATTTGAAACTCTATTTATCGCGCACGAAAATTATTTCCAGAAATGCTGATTGACGGAAAAAGCTACCAGAGCATCTGGCTTGACGAAAATGACAGGAGCAGGGTAAAGGTCATCGACCAGCGGAGGCTCCCCTTTTTCTTTGAGATCAGGGAGCTCGGTTCGGTCGAGGATGTCTACAATGCAATCCGGGAAATGACAGTGAGGGGAGCTCCGCTTATTGGTGCAGCAGGAGCTTTCGGCATTTACCTGGCCACCCTGGAGATCACGCACCGGACAAATGTAACCAGTCATCTGAATAATGCTGCGGAATATCTTATTTCGTGCCGGCCCACTGCCGTGAATCTTTCCTGGGCCGTAAACCATTCCCTCAGGAAACTTTCCGGAATCACCGATCCTGACATCCTTGCGGATACTGCCATGAATACGGCGCTTGAAATATGTGAAACCGAAAAGGAGAACTGCAGGAAGATAGGCGAACACGGACTTCCGCTGATAACCGGGATCAGTGAAAAGAAAGGCGGAAAACCCGTGAACATCCTTACCCACTGCAATGCCGGATGGCTGGCCTGCATCGATTACGGGACTGTCACGGCACCTGTTTATCTTGCTCATGAGAAAGGTATTCCCGTGCATGTCTGGGTCGATGAGACACGGCCTCTTAACCAGGGAGCCAGGCTCACTGCCTGGGAGCTTGGGAAACAGGGAGTTTCGCACACCCTTGTCACCGACAATGCCGGAGGGCATCTTATGCAGAAAGGGATGGTCGACCTTGTATTTGCGGGTTGTGACCGTGCAACAAGAAAAGGGGATATAGCAAATAAGATCGGGACATACCTTAAAGCCGTTGCTGCATCCTGCAACAATGTGCCATTCTATTCCCTCCTGCCCTCCACTTCAATAGATTTCAGCCTTTATGACGGATTGAAGGAAATTGTTGTTGAGGAACGTGATCAGGACGAAGTAACTTCGGTCACCGGTTTTGCCGAAGGGGAAATCAAAACAGTGCGTATCTGTCCTTTCGATACCAATGCAGGGAACTGGGGATTTGACATAACTCCGGCAAATCTGGTTACCGGACTTGTTACCGAGAAAGGAATCTGCAGTGCAGATGAGGAGAATATTAAGATACTATTTTCAGAAAAATTCAAATAATATGGAAGGGGTAGTAAAATTCAATTGCCACTGGACTCAGACCGGACCCGTTATCTCTGACGAACAATACGAAATAATAAATTACTGGAGGGAAATACTCTACAATATGGAATTGATTGGCGCATATGAGAACGGCGTCGGTTTCGGGAACATAAGCATGAGGATCAGGGGGGGAAACCAGTTTATGATAACGGGATCTGCGACCGGGGAGATACCGGAACTGGAGCCCGGACATTATGTAAAAGTCAATTCGTTCAATATCGAAGATAACGCCGTTCAATGCACCGGACCGCTGAAAGCTTCGTCTGAATCGCTGACGCATGCCGCAATTTATCTTGCCGATCCCGGAGCAAATGCCGTTATACATGTTCACAGCATCGACCTCTGGAACGAACTTATATATAAAGTGCCAACGACAAATCCCGGAATGGATTACGGAACAACTGGACTTGCAAAGGATATAACAAGACTGTTCAGGGAATCGGATGTCATCGAAAAAAGGATAATTATCATGGCCGGCGACAGGGCAGGAATCCTAACATTCGGAAATGATATGGACGAAGCCGTCAATATCCTGATGCAGTACCTCAGAAAGGAAAGCTGACAGGTACAGAAAACATTACATTTATACAAAACCAAAAATAAACCACACAATGAAAACTAAGATCCTTATTATTTCGATCCTCCTGAGCCTGACCGGAATTTCGTGCAAACCTAAGGCACCTGCACAACCGTCACAGCCTGAAACAGTTGTTCAGGCTCCTGATTATCAGAAAATGATCACTGCAAAAGTGTACATCAAGCCGGGAAAGGAAGCCGATTTTATTTCAGCTGCCCGCATGATGATCGATAACTCGAACAAGGAAGAAGGATGCCTTGGGTATATGCTCTACCAGGATCCTTATGAAAAAACAAATTTCATATTTGTCGAAAAATACAAGAACCAGGCTGCGATTGATGCTCATTTTGCCACTCCCTATTTCAAGGAGTTCGGTACGCTCACCGCGGACTGGACGAGCAAGCCGATGGAGATCAGGATAATCGATATCGCGGGGGAAAAATAAGAAAGTTTTGCGGTTATCCCGTTATGCGGTTATGCGGTTCAACTGCAAAACCAGCAAAACTGCAAAACTGCAGAACTGCAGAACTGCAGAACTGAGGAACAATACGATCTGAGAAATAGTTGTCTTTGATTATTATCCGGAGTAACTTTATTGTATGTTTTAAATCCATACAATGAAGGCAGTCAGAAAATCATTACCGGTAAAAGGGATTTCTGCTCCGGAGCTCATAACCGAAATGCATGGAATCAAATCAAAGGATGCTTCCTGGGAAGAGGGCAGGATATTCGGTTATGTGTTTCATCCCGGCGAGGAAACAGCCAGCGTTGCCGGAAAAGCTTTCCAGTTATTTGGCAGTGAGAATGTACTTAACAGTTCTCTTTTCAAATCGCTTAAAATATTTGAAAATGAGATAGTACGCATTGTTGCCGGATTGCTGCACGGAGGACCTGAAGCAGCCGGAACATTCACTACGGGAGGCACCGAGAGCATATTCCTTGCAATCAAAACAGCCAGGGATAAAGCACGTGCAGAGCATCCGGAGATAAAAGTTCCCGGGATCGTTTTGCCTGAATCGGTCCACCCTGCATTTCAGAAAGCGGCACATTACCTCGATGTTAAAATCATCCTTACTCCGGTCAGAGAAGACAAACGGGCGGATCCCGAAGCAATGCTCAGATCAGTGACTTCCGAGACAATTCTTCTCGTTGCATCTGCCCCCTGCTATCCCCATGGCGTAATTGATCCCATACCGGAAATAGCCCGGATCGCACTTGACAGAAATATCCCCTTCCATGTCGATGCCTGCATGGGCGGTATGCTTCTGCCGTTTGTCGAAATTCTCGGATATCCTGTTCCGGGCTATGATTTCCGCGTTCAGGGTGTTACATCGATATCCGCAGATCTTCACAAATATGGTTATTCCCCAAAAGGCGCTTCCGTGATATTATACCGTGACCGGGCTCTCAGAAGGCACCAGTTTTTTGCATGTACCGACTGGCCGGGAGGGTTGTACGGATCAACGGCATTTTCGGGGAGCAGAAGCGGAGGCCAGGTTGCAGCTGCCTGGGCAACAATTATGAATCTTGGCAGGGAAGGATATCTCAGGATGGCCCGGAACGTAATGGAAACATCACGGAAGATCCAGTCAGGCATAAACAATATTGAAGGACTTCGGGTGATCAGCAATCCTGACCTGGGACTTGTTGCATTTACTTCAGATGTACTCGATATTTTTGAAATCGGAGACGCATTGTCGGATCAGAAATGGTTTCTCGACAGAATACAGTTCCCCAATGCACTTCATCTTACAATAGCGGATCAGCACACGGAGCAGGCTGAAAATTTTCTTTCTGCCTTGAGACTGGCTGTGGTAAAAGCCAAAGAGAGAAAGATCGGAAGCGCCTCATCCCATTTCCTGGTATCTTTTGTCAAAGGCCTGTCGCGGTTAATGCCGGAAAAATGGTTCAGGAAGCTTTCCCATGCCGCTTCAGGATTGTTGGGAAAGGAGGATGACAGCAGGCACACCATGGGAGCTGCCATGTACGGTATCACCTCAGGGATCGAGAACCGTGGAAATGTTCACGAGCTTATCCTTGATGTTCTCGACAGCATTTATTAGCAATGAGAGTATCACCGGCCCCAGAGCCGATCCCCAGTACATACTGGCAATTTACAATCCAGAATGTTGCCTATAACCAGCCTCCCAATACAAGTTTTTTCCTTGGCACCGGGATGAAAAAGGCTCCGAAACCCGATATTGAATTGGTTAGGATGAAATAGCACGTTGTCGTTTCAATTCTACATTTGCCAAATTTATTTGTCGTTTCATTTCGACATTTATATCCTTAATTTGTCGTTTCATTTCAACATATTTAATTTTCCCACTGATAGTATAACAAGCCAACCAAGAATAAGACCTTTTGCTGAATTATATTTTTTTGATATCCTTTTTATAGTTCTTCAGAATCTTCCCGAAGATCTTTTCCTTTCTCCGCCTCTCTGCTACTGTGGATACAAAATATGCTTGCTCCCTTTCCATCCTCAGATAATTTTCATATGAATTTCTGTCCAGTTCACCCTTCTCAACTGCTTCAATAACATTGCAGCCTGACTCAGTTGTATGAGTACAGTTTTTGAATCTGCATTGTTTTGAAAGAGAAACAATCATGTCGAATGTGGTCTCCAATCCGCCTTCTGAATCTGTTATGCCAACTTCCCTCATTCCGGGATTGTCAACAAGGATTCCGCCATTCTCAAGTATAAACAGTTCCCGGTGACTTGTAACATGTTTGCCTTTATTTGTACTCTGGCTTATTGAATCTGTCCGCATAATGGTTTTGCCTGAAAGGTTGTTCAATAAAGTTGATTTGCCGACACCTGAGGATCCAAGCATGCAATATGTTTTTCCTCTTTTGATAACCTGTTTTAAAGCATCATATCCATCCTTGGTTTCGTTGCTGATCGCAATAACCGTGACATTTTTGATCCTTGCTTTTATCTGTCCTGAAATCTCCGTAAGTCTGTTTTCCTCTATTAAATCTGTCTTGCTCAGGACTATTACCGGTCTGACTTTAGAAGAATTACAGATTGTCAGGTACCTTTCAAGCCTGTTGATATTGAAATCCCTGTCAACGGCCTGAACCAGAAAAGCATAATCAATGTTTGCAGCAATCACCTGGATATCTCCATATTGTCCCACAGCCTGCCGCTTAATAATGGAGGATCTTGGCAATATTTTGTGAATTATCGCAAGATCCGGATCATAGGTTTTCACTGCGACCCAGTCGCCCACTGCCGGAAAATCCTCACGGTTTTTTGCCGTAAAGCGCATGTTGCCTGTTATCTCTGCATTATGTTCTCCTTTTGATGTTCTGATAATATAGCGCTCCTTATGCTCAGCGATAACCCTTCCTGTTTCAAAGTCAGAAAGATTATTGTCTTTCAGGTATTTCTCAATCTTTTTGTTATAACCAAGCCCTTCCAGTTTCATTTCAATTGAGTTTAAGTTCGCAAATTATTAAACTTGCTGGCTGTCAAAACCATAAAATTAAATTAATTGATCGGACATCCGGAATATTCAGATTAATAAAAATTGAATGACTTCCCGGTTTTGATTATCTTTAACTGAACTTTTTCAAACAGGCGTTAAAATCAATCTTATGAAAACAACCCGTCGCAACTTCATCAAAACTGTTGCTGCACCGGTAATTGCAGCCCCTTTTATCCTTCCATCCAGGGTGTGGTCCTCACCTCCCGGAAGCCGTATAACCATCGGCTTTATCGGAACGGGCAAACAAACACAGTATCTTCTGGCACAATTTATGCCCCTGGCACAGGTACTTGCCGTCTGTGATACGGACACCACACGACGCAATGATGCTCAGCAAAGAGTTTTGAAGTTCTATGCTGAAAACAAGGATAAAGGTGTTGCTGACTGCAAAACATATACAGACTACCGGGAGCTTCTTGAACGAAAAGATATAGATACGGTGTGCATTGCCACTCCTGATCACTGGCATGCAGCACCTGTTCTGCTGGCACTGAAAAAGGGCAAGGATGTCTATTGTGAAAAACCATTGACTCACAATATCCAGGAGGCGATAGATATTATCAGAACTGTTGACAAGCGCAGACTCGTTCTTCAGACAGGATCAATGCAGCGTTCAAGCAAGGAATTCAGGATTGCCTGTGAACTGGTGCAGAACGGATGCATTGGAAAGATCGATCATGTTGATTGCAGTTTCGGCGGACCGCCCAAATACTGCGATCTGCCTGAAGAACCGATGGAACCGGGTCTCGACTGGAACATGTGGCTTGGTCCGGCCCCGATGCGTCCGTATAATTCGATACTGAGTCCCCGAGGGGTGCATTCACATTTCCCGCTCTGGCGTTCATACAGGGAATATGGCACGGGAGACGTTGGAGACTGGGGGGCTCACCATCTTGACATTGCACAGTGGGGACTAGGGATGGACAACAGCGGACCTGTTGAAATCCGATTGGTCAATAATGAAGCTGTACTGACCTATTCAAATGGTATTCCCGTGTTTCACAAAAGGAGCGGGTTCGGCATTCACTTCTTCGGAAGCGACGGAGAAGTGATGGTTAACCGCGGCAGATTCAGGGTTATAGTCAAAGGAGAGACAATTGCTGCTTATACCGGTGCTGATAACAAGGATACAACCTGCCAGGCAGAGGTTGATAAAGCAGAAAAACTCCTTCTGAAAGATGCTAAGATCAGGCTTTATGAGAGTAATTCCCACTATGGGGATTTCCTGTCGTGTGTCAAAAGCCGGAAAAAACCGGTTGCAAGCGAACAGATTGGCGGACGCACGGTGATCTCATGCCATCTTATAAATCAGGTCTATTTCAATAAATCTGATATAAAATGGGATCCGGTCAGGTTCAGATTTACGGGAGGAACGGGTAATCCTGCCTGGCTCAGTGATGTGAAAAGGGATTGGACAAAAGTGAAGAAGGTACTATAAAAATCGAATGATTTTAAAGTCAACCATAAGGAGTCTTCTTGAAGGACCATATGAACAAAATGCCCTGATTCTTGTTTAAAATGTATCAAACTGAACGGATAATTAACTTAATTTTAAAATCGTCATGGCAAACCTGACAACAAAGTTCATGGGACTGGAACTCAAAAATCCTGTAATTGTGGGAGCAAACAATATGGTCACTGATATCGACAAGCTGAAGCGAATGGAAAAAGCCGGCGCTGCTGCAGTTGTTTTCAAGTCGCTCTTTGAAGAGCAGATACAGCTTGAAAACCTCGAGCTGTCGGAGCTGAAGACCGAATATGAAGACAGGAATGCCGAAATGATAACCCTGTTCCCGAATACCGGATCAGCACCCGCTTATCCGGCAGAACACCTGTCAAAGTTGAGAAAGGCCAAAGAATCTGTCAATATTCCTGTTTTTGCAAGCCTTAATGCAATCAATGACGACGTTTGGGTTGAATATGCAAAAAAGATTGAAAAGACCGGAGTAGACGGGCTGGAACTAAATTTCTATACCGCACCCGACAGGACTGCATCGGATTATGGGGAGATTGAAAAAAGACAGATAAAAACTCTCAGGGAAGTTAAGTCGGCCGTAAAAATTCCTGTTTCGGTAAAATTAAGTCCGTACTATACAAACACCCTGAATTTTATTCAGGAACTTGTCAGTGCAGGAGCTGATGCTGTCGTATTGTTCAACCGGCTTTTTCAGTCCGACATAGATATTGACGGGGAAAAACATCATTTCCCCTACAATCTGAGCAACAGGGAAGACCACAGGGTCCCGATGCGTTTTGCCGGATCTCTTTACGGGAATACAACCGCCTCAATCTGCACAAACACCGGAATCTTCAGCGGTCATGATGCAGTTAAAATGATACTGGCAGGAGCCGACACCATACAGGTTGTAAGCACGCTTTACCTGAACCAGATAGAGGTGATCGGTACAATTGTCAGTGATATTGAAAAGTGGATGGATTCAAAGGGATACAATACTATTGACAGTTTCAAAGGTAAACTTTCAAGGAATAATTCGGAAAGCAAACTCCCCTATCATAAGGCACAGTATGTCGACTTTATGATGACCACATCAGAGATCCTCAAAAAATACCGGGTTATAAACTGATCCGGCTAAAATTCGGAATTTGCCCGGATTTAGTTGTCTTATTCTATTGTAAACATTGAAGTAAAAGATTAGATTTGTCAGATCAAATCGATAATCCGGTTCCTGATTCAGGAATTGATAGAAACAACTTAAGCTGACATCAAAAAGCTAAAACTGACATGCTTGCTTGCAGGAAAAGCATATGAACAGTACAGATAAAAAAACCGGGACATTCAAATAAGATCAACGAGATACTTGAGGCAATTTCACGCGACAGGGTCAGAACGAATCTGCTTCGGGCATATGAGCAAAGGGCTATAGCCTTTCTGGTCCAGCGTGTCCCCCCGTGGATATCCTCTAATATGCTGACAGGGATCGGCTTTGCCGGCAGTATTCTGGTTTTCGCAAGCTTCATGCTGGCAGCTTTTTTCAGCAGGAATTTTCTGTTTGCTTGGCGTAGCCGGATTTCTGATAAGCTGGTTTGGCGACTCGCTTGACGGTCGTATTGCATATTACCGTAATAAGCCGAGGAAGCTGTACGGATTTGTACTTGATATTACAATCGACTGGATAGGCATCATACTTATCGGTTGCGGATTCATCGTTTATGCCGACGGGTTCTGGGAGCTGCTGGGATACGGGTTCGTTGTAATGTACGGGTGGGAGATGATCATCGTGCTGATGCGTTACAAGATCACCGGAGAGTATTCAATAGATGCAGGCAAGTTTAGCCCAACGGAGGCCAGGATCCTGATTTCAGCAATTATGATCCTTGAAGTGCTTCTTCCTACCTCAATACATTATTCAGCATCTGTTGCCGTAATCATCCTTTTTATAATAAATGTTGTGGATACAAACAGGCTGCTTTCAAAAGCAAACACCCTTGAAAAACACTGAGGTAACCTGTTCCCGTAAATCTCCTTATTTTTCCCTTTGCACGCGCGGCAGCTTTTCAACAAACATCATATTCTTTACAGGGGATAAATCGTCTGATGACTTAAATGCCTGTAAATCCATTCTAGCTGATTTCTGACCCGCTTTCGATCCTTTTATATCATCAAGGCATGCCTTCAGCAAATCTTCGGCCGGATCTCCGAACGGCCGCAAATCGACTGCAAATTCCTGGGCGGAAATGTCAGGGACAAGTCCGTTTGTAAATTCCCCGAAATCCTGTGAATTGGCAATTTTCAGCACAATTGGCTGCATCGCCCAGGTATGGTTTGGATTTACTGTTCCGTTATTATCAATCCAGTCCTTTATCGTAAACGATCCCACGTTCTTCCCAACTGTATTGCCTCCCACATGCTTTACCGGGATATAGGGCGCCAGGCCGTTAATAAGCATTTCGGATGCGGATGCCGTTTCGGAGGTGGCAATAATGTAAATTTCATTAAGCCCCAGGGAGTTTATGGGGGTGGCAGGTGTTTTCTCAGTTGCTTCTATTACATCCGTGAAGTATTCGTTGAAGTAATTCGCGCCATACTGGTCGTAGTAGTAATTGGTGAGAAGAGAGTTATACTTTGTCTTTGAAAATATAAGCTGCCTGTTTGTGGAGTGGATCATGCTGGCAAGATAGATTGCCGAACTGACATATCCGCCCCCGTTATACCTCAGATCAAGGATCAGTTTCTGGATACCTTCATTTTTAAACCTTCCAAATACTTTGTTAAGCTCAATGTCATAGTTTGTGTTAAGGAGTGAATCATATGTATTTGAAAATGAATTGTAGACCAGATATCCGACTTTAATTCCGCCGTCGAGGAAAACGGTGTCCATATGGATCGGATTTTCCAATAGTTTGACAGCAGTTAGGGGAACAGTTCTGCCGTTAAGAGTAAATACAGCTCCGTTGTAAGAAGCAAACCCCATAGTATACGACTTTTTTGTGAACAGCAGTGTCCGGTAATTCAGCGATGTCAGCTGCTGGCCGTCAACCTGTAAAAAAATATCGCCCCTTTTCAAGCCAGCTTTCTCAGCAGGGGAATCCTCCTGCACATACCGTATGACGCCAACCAGGTCATTGCTTCCGCTTCTTATGTAATAAAGCCTGAAATCCATTCCGACACTTTCTGAAATACCGGCGAGCCAGTCATCAATCTCCTGTGAATTATCGACAATAAGTGAGAATTTATCGACTTCGCCGTATTTGTAAAGGAGGTCATAGAAAAGATCTTCGGGATCTTTATATTTATTAAGGAAGGAATTAAGGCTGTCTTTATTATTCTGATATGCCTGATTATAGAGTGCAGGAACTTCTCCCTGCCATAAATAGTAAGTCGACAGCCCATCATAAATAAACTTGTTTACGTCGGTGGCCTCCTTTATCTCATCAGGCTCAGGAGGCACCTCTTCCTTTTTACAACCGCCCAGGAGCAGGAAAACCAGTAATAATGCCAGAAACTCTTTATATCTTCTTTCCATTTGATTCTTATCTATTAAGCAAGATGAACCTGCAAAGTTAAGATAAATCTTCTTAACTTTGACGGCTGGTCTTTTCCAGATTTATATAACAAAAATCATGCATTATGGTTAAATTTCTGGCAAAAAATATGGTAATTGCCGGATTTGCGATGGCATTTTTTTCATGCCAGGCTCTGAGGCACAATAATGAGGTTCCTTTCAGGGTAAAGGATGCACTTTACTTTTCCTGGTTCGTCAATGAAAAAGAGAGAGGAACAAATGTGGAGATTACCCTTTCGAATCTGAAAGGAACCCTCCAATTCGAGGCGGTTGTCTTCAGAAACATGAAAATACCTGTTGCCACAATAATAAGCAGCGACTCAGTGATATTGAAGGGAGTATTTACCGGTCCTGAATCAGTCCTGGAAGACAGGTCGGAACTTTCAACCGGACAGGACAGGCTTTTATACATCCTTGACGGGGATACAGCATCGGTAAATATTGACTTCAGACGGACAGAAATGAAGTATTTCAAATAAAAGCAATACAGAAGGCAGGATTGAACTTCCGGAACAAGAAAAAAAGAATAAACCATTTTAATCAAGTATAAGCAACAAACATGACATCGGGGATACTGAATTAAAATCCGTGATCTCCGTGTAATCCGTGGTTAAAAATCGACTGGTAAGTGAACGAATTTGATACTAAAGCAGCTGAATGGGACAATAATCCGATGCACCGGGATAGGTCTGAGGCTATTGCAAACGGAATAATAAATTCGATCCCTCTGAATAAGGAAATGAAAGTTCTTGAGTTTGGTGCGGGGACGGGGATTACAAGTTTCCTGATAAAGGATCGTGTGAAGGAGATCACCCTGATGGACAACTCATCAGAAATGGTGAAGGTGATGAACGAAAAGATCAGGGCTTCCCAATCAACGATTCTCAAAGCTTTGAATTTCAATCTGGAACTTTCAGATTATGACGATGAAAAGTTTGACCTTGTCATTACACAGATGGTTCTTCATCATGTAACTGACATCGGTTTGATTATATCCCGGTTCGGGAAGCTGCTGAATCCCGGCGGCTATCTGGCAATTGCAGATCTTTATACTGAGGACGGCTCTTTTCACGGTCCGGATTTCACAGGTCATAAAGGGTTTGATATTTCGGAATTATCCGGGATCCTTGGAAAACATGGTTTTATAAATATTACCTCCGGGAAGTGTTATGTAATAAACAGGAAAATCTCGGATGATGAAACAAAACAATTCGATGTTTTCCTGATGATTGCAAATTGTTAAAAACTAAGGTTGTCCGTGGCGGTACCGGAGATGCCACCGAAGTTGTAAAGCTATATCTTTCGGGATTGGTCGAAGACAGCGGAAGCAGCTGTCACCAGCATGAAAACCATCAACATGATGGTCGTTCCTGTAGCCACAATTAATATTTACAGATTAAACAGGGGCCGGATCAATCCGGCCTTTTTTATTCCTTATTTCCTGGTGCTGAGACCAAACGGCAGGTAAAGAGGACAAGTACCGATCAGGCTTGTCACAACAAAGATTCCAGCAAGTATTAAAAGTATAACTGCCAGTACACCAGTTATTACATGTGTAAAATAGAGGACCAGAATAATTGCTGCAACCACTATCCTGATCACTTTGTCGACCGTTCCCATGTTCTTTTTCATTCTTGAAATATTGATAAGTTTAATAATGAATGAAAGTTAACAATTTTAAATTGTTTCGATACTGCATTCCTTTGACTTTGTTTTTGTCAATTTTAACGGAATGTCAAGCCATAAAAACTTTATGCTTTCAGACCTTCATCAATACTTCATTTTCATCATCTTAGATTTGTTGCAGAATCAGATTTAATGACTTAAAAACACAAAATGATGAAAAGGACAATGTTAATGGCTGCAATCGCACTTCTAATAAGTGCAGGTTTATCAGCCCAGAATGCAAACCGGACCAGGACAGAACAACAGAACCGGTCTGGCGAAACGATCCAGACCCGGACCCAGGGTCAGTATCAGAATTATGGCCAGATGACCAGCGAACAAAAGCAGATAAGGAACCAGGAAAGGAAGGCTCTGAAGAAACAGGAAAAAGAGCTGAAAAAGCAGCAGAAGAAAATAAGAAAACAGGAAGCTGCACAGAACCGCACTCAAAGCATGACTCAGGAAAGAACTGCTGTCAAAAACAAAGGTGCACGGACCGGGGCTCCAATGAAGAATGGTCCAAAAGGTCCAAAGGGTGGTGGGCCCGGAAGAAGATAACAATAAACCGTCAGCAAAAAAGCCCTGTAATGAAATGTTTACAGGGCTTTTCGTTTTATGGTATCCTGGTCTCAATCTATCTCCTTGGCTATTGCCATTGCAGCTATTGTGCCATCGGCAACGGCTGTGGTGATCTGACGGTATTTTTTGCTGATAATATCTCCCACTGCATATACCCCGGGAACACTTGTAAGCATATCATCGTTGGTTTTGATGTAACCCCACTGGTCAAGTTCAAATTTATCCCTGAACAATGAAATGTTGGGCTTCATCCCGATAAAAATGAAGACTCCGTCAGCTGACAGTTTCTGACGCTGCCTGGTTTTGACATTCTCAACTTCGGTAATTATTCTGTCGCCTTCCTTAATAAATGCCCTCGGTTCGGAGTCGAACACAATATTTATCTTCGGATTGCTGAATACTTTATCCTGAGCCTGCTTATTCGCCGTGAGCCTGTCAAACTGATGAATAATAGTCAGCTTCCTGGCGAACCTGGTGATATATTCCGATTCCTCAACTGCTGAATTCCCTCCCCCGATGACGATCACCTCTTTATCGTTGTAATATTTCGCATCACATGTAGCACAGTATGAGATTCCCTTGCCTTTAAGCTCCTTTTCCCCGGGTGCTCCGGTAAGATTTGGTGTTGTGCCGGTGGCAATGATTATTCTTTTTGCCTTTACAGTTTCATATTCGTCAATAACGACTTCCTTCTTTTCAAGATCGACACTTGTAACATCTACCGCCACCTTGTAAATGGTGCCGCACAGCTTTGTCTGTTCACTCATGTTGTGCGAAAGCATATATCCAGCCTGTGGTTCGATAAAACCAGGATAGTTCGATACTTCATGCGTTGTTGAAACATGTCCGCCCGGCAGTGCAATGTCGATAAGCACGGTGTTTATTTTCGACTGGCATAGATAAAGACCAGCCGTAAGTCCGCCCGGACCGGCCCCAAGGATTATCACATCAAATTCCGATACGGATGGCTTTATCTGGGACCTGATCTCTTCCACCCTTCCGGCCGTCAGCATGCTGTCGAGATTACGGATTATTTCGCTTCTTTTGATCCCGCCGGTTAATCTCGAACCAGCCTCCTGACCATTATCGTAGAAGAGAAGTGTGGGAGAAGATTTAACACCAAGCTTTTCGGCAAGCTCACGGTTCCCCTGGCGGTACATCTTCAGGAATTTTATGTCGTTCCCGTAAAGATGCGACAGGTCCTCAAATTTAGCGGCAAGTGCTTCACAGGGAGGACATTCCGTCGAGAAAAAATCCAGAACAACCTTTCCACCGTTCAGCACTTCGCTGTCATACTCCGCTGCGTTAATTTCTTTCATTGAAGTTTTTTAATTCGTAATGAATTCTTAAAATCATTATAGTGTTATGTTAATTATAATTTGACGAATTATTGCGGAATGCGGATTTGAAGAATATAGTGGATGGTTTGAAATCCGAAATCACAAATCCTAAATCCGAAATTACAATAGAATGGCAAAATAGTTTTAACTAAGCACTAGTTTTTAAGCAGGACATCTTTTATTGCCTGTTCAAATGTCTTCTTTGGCAAAGCTCCCATTGCTGCCTGAGGCTGGCCTTCCCTCGGGATGAAAAGTATCGTAGGTATGCTCTGAATGCCAAAAACAGAAGCCAGCTCCTGCTCTTCCTCGGTATTTACCTTATATATCATGATTTGTCCTGAATATTCACGGGCCAGATCTTCAAGCACGGGAGCCACCATTTTGCATGGCTGACACCAATCAGCATAAAAATCTATTATTGCCGGAAGGCTTCCTTCATATTTCCATTCCTTGTTCGTTTCGTAGTTGAATATTTTTTCTTTGAAATCCGCTGTTGTAAGATGAACCGTTTGTTTGACTGCTGTTTCCATATTATAATAAATTATTGGTTAACATTGTGATATCGAATAGCGGTGCAAAGATACACTTAGTTTTTATAAATCGCAATAGTATCACCAATAAATCGTAATAATATCACTACTTTTTTTTGTTTGACCCTACTCAAGGTAAGCAGAAAATCCCAGTTCCATCAGTTCCCTTGCCGGTCGGCAATCGGAAGAACATATCTTCCCGGTCCTGTTTTTGGCCACTGAACCACAACCTCCTCCGCAGGCAAGCTGGACAGAACACTCCCTGCATTCAGGAATTGATGTTACATCGCGCGACACCCATTGTTCAATGATATCCTGCTTCAGGGATACATCCGGATAGAATGTTCCGAGCGATTCATCCGTTTTACCCACAGTGGCGGTACATGAATAAATCCTTCCGGTATAATCGAAGGCCCATTCGGTTTTGCATGCAGGACATGAATCAAAAAGAGGGTCTGGAAGTTCGCCGTTCTCGGCGAGAAACTTTGAAACGGAATAAGCAGGTTTATAAAATTCCGGAATATGCGGAGATTTCTTTATTAACTCATACAGACTTTCGTACAGGGACACCCTGTCAAAAAGCTTATCCTTCGACGACTGGCAATGATGCAATTCATAATTCCTGCCTATCTGGGTTTTAAAATGGCTGCTTTTGATCCAGCCTTTGACAATTGCAAACAAGGACAGATCCGGCAGGCTGTCAATATTGTCCCTGTCAATCACCATCCTCAGGTTGACATCAATTTTTTCATTAAGGCAGGCATCGATTCCCTTCACAATATTATTGAAAGTATCCCCTCCCCCTTTGAGAAACCTCCTTTTATTGTGAACCTCTTCCATTCCATCCAGTGTTACCTGGATCTCCCTTATCTTTCCTTTTCTTAAAACGGGAATATACTCTTCTAGGTGGTACCCGTTTGTAACAAAACAAAGTGAAAGGTCAGCTTCAACAGACTTTTCGATGATATAAGCGATCAGGTCTTTTTGTCTCGGGCTGTTAAGCAATGGCTCCCCTCCGAATATCGTGATATATTTTCTCCGGGAGGAGAATTCATTTTTCACATAGGCGAAGAATGCATCAATTACATCTTTGGTAAGCTGATTGGCAGGATTATCATATTGGTCCTGATAACAGTACGGGCAGGCGAAATTGCAGCTGTAATTCGTTACAAAGAATATCTGGATCTCATCTTTTTCGCGTGAATCGATAAAATCGAGATATTTCCGGCGGTATTCCCTTTTTTCAGCAGATTCATCAGAAATGTATCCTTTTTCAGCAAGTTCCGAGAGAAACTGCTGATCCGTCAAAATTTCTCCTTTCCTCAAATCCTCTATCCGGCTGGCGTCGGAGCTGTCAAGTATGTCAGCGTTTCCTGAAAGAAGATTAACAATAAAATGATTTTCAGAATCCCGGATTTTTGAAAAGATGTTGAATCTTGAATATTTCATTTAACCTTTTAATCGTGACAACCGGCAATGGTTTTTGAAATTTTTGCACAGCACTGAGCCACTTTGGCTTTTACCTTATTTGCTTTGTTCTTAATTAGACTTTTCATTATAGATTATAATTATTTGATTAACAGTATCTCATTTATTGCTTTTACTAAACTCTCTTTAGGAATTGCTCCCAATGTAGTTTGAGGTTTTCCTTTGGCCGGAATAAACAGCAGTGTTGGCAGATTGGTTATCCCAATTGCTTGAGCAAGTGCCGTTTCCTTATCGGTATCGACTTTGTAGACATCGATCCTGCCTGCATATTCCCTGGCGATTTCTTCTACAATCGGTGATAGCTGCCTGCAGGGAGGACACCAGTCGGCATAAAAATCAATTATGGCAGGTTTGCTCCCCTCAAATTTCCATTCCTTATTTACCTCATAATTGAAAACCATTTTCTTGAATGTCTCATTTGTCATCTGAACAACCGGATTGTTGGCCGATTTTGCTGTTGTTGGTTCACTAACCGGTTTGTCAGCCTTGCACTCGCTGAAAACCAAAGAAAGCATAATTATTAAAAGGAAAGAATACTTTTTCATTGTCATCATGTTTAATTTGTTATTATTTTTTGCTTTTTTATTTTTTAACGTTTTTGGCCGGCAATTGTCCAGCTTGCAACCAGGGCCCTGCCTTTTTCATAGGGCTCCGATTCCTCGATAATCTTCATATCGGAAAATCCGGCCTTATACAGCTGGGCAAGGTACTCATCCCTTGTAACCGAACCGGCCCAACATTCAGCCACGGCAACGGGATCATTTCTGTATTCGTCTGGTATGGGAGTGACGGAATAGATATCGCTTACCACAAACCTCCCGCCTTTTTTGAGTATTCTGTAAATCTCGTTCCATACCGACTGCTTGTCTGAAGCGTGATTAATTGTACAGTTTGAAATTACAAGGTCAGCCTTGTTGTCTTCGATATTGATATTTTCAAGAGGGCTTCCAATAAAACTGACATTTTCAATTCCAAGGCGTTCTGCTGTATTCCTGGCTTTCTGAAGCATGCCTTCGGAAATGTCGATTCCATAAACGAACCCCTTTTCTCCGACTGTCTCAGCCAGCCTCATAGCATCTGTGCCGCGTCCGCTGCCCAGATCCACGCAAATCTCACCTTCAGAAGCTCCCGAGTAATTGATCGCTCCTCCGCAAGACAAGCAGCACGACGATTCCGCAAGAGTGCTGTACCTTTTATCAATTTCCACGTATTCCATTACTAACTTAAATAATTGCGGATTGCGGATTTAAAAGTATTGCGGATTGCGGATTTGTGATTTCGGATTTGAAATCCGAATTCAACAATTCGCAATCCGAAATGATCATTTTTTCTCCTTCCTGTTACTGGTGCCTATTGAACTTAAAATCAGATAGCCAAGCAGGCCCCCCATCAGAATGCTTCCATATGGAGTGCCCGTGATCGGACATGTTCCAGAGTTGCATCCGATAAAATAGTAATATAGGAATCCACCTGTTCCTCCGATAGTAAATCCAAGAAATGGTTTCCAGAAATTCCATGACTTAAAGATTTCCCTTGTTGGCTTTGGTTCGGGTGTAACGGAAAAATTTGAATCCATGTTATTCAATTTTAATTTTTCGCAGCAAAGATAAAAATAAAATTTAATAAATCGCAATAGTATCACCTAAATCTTTTTGATATCACTATTTTTATTATTTTTGCATCCTGATTATACAAATCCCATGGGAGCTATTTTTACCAAAGAATTAACGGAAGATCAGTTAAATGAACTGTTCGCAAGCGATGAAAAGTGCCTTGAATTCCTTGCCGGAGTAAAGTGGGAACATGGTTTTACATGCAGGAAATGCGGTAATGATAATTATTGTCCGGGCAAAACTCCCCATTCAAGAAGGTGTACAAAATGCAAGACCGAGGAATCGGCAGCTGCCGGTACAATCTTCCATAACTGCAAGTTCCCGGTTCATAAGGCATTCTACATAGCCTACAATGTCTGCAAGGGGAAAGAGGATCTATCATCATATGAACTTGCACGGCGGTTATCGCTGCGGCAGATGACCTGCTGGACCTTCAAAACAAAAATCAGCCATGCAATCCGGGAGATGGATTCCCTAACAGGTATTGAAAGGGAATCAATTCAAAAAATCCTTGGATAAAATCTGTGGGATTTGCGGGAGGATTTTTAATTTCCCACTGATTTTCGCAAATTAACAAATTAAGAAGTTACGGTTTTTACAATCTCAAATGTCTCATCCGATGCCGCCTGCATTACCGAGGCAATTGTGCCGGGCTGACCGGCTGCCATCATGCTGCCGTTGAGCAGCGAAACGTATGTAATTCCATCGTCCTTTAAATAGACCGATATACGGCATGGCATCATAACCGACATTATCCGCTCGTCGTTAAGTTCAAGCATCTGGCCTGAATATGCAGGCTTGCATATTTCAATAACCTTGACGGGCTTAACTTCCTTACCTGATTTTGCAAGCGACTGCTGAAGGTCATGCACTGCAGGAACTTTCCATTCCCTGCGCTCCGATTCAGCAACAAGGATTTCAACTGTCCTGTCAAACCCGAATTTGCTTGACTGCTCAATTACGAATCTATTTTCAGACATAATTTCCTGATTTAATTATAGTCAAATTGATTTCTTCAAAGATAGGCGCTTTAGTTATTCCCCGTAATAATCTTTCAACTTAAAATACTTAAAATCAATATGAATTTGTCCAAAAAAAATATGAATCAAAATAATTTCTATATTTACGCTCTTTATAAAAATCAGAACTTTAATCAAACTGAAAATCTGAACAAATATGAAAATGAAAATATTGAATAAAATTGAAGGGATCCTTGCAGTATTCGTTCTTGTTGCTACAAATTTAAATGCACAGGACCGGAATGATGTAATAAAATCTTACAATGAAGGTGCAAAGGCAGTGCAGACCGACCCGAAAGCTGCGATTGCTGCTTTTGAAAATGTCATAACCCTCTCCGATAAGGTTGGCGAAACAGCTGCCGACCTGAAACAAAAAGCTATCCAGGTGTTGCCGGGATTGTACGTAAAACTTGCAAATACCGCCATCGCAGAAAAAAAACCTGCGGCTGAAATAATCAGGGCTGCCAAAACTGCTGCTGCCGTTGCTGAAAAATACGGAAACGCCACCGGTAAGGGAAACGCAGAAAAATTGCTTGTTCAGGGGTATTACAATATGGGAACCGGTTATTTTGGACAAAAAGATTATGATAATGCACTGAAGGCATTTGATTCCGTTTTGGTTATAAATCCGGATTACACTGCTGCAATTTACAATAAGGCCCTGATATACAGAAGCCAGAATAATGCCGCTTCATTTGAAGAGTCAATTGATTCATTCCTTGGAAAGCTCGATACACTTAAGGAGGCAGAAAAAGTAAAACAGGCTTCGACCCTGGCGCTTGAATATTTCAGGGCAGCCGGTTCACAGGCAAACCAGGCCAATAATCTTGATGAAGCTCTTGCCCTTCTTAACAAGGCTGCAAAATATGGCGATGACAAGGATCTTTTCTACTATTTTTCCGATATCTATAACAAGCAGAAGAATTTCGATAAAGGGGCAGAATTGGCACAGAAAGGCCTCGCCCTTGAAACCGGGGCTGCTGAAGCCAAAGCAAAATTCTACTTTCAGCTGGGCCTTGCACAGGCAGGAAAGGGTCAGACTGCAGATGCCTGCGCTTCATTCAAAAATGCAATGTTCGGACCGTTTGCAGCTCCCTCAAAAGCAGAAAGGACAAACCTTAAGTGCCAGTAGATGATTATTGCTTATTAAAGCTTAGTCCCTCATCATATTTGAAAAGGGCATAGCCTTCGCCTTCGAGATATCCCGGAACATCCTCCTTCTGATTTTCAACTGCAGAATCGGAGACAGGAGTTGCAAACGGCATCTTACCTGATGGATTGAACTTCCCCGTAATAACATCCAGAAGGGCATCAGCTGATGTACCGAAGGTTGCCAGAACGCTTTTTATATTTACTTTGTTTTTATCGTTATAAACCTCGTCGATAACCCATGGATTGGTATAGTTTATTACCAGGACTGTGGGTTTTCGCGCAGATATCCTGTTAACATAGGCGGCATCGATGGAACATTTTGACAGGGAGACCGAAATCGGAGCTCCTGATGAACCGAACAATGAATTGCCTGTAGGGATGAGCCATAAAACAACAAGGTCGGCTTCTGCAGGAGTTTTTACAAACTCGACCGGATGTTTATCATCATTTGATAAATAGATATTAGGCTGAATCGGTCCATCCGAGCCTGCATTTCTCTGAAGCGACTCGAAATAGATTTTCGTTCCCGGTTTGACAGGCAACGCATCCTCCTCATTTCTCAAAAGGACTATCGATTTGCGCAAAGCGAGATCAGCCTTCTCCCTGAATTTCTCATTATTCACAATTTCTTCAGCTGCTTCAGGATCCACATATGGGTTTTCAAAAAGGCCAAGGTCAAACTTCTCCTTAAGCAGAAGCAGGACCGAATTATCAATTAAGCCAATGTCGACCATGTTGCTTTTCACAACTTCCAGCATTTCTGCAGGATCTGAAATTCCGGAGAAAATGTTCACCCCTGCCTCAATCGCCTTTTTGTAACGCTCCAGCACGGTAAGATTCTCAACGCCCCATATCATGTTATGGATCGGTCCGGTATCGGAGTTGATTATTCCCCTGAATCCCATCTGGGTTCTGAGCAGGTCATTTAAAATACCCCTATTGAAGGCAAATCCCACCTCCTCATACTCTGTTCCTGACGGAAGGGAATAATAAGGCATGATTGCCGAAGTTCCCGCATCGATTGCAGCCTGGAAAGGGATAAGGTTATTATTGAACATCCCTCCCGGATAGACCTCTTTCTTGCCCCAGTCGAAATGTGAATCCTGTCCCTTCTCGCCTGAACCCCCGCCGGGGAAATGCTTAATTGTAAGGGCAACCGATGACGGACTCAATTTATCGCCCTGGAAGCCAAGGACTATCTCCCTGATCATTTTAGCCACCCATTCGGAATTTTCACCGAATGTACCGTTGATTCTCGACCATCTTGGTTCGGTGGCCAGGTCGGCCATATACATATATCCCTTCCTGAGACCCACTGCCGACCATTCCTGCCGTGCGATATCTGCAAATTCCCATGTAAGAGGAAGATCGCGCATGGCAGACAAGCCAAGTTCCCCCGGCCATTTTGAGAAAGCTGTTGACCCGACGCTTGTCCCGACAGCGGCATTTGTAGTGATATGGTTGCGGGGATTCGATGAAATGATGGCAGGAATACCAAGCGGTTCGCTCTCACATAAAGCCTGGAGCTTGTTTGCCCATTCCGCTGTTACACGTGCGCTCTCGCTCGCCCTGAGGATAAAATGACGGTTATGGAATTCCTTAACCATTTTTGAGGTCCCTGCCGGACCACCCATATTTGAAAAACGCCGCATATTCCTTGGCTGTGCATCTCCTCCTGCACTATCCGCCGTACCCTGAATGTTCCTTTCCGGGGCGTCCCCGCGTTGCCTGCCGCGGCCGGGGCCTGGTGCACCCAGATTTGTGGAAGTTCCGCCTTCATCAAGATCGCTGGCTGCAAGTTTACCTTCGGAATCCGCTGCTCTTCCCGATCCAACCATATTCAGCGAATTGATAAGCATGAATCCGGCCTTTTCCTCAACCGACATTTGAGAAAGAAGGTCCTTGCTCCTTTCCTCGGACGATAACCGCCAGTCTTCATACTTATCAAGCCTGCCGTTCTTATTGAGATCCTTGAATTTTAATCCGCGTTTCTCAATAATGTTGACTGACCTTGTGCCAATAACAGGCTGAGGCTTTTCATCCTTGCCTGTTGAACAGGAGGTTATCCCGACCGCCACGATCAGGAAGAAAGTGAGAAGTGAATTGTTTTTCATGAAAGGTTTGGTTTATTATAAACATTTTGTACTCCTGAGATTTTAATGTATTGACCCAGCTTATCTTAGTGCCTTAGCGGCTTAGCGGCATTTTTTTGCTGCCAGGTCTTACTCCCATCAAAGAACTTCGGGAACATCAAAAGAATAACTTCCAGGTTCACCGGTAATATTGATATATGAGATATTACAATCCGTGAGAACACCTGTGATCTCTGTGTAATCCGTGGTAAAAAAATAAAGAAATTCACCACTGATAACACGGAAATACACGGATTTATAATTCATGTTTCTCTGTGTAATCCGTGGTAAAAAAAAAGCAATTCACCACGGATAACACGGAAATACACGGATTTATAATTCATGCCTCTTTTCGTAATTTTTAATTAGTCATATAGGAGACTCAAAGACGCCAAGTTACACAAAGAAATAATAACAAAATCCATTTTCAGAATTTCAACATGCACAAAAGCCGGTTCAATCCCTGTTTTTGCAGTTTCATGCCTATTTATATCCGCAATTGTTTTCTGCAATCTATTTTTGCGAAAAACCATAGAATGAAAAATCTTAAATTGTTAAGCTTAATAGTCTGTATCCTGATTGGCGGAGTTTTAGCCTCAGGGCAGCTTTCGGCACAGGATCTGAAAAACAATCCGGCGCTCGATGCAAAGGTGAAGAAATTCCTTGAAGACCATGCAGGGCAGTGGCGCGATCTAAATATTTCTTCGGCTGACGGACAGTTGCTTTACGATATAATAATCAAAGGCAACTATAATAGCGCCCTTGAAATAGGCACATCCACCGGACATTCAGGTATCTGGATCGCATGGGCGCTGAGCAAGACCGGAGGCAGGCTTATAACTGTCGACATTGATGCAGAAAGACATAAAGAGGCCCTTCAGAACTTTAAGGAAGCCGGACTTTCAGAATATATCGATGCGCGTCTTGCCGATGCACATGAGCTTGTCAAACAGCTCAAGGGCCCGTTTGATTTTGTCTTCAGCGATGCCGACAAGGACTGGTACAAGAATTATTTCATTGCCATTGACCCAAAACTGAAGGTCGGCGGATGCTATACCACTCATAATATTTCCGACAGGAGCATGGGCGGATATGGCCGCGGAGGAAACGGAGGCTCAGGGGATTACCTTGAATATGTAAGAAGTTTAAAGAACTTTGAAACCACGCTGAACAGGGGGACACTGGTAAGCTATAAAAGAGCAGAAAAATAATTGCACAAACCCTGTTAATTATTGCCAGGATACCGGAATTATGAAATTTATAAACTGATGAGATCAAATTCAATAAGGCAGTATTTCATAATTGCATTGCTCCTTTCACTTGCAATCGCAATTACAATTCATTTCCCGGTTGTGCTGGAATACTTTTTCCGGGATGAATTAAGCAGGGACAGGCACAGGTCCCTGATGACCTTTACGCACCTGGGAGGGCATCTTATTATAACATACATTGTTGCTCTCCTGATGTTTACATTGAACTTTTTCATCCTGGGTCCGGTTGAAAAGCACGGGAAGCTTAAAATCTTCAATGTATTTCTTGCCATAGTTCTGACGGTAATAGCAGTTTATATCCTGAATGATCTGTTTTTTTCAGTCCTGGACAGGTTTGATACCGAATCGCCTCCCAGAGGAAGAGGACGCCGGGATGAGTTTGATTACACCAACTTTTTTGTTTCGGGGCTTGTGATCGGCTGTGTATTAATAATCAGGCTGATCTTTCAGAAACAAACCATCACGCTTGAGAATGAAGAGTTAAAGCGTGAGGCACTGCAAAGTCAGTACGAGTCGCTGAAGAATCAGCTGAGCCCCCATTTTCTTTTCAATTCACTTACAGCCCTTAAAATACTTATAAAGGATTCGCCCGATACCGCACAGAATTATGTAAACAGCCTTTCAAGGGCTCTCAGGTACACTCTAAAGAGTAATGAAAAACAGCTTGTCTCCTTAAAGGAGGAAATGGAGTTTATGGAATCCTATTTATTTCTTATCAGGATGAGATTTGGCAACAATCTTTCAGTGGTCACCTCAATAGATGAGAAACTCCTGTCATACAACCTTCCTCCCCTTACAATCCAGACTCTTGTAGAAAATGCTATCAAGCATAATGAGATCAGCAAGCAGCACCCTCTCGGTATCAACATAATGACTACTGAAGGCGAGACACTTATAATTGTAAATGATTTTCAGGAAAAGATCACTGCCGAGGAGGGTACCGGGATAGGATTGATAAACCTGTCAAAGCAGTTTCAACTGCTTGTCAGCAAAGACATAGTTATCCGGAAGGAAAAAAGCAAATTCAGTGTTGAAGTCCCTTTAATCAGACCATAGAATGAAGGCGTTAGTAATTGAAGATGAAATCCTTGCATCGAAACACCTGCTTCAGGTGCTTGATGAGGTCGGAGATATTTCGGTTATTGCGGTACTTGAGTCAATTACCGAAACAATTGAATGGTTCCGGAAAAATCCCCAGCCGGAAATCGTTTTTATGGATATTCACCTTGCTGACGGTTCGGCCTTCGAGATATTCAGAAATACGGAAATAACCTGTCCGGTGATCTTTACGACTGCATATGATGAGTATGCGCTAAAGGCATTTAAGGTCAACAGTATTGATTACCTCCTAAAGCCGATAGAGGCAGCTGATGTAAAAAATGCATTGAAAAAGCTCCGGGGACTTTCAGGACCTGAAAGCCTGAAAACCGCCCTGAATAATCTCATTGATTCATACGGGAGGACCTCAAAATACAGGAAGCATTTTCTCATCCCCTCAAAGGGTGACAAGCTGATCCCGGTCCAGACGAGCGATCTGGCATGCTTCTGCATCGATTCAGGCGTTGTTAAAGCCATTTCGACTGACGGGAAATCGTTCAATTTTGACTATACCCTTGATGAACTTGACGGGATGCTCGATCCTAAGGATTTTTTCCGCGCCAACCGACAATATATAATTTCGAGGAAATCAATAAGGGATATCGACCTGTGGTTCAACAGCCGCCTTTCGGTGAATCTTAAAACAGCAGTTCCTGAGAAGATCCTGATCAGTAAGGCCCGTATCTCTGAATTCAAAAAATGGTTCGGGGAATAATAAATCTTAAAATGATCAAACTCAGGATTATATAGATTAAACTTTTATTAATTATAAATTTTTAAAATGATGCGAAGAATAGATGGGGAGCTGAATAAAAGGGTTCAACAGTTATTAATGGTTGGTTTTTTATTCTGTATCCAGATTAATATCATAGGTCAGGATGCCGTAAAGATCAAAAGGATGACAGTCCCGATTGAATTTGACGGAATGCCGCAGGAATCAGCCTGGCAATCACTTGATCTTTTTCCACTTACAATGCATAAGCCAAATTTCGGAGCCGGGCCTTCTGAAAGAAGTGATGTGAGGATAGGATATGACAATGAATTCCTCTGGGTGGCTGCCAGTCTTTATATGCAGGATGCATCGAAAATATTTGCCGTAACGAAAAAAAGGGATGAGGAGCTTTTTGACTATGACGCATTCGGGATAGTACTCGACACATATGACGACAATGAGAATGCTCTTGCATTTTTCACTGCACCGACAGGCCTCAGAACCGATTACACAATATCCAATGACGCTGCGGGTCAGGGCGGAGGACCCGGCGGACCTCCGGGAATGAATTTCAGCTGGAATACCTTCTGGGATGTAAAAACCACAAGGGACGACAAGGGATGGTATGTCGAAATGAGGATACCCTTCTCAAGCCTGAAATTCAAGCCCACCGGCAATGTTGCCACAATGGGACTGATAATAGTCCGTAATATCAGCATAAACAACGAAAGGGACACCTACCCCTCAATCGACCCGAAATACGGTTTCATGGCGCCCAACAAGCCTTCGCTGGCAGGCACGATCGAAATCGAGGGGGCAAGGCCCTCAAAGCCTGTATATATCTCTCCTTATGTAATCGGAGGATTCTCGAGGAGCTTTTCAATGAACGAGGAGGGAACTGAATATCTTAAGCAGGATGATCCGGAGTACAATGCGGGTATTGATATCAAATACAATATAAACAGCAACCTTACTCTCGATCTTACTGCAAACACCGATTTTGCACAGGTGGAAGCCGATGATCAGCAGGTCAATCTTACAAGGTATTCGCTTTTCTTCCCTGAAAAGAGGATGTTCTTCCAGGAACGGTCGAGCCTGTTCGATTTCAGCCTTGGAGGACGCGATAATCTGTTTTACAGCCGTAACATCGGGATCGCCGGGCGCGAGCTTATAAGAATTTACGGAGGAGCAAGGATAATAGGCAGAATGGGGAAATGGGACATGGGATTCATGGATATGCAGACCGCTGAGCATCAGGAAACACCGGGCGAGAATTTCGGGGTCCTCAGAATGCGCCGCCAGGTCATTAACCAGAACAGTTATGTGGGAGGGATGCTGACTTCGAGGCTCGGGATGAACGGCGACCAGAATATAGCTTACGGTCTTGATGGTATTTTCAAGCTTTTTGGCGATGATTACCTTAATGTCAAATGGGCCCAGACCTACGACAGCAAACTGGACAATAAACTGAATTCGCTCGATCCCTCATTTATAATGCTGAACTGGGAACGGCGCTCCGAGGAGGGATTTGCTTACCAGGCTAACTATACCTATGCAGGCAGGGAATTTACTCCGGGCACAGGATTTATAATGCGTGAAGGCGTCCAGGGGATAGGCGGTATGATGCTATACGGATGGCTCCCCGGGGAGAATTCAAAGCTCTTTAATTACAGCATCAACGTGAGGGGCGAGCGGTTTTCAAGACTGTCAGACGGAAAACTTGAATCGATGCAGATCTCTCCGGGATTTGAAATTAATACAAAGAAAAACATCCATGCCGAGATCTCCCTTGAATATATGGAAGAAGGTGTTCTTGAAAATTTCCCCATCGCAGAAAATATCTGGATCAATGCAGGAAATTATTCCTTCACGGGGCTTGAAGCCAGATTCGGAACATCTGAATCAAGAGTTATTTCTGTCAGGGGAGATGTATTCGGAGGGCAGTTCTATGACGGGAACAGGATGGGCTGGGAACTTGAACCAAATATCAATTTTTCTTCGAGTTTCAAGCTTTCGGGAGCCTATGAATTCAATGCTATCAGATTTCCAAAAAGGGAAACCTTCAATTCAATAAATATTCATGCTGTGAGTGTCAAGGCACTCTATATGCTGAGTACAAAATTATCGGCTTCGATGCTCGTCCAGTATGTAAATACCGAAGATGAACTGATAACCAACTTCAGGCTAAGGTATAATCCGCGCGAGGGGAATGATTTCTACCTGGTGTTCAACGATTTCAGGGGTATAGACAACAACAGGTTTGTAGTACCAGAGAAGCCCTCTTTCTTCAATAAGACGGTGATGGTAAAATACACCCATACATTTATTCTGTAAATCCTGTTAACGTATTGTTAATGCCGTGAAACGGGGAATATTCCCATGGTTCCCTGTGTCTTAACTATTGAAGTACTAATCCTGTAATTTAATAATAATGAACATTCTCAAATTTATTATCAGTCTCTTAATCACAATTGCGATGCTGTTGCTGATGGATCCGAGATCCTTCTACGGCCTTGCCTTTCATGAATGGGCCGGGTTGATTATCGGAATATTTTTTATTCTTCATAAGATCCTTAACTGGGGCTGGATAAAGAAAGTCACAATGGGCTTTTTCAGAAGATGCCCAGGCAGGGCCAGGTTCAATTATGTCCTTGATGTATTGCTGCTGGCAGGCATCACGCTGATGATACTGAGCGGAATCGCGATAGCCCGTACAATTGATTTTTCGTGGCTTAACCTGGGCGGCTCAAGGATTTTCTGGAGAGTCATGCATACCAGTTCTTCATTCATTACTCTTGCCCTTTTCGGCATTCATCTTGGATTGCACTGGAACTGGGTACTGAAGTTGTTACACCTTAAAAAGTCAAATAATGGTAAAAAAAATTAGTTTCCTGATACTGGCAGCTGCCATACTTGTAACCGGAGTAATTGGATTCGGGAAGGTTGCCTACTGGGAAAGAAGTGTAAGGATATTCAAGACAGATTCAGGTACTCAGTTTGAAGGAAGAATGGGCAGGGGTGGCGGAGGAAGGGAATTTGAACGGGGGGATTTTGATCGCATGGAAAGGCCCGGTGGAAGGGAGGGATTTGTGCGCCCTGAGATACGTGAACTTCCTGACAGCATAAGGGCGAGGTTCGAAGCAGGGGAAGGCCGCAGCGGTCAGGGAATGAGGGGGAGAAATATTCCCGACAGCTTAAGGCAGCAGCGCAGGCCGCAGGATGGGGAGCGTACGGGAAGGGGATCTTTTGAAGGAGGATTCAGAACCGGAGAAGGCCGTGGAAGGGGTGAATTCCCGGGTGGAAAGAAAATAAATATCCGGAATGTGAAATGGTTCCTGGCTGTATTTGCGCTATTTACGGTTATTGCAATTTATTTAGATAAGGTAATCTGTCTCATTCGTAGGAGAAAACGCCGGCAGGAAGAATGTTCTTAAGGGCATTATAATCGCTAAACCTATTTTTAAAATGGAAAACAAAGAAAAAAAGTCAATAAACTACTACATGCGTATCCTTCACAGGAATCTGGGATTCTTCATACTGGGATTTGTTATGATCTATGCATTAAGCGGAATTGTACTTATCTACAGGGATACCGATTTCATGAAACATGAAAAAACAATAAAGACAAAGCTGCCGGCTGAAACAAAAGTTGCAGATATTGGACTGGCTCTCAGAATAAGGGATTTTAAAATCCTCAACACTTTAGGGGATGTAATTTACTTTCAGGGAGGTTCATTTAATACATCAAACGGCGAAGCTGAATACCTTGTAAAAGAACTGGTCTTCCCTTTCAACAAACTGACAGTTCTCCATAAAACACCGAGCAAGAATCCGCTCCACTGGTTTACATTGGTTTTTGGCATCCTTCTCCTGTTTATGGCGGTTTCATCATTCTGGATGTTCAGCAGGTCGAAGCCGTTCCGTAATGGAATTTTAACAATTGTGGGAGGATTTGTTTTTGCTGTTTTGCTTCTTATATTCCTGTAATTGGTTAATTTCAGCAGGCACAAATATACTACTATCGGGTTAATTACAGGTCGCACCCTTCAAAGCAGGGCAGGGCTCTGCGGAGCTAAAATTATAGTGGTCCATATTTCTACAAACAGGACACTCATACTGAGCTTTGGACGGGTCGGAAACATTTACCGATTGTTGTCTGGCTAATAATATCTGGTTTCACCAGAGCTGGCGGGATGACCATTATTGCAACAGGCCGTAGGCCTTAAATAATTTAGGGATGGGCGCAGCCCGTCCCGATAGGTAACCCAATGATATACAAGCCCCGTATGGGGCGAAATATTTTTGCTGAGAATGATGATTCTGGCCCCGGCACTCCATAATTTTGATGAAAACGGGGTTGATTTTGATGAGAGGTATCTTTAACCGGGCGTTGCCCGGTTGGAGACTATTACGCCCCTGACGGGGCTGGGAGATCTGTTGGGTTATTCTTACGCAGGGCGATGCCCTGCTCTAGACTATTATGCCCCTGAAGGGGCTGGTAGGACATGGAGGGTTCCATTAAACGTGGCTATGCCCCGTTCTGGAATGTTATGTTCCTATGGAGTTTAACTTTTGTAAGTCCCGTTAGAGACGACCTGTTTGTAGGAAAATATCATAAAGAAAAACATAAGCCCCTTCGGGCGACCTGTTTGTAAATTTAAACGAAATCAAATACTTAACTTGCACTTACAAATTTAATCGGACGCTAATGGCACAATATATTGTTTTACATTAATTATTATACCCATTTCAGCAATTATTTTTACCTAAAACGATAACCAATGATTATAAGAATCAGGATTTTACTGGCACTTACCACCGTGTTTTTCCTCGCAGGCTCACCCGCAGGAAGCCAGACCAGGGATCCCCTGTTGTTCCCTAAGGATAACTTTACAGTGGAAACCAAAACTGTTAAAACCTCATCAGGTGAAAAGACAGTCATTTACCACTCCTATATGCACATTCCGTATGTTGCAAAACCGGTTGATAAAGATTATCAGAGCCTGAATGTAAGTGTCCCGGTCAAGGTCGATGGTGCGGCTGTCGATGCCACAAACGCTCCTATACTTTTTGTAATCGGGGTAGGTGGTTATATGTCTGTGAATAATGCACGAACCGGGCCAGGGAACTTTCGCGGCAATGCTGAACTGGCTCTTGCAGCAGGTTATGTTGTGGTCTCACCAGGCTGCCGTGGACGCGACAATAAAGCATCAGATGGTACATTTTACGGGAAAGCGCCAGCTGCAATTGTCGATCTGAAGGCTGCCGTCCGCTATATCCGGCATAATCAGTGTGTCATTCCGGGCAATGTAAACCGGATCTTCTCCACCGGCGTCAGCGCAGGAGGAGCCCTCTCAGCACTCCTCGGTTCATCAGGAAACAGCAGGTTGTATGATCCCTGGTTTAAGGAGATCGGCGCTGCCGAAGCACCAGATAATATATTTGGTAGTGCCTGCTTTTGCCCGATCACCGACCTTGAGAACGCCGACGGAGCCTATGAGTGGATGTATGGCACAATACCAACCAAATCGGGGCTTGCGGATCAGGAGCTTTCAAAACAACTGAAAGAAATCTTTGCAGAGTATCAGGCTTCGCTGAACCTTCAGGGTAAAAATGGTTTTGGCACCATTACGGCTGGTAACTACGCCAATTACCTGCTGAAATACTATCTTATCCCATCGGCGAATAAGTACCTGAGAGGCCTGACCGATGAAAAACGTAAAGAATATCTCGAAAATAACAAATGGATCACATGGACGGACACAGGTGCCGCATTTTCATTTACAGACTACGTGGCTCATGTCGGCAGGATGAAGGGTCTGCCTGCCTTTGACGATTTTGACATGAGGCAGCCCGAGCCTCTATTATTCGGAAGCACGAACACTCCTGCAAGGCATTTTACAAACTTCAGTCTGAGGCATTCTGCCAACAACCAGAACGCTGAAATTGACAAAGAGGTAAAAACCCTGGTGAACCTTATGAATGCAATGTACTTTATCGGTCAGAACAACAAGGAGTGTGCCCGGTACTGGTGGCTCCGTCAGGGTTCTTCCGACAACCATACCTCACAAACTGTCATTGCAAACCTGGCAACAAGCCTTGAGAACCAGGGCAGGGATGTGAATACATTTCTTTACTGGGATGCAGAGCATGGTGCGGACCAGGATGCGGAGGAATTCATTGAATGGATAGGCAATATTACCGGTTTCTCAAAACAGGATAATGATGCCAGATAATTGACCTTAAGAAATCTGCCTCCGGTGAAACCGGAGGTAAGTGACTCTCTACTACAATCAGCCCTGAAAGGGCGTTATATTGCCAGGGAAAGAGTACCTTTGCCCCGATTGCCAAAGCCGATATGAATTTGAATTTTTGCAGCCTCTCCAGCGGTAGCAGCGGAAACTGCTATTACCTTGGAAACGAGTTCCATGGTATCCTGATCGATGCCGGAATTTCAGCAACATCAATCCGTAAATTTCTCAGGAATATGGATATCTCCATGCAGTCTATCATGGGGATCCTCATAACCCATAATCATACCGATCATATCAAAGGGCTCGAGGTGCTGACAAGAAGAACCAGCATCCCTGCATTCACCACCGGAAAAGTGAGGGAAAGCATACTTGGTCCGCACAGGAGAATATCTTACGACTCCATCCGTGAAATCCCCCTTAAGGAAAAATTCAATCTTGCAGGTTTTGATATCGAGGCATTTCCGGTTTGTCATGATGCACCCGAAACCGTAGGATACCACATTTGTTACGGGGATAAAAAAGTCACGATTGCCACCGACCTTGGACATATCTGCAATACTGCCGCACCATATATAAAAGCCGCAAACCTGCTTGTAATAGAATCGAATTATGATGAGGAGATGCTTGTCACCGGACAATATCCGTATTTTTTAAAGGCAAGGATAAAGTCGGATCACGGCCATCTGGGAAACCATCAGGCCTCAGCATTCCTTGCAGATAATATCAGCGGCAACCTTAGCCATATTTGTCTCGGGCACCTGAGCAAGAATAACAATACCCCTGAACTGGTGCTTCAGACCCTTCAGAGGACCTTATCGGAAAGGGGTATTACACTGAATGGCCATCCGCAGATCTCAATCCTTAACAGGAATACGCCAACCGGCATGATAAGGCTGATTTAACAGGACAAACCGAGCTTCACGCTCCAAGATCCCATCTCCTGAAATAGAGAGCCTGCCGGACAACCGGCAATGTCTTTAGCTCTATCTCTTCCATCTGGGCCTGGCTCAGGGGAGTGAATTCCGAAGCTATCCTTACGTTTTCCTCAATCTGTGCAATACTGTCAACACCAATGATGGTGGTACTGACCGGCAGGCTCATGTTGTAGGTCAGGGCTTCCCTTATTGAGATGGTTCCCGGCTTAGGTGTCCTGAGGCGCTCATCGGTCTGCTGTTCCAGGGGCGGAGGAGTCCACGAGGAAAGGATGCGGCTGCGGGTGGTGACCTTCATCCCGACAATTGCGATCCCCTTTTTCTGGGCTTCGGGAAGCAGATAGTTCTTAAAACTCAGATAATGAACATCAGCGGCATTTACAGCCAGAAGTATTGAATCGAAAGGATAACGCCTGATTGCTTCTTCGAGCACGAGAGGTTCGAAATGCCCTGTAATTCCCAGATACCTGACCACCCCTTCGGATTTGGCTTTTTCAAGGGCTTTTATTGCCCCATTGGCCCCAAAAATCTGGTCAACCTGGTCCTGACGCTGAACATTGTGCAGCTGCCAAAGGTCGAGGTGATCGGTCTGCAGGTTTTTAAGGCTCTCCTCAAGCAGACGCATCGATCCGTCATAGGTGCGGTCGTGGGTTTTTGTGGAAAGCCAGACTTCGCCCCGGCGGATCTTCATCACCCGGCCTATATTCAGCTGACTCACTCCCTGTCCGTATGAGGCGGCGGTGTCGATATAGTTGATTCCAAGATCAATGGCCCGGTTTATGATCTTTTCCGATTCTTCTTCCCTCCCCTTGATCTCGAGCGTGGCTTGTCCGCCGAGACTTAAAATTCCCACCTTGTAACCGGTTTTGCCAAACGACCTGGTCGGCATTGCATTATAGGTTACCGGATTGAACGGATCCTCATTGTTTTTCTTAAGGGGAACAAGTCTGTCGTTCCCTCCCGGAGCAAATGGTTTTCCTACTGTCACCATTGCAGCTGCAGCAGCTCCGTTTCCCAAAAAAGTCCTGCGGTTGATTTTTTTCATGGGTGTCAGTTATTAGTGATTATCAGAGAGTTACCAATTATTGAATTACAACAATTATTTTACCTGAAACAGCAACTTTTTTACCTGAAACGATATCCATTTACAGTTCCAGAGGATTGGTGTGCCTGATAAAGGTTTTATTATCCAGGTCCCTGAATGCCTCCTCGAGTTCCTCCTGGGTATTCATCACAATCGGACCTCCCCAGGCAACAGGTTCCTTAAGCGGTCTGGCGGCAATCAGGAAAAACCTTGCTCCTTCGTTTCCTGCTTTGACAACCGTTTCATCAAAATCGGCAACGTTTTCTGATGATGCAGTCATCAGCATTGCACATGCTTTTTCTTCAAATTTCACAAGTTCCTCATCGGCCGCCAGGGTTCCGTCAATCAGGTAGAGAAACAGCGTCTGATCATTGGAGGTTTCATTGTATTTCCAGACAGCGCCGGGCTTCAGCGCCACATCCAGGTATTGGACCTTGATGTATTCACCCTTCACCGCGCCCTTGTTGTTCCTGTAATTTCCCGATAATACCCTGACGGTTGCATTTTCTTCCTGGACTACCCTGACATCCTTCTGCTGAATGTCGCGGTAGGCTGGTTGTGTCATTTTATCCTTTTTCGGCAGATTGACCCAGAGCTGGCAGCCAAGCATCCTCTCGGCGGCTTGTGGCATCTCCTGGTGGATTATGCCTGATCCTGCAGTCATCCACTGGCACTGGAGATCCCTTATGAATCCGCTGTTGCCCAGGCTGTCGCCATGTTCTATATCACCTCTTAAAAGATATGTGACCGTTTCAATTCCGCGGTGGGGATGCCACGGGAATCCCTTAATGTAATCCTGGGGATTTGAAGAATCAAACCCGTCAAGCATCAGGAAGGGATCAAAATCCTTTACCGTCCGAATACCAAGCACCCTGCGCAATCTGACGCCTGCACCGTCAATCGCTTGCTGTCCCCTTACTAACTGTGTACATTTCCTTGCTGCCATCTTACCTTTAATAAATTAGAATCAAAGCTGACAGTACAAAAATACAAATTGTTATACGCAATTTCAAACGCCTTTCGGTCGTCAGAGGATAGAAGAATTCATGGTTTTCCTTGTCAGATCTGTGATTCACACGTGAAAATCATCCATTTACCGGTAAACCATTTACAAAAGGTTATTGTCTGACTAATTTTGAGCATTATTCATAACACTTTAATAAAATCCGATGAAGAAGATCATTTTGTCATTTACCGCAGTTCTGTTTGGCTTTTCCCTATTGGGACAAAGCACAGCCGACCTTAAAATGAATCTTGAGAAAAACAAGGTTTACAGGTTGAAATCTGTTTCAGAACAGACAATATCACAAACTATTAATGGTGTTCAGCAGACCACTGAATCGAATGTCAACTATACGCTTTCACTGAAAATGGTGGATGCGACCGCCGGTTTTATGATCACCGAAGTCCGTTTTGACACCCTGATCACGAAAACCAATGCCATGGGAAAAACGGTTCTTGTCAGCTCAGCCAGTGAAGGGGACATCAAATCCAAGGAAACTGGCGACATTATGTCGGCCATTATGAACCGGTTAAGTAAAAATGCCCTTTATGTTAAAATGGACTTTGCAGGCAGGCCGTTTGAGATAGTGAATTCAAAAATGCTGTCGGACCTGATCCTGAAAGATACAAGTTCCATAACACTTGAAGGATTAACGGCTTCTGCCATTAAGAAGGAAATAATAAATTCAATCAGCGACAATTCATTGAAAACCATGATCGGGATGTTTACATGGTGCCTTCCGGGCAGACAGGTTTCAGCCGGTGACAGCTGGAATATTTCGCAACAGATGAGTTCAGGAGGAATGATGCTCGACATAAATACTTCCTATCGTCTGGATGGTATAAACGGAAACAATGCAAATGTCACCGTCGAATCAAATATCAAGGCTGCGGAAAATGCGCCTCCAATTGAATCGGGCGGTGCCACGGTTACCTATAACGATATGAAAGGGCTGACCAGGTCAAAGATGGTGATTGATATCCGCACCGGTCTGATAGTTGAAGATCTTGGGAAAACACATATCACCGGGAATCTGGGGATAAGCGCTCCCGGATTCAGCATGCAGATGCCCATGGATATAAACAGCGAATCCAGAACAACTGCGATTCAATAAATTGAACCATATAAAATGAAAAGAGTTTTAACAGTATTGCTCCTGATTGCCTCCATAACTGCCCAGGCTCAGAATATAAAGGGTAAAGTATGCTCGGAATCGGATAAATCACCCGTCCAGTTTGCTTCCGTAGGACTGGTTCAGTTGCCTGATTCAACAATGACAACCGGTGTCATTACATTAACCGATGGCGGATATCTGCTTGAAAAGGTGAAACCGGGAAATTATTTCATAAGGGTCAGCTTCGTCGGCTTTAAAACGAACGGGAAGAAAGTGGTTGTGGAGCCGGGGATGACCGAAATTGAGGTTGATACGATTTTCCTGGCTGAAACCACGGCAAGTTTAAGTGAAGTGACCGTTATGGGCGAACGGTTGAAGGGAAAGGAGATGGTTGACCGGACAGTTTATGCAATTCCGTCGGTAGTGTCAAAATCAACAAGTAACGGATACGATCTGCTGAAAAAGATACCGCAGGTCAATGTCGATTTTCAGAACAATGTGACTTTGAACGGAAGCACCAATTTTATTATCCAGGTCGACGGCAGGCAGCGCGACAAGGAGTATCTTGCAAGGCTTCTTCCGACCGATATCGAAACCATAGAGATCATCAGCAACCCTTCGGGTAAATACGAGGGCAATATCGACGGGGTGCTGAGCATCATCCTAAAGAAAGAAGCCAGGTACGGAATTAACGGAAATATCGGCCTCAACATCAAGCCATTCAACAAGATAACCCGCCAGGAAGCAGGTAGCCTCGATCTTGCTCTGGGCAAAATAACATTCTATGTTACTGCCCTTGATGTCGCACAGAGTCTTAATATCAACAACACAATTGAAAGCCGCTTCACAGCAATCGATTCAACAATAAGCGTTACAGGAACCGGAGGAATAAAAGTTACAATGTCGACAATCAACAGCGGTTTCGATTATTATATGAACGACAGGAACAGCATGAGCTTCAACGTAAGCTACAAGCCGATACGTCAGGATGTTGACTTTTTAAGTGAGACTTTCCTGTATAAGAATGAAATCCCCCTGAACACGATTTCCTCGGTTACTTATAATGGTTTTAATAGCGGTGAATCATCAGCCTCGCTTTTTTACAAGAAATCCTTTAAAAACCCGATTCAGGAACTGACGGCAGAAAACACTTTTTACAATTTCAAATCGGATGAAAAGAATGATATAGATAATACCACTTACCTTTTTAATTCAAATTCGGCTATTGATACTTATACGCGGTTTGAAGACAATCTCAACGAACGCAGGTATTATTCAGGGAAATTCAACTATGTCCAGCCGCTCGGAATGCAGGCGAAAATCGAAACGGGCTATCAGCTTTATTACCAGCAGCTGAGTTATGATTTCAAAATCGATAATCAGGAATCTGATAACCTCTTTGAGTATGCCGAGTTCCGTAATTCGGTTTACGGGGGAATCACCTATAATCTGAAGAAGATAGGATTCCAGACCATGCTGAGGGTTGAAAACAGCCGGATCAAAGCTGATTCGGTCACCGACCCGGTTTATACCTGTTTCCTTCCATCAGTCAATCTTCAGTATAAATTCTCGGCTTCACACAATCTGAAATTCACATATAACCGCAGAATCAACCGGCCCGGGATTTACGACATGAATCCCTATTACAGGACAGACCAGAATTATAACATCACACAGGGAAATCCCGATCTGAAGCCCGATTACCGTGACCGCCTCCAGCTTACCTACACATGGAATTTTGGAAGCAATTATTTTTCGCCTTATGTCTACAAGGAATATTTCTCGAACAAGGTCGGAAATGAATACAGGGTGATTAATTCTCCCGACGGCAGCAGACTGACGACCTTTACAAAACCCTTTAACCTGCTTAACGGATACGAGCTCGGCGGGGGTATAAATGCCACCCTTTGGTATATTAATATCAATGCAAGGATATATAAGGGACACATAAATGAATATACCGGGGAATCTGTTTTCATACCGTCCAGGGATTATTTCTCCTGGAGTATAACGAGCACCGCTTACGGCAACCTTGACAAAAAGAAGACTATTACTGCATTCGCTTTCCTGAGCTATGAAGGCGTAAGTACCAACGCACAGTCAAGAACTTACAATATCCCGTTTTATGGTCCCGGCATTCAGAAGCAGATAAAGAACCACAATATAGGTGTGGTATGGGTGCTGCCGTTATCGACGAATGTAAGACTCAGCAGGACCGAAACCGAAACTCCCGCCTTTAATTCGACAAATAATATCGGATTTGATGCTTCAACTTATATCCAGTTCATGTATTCATACAAATTCAACAAGGGGAAGAACGTTAAAAAGCTCGACAGGAAGGCCGAAGTTGAAAGCGACAGCAAAAGCCAGGCTATCATAAAATGAGAGCCTGGCCGTATTTGCAGCTTTAGAATCCTGCAATTAACAATAATTATCCGTTACAATATGCTGAAGCCGTTATGGTCAGACCGCTTTCGGCATATTATACGGTTTTCTTCCTCCGTCGGGGCGTGAAAGATATGAATCTGCCTCCTTGTCGTTTATGAACTTTTCGGCTTTCCCGTCGAATGTCAGCTTGCGGCCGGTACGGTATGCAATGTTTCCCAGATGCATCATGGCGGTTGAAATATGTCCCTCTTCTATTTCGGCAATAAGCTCCTTGTTATTGCGGCTCCTGACACAGTCGATAAAATTCTGGAAATGGAAATCTATTCCTGCCTTTGCAATTTCCTCGCGTCTTGGATCAGGATCAAGACTGGCCTCCGTTACAGTTATTGAAGGCTGAGCGGTCCTGTCCTGCATACGTCCGGTGCTGAATGCAGCGGTTCCGGCCTGGCCGTCGACTGTTGCCGGACGGTTCTGACTTTGAAATACAAGGAAGCTGTTTCCTGAGGAATAGGCATATCCTTTGGTGCCGAGCCAGAGGTTGCTCCAGGGTTCATTCGGCGTTGGAAGGCTTCTCACTTCAAGTTCGAGGATCGCACCATTCGGATATTCAAATGTGGCAACCTGGAAGTTGGGCACATCCTGATCCGATTCCTCCTTGTAGGCATAAAATCCTCCGCAGCAGGCTATTTTCGACGGATGTTCATTTATATTCATCCCAAGCCGGAGGATATCCATTGCATGGGTGCCATTGTTGCCGAATTCGCTTGAGCTTGTATCCCAGTACCAGTGCCAGTTGTAAAGAAGATGGTTTTCATTGAAGGGTATCATTGGTGCAGGCCCCCTGAAGAGATCCCAATTGACCCCCTGGGGTACAGGACCGTCGGGTTTCCGGCCAATGCTGGGACGTGAACGGTAAACGGTACCACGGCCCATGTAAACTTCCCCGATAACACCTTCTCTGACCATCTGAACAGCTTTCAGATTGAGCCGGCTGGCCCTTCTCTGCGTACCGGCCTGGACGATTTTGTTGTATTTCCTTGCGGCCTGAACCATTTTCCTGCCCTCATCTATTGTATATGAAATCGGCTTCTCGACATAGACATCCTTTCCTGCCTGGCAGGCATTGACTGTCATAAGGGCATGCCAGTAATCGGGAGTGGCAATCGAAATGACATCAAGATCCTTGTTCTCAAGCATCTTGCGGTAATCCGAATATGTAGCCGGTTTTGTTCCGCCAAGATTTTCAATGTCCTTTATCGCCTTGGGAAGGAGGTAGTCAACACAATCGCAAATAGCGGTTACCCGTGTTTCCTTTATCTTGGTAAAATTTGCCGTATGCCCGCCGCCGCCATATAATCCGCCGCGGTCGTTGATCCCTATGACCCCGACGTTCAGGATGTCGCTTGGCTTTGTTTGAGCATAGCCCCTGATATAGGCAGGCGCCCCGACAGCCAGACCAGCTGAAGCTATCATTGATTTCTTGATAAATGTACGTCTCTTCTCTGTCTTCATGGTTCAGGTAGTTTTAATATTGCGGAATTTTTATTGTGATTGGTTAAGTGAATCAGATAATTAATATCCCGGAAATAATACTGTAAACTTAATTAAAACTATTTGTAAATGGAATGATTTCCTGAAGCATACACATTGAAAAAGGCAGCTGTTTTCATAAATTATGTTAAAATCAACAGTTGTGTTATACCAAAGGCCGGGATCATCTCGATACGACATGAAAGCAACCCTGGACCCGTTCGTATGTCGCCCAGCATTTATTTTCCTGCTTCAACTGCCAGATAACTTCGGCCAGTGCTTCCTTCATATACCATTTGTCGCATTCCGTTATGTGAAGCTTCCTGAACGAAAAACGGGCATAGGAAATATCAAACGCATTCCCGTTCAGATGAGGGCTGTTGTCGGAGACGTTAATGTTTGTTTTTCCAAGTCCCCTTATTTTTTCAGTGGTCCGGGTCATTGAAGTAACAATGAACCTGGAACCCATCAGGCCGTCTCTTCTGACTTTTTGCCTGAACCTCCTCCCTATTTCATCAAGGAGCCGTTTGCTGTCGCGTGTAAGGCAGGGATAGCTGTATGCCATGTTTTCGACTTTATACCGGCGGCCGCCGCTTACCCTGACTAATTTCCCGGAAAGCATCCTTTTGCCTATATCCTTCCCGTCGGAACATTTTTCTATCCCAGTTAACCGGGCCTGGATTGCATAATCCGTGATCCTGTCATTTAACTTCCTGCTGTAGACCTGCTGGTAACTCCTGCATTCCGTGCTGAAGAATGAACCAATTGCAGCTCTGTGCGGCTTTGGTATGAAAATTATGCATAATGAGAAAACAGTAAATATGAAAAGCCTCCCTTTCAGGCGGTATTCCTTTCTGAACCTTATCCTCCTGATACGCATTGATCGTGAATTAAGCCCCAAAAATAAATTCATATGTGCAGAATAACAGAAACGAGTTATTCACAGCGTATGAAAAGTATCAACATCGAGGTCAACCAGCATGAACCAGGGTTATTTCAGGAAGTACCAATACAGGCAGCAGCAGGATTTTGCCTTGTGAGACTTTCATCATAAGGTCAATTAAGCTATTTTTGCTTTTTTGTATTGAACCCACAAGAATTATTGGTTTTAGCCTGACAATTTCAATTGTGAATTGTTTGAATAAATAATAGAACAATAACCGAC
>CAVOKP010000009.1:0-155537 GCA_963696535.1 uncultured Bacteroidales bacterium
ATTAAATCATTAGATTGTACATTACCCCCAGGAGCAACCCATACCTGATTGCCTCTGGTTATCAGTGCTATAGCAAGATTCCTGGTAAATGTTTCTTCTCCACCTATATGCCCCCCCGTGCTGATTAGTAGTATATTCATTTATTATTACAGTCAAGAAATTACTGGTAATATCAAATCTTGCTTTTATGCTATCATGGTTATTGATTAAGCATTTCAGCAGTAACTTTCCCATGTATGATAGCATCTTCCATCGAAGAGTATTCCCAATTCCCAAACCGGCCAACCGAGTAAATGCCTTTTGATTTATAGAAGTCCTGAATGATTTTTACAGAGTGTTCCCGATGCTTATCATAGACAATATAGGCGTATTTCACTGGCAGGATTAACGAATCAATGATCTCTGCTTCAGATTTTACAGCCTTCATTTCTTTTAAATAGTCTAAAATCTGATTCAACGGGGGAATTATGCTGAAATTCTTCCCCCCGGAAAGTTCAATATACAGATTTTGGATTTCAGGTTTGTCTTTATTTGGGGATACTTTTGAGTAGTTACCAAATCGAAAAAACGGATACCTCTTCTCAGGGACATAAACCCAGTTATAATCAACATTCAATCCCTTGACAGAAACATTGCAAATGGTAATATTTGTCCAATTGAGTTTACTTCCTGCTTCTCTTACACTATCCGGCACATCTTTCGTTCTCAATACTAATTCTGTTAAAGGCATTGTATTAACCAGCTCAGTATAGTTGAAAATTTTTCCATCGGAGAATTCAATTCTCTTGTTCGTAATATCAATTGAAATTACTTCACTATTATATTCAATAGAGTCAATTCTTTTGCTTAAAGCATAGCTTATTGATCCTATACCATCGGTTTCAGGATAATAGAAATCCTTATTATATCCTTCGGCAACTTGTTCCTTTGACAATAGATTTGTTAAAGCTAAAGTAAATTGTGGTTCCGGGACAAACCGGCCCATCCAGGTTGTTGTCATTTCGGAAGGGGGTATGCTCCAGAGTTTTGTATTATATGGGATCATAAAATGTCTTGCAACACCTTCCCCCATTGTTGCCAGAATGTAATCTTCAAAGGTTACGATAGATTTATTGGTAACTCCATATTTTGCTTTTGCAAGACCTTCAAGACATTCAATAATAACGTCAGCCGGGTAGTTCTGTAAATTATTCTGGAATGGATACTTCCCATACACATTGTTCAGAAAAATTCCTGAATATCTGGAATGATCTTTTAGAACAACACCGAGTTCGTTTGTCACCAGTTGTTTTATCCACTCATTTCTTAAATGCAGGAAATGACCTCCAAAATCATATAAATGTCCATTGTGGTTAAATGTCCGCGAATGACCACCAGGTTCACTTTCTTTTTCAAAAAGCACGCACTTCTTTCGTAAATAGAAAGCTGTTGCCAATCCTGTTAAACCTGCTCCTATAACTCCAATCATATTTTTCTATCTTGTACCTATTAGCTTTGCCGGGACACCTCCTATAATTGAATATGAGGGAAAACTCTTTGTAACGACAGCGCCTGCTGCGATCACCGATCCCGTGCCAATTCTGACTCCGGCAAGGATAGTTACTCTGGCGCCGATCCAGACATCATCTTCAATAAAAACCGGACTTGGCGATCCACCTTGTTCCCTGATTAACTTTGATCTGTCCCGGAAATTATGATTTTGGGTGAAAATCATTATTTGGGGGCCAATAAGAACATTATTCCCGATTTGTATTTCATCAGTCTGTCCCAGGACTGAGTTCTCTCCAATTCCTGAATAGTCGCCAATTGATATCTTATCGCCCTTACCAAAATATACTCCCTTTTGAATATTTACATTCTTGCCCATACTTTTAAAAATGAATGCACAAATAAAGCTTCTTATTTTGACAATAGCCGAATTTGGGGAGTTTCTTGAGGGAATATGCTTTATTATTGAATAATAAAGAATTAGTGCGACAATTGCAAAAATCTTTCCAAACATTGTTTCGATCAGCGATCTTTAATTCATGGTTTAATTTCCTTGACACCAGGAGTTCCTGATTTCATGGAACTTATGCAGCTTCCAGCTATAAAGGCAAAAATGATCCATCCTGTCTTTACATCCAGAATCTGACTGCTGGCAATAATTCCCAAAACTGGGATCAATAAAATCAGCGGGAGAAGATTATTTTCAGTTTTGTACAATTGGTAACATTTTGAAAATATTCTAAAAAGAAAGACCAGATAGATGCTTAATCCTATAATGCCAGTATAACATAGTATTTCGAGAAATACATTATGTGGGCTATTGAACAATCCAAATGTGCTCTGACTGAATTCTGAATAACCCACATTGCCAACTCCAAAAACCAGATTATCCTTAATAAGTGGCATAATATTCTGCCAGATAATGTCTCTGCCTGATAAATCCCTGTCCATCACGCTTGAAAGAAGACGCAGGCTTAGAACCTCAGATTGAATTGTGAATATCCATGCGGCAATTATCATAAAAGCAGCAACAGTAAAAATCATAGTTCTTATCCATATTTTATTCGTCTTCATTAATAACACGACAAATATGATAGACAAGATGAATGTAACTACTGCAGCCCTCGATGCTGTTACTACAATTAATTGTATCATTATTGGAACAGGTAATAAGAGAAAAAACCTTAGTTTACCAAGCTTAAGAGGGTTTTGAAATGCTGAAAGGATTAGTATCAATATTGAAATACACGATCTCATTGCAATTGGATTTTGATTATCTCCAAAAACACTAACCCTTCCCCCTGCACTGATTTCAATGCCAATGCCCATGGAATAAAGTAAAGCGAACGTAATTGATCCTAATGCAAAACTGAGCATTCCTTTTTCCAGAATCCCATGTTCCTTACTTTCATGGTTGACCAGAATATAAAACAGGCAAATATTTTGAAATATGCTGATATTAAAGAAATTTTGCATCGTTGAGTTAACATTAAAAATATTAACCAGTGAAAGAAGTACAAAAAAGAACAAAAGTGGCTTCAGGAAGTAACTTATTTCATTCTTTGAAACAAATGAGACAATTGATGGAATCATTAAAAACAGATAGATGAATCCCGTGAGCTTTGCTAGTGAAAACGAGCCTCCGGTATTCAGAGGATCCCAAACCTCAAAATTGATTGAAAAGAAGAAGATTAATAAACTTGCCCTCTGGAGAAATTTCATATCCTTATTTTATCCCTATGACAAACCACATTTGAAACTGAAGCAACTTCCTTTCAGGATTAAAAGGACTGACTGGTTATCAAAGAAACAAATTGTCTGGTAACATTTGCAATATTGTACTGTTCAATGTTATTTACACTAAACTTATTCTGGTAATTCCCATTAAGGAATTCGTTTATTGTAATAGCGGGTAATGAATATGATGGTATTGATAAAATAGGTCTTTTGGTCAGTGCATAGTCAATAAGTTTGCTTGGTAAGTGAATATTTGTTTTGTTTTCAAAATTTACAAGGAAATCCATCTTGCTCAATTCATATATTAACTTATTGCGTGGTATATATTCGTGTATTTCAAGTTTATCCCCTAAAGTATTGATATATGGTTTGAGAATATCCGGAGTTTTTGTGTAGACTATGAACTTAAATTCTTTATCCAGAGTCGACAGGTAATTTAAAAAAGCAGAAGGATTCCTGATTTCATTAAAGAATACACCCGAGTAAGCAAACGTAGGCACTTTGTATTCTGGCTTATCAGGGCATAATTCTATTTCACTAAAATTAATGCCCTGAGGTATAACTTTGATTTTATTCCGGAACTCAGCAAAATATCCTTCTTTGGCTCCTTCAAATGGCACTGTTATATGATCAGCCAACCGGCAGAACCACTTTTCAATATATTTAAAGTAGAAATATTTTTTTTGTTCCTGATCCTTGTTGTTGCCCATATAAGGATCACCACAATCAGCGACCCATATTGCCGGAAAGGAATTTTTATAAAATGTCTTCGATAATGCACAACCCCAATGAATTGGAAATGGTGCTGCGACGGAAATTAAGAGATCAATATTCTTCTCATGGTTTATAATCCCGGGAATCCTAAACATCAGCTCAATGTTAGGGAATTCCAACAATCTATTTAGCAACCGGTTTAAAATCCTGGTTATTGTTGTGTAGGAATTTGCTTCATCACTGTTGATTGTGGCAAATATCATTTTGCCAATATTTCTGATTCTGAGCCTGTTTTTATCCTCAAACTCCTTATAATTAAAACTTCCAAGAACAGCATACAGGGTAACATCGTGTCCTTGATTTGCAAGCTCTTTAGCTAACTCTGTAGTTCTGAATGCTCTGGGATTCTTAGCAGGATGAATTAAATGGCTGATTATCAGGATATTTATTTTATTCACAGTATGGTAGCATTAGATCCCTGTTAGAGCGGACAAGTGGTTTACAAGTAATTGAATAATCAGAGAAAGAACAAGTTATAGATGTCAGGCTAATTTAACATTAAATCTTTTTATCCATTCAGCAAATAATATCAAATGCCAGTAGGTGAAGCTGAAAGGAATTCTACCCGCTACCAATTCGTCAAAATAGGAGAGTGCATCTGGTGTTACTATTCCATTTGTAATTTGAATAGCTTCCTCAATTTTGTCACGGAACAATTTGGGATTATCTTCTCTGACCCAACGTTCTTCAGGTGTTATGAAGCCTTTTTTATCTTTTCGGTTCATTATTTTCTCAGGCAAAATATTTTTCAGGCCTTGTCTGAGGATTCTTTTTGTTTCTCCCTGAAAATCAAGGTAATCATCAGGTAATCCATACGCGAACTCAACAAGTCGGTAATCCAGAAAGGGAACTCTCGCTTCGACTGAGTTAGCCATCGAGTTTCTGTCTTCCCACTTGAGGTACTTAGGAAGGGTACTGTAAAAAGTCACATGCTTTGAAATATCCTGAACTGTTTTAAAATTAACCGGAATACATTCATTCGGATTTCTTTTCACAGCGCCAAGTCTATTACAGTCAATTGTATTATTTATCAAGCGGTTAACTAAAAAATGATCCAATATGAGATTTTTGAATGAGCCCGGAACAAAAGATGAAAGTATTGACTTAAATAGTGAGGGGTAAGAGTATTTTGTAATTGCTCCGGAATTATGGATCTCATTTATCAGCTTTATCCATTCCAGCTTGCGGAACATCTTTGTAAACCTTGCTTCAGTAAATTGACCGTATCCTCCAAGATATTCATCGGCACCCTGTCCGTTAAGAAGGACAATAACATTTTTTGATTTGGCCAGTTTAAAAACATGGTATCCCAGGAAAACACTTTGAGACTGATACGGTTCATCATGGTACCAGATTAATTCAGGAGTTAATCTGAAAATATCTTCCCAACCCGGATAGATGTAATAAGCATCTACCTTTGTACATTCTACCACTATTTCCATCCATTTTTTTTCGTTAAATCTTTCATCAGTTGAACAGGATGAAAACGTTTTCTGAAAATATTCAACACCTTCTTTGCGCAATATATTGTTTACCTCACATACAATTGCAGATGAATCAAGTCCACCGGATAATGCTGATCCCACAGGTACGTCTGCACGGATATGAAGCTGGACTGCACTTTTGAATATCTCTTCAAACTTTTGTGATGCTTCGGAAAATGTACCGCCGAATGGTTTAGGAACAAACTCGTACCATTTTTGCAGAGTTATTTTACCAGAGTTGTCTGCCGTAAGTTTCTCTATCCCAGATATTAAACAATATCCTCCGGGGATTTGGTAGACCCCGGTAAACATTGTTTCTTCGGTATGATCCGTATATGCGTAAAGAAGGTAATCATAAGCTCTCTGAGGATTTATACATGCTTTCCAACCGTTAAAAATGGTGAATTGTTTTATCTCGCTGGCAAAACAGAAACTGCCGTCGGGGGCAAACCAGTAGTATAATGGTTTTATGCCAAATCGGTCACGTGACATAAATAGAATCCTGCTTTCACAGTCGTAAATGACAAATGACCACATGCCGTTAAATCGATTCTGACAATTAATACCCCATTCCTGCCATGCAGCCAGCACCACTTCGGTGTCACTGTTTGAGATAAATCCATAACCCAATGATATTAACTCATTTCTTATTTCAATATAATTAAAGATTTCCCCGTTCAGAACAATCCAGTATCTTCCGTTGGCATAGCTCATTGGTTGATGTCCTGCAGGCGACAGATCGAGAATTGATAAACGTCTGTGACCGAAGACAACCCTGAAAGCATTTGGCTGAATGTCTGAAATATTTATGTTTGGCTGAAATGGTGTGATGTATGACCATACCTTATCGGGTGTATCAGCACCTCCTGCAATAAGTATTCTGTTGTCATCATCTGAGAGAAAGTATCCTTCATCATCAGGTCCACGATGGCGAATGATATCAGTCATTTTCTTAATGCTAAGCAAATCGATGCCTCGGCTGTTTATAATTCCGGAAATACCACACATTTATCGATCAGTTATAATATCCAGTTAAATCAACCTGCATTTTTCGATTCGAGAGTACTTGTGCAATAATACCTCAATAATTTAAAATCAGTTTTGACGTGTCCAACCTTTAAATTTATCCCTTAGTACATTTACCAGATCAATTCTTTTGTCCAACTCTCTAATTGAGTACCAAACAGATATAATTATTAAAACACTGCCTAGACTGTAAGAAAATGGTTTTTCCATTGTTCTCATTATAACAAAACACAAAAGGCCGATCAGTAACTGGATCCCTCCTAACTTCCCAAACACTTTATCAAAAGAAAATGAATATTTGAATTTCGCGATTAAATAGACCTGAATAAAGTACAGGATATTGGCCAGAAGAAATGATAATCCCAAACCCTCAAGACCAGCTATTTTGTAACCAATGATATTAGAAATCAATATATAAATATTACCAAACAGTTCATTCCAGAAATATATATTTGAAGCACCTTTTGCCAACAAAATGAAAGCAATTGCCCAACTTGCCGCTTTAAAATACATACCAATTGCAGCCCAATGAATCATTCCATTTACAGCCATGAATTCCTGAGAATATAATACAACTATTACCCAATTAATGAATATTAAAAAAACAGCAAGAATTGGTGCCAGGATCAAAATGGCTACCTCCGCCTGTTGGTTGACCATTGTTGAAGTCTTCTGATTATCATGAGCTACTGTTGACAATCTTGGGAAATAATCTGTGCTCATTGCAGAAAATATCATTCCTACATATGTTGTGATTATGGCAAATCCGGCGTTGTATAAACCTACCTCTGCAACCCCTCCTGTATTGCTGATGTATATTCTTACGATATAGGAAACTCCGATTGAGATCAATCCACTTAAACTAAGAATGAGCCCCATTTTCAGCATGCTTTTACCCTCATTTAAAGTTTCTCTTTTGCTGATTTTAACTGGTCTTATCATGATCTTTCTGGCATAAAGCCATGTCAGAACCATTGTTATAAATGAACTAAGAATAATCACAGGAACAATTCCATCAAGTTTGTAGATGTAATAAACTGGTATTGAAATTACAAGTCCAATCAATGATCCTAAAACATTAGCTCTGGCAAGAAACTGAAGCTTCCTCAAACCCTGTAAAATAACCAACTGACCGGAACTAAGTTGTTGAAATAGCAGAGTGACTGATATCCAAATAAATGCAAGCGTATAATCCCTGTTGCCAAAAGTCAGTTCACTAAGCCATGGGGACAGAATAATGGTTAGAACCAGACCAAGTATACCTGTAATCCAGACTAATCTTTTCAGTACTGTCACAACTATTGAAACTCGTTCTTCATTTCCAGTTGAATCTGCAGCAGCAACATATTTAACAGCACTGGTCCCCAGACCAAAGTTTGTCAGGTATGTAATCAGGGTGGTTGTTGAGGTTAGCAGGCCAGTAATGCCCATTCCTGAGGGGCCAAGGATTATAGCTACAAATTTTGAACGGATCACAGATATAACAATATTGAACACCTGTACTCCGCCGAAAAGGGTTGTCGCTTTAAAAATCTGACGATATGATGTTTGCTGCAAAGTTATTACTATAGTTAATTAGCATTGTTTCACATTCCGGGTTGATAATCTGAGTGAATGTAGTCTGGAAGTTCCAATTAATAGCTTCGCCACGTCAGTCACATGCTTACAATGACCACACCAACTATCTTTCCAGCATTCAATCTATTGTTATAGCAGAACTATATAGACAGAGTACTGAATGGATTGTTATTCTTTTATTAATGGATATTTATTACTATATATTGTGCACAACCAATAATATATTGCTGATATCCAAATATAAGCATCTGATTACAGGTTGTTAACATTGATCTTGAACCTTCAGTTTCTGGAATTATGTCCTTGCGGCGCCTGTTTTAATCTCCTCCATTTTCTCTTTGGCTCTTTATTGTAATAGCCATAACCATAACCATATTGGTCAGTAAAATTCCTGTTATCATTCAATACAACACAAATCCGGTCAATGTTTTTATTTTTCAGGTCTTTCATCACAAGAGAAAATACATTTTTTATAGTATAGTTTTGCCTGGAAACTATTACTTTTAAATCAGAATGATCCATCAGAAGGTAAGCATCTGTAACCTGAGCCAGGGGAGGAGAATCAAGAACAATTATATCGTAATCGTTTTTCAATTTAATAAGCAGTTTTCCAGTTTTTTCCAGAGCAAGTAATTCAACAGGATTTGGGGGTAGAATTCCTGCCAGAATATAATCCAGATTATTATTAGGGGATTTAATTATTATATCTTCAATATCAATTTTATTAATCATGTACGAGCTAAGACCAACCCTTGTTTTATCAGCTTCTTGAAAATAGGATTTAGGTTTTCTTAAATCAAAATCCAGCAAAATTGTCTTTCGCCCTAACTGTGCGTAACTCATAGCCAGGTTCAATGCCATGAAGGATTTACCCTCATGTTCAAGACATGAGGTAATAAGGATTACCCTCTTTTGATCTCCTCTAACATAAAAATCAAGATTGGTACGGAGTGCCCGGAATGATTCAGCTATATTCGATTTAGGGAACTCATGCATCACATTTGTTGTCTTATGCCTGTTATGCAATATTTTTCCAAGAACTGGTTTTTCAGTTAGTTTCTCTATATCATCCTGGGATTCTATTTTATTGTTTAGTGAGTTCTTTATGATTATCATACCAAACGGGAACACCAAACCCAAAAGGGCTGCAATAATATAATTCATCCTCTTATTGGGTGTCACAGGTCCGAACCCATCTTGTTTTGCTGGTTCTATTACGACATCATCAGGTAAGTTTGAGGCCTGAGTAATCTTGGCCTCAGCATGTTTCTCCATAAGGTAATTCAATATGGCATCATTCAGCCTATATTTTCTTTCAATGGTGCCAAGCTGACGCTGAGTTGCAGGAAGACGGCTTATTTGACCTTCAATTTTTCGAATCCGCTTATTCATTTCATCAATGGAAATGCTGGAACTTTTACCAAAAGCGGTAACATTTTCCGAGATGGTCTTCTTAAGCGTTTCTATGGAGATTCCCAACTTTTGAACCATCGGATTCTTTTCCTGATTATTCTCAATGAGGTTCGATCTTTGGGCCTGAGCAGTAATAAGGTCCGACATCAGATTGTTCAAAAGTGGATCAGGGATTCCAATTGATGCAGGTAACATCATATTCGAAAAATTATCTTGCTGCAAAAGATCGGAAACATAATCATAATAACGTTTTCTTGAGACCAATTCATCAAGCTGATTTTGAAGGTCCAGGTATTGAGCTGAAAGCCCTGTTGCCTGATTGGTAATATCCAGTAGTTGATTTGAACTTCTAAAAGACTGTAAATTATCTTCAGTCAGGGTTAAGGAGTCGGATATTGCATTTAGTTGTTTTTCAATATACCCAATCGTCATTGTAGCGAGATGATTCTTTTGTGCTAGATTTTGTCCTGAATAGACCGACATCAACTCATTAACTATGTCTGTTCCTTTTTTCGGTGACTCTGATCTCAAATTTATTTTAATCACAGTTGCCAACCTATCTACCAAACTGAAATTTAACCTGTTTCTTATTTCATTAGTTACGGCGGTGACTGGTTTAAAGTCAAATGCACATGTTACTCCAGCGTATTGATGTATTTTTGTACTGTCTAAACGATCAACAACAAATGCAAGATCCGAGGTTTCCAATAATTCTCCGAATGTACCGTTTTGCGTAAATGTCCATTTGTCCCTCTGTTGAGTTGTTTCATGAGTCTCAAAATTATAAAAATAGGTTTTCTTTGCTTCGGCTGTTATTAAATAATTATTTCCATTTATAAATAGAATATGAAACTTGACATTTATTGGTTGAGCATGGTTTTGCAGATAAGATACCTTGAAAGGTAAAGTTTGATATGCTTCATAATAGTTGAACTTACCTTTGGTGTAGTAGGTTATAGTCAACCCAAGATTCTTTACCGTTTCCTCAATTACAGGGTATGATTTCATTACCCAGAGTTCATTTTGAAAGTTTTGATTTCTGCCAAACATATTACTGTTCAGGAAATCATTAACATTATTCCCTCCTTGCTGAACCCTGTTTTCTTTGATAAGAATAGATGAAGAGATTTTAAATAACGGAGTACTATATCTATTAATTACAAATGCAATAGCGAGAGCAATAATGATACCCAGTATAAATAATTTATAGTTTTTCGAAAACAATCCAATAATTTTCTTTATATCGGTTTCTTCCTGAATATTAATGTTTTGAGAAGTTGGCATATACTATTTAAATTAATCAAATTGAATATTTATCTAATAACGTTATAAATAAGAAGGCCTGTGGTTATAGTCGAAAATAAAATTGTAAAAGGGAACTGGCGCATTCCCCAAAATTTATTTCTAAGAGGTTTAATGTAAATCAGGTCGTTTGGACGAAGATAATAATAACCAGATGAAAGAATTTCAGAACTGGTAAGATCTATATTAGATCGGGTGTTAATCCCATTTTCATTTCTAACCAGAATCACTTTATTTCGATTACCGTAATCAGTGATATCCCCTGCCAGGCCGATAGCATCGAATACTGAAAGTTTGTCTTGGGAAAATGGGTAATGTCCGGGATTCCTTACTTCACCCAGTACTGAAACATAACGATTAACTAATTTTACAGAAACAACAGGTTGACTTAAAATGTTTCTCAATGAGTCTTTTAATATTAAACTAACTTGTGAAAGTGTTTTCCCTTTTACTAAAATATTACCAATTATTGGAAGAAGAAGATAACCTTCCCTGTCGATTGAATATGATAGGAGAGAAGCACCATAGGGTTGAATACTCCCTGTACTAAAAGATGCCTGACTTATGGAACTGGAAAACACGTTGGTCGTAGCTTCATCAAGACTACTGATCTGTATGTACAATTCATCATTAGGTTTTAACTTATAATCCGGAAATTCAGCCTCATTGAATTCCTTGACACCTTCGTATCTGTCCTGCATGTATTCAACACTCCGTTGGGTAACACATGATGGAAAAAAGAAGATAAACAGTGCCAATGCTCTTAATAGGGAGATCCTGTATGAGCAAATCATAAATGGAGGTTCTTTAAAAGTCATGGTATTCATAATTGGTTTACAAAATATGCGAATATATACAAATCAAAGTAAAGTCAAATAGAATTTTTTTCTATTTGACAAAACGCTTATTATCCAAGACGAAGTATTTCAATGAGAGGATAAATTCTTAATGATTCACGTGAGTATTTAACTTTGTTCCGGATAACTCATAAGTACTTTACCCATCTAAAAAGAGGGAACCTCAAAAGAATTAATTATTACTTACCATCCCATCCGGCAATTCTGGCCAGCAGCCACCATTGCGCCTTGGCTAACCTAATTGCACCCTGTAGCCCGATGTGCCCTATACTCCCGTCACCTAAATTCGCTTTAGTAATAACGGGATAAGTATGACCTTTCCAGGTCGTTGTCGTAACACTTCCATTATCATCATAGCATAAAATATCATTGTAATCAAAAAGAATCCTTGTTGGATCTTCAGCCACATAATTTCTTATATATTGATGTTTCAGATAACCCTGATAACCGGCCTCTCCAGTGAAAAAATCAGCTGGTCCGGTCGTAAAAACTACATTTGTAATATAACCATTTGTCTTACAATAAGTAATGTAATCATCTGTCGCTTTTAAATACGTATCAGTATTTACATTATTAGCGGTTAGAACATAATCTCCAGAATCCAAACCCCATTCCCTGTTTCCATCCGGTCCCCCAAATGAAGCTCCATACCAATGAACACCATATATCGGATCACGATTGATGCTTATGCGTCCTGTGAAGCGCTCCAGAAACAGCCTTACCCGTGAGCGTCTTGCGAAAAGATCCCAGCACCAGGCAAATCCGATGACATGCATTGGATGGTCATTATCTGAATATTCCTTAATAAGCCTTTTGATATAAGTGGTGAATGGTGGAAATGAGTTATTTTCAAAAGCATACCATGTAAACCATTCAGCCTCACCAGTTGGATCTCCATGATTGACCCTTAAGTATTGATCCGTATAAGCTTCACCGGTGCCTAAATGACATGCATAATTAGAATCAATAGAATTTAATAATACCATCCCCTCCCTATAGGCTTGTGAATGAGATTCCCCAGGGAAGTACACCATCATTTTCTTTACTTCTGCAAGGTATCTGGGAGGGATTTTGCCGAAATCAGCTATTACACTATGATCTGCAATAATCTGATTGCTGTCTGGAGGATTTACACTAATCGTATTCACTTTTTTACACGAATAAAACGTAAGAAAAAAGCCAAATGTACAGAAGAGTATCTTATTCATAGGTGAAATTTGTAGATATTAATTTACAAAGCTAAACAGAGTCTGACACGAATTGTACCTTACCGCTAAAAAAACATACTAAGTTCGAAAAATATAATCTTATAATCAATTACGGTTAATTGCATATATTAGTACTTTAAAAAAATAAAGAGATGGAAAATAATAACAAAGTTTTGAAAATATATTGCATTTAAAGTTAATTCCTCGATTGTATCAATTATGAAGAAGAAACACCTACTTTTTACCCTGATACTTGTTTCAATGCAGATCCTAAATGCTCAGGATGAAAACCTGTTTTTTAATTTTCAGTCCTTAGCAGGTTATGTTTCATCAGGCAGTGTTCCATTCTGGTTTAGATCAAACCAATCTGGCAGTATTCCCATGAATGGAGCCTCTTTAAGCTTAATCAGTTCAATTCAAAGAGATTATGAAAAGGCTCAATTTATGGATTGGGGCGGAGCGTTAAACTGCAGGCTGAATATTGGGCAATCAGCTGATTTTAAACTAATTGAAGGATTTGGAAAATTACGTGTCTCTGTTTTTGAAATCAATGCTGGACGTTCTAGGCAAATAACAGGTCTGTGTGATTCCAGTCTCTCCTCTGGATCCTTTTCAATTTCAGGTAATTCTCCTGGCATCCCGAAAATTCAGATATCAATTCCTGAATTCTATAGTATACCGTTATTTGATAAAATATTCGCTTTCAAAGGAAGCTTTGGTCATGGTTGGCTGGGGAAAGCTGATATCAGGAACCAGGATGGCAATATTTTAAAATTGAGCACCTATTTTCATCAAAAATCGCTATATGGTCGATTTGGTAAGCCTTTTTGGAAAGCAAAGTTTTATGCAGGGATTAACCATCAGGTTTTTTGGGGAAATGAAAAAGATCTGTATGTTAATGATTTTAGTCTGTCTGCTTTATCAACATTTTATTATGTGGTGATTGGGAAGACATATGGGACAGCTACTATTCCCAGATCCAAAGTAGGAAATCATCTCGGTTCCTATGATCTGGGTTTCGAATATGAATTTAATAATATCAGACTGCTTGCTTATAGACAGAATTTTTATGATTTTGGAGCTGTGTTTAATCCAGCCAACTTTCGTGATGGTTTGACTGGATTAAGCCTGATAAGAAAACAAAATTCCGGCAAGGTATTCCGATGGGGAAAATTGACATTTGAAATTTTATGTACAAAAAATCTGGCCGGCATTCGTGGAGAGTCTGAAATACAGGATTATTATAATAATTATCAATATACGGAGGGATGGTCATACAATGGTTTTGGTTTGGGAACGCCATTCATAAGCCAAAAATCGTTAACCCGGGAAGGATTACCATCAGAAGGCAATTACTTTATTAATAACAGAGTACTTGCATTTCACTTTGGTTCTGAAGGATCAATATCATCTTTGAACTATATTATAAAAGTATCATATTCCAAAAATTACGGAACATTTAAAACAAGCGAGGTGTATAAGACCTTCAAAGAAACAGATCAGTTATCAACTTTTCTTGAAGTAGAAAAAGAATTAAAGAATGGAATGAATGTTGGTTGCCTGGCTGGATTTGATGCAGGAAATTTGTATGATAACTCGCTTGGATTTTTAATCAGGCTTTCAAAGACTATTTATAAATAGCGATTAAATTTATACGATCAGCAATTAGAACAAGATATAAAGGCGCTTGATCTTATAAGTTCTTACCAGTTCCAGACACTCCATTTTTCTTTATCGATACAAGAAGTTCAGTTATTGTAACAAAAAAAGAAAATACCAGCAGCGTGATAGCTGTCCTGAATACCACGAGTTTTTTGGCATGTTCAATATATCTGGGATTTTTATACTGTGATTCCAGTAACTCTGCATATTCGAATCGTCTGCTGTCCTCTGCATTGAAATTGACAAGTGCCATTTTATGAGCCAGCGTAAACTCAGGAAAATTAACTTTGGTCTCAATAGGATTACCGGTTATCACTAATCGTTGTATTGAAGTAATTTCTTCTTTATTCTCACTTATAATACCATCTGTTATGTCAATGCTGCAATTGGAAGTGAAAGAAATAATTACAGAATCAGGAGTCTGAAGCAGGATTTGTTTTTCATTGGTTTTTTTTATCTTGATTCCTGGATGCAAATTAAAATAGGTAATCAGGGTATCATTATTCGAGGAGTGGTCGGTTATCCTGATTTCATGATTCGGATTAATTACCAGGTCCCTTTTCACAGATTTGCTGTTGATGTAATGCTTTTCTCCAATCAGAGTTAATATATTGTCATCAGGTTGAAAATTCCCGACAGCCAAGTGTGAACTGACAGCTTCGTCACTGCGGTTGAACATAGGGCTTACAGTTGATTGTGATTTCTCAGTCCTGAAGTAAAGTCGTTCTTTCGAGGCATCGAAAGAATAAGTCCCTGTATTTGAGAAAATAGGATAATCTGCATATAGATAAACTGCCAGATCCTCAGGTAATTTGTGAACATTGGGAGGTGTATGGAGCGAGACAAACAAGACATTGAAAACCTTATTTTCAACTGACCAGTTTGCCCCGGCCAATTCATTTGAGAATAGAAAATATCGATTCTTTGAAACTTCAGAGTTCTTTAAAGTATCAGATATTCTTGTTGAATAACTATCACCCATACCTTGTAAAAAACCATTGTTTGCTGCAACTGTAACTATAAATAGCCTTGATTTTTGTAACATTCCTTTCAACGCAGCAATGGATTTCAGATGCATTGTCGATTCGATTTCAGTAATCTTTGTAAACTGGTTAAGGATATAAATCCAGTATCCGGATGCTGCTTCATAAATTGATCCATCAGGTCCGATATGATATGGAATAATATTGGTGAGTCTTTCATCAAAAACCTCCAGGATGGATTCTTGTAATTTCTTATTTTCAATTATACCAACCACCTGTGCCAGACTTCTTAATTGCATTATCCCATGATTTGTTTGCCATGTAAAGGATTTCTTGTCAAGAAGAAAGCCAAAGCAGATGTTAAAATCTTTAGAAAGTGTTTTCAATAACTTTTTTTCCCCAGGATAGTACTGTTTTATATAAGATGCAAATATTGAAATGAATTGAATCCTTTCTGAAGTCACGTGATCAGCTACGGTAACAGTATTGAATGAAATTGGATTTAAGATTTCTTTACTGACAAACAAATATATGTCCCCCAGAATCTTAATTTCGGTTTCATTAAGTGTGCCCTTCTTATAATGATCTAAAAAATAATCGCTGGCATATCCCATAGAGAAAAGTGACAGGCAAAAACTCGGGTGTAATACATTTCGTTTAAGAACCCTTGAATTCTGTTTTTTCAGTGATTCTTTAGCAAAACCTTCCATTGTCAGATACGGTTGGTTGTTGACAATTTCCAGTTTAGCCTGAAGCATATTATCTGGTGAAATTGATCTGATTACTTTCTCAAAATCGGCCAACTCAATATTTTCTGAGAGACTAAAAATGATTTTCTTCAGATTAAATAGGCGGATGGAATCGATATAAATAACAATAGATAAACCGATTCCCAGAAGAATTATAAGGTATATCAAAATCCTTATTCTACTTTTTAAAAGATTTTTTAGCATATTTTATGCTTAGTCATCCTGCAAGATAGTTATATTCAAGAAAATATTTTTCTGTCGTTTGAATTGCCGTAAACTAAAAATAAATAAAACCACATAATAAAATCCTGTCAGTAGCATTTAAACATCATGCGATCAAATAAGTATTTCATCTGCAGGTTTGTATAATCCCAAAGAAAATTGCTTGTTTTAATCTGTTTTTATTTTCGAACTATATAGAAACAAGATTTTTTTGCAGGTGAGAGGGTTGACTGACATTAGAGTGATCTGAATTTTTTATTAACAAGTTTATTCGTTCATGAATAATTGTAAATAAATGAGTTATGGAAAATAATATTGCATTGCTATAATCTTCCTGTAAAAAGGAACAGTAAAAAACTTGTTTTTGATGTAATAAAGTAATTATTTCGTCGTTAATTTTTTAATGTTAGTCAAATAAACCTATCTGTTAGTCAAAATCGAATTATGCAGGTTCCAATGAGGAAGGCATTAACTATTCTTTTTACAGCTGTTAGTATTCAACTGTCGGCCACTACTTATTATGTTGCTCCAACCGGAAATGACCGTAATAATGGAATAACAAGTCCTTTTCTGACAATCCAGCATGGAGTTAATGTATTAAGGGCTGGAGATACTCTTTATGTCCTAACCGGAGTTTATAGAGAGCGAATAGTTATTGCTGGTAATAACGGGACCTCCCTTAATCCTATTGTGATAACAGCGTATCCTGATGGAAATCCTATTATTGATGGTGCTGGTTTGAATCTTGGAGGCGAAGGTAATGCTCTTGTTGCTATTTATTCAGAATATGTAAAGCTTAATGGCTTTGAGATTAGGAATGTCGATATGACTGGAATTTACAATGATAATTACGGCGTTTATCTCAGTGGATATAATGTAATAAGTAATTGTGTTGTACATGATACATATCATGCAGGAATATTAGCAGGTGGTGATTATAATGTAATAGAATACTGTACAGTCTATAATTGTTCTATGAGCAATTCAGATGGCATCATAGGTTCAGGCAACAGCTATGGCGTTGGAATCCGTGGTTCTACCGGAACATCTGATCCAGCCTATTATAATATTTTACGACACAGCACTATCCATGATGTATGGGGAGAAACAGTATCTGCTGTTTATACTCAGTATACTACCATGGAAGACAATGTTGTATACCAGGGCGGTATTTATATTTGCAACTCCCAACATGGATTATATCAAAGAAACTTCGTTTTTATGACAGATATAGAAGCGATGGGAGAATTTAAATATATGGGAATAGGATGCGCTGATGAATACACAGGCAATGTAAATTCTGATAATAGGATTATTAATAATATCGTCTATGGAAATAGGAGTAACTTCTTTTGTAATAATATGATTAATTGTACTGTGGCAAATAATACATTTGTCAATGCCTATGACGAAGCTGGAGTTATTATTTATCCTGGCTTCACTCATAGAAATTCTTATTTTATAAATAATATAATTGTACAGGAAAACTCAGTTCCGTGTATCTTTTATGATGGAGCAGCTGGAATCACATTCAGCAATAATTTATGGAATAAAACTCCGGTTACGGCTGCACGAGGAACAGGAGATGTTACATCTACGATACATATTTCGAAAACAGGAGCATTTACCTCAACACCTTATTATAAGCTATTATCAAATTCTCCTGCTGTAAATGCAGGAAGGGATATAGATGTTGATTATGATTTTAATGAACATTTAAGGAATATTCCTGATATAGGTGCTTTTGAATATACAACAGAGCCTGTAAATCCTGTAAATCCTGTCTATGTAAGTTCAGTAATTGAAAATTCCACGCCATCACGTCTGGAAATAACTTACAGTTTAAGTTTGGCCAATATAGTACCGGCAGCTTCAGCATTTACAGTTATGGTTAATTCAGCATCCCGGGCAGTAAGCTCTGTAACTATTTCTGGCACAAAGGTAATTCTTACACTTGCCGGTCCGGTTGCTTCAGGGAATGTAGTTACCGTTGCCTATTCAAAGCCCTCAGCGAATCCCCTTCAGACCGCTGCAGGCGGACAGGCTGCTTCAATCAGCGCCCAGACGGTTACAAACAATGTTGCTGCGGCAACCGTTCCTGTTTATTCAGGTTCAGTAATTGAAAATTCCACGCCATCACGTCTGGAAATAACTTATAATTTAAGTTTGGCCAATATAGTACCGGCAGCTTCAGCATTTACAGTTATGGTTAATTCAGCATCCCGGGCAGTAAGCTCTGTAACTATTTCTGGCACAAAGGTAATTCTTACACTTGCCGGTCCGGTTGCTTCAGGGAATGCAGTTACCGTTGCCTATTCAAAGCCCTCAGCGAATCCCCTTCAGACCGCTGCAGGCGGACAGGCTGCTTCAATCAGCGCCCAGGCGGTTACAAACAATGTTGCTGCGGCAACCGTTCCTGTTTATTCAGGTTCAGTAATTGAAAATTCCACGCCATCACGTCTGGAAATAACTTATAATTTAAGTTTGGCCAATATAGTACCGGCAGCTTCAGCATTTACAGTTATGGTTAATTCAGCATCCCGGGCAGTAAGCTCTGTAACTATTTCTGGCACAAAGGTAATTCTTACACTTGCCGGTCCGGTTGCTTCAGGGAATGTAGTTACCGTTGCCTATTCAAAGCCCTCAGCGAATCCCCTTCAGACCGCTGCAGGCGGACAGGCTGCTTCAATCAGCGCCCAGGCGGTTACAAACAATGTTGCTGCGGCAACCGTTCCTGTTTATTCAGGTTCAGTAATTGAAAATTCCACGCCATCACGTCTGGAAATAACTTATAATTTAAGTTTGGCCAATATAGTACCGGCAGCTTCAGCATTTACAGTTATGGTTAATTCAGCATCCCGGGCAGTAAGCTCTGTAACTATTTCTGGCACAAAGGTAATTCTTACACTTGCCGGTCCGGTTGCTTCAGGGAATGTAGTTACCGTTGCCTATTCAAAGCCCTCAGCGAATCCCCTTCAGACCGCTGCAGGCGGACAGGCTGCTTCAATCAGCGCCCAGGCGGTTACAAACAATGTTGCTGCGGCAACCGTTCCTGTTTATTCAGGTTCAGTAATTGAAAATTCCACGCCATCACGTCTGGAAATAACTTACAGTTTAAGTTTGGCCAATATAGTACCGGCAGCTTCAGCATTTACAGTTATGGTTAATTCAGCATCCCGGGCAGTAAGCTCTGTAACTATTTCTGGCACAAAGGTAATTCTTACACTTGCCGGTCCGGTTGCTTCAGGGAATGTAGTTACCGTTGCCTATTCAAAGCCCTCAGTGAATCCTCTTCAGACAACTGCCGGAGGACAGGCTGCCTCATTCAGCGCTCAGTCAACAACAAATAGAGTAATTGTAATTAATGCTGCTCCTGTTGTGGTCATAAGTTCCCCACAGAGTAGTTATTCGGGATTTGTAAATGAGATAAGTGCCAGCGGTAGCTATGATCCAGACAAAGACGGGCTTACATTCACATGGTCAGCCCCTTCCAGTGTGCCAATATCTTCCTCATCAGGGGCAACGATAAAATTTCTAGGTCCGATAGTCAAAGACCCCTTAATAATTGAATTTAAGGTGAGCGTAAGCGATGGGACAATAACAACACCTCCAGAGGTAGTCCCAGTTGAAATACTCCCATACAAGCCTGAACTTGAAGTGGCAGAGATATCAGATGTTGAAGCGAGTGGTTTTCAGACTCCATATTACCCTTACAACATTATTGATGGAAATATTGGCACAATATGGTCAGCCAATGGTGATAATCAATGGTTGATTATAGAACTAAAACATCCATTTGATGTACAGCATGTTAAATTAGCCTTTCATCCAGGACAAAGAAGAGAATCATACTTTGATATTCTTGGTTCAACAGATAAATTGATATGGGAACCAATCCTGAACAAATCTGTATCATGTGATTTCTCCAGCGAGCTTCAGGTGTTTGAATTTCCTGCTTCCAAAACAGAAAAAGGATTTAAATACATAAAATTGATAGGACGATGCAATTCAGCAGATACATGGAACTATATTTCTGAACTTAAAGTATTTGGATATCGAGATGTAAAATCAAAATTATATGAAAACCTCCCTGTCAAGATTTACCCGAATCCAGCTAAAGAATATGTGACTATAAGGATCGATGAAAGTACTTTTGAGCCAGATTTTATTAAGATCTCTGAATTATCTGGTTCGATTCTAATTTACAACGAGGTTGATCCCTCCCTCAGAGAATATACAATTCCTATTAATCTCAAGAATGGATTGTATATTTTGCAATTGGGATCAGGTAGATTGACTTTATTTGCTCAAAAACTTATTGTTAACAAATTATAGAACTTTTTTTGTCCAATTCACATTTATGTAAATTTTAAAAGATAAACATTAGAATTTTAAGCTCCATTATTTTAAATCAAAGCAAGAAGGAGAATTTTTGACGGAATTATGTAAATTTGAATTTTGTTTTTGTTAATCAGTTTCAGTTACATAAGTTGATATGGCAATATTTTTAAAACACAGCATATTCCATTGGAATGATTGATCTTGAAAACCAATTTTACCTTTTCTTTTTCAGGAAAGAATATTGAATAAACGTATGAGAAAAGCAGTTTTGTTTCTAATTGTATCTCAGATTTCTCTAATTAATTATGGGCAAATCGTAGCTGATCATAACATAGTTACGGATTTTGACAAGATTCCGGCATATTATATAAATGAAGTTAAGAAGATGTGGCTAGTATATGCAGGAGAATCTCACTCTTATGCAATCAGAGCCGGCCTGGCTTATCTTGAAAGCCAATATCCCCAGTTTGCAGTTAATGTCAGAGAGTCCGGAACACCTGATCCTTATACCACATCCGATCTTCGTGCGAGTGCCGGCACATGGGGAGATTATTCTAATAGCAGCGGATGGATATATAATTATGGTGAAGAAGATTGGTTTACAAACTCTACGGCATTATCAAGAACAAAAGCCGGAATTAGTTACTGTAATAGTCATAATTTAACTATTTCAGCAATAGGACTTGGCTGGTGTTGGGATTTGGTAGGTCTTTCATCCACCAGTGGTTTAGGAACTGCTGATCCTATATCGGGTAATATTTGGTATGGAGTATCGAAACAAGGACCACAAGGAGATAGAGGATGGGGATTAGATGATGCCGACTATGCAATAACAGGTAATAGTATTAATCTTGATACATATCTTAAAGCTACTCAGGAATATATTGATTACTGTGCTGCTAACAGCATTTCAACAAAGGTGTTTTTCACAACGGGAACAGTAGATGCTATTTATGGTGAAGCTGGTTATGGAGGTTATCTAAAGAATGAACGAATAAGGAGTTACGTCAGAGCAAATCCCTCTAGGATATTATTTGATTATGCAGATATTCTTTGTTATAATAACGATGGAACATCTTTAAATACAAGCTGGAATGGTCATAGTTATCCAAGAATTACCACAGCTAATCAAGGGAATGCAGATATAGGGCATATAGGTTCAACAGGTGCTTTAAGACTTGCGAAAGCTATGTGGTGGATGTTAGCAAGAATGGCAGGATGGGATGGAACTGCAACTAATGTGATCCCCGTAACAGCAATAGCCGTTGCAGGAGCAGGTGGAGCAACGGCAATTACTATAGAAAACGGTACACTTCAGCTCAGTGCAACAGTCACTCCGTCCAATGCAACAAATAAATCAGTCATATGGAGTATTTCCAATGGGACAGGACAGGCCTCTATCAGTTCATCGGGACTTGTGACAGCCATAGCCGGTGGTACAGTAACGGCGAGGGCTACCGCAGCTGATGGCTCAGGAGTATACGGGACACTGATAATCACAATATCGAACCAGGTCATTCCAGTAACGGGAATTACTGTTACAGGAGCGGGAGGAGCAACAACAATAACAACCGACAATGGTACTTTGCAGCTTAGTGCAGCAGTTTTACCAGCTAATGCTACAAATAAAACGGTAACATGGGCTGTTTCCAATGGTACTGGTCAAGCCTCAATAAATGCTTCAGGCCTGGTTACAGCTATATCGAACGGGACAATTACAGCAGGGGCCATAGCAGCTGATGGCTCAGGAGTTTACGGGATAATTGTTATAACAATATCAAACCAGGTCATTCCAGTATCTGGGATAACGGTTACTGGAGCGGGAGGGTTGACTACAATAACTACAGAAAACGGTACACTTCAGCTCAGTGCAACAGTCACTCCGTCCAATGCAACAAATAAATCGGTCATATGGAGTATTTCCAATGGGACAGGACAGGCCTCTATCAGTTCATCGGGACTTGTGACAGCCATAGCTGGTGGTACAGTTACAGCGAGGGCTACTGCAGCTGATGGCTCAGGAGTTTACGGGACACTTGTTATAACGATATCGAACCAGGTCATTCCAGTTACAGGGATAACGGTAACAGGAGCGGGAGGGGCAACAACAATAACAACAGACAATGGTACTTTACAGCTTAGTGCAGTAGTTTTACCAGCTAATTCTACAAATAAAACAGTAACATGGGCTATTTCGAATGGTACAGGTCAAGCATCAATAAGTGCTTCAGGCCTGGTTACAGCTATTGCGAACGGGACAGTTACAGCGAGTGCTACTGCAACTGATGGCTCAGGAGTTTACGGTACACTTGTTATAACAATATCAAACCAGGTCATTCCAGTATCTGGGATAATGGTAACAGGTGAAGGAGGCGCGACAGCGATATTTACAGACAACGGGACGCTGCAATTAATTGCAACGGTTACGCCATCTAATGCGACGAATAGGGCAGTAACATGGAGTATTGTCAATGGTACAGGCCAGGCATCGATCAGCGCAACAGGACTGGTTACGGCGATAGCGGGTGGTACGGTTACAGCAAGGGCAACAGCGGCAGATGGATCAGGTGTTTACGGCACATTAGCTATAACTATATCCAACCAGAATATTCCTGTATCTGGCATTACGGTTACGGGAGCAGGTGGAGTAACGACAATAACTACGAATAAAGGTACACTTCAGCTCAATGCAACAGTCACTCCGTCCAATGCAACAAATAAATCAGTCACATGGAGTATTTCCAATGGTACGGGCCAGGCCTCTATTAGCACGTCAGGACTGGTTACGGCGATAACGGGCGGCACGGTTACGGCCAGGGCAACAGCGGCAGATGGTTCCGGTGTTTATGGCACATTAACAATAACTATATCCAATCAGAGTATTCCTGTGTCGGGTATTACGGTAGCAGGGGCTGGTGGAGCAACTACAATAACTACAAATAACGGTACACTTCAGCTCAGTGCAACAGTCACTCCGTCCAATGCAACAAATAAATCAGTCACATGGAGTATTTCCAATGGTACGGGCCAGGCCTCTATTAGCACGTCAGGACTGGTTACGGCGATAACGGGCGGCACGGTTACGGCCAGGGCAACAGCGGCAGATGGTTCCGGTGTTTATGGCACATTAACAATAACTATATCCAATCAGAGTATTCCTGTGTCGGGTATTACGGTAGCAGGGGCTGGTGGAGCAACTACAATAACTACAAATAACGGTACACTTCAGCTCAGTGCAACAGTCACTCCGTCCAATGCAACAAATAAATCAGTCACATGGAGTATTTCCAATGGGACCGGACAGGCCTTCATCGGCACATCAGGACTTGTAACAGCTATCACCTCTGGAACTGTCACAGCAAGGGCTACAGCAAATGATGGATCAGGCGTTTTTGGTATTCTGGTGGTAACAATATCAAATCAGGTGATACCGGTAAAGGAAATTTCGGTAACCGGATCAAAAGGAACTACTACGATAACAACTGACAAAGGTAGTCTGCAGCTAAATGCAACAGTATCTCCGTCAAATGCCACGAATCAAACAGTATCATGGTCAATAAGAAACGGAACAGGACAGGCGTCAATCAATTCTTCTGGTGTTGTTACAGCCATCTCTAATGGGACTGTGACAGCAAATGCAACTGCCACTGATGGATCAGGTATTATTGGAAGTTTGATTATTTCGATACTGAACCAGGTTTCACTTATTACTAGTATAACTGTTACTGGAGAAGGCGGAGCCTCAGCAATATCAGAAGACAATGGAACGCTTCAGCTCCTAGCAACAATAGCACCGGTCTTTGCCACCACTCAGGCTGTCACATGGAGTATTACTAATGGGACAGGTCAGGCATCGATTAGTGAGACAGGCCTTGTAACAGCAATTGGAAGTGGAAAAGTAACAGCAAAGGCTAAAGCAAATGATGGTTCTGGAGCTGAAGGCATTTTGGAAATTACTATAATGAGGAAATTCACTGAACCACTTGTGGTTATTGTTGGTGAGAATGAAATAAAAGTTACCTTGGATGAAGATTTTACTGACTGCAAAATGTGTTTATATAATTTAAATGGACATTTAATTGATAATAAGCTTATTGACAGTAATATAATAGTGTTCGACACATCAAAAATCCGTCCCGGAATTTATATAGTCGTTTTAAAAAATAAGGCCATCTTAAAGGTAGGGAAGGTGATAATTCTTTGATAAATAATTCACCTCTGCTGGTTCATATCCTTTTCTTTTAAGAACTATCGACTGAAACATTACTAAGTTCGACAAAATACATCTGTATTTTTAGAATATTTATGGCTTAAAGATAATTCCTAAAGATTTTAAGAATTCAAATATACACTTTAGCTACTGGGATTCAGTGACACCTGGACTTACTAAGGTACTTACATAATAATATTCCTATTCTAATTCAAAAACAATTAGAAAAGCTTTTGCCCTGACATTGTTATAAAAGACGCCTAAAATAATCATATTAATACTATGGTTAAAGGGCTCAAGTGTAAGTAATTACATTCCCGTACTGAAAGATATCTGTTGAATTGCTTTTTTCAAAATAATTCTCTAGATTTGATAGGAATCATTTCTTTGGGATCAGATTCAAATGAGTTGTCTGTTCCTTGAATTAAAAGTAACTATTTTATAAAATTTCATTGCTTAATATAAAAGATCCAATGAACTATCTATTCATCATTGACAACTTAGGTAGTGGTGGGGCAGAACGCCAGATTGTGGCACTTGCAATTGCCACAAAGCAGCGAAACCATAATGTCGTTATTCTTGGGTATGCCAGGGGAGATCACTTTTTGAAAACGATAAATGATCATGGAATTGACTATTTCCTTATTGATGATGGAAATCCATTTATACGGATACTAAAATTCAGAAGGAAAATAAGACAACTTAAACCTGATACAATAATTGCATTTCTAAGAACAGCTTCGCTGCTTGCTGAACTCTCAGCCTTGCCGGTAAAAAGATTCAGGATCATTATACAGGAATGCAATAACATATATCTTAAATTTTCGGTTAAAAATGCTGTTTTTTTACAATTCCACAGAATCGTGGATATAGTTACGACAAATTCGGAATATACCACTGCATCAGTAATAAAAAGAGCTCCCTACTTGAAGAAAAAGATCCGGACTATTTACAACGGGCTGGATCTTAACAGATTCAAGCCTTTTAATGAATATGTGCCGGGAACTCCTAAGTCTTTTATTGTTGTTGCGAGTCATCAAAAACACAAGAATGCCAGGAGTTTAATTCTTGCTTTAGAGAGAATTAAAAAAACAAGAAATACTTTGTCACCTAAAATATATTGGTACGGATCAGACCTGAGCGAATACACCGGCGCTCCTTCAGACGCATATCTTGAAGCAACCAGTTTGATTGAACAATGTGATTTGAAAGAGGACTTTCTTCTGAAAATGCCTGTCGGTGATATTGAAAACGTACACCGGACAGTTGATGCTTTGATTCAATGCTCTTTCTGGGAGGGTATGCCAAACGCGGTCTGCGAAGGAATGGCAAGTGGATTACCAATATTAATGAGTAAGGTATCAGATTATAAGATACTGACTGAGGGTAATGGAACCTCATTCAATCCCAATTACATTGATGAAATAGTTGATGCAATTAACTGGTTTTGTGACTTAAACCTTGATGAAATTTTAAAATTGCGGAAAACAAGCCGTGAGAAAGCTGAAAATTTGTTTTCAGTGGAGAAAATGGTAGACTCCTTCCTTCATCTGCCTTAATTATTTGATCCTATTAAGCTAATAATTTCCTTTAGTCTTCTAATATCATGTTTTGATAGACTTCGGAAAATATAAAACCCGATGAAATTTTCATCGGATTTTACGAGCTTTGCGGTGCGGACGGGACTCGAACCCGCGACCCTCGGCGTGACAGGCCGATATTCTAACCAACTGAACTACCGCACCAATATTTTCAATCAACTAAGGCCGATATTCTAATCCCGAGACCTCGGGAAACTACCGCACCAATATTTTCAATCAACTAAGGCCGATATTCTAATCCCGAGACCTCGGGAAACTACCGCACCAATATTTTCAATCAACTAAGGCCGATATTCTAATCCCGAGACCTCGGGAAACTACCGCACCAAAACTTTCAATCAACTAAATCCGGTATTCTAATCCCCAGACCTCAGGAAACTACCGCACCAATTTTAAAGCGATGCAAAATTAACCGATTTTTTGATTAGTCAAAATTTATGATGGAAAAAATTGTGATTATTCAGAACAATAACGTAATCAGATCCTTTCCCCTTTCAGATTTGTTCTGTTACCATTATTCTCTATAACATCAATGATCCTGTTAAAAACTAACTGAGCTGCTTTCCCAGCAAATTCCGTATTTGGATGAGAATCATTTGAAGAAGTCGCATATTCTTCCTTAAGGTATATTCCACCTTCTGTCTCAAGACTGTAAAGATCCCAAATATGAATATTATCTCCGGGCAGATCCCATTCATCCTTTACCCAGGTGAAAAATTCCCTGGCTCTTATTGCCTGATCCTCCGACACAGCTGATTTTACCTGAGCAGCCCCTGTCCAGACAATGAATTTTGTTTTTGGAAACTCATGCATCTTATCCCTTAATGCTGCATACTGAAGCTTATAATTTGACAGAGATTTGTAATCCGAATTGATGTCGGCTGAGTCTTTGTCAGCCTGAATATTGCTTACCGGGTAACAGTGCTTGAATAAAATAACCTGATATTGCTTAGTGAGCATTTCCAGAGTCGGTTCCTCCATATATGGGTTCTTTCCTGCATGCTTTACCCAGATGTCATAATAATCATAAGGATAATTATGCCATCCATAGGGAGATGCCTTTGGAAATTCAATTTCCCTGATCACATAATTCTTATAGTTCTCCTTATTATAGTTATAAAATAATAACGGCAATCTGGCTTTATTGCCAACTGCCTCTGCCAACTTGGTACTTATTTTTCGGGCTGCCCTTGTAATAATCGAAGGCTTTTCCCCTTGCCAGATCACACCACCTGTACTGTGATGAAGGTATAGTATGTTCATATCAGATATCTTTTCTTTTTGCTTGCACGCGTTTAATGGAATAATTGTTAATAGGATCAACAGAAAGCTATAGAACTTCATGGTGAATTAAGCTTTACAATAATTGTATTTGAAATTTATTTCAAATCAGTAATAATAAGTAATGCCCCTTCCTGCAAATATAGTCAATTAATTCAATCATTCAACTATGTGCTCTCTGTGCCTTCTCGGTGGATCTCCGTGTAAGTCCTTAATAACTTAATAGTTACACTGAGTTCCACAGAGGTTTAACCTTTTCTATCAGGAGAGAAAAAACTGAAATTCACATTCCCGTAGTTGCGGTGCTCAAAGAAGTTTTTATGATTTCCGAAATTCATCGACTTTGGATGCTCAAGGATGAAAAACCCATCATCCTTCAAAATATTTGATACAATTAACAGATCAGGGATACTTTTCAGCCATTCCAGTTCATATGGAGGATCGGCAAATACAATATCATATTTAAACCTGCATGCCTTCATGTATGCCTTCACATCAATATGGATCGGCTTAATATTTGTAAATCCGATCTTTTCAATTGTCTGTCTGATCCCTGCAATGTGCTTAGAATCTTTTTCAACAATATGGACCGCCAATGCTCCCCTTGAGGCAAACTCAAATCCAATGGAACCTGTACCTGAAAACAGGTCGAGCACACTTATCGATTCAAAATCAACCCGGTTGTTCAGGATATTAAACAGACTTTCCCTCGCAAAATCAGTCGTTGGTCTCGCTTTCAACCCTGCAATTGGATTGATTATCCTTCCTTTATATTTTCCTCCGATTATTCGCAATTCACTGCACTGAATAGTACAAGATACCTGTGAAGCTCCGTTTCATCTAAAACATAACTGAAAGTGTAATTGCCCTGTGGCAATGCAAACCTGAGATTACTGAGGTAACCTGACATTTCCCGAAGAACCTCCTGGTCCCTTTTGGTCCTTCCGCTTAAATATACTGCTTCATTCTGCCTTATATTTAAACGCCTGAGCACATAAAGAATGTAATATTCAATATCTGACAGGCTTTTATAATAAAATGTATTGCAGAAGGTCAATTCATCCGGATCAAAAATGACCATGCTGAGATACTCCTTTTCAAAGTGGATGTGAATATAGTTACCTGCTGATCTCTTATTAAAATTAATGTACTGGAACAATGGCTTCAGGGGATGCATGATTACACACCGTGGAAATGTCGAATTCAATAAATCCGCAGTTCCCTCAGGCAGGGAGAAGATTGTATAGATATCAGGATATCTGTGTTTATTGGTAAGAATTCTTTCTTTTTCAGGGAAGTTCTGATTGAATGCAAGAAAATCCTCCTTTCTTGAATTATCAAATAATGGCGCCGGCACAAGGGTTGATCTGGAAGTGGGAGTTATTACATTCGTTTTTCTGAACGGTCTTATCAGGAAATCATCCTTCTTAAAGATTTCATTCAGCCTGTATGGATCAAACCTGGAGTTTTCCTCTGGTTCATAGGATCTCAAAAGCACAAACTTGTTTCTTAAGGTATCAAGTATGCAGAACGACAAATCATCCGGACTAACCTGAACCGATAACTCATAGTTCTCCGTTGCGTTTATATCAAGTGTTTCATCAAATAGTTCCAGGAAGGGCATTTAGTCAAAGATTATCCTCTGTGGACCTCTGTGATTTCTCAGTGGATCTCTGTGTAAGTTCTTTTTTTCTTTTAACCACGGAGTTTCACAAAGGAGGCACGGAGGTACACGGAGGTTTATTTCAATTGTAATTCAGAATGTTTATGTTTACAAACAAAAGTAAAAAAAATATCCAACTCACCATTAAGAGTCTCTTATTTGGCAATGCGCGAAACAATTATTTATAATTCGCTCTGCAAGAACCTCGGCAACACACCGACCGACGATCAATCCGATGCTCTAAAGAAGATCGCATCATATATTGTTGAGAATAAGAACGATATAATCTTCCTTTTAACAGGATATGCCGGAACCGGCAAAACCAGCGTCATCAGCTCAATAGTTAAGACTCTCGATCTTTTAAGAATAAAGTCGGTTTTGCTGGCTCCAACCGGCAGAGCCGCCAAGGTCCTGGCTTCCTTCGCCGGCAAGCAGGCGTTTACAATCCACAAGAAAATCTACCGCCAGAAATCGATGAAAGAGGGGATAGGCAGCTTTTCCCTTGACCGGAACCTCAGCAGGGATACCTTCTTTATTGTCGATGAGGCATCAATGATCTCAAACATCTCAAATGAAATGTCAGTCTTCGGAAGCGGTAAACTGCTCGAGGACCTTATTGAATATGTCTACTCCGGAACGGATTGTAAGCTGATCCTTGTCGGCGATACTGCCCAGCTGCCTCCTGTTGGCTCAATCCTCAGTCCGGCCCTTGACCCTGATGCCCTGAAAGAGTTTGGTTTCGGACTTATAACTTCTGAACTGAAACAGGTTGTCCGTCAGAGTGAAACCTCCGGTATATTGATGAATGCCACGCAGATAAGGTTCCAGGTTTCGGATCATAATCTTGACAAGCCAAAGCTCGATTGTTCGAATTTTAAGGATATCTTACGTTTGTCAGGAGAAGACCTGATAGAGGAGATATCAACTGCTTATGGTACCTGCGGTCTGGAAGGCACTATAATAGTTGTTAACTCAAATAAGCAGGCAAACCGTTATAATCAGGGTATTCGCAACAGGATCTTTTTCAGGGAGGAGGAGATTTCCACCGGTGATATTGTGATGGTTGTAAAAAATAATTACTCGCTTGCTGATGAAGAAGATCCCACCAGATTCATTGCAAATGGTGATATTGCCGAGGTAAAGAAAATAAGAAGGTACGAAGAGCGGTACGGATTCAGGTTCTCTGAAATGGAATTGTGGTTCCCCGATTACAATCAGTTGATTGAATCAAAGGTGATGCTCGATGTTCTCTCACTCGATGCTCCTGCACTGCCTACCGACAGGAGCAGCGAACTGTTTCATAATATCCTGGCCGATTATGTCCACCTTAAAACAAGGAGAAAACAATATGATGCAGTCCGTGAAGATCCATATTTTAATGCACTCCAGATAAAATTCGCCTATGCCGTAACCTGTCACAAGGCCCAGGGCGGACAGTGGGAGAGGGTTTTTATCGACCAGGGAATGTTCAACCGAAACGAAATCACCATTGATTATCTCAGGTGGTTCTATACAGCACTTACGCGTGCTACTGAAAGGGTTTACCTTGTCAATTTCTCTGATGAGTTTTTTATATAGTTCTGTCATGCAGGTCTTGCAGGTCTTTTCATTTGTTGGACTTGCACGACTTGTATAACTTGCATGACTTGCATGACTTGCACGACTTCATTCTCCGACAATCTTTACCAGAACGCGCTTCCGGCGTTTCCCGTCAAACTCCCCATAAAAGATTTGTTCCCATGGCCCGAAATCGAGATTGCCATTTGTTACAGCAACCACAACCTCCCTCCCCATTACGGATCTTTTGATATGCGCATCGGCATTATCTTCAAATCCGTTGTGCCTGTACTGGGAATAAGGCTTTTCCGGAGCAAGCTTTTCAAGCCATATTTCAAAATCATGATGCAAACCTGATTCATCATCATTAATGAATACGCTGGCTGTTATGTGCATAGCATTCACAAGCACAAGACCTTCCTGAATACCGCTTTCGCCAAGACATTTCTCAACTTGTCCGGTGATATTGATAAATGCCCTACGGGTGGCGGTTTCAAACCAAAGTTCCTTCCTGTACGATTTCATAATCAGAAAAATAAATTCGTTAACCACGGAGCTTCATGGAGTTATCACGGAGTCTCACTGTTAAAATACCTTGTGTAACTCCGTGCAAAACCCTGTGTGACTCCGTGGTTAAAGTATTAAGAAAGTTTCATATACTCTATAATATCCGCAATCCTTTGATTAAGAAACATTTCGGTTTCATCAAACTTTATCGCAGATTCCAGTCTGGTATTTACACTGAAATAGAACTTGATCTTTGGTTCCGTCCCTGAAGGTCTCACTGAGATCTTCGATCCGTCTTCAAGGAAAAATTGAAGCACATCCGACTTCAACAGATCAATATTCTTCTTTTCTCCTGTCATGCAATTAGTTGAGATAAGGGTTTCATAATCGTCGATCTTCACTACTTTGCTGTTATTGATCGATTTCGGGGGATTATTCCTGTATCCTGTCATCATAGACCTTATCTCATTAGCCCCTTCTGCACCTTTTCTTACAATATTTATAAGTTTTTCTTTATATAATCCGTACTCCAGATAAATGTCAATCAACTGCTCATAAAGCGATTTTCCGTTATCCTTTGCAAATGCTGTTATTTCTGCTGCCAGTGAACATGAGGCAACTGCGTCTTTATCCCTTACATAATCACCCGGGAGAAATCCATAGCTCTCCTCGCCACCTCCAATATACTTTTCCTTACCTTCAAGTTTACGGATCAGCTCCGCAAAGAATTTGAATCCCGTAAGTACATTATAGCATTTGACTCCATATCTCTCTGCAATCCTGTCGAGCAAGTCGGTCGTTACAATTGTTTTGATTATGTACTCATTGCCTTTATACTTATTCCTTTCCCTGAATTGTGAGAGTATATAATGAGTAAGTAAAACGCCGGTCTGATTACCATTCAGGAGGACAAACTCATTCTGTTTATTCCTGACCGCGATGCCAAGCCTGTCAGCATCAGGATCAGTTGCCATGACAAGTTCTGCATCCGTTTCATAGGCTTTTTTAATTGCCATTGAAAGTGCTGCAGGTTCTTCGGGATTTGGCGATTTTACAGTTGGGAAATTGCCATCCACGATATCCTGTTCAGGAACACTTTGGATGTTCCTAAAGCCAAACATTTTGAGTGCCTGCGGGACAAGCGTTCCTCCGGTTCCATGAATTGGAGTAAATACAATTCCTATGTCACTCTGCTTTTTAATTATCTCGGGATTGATACTCATTTTCAGGACCTCATTCAGAAACATCTGGTCCGTCTCTTTACCCAGAATTTTTATCTTTTCCTTTTGTCCGTCAAATTTAATCTGCGATACTGATGTAATTTTCCTTACCTCTTCAATTATTGCCTCATCATGAGGGGCAACAACCTGTCCTCCGTCGTCCCAGTAAGCCTTGTATCCATTGTATTCGGGCGGATTATGTGAAGCGGTGATCACCACACCGCTCTGACATTTATACTGTCTGATTGCAAATGAGAGTTCAGGGGTTGGCCTGAGAGCCTCAAAAAGGTAAACTTCAAATCCGTTTGCAGAAAAGATATCAGAAGCTGTCTCGGCAAAATACCTGCTGTTATTCCTGCAATCATGCGCGATAGCTATTTTTATGCCTTTGTTCCCGCACTCTTTAATTATATAATTTGAGAGACCCTGGGTTGCCATACCAAGAGTATAGATATTCATCCTGTTGGTGCCGGCTCCCATAATGCCTCTTAGGCCGCCGGTTCCGAATTCGAGGTCCTGGTAAAAGGCATCAACAAGTTTCTTTTCATCCTTTTCGAGCATTTCCCAGACTTCTTTGCGGGTTTCTTCATTGAATTCAGGTCCGAGCCACTGCCGGGCTTTAGATCTTATTTCTTCTATTGATAACATGATGGTAAGTATTTGCGAATTTTATCTCTTTATTTTTTGTTTTACCCGCTTTCCCGTACCGCAAGGCGGGAAGCTTAACTTCTCCTTCCCCCGTGTGGGGGAAGGTCGGGTAGGGGGTCATAAAACTATCTTAATAAGTGTTTCATACATCTTTTCAAACTGGTCCTCCAATGCGGAATTTCAATTGCGTAATTCTCCTTAATCTTGCTTTTATCCAAAACAGAGTACCCTGGCCTTTTCACTGAAGATGGAAATTCCTTAGAAAGTATCGGATTCACCCTGCATTTCAATCCTGCTTCCTGAACAATCTCAGTCGCGAAATCATACCAGCTGCATACACCTTCATTTGAGTAATGGTATAATCCTGCATTAAAGGCTATCTCATTCCTGATAACTTTTGAGATGATAAGTAAAACTGCATCAGCCAGATCACCTGCATAAGTAGGGGTCCCGGTCTGATCATAAACAACCTTCAAAGGATCATTGACCTTCCCTTTATTAAGAATTGATTTTAAAAAATTGCTCCCGAATTCCGAATAAAGCCATGAGGTCCTTATAACCATTGATGCAGAATGCTGCAAAGCTGATTTTTCACCTTCAAGCTTCGACCTGCCATAGGCAGAAAGCGGATTGGTTGCCGATTTCTCATTGTATGGGACATTCGACATCCCGTCAAACACATAATCTGTTGAAAAATGGATCAGCCTTGAATCGGTTCCCTTTATTGAGTCAGCCAGATTCTTGACGGCAAAGCTGTTGATCTGAATAGCTTTATCATAGTCTGTCTCTGCCTTATCAACAAAATTGTAGGCCGCGCAGTTTATGATCCAGTCACAGAAATTAGCTTTTATAAACTGTCTTACTTTTTTGCCATCTGTGATATCAAGTGAATCTGCGTCAGTAAAGATGAACTCATAACCAAAATAGTTCTTCGATGAACGCTTTATTTCGCTTCCAAGCTGACCGGAAGCTCCTGTGACTAAAATTACTGCCATAATATAGTAAATTAAATATTCATTTTCCCGGCTAAACCCCCTTTCCCGTTTCCCCCAGGGGGAAAAGCTTGGCCAGAATACTCCTGCCCCCTTTGGGGGAAGGTCGGGAAGGGGGTACTTTATCAGAAAGGAAAAATATGTCCTTCCCATTAAAAATTTTTCTCCGCCTCCCTCAAACCCGGATGCCTTAAATCCTTCTCACTTATTGTTGGTTTAAAGTCACCCAGTCTCCAATCAATTCCCAGATCCGGATCATTCAATGATATCCCTCTTTCAAACTGAGGATTATACAGGTTATCACATTTATACTGAATTACGGCTATATCACTCAGCACCGAAAATCCATGTGCAAATCCCTTTGGAATGAAAAACTGAGTTTTGTTTTCCGAATCCAGGTCAACTCCATACCACTTTCCAAAAGTTTTTGAATTTTCACGAAGATCAACCGCCACATCATAGATTTTCCCCACGACAACCCTTATAAGCTTAGCCTGGGCAAATGGATTTAACTGAAAATGCAATCCCCTGATCACACCTTTAACAGATCTTGACTCATTGTCCTGAACAGGATTAAAAGGTATTCCAGCCATCAGGAAAGTTTCCAGTTTAAAGCTTTCAAAAAAATATCCGCGGCTGTCGGAATACACCTTTGGTTGTATTATGTACAATCCCTCGAATCCGGTTTCAATTATCTTCATGATTGTACAACTTATTTAAAGTTCCTGGTTTTTGGTTCCTCGTTCCTCGTTCCTCGTTGCTTCCGATCAAAACCTAACCAGCACCGAGTACCCAGCACCCAGTACCGAGTACCGAGTACCGAGTACCCAGTACCGAGTACCCCGTACCCAGACCGTACCGAGTACCCAGCACCCAGTAATTATGGATTTCCTATCCCTCAAACCCTCTCCCTTCCTCCGATGCTATCTTGAGAAGATATTTTCCATACTGGCTTTTTTTTACAGGTTCTGCCAGAGCAATCACCTGATCTTTTGTAATAAATCCTCTCTTGTAGGCAATTTCTTCAACACATGATGCCTTGAGTCCCTGTCTCTGTTCAAGCGTCGCAATAAAATTGGCAGCCTGGAGCAGACTTTCATATGTCCCGGTATCAAGCCACGCCATCCCTCTTCCCATTACTCTTACCTCAAGCGTCCCTTCCTCAAGATATAACCGGTTAAGGTCAGTGATTTCAAGTTCACCCCTTGGTGATGGTTTTAATGATTTCGCTTTACTGACCACCGAATTATCATAAAAGTAGAGCCCCGTTACTGCATATTTTGATCTCGGATTTTCAGGTTTCTCTTCGATACTTATTGCTTTCAGACTCCTGTCAAACTCAACAACACCATATCGTTCCGGATCATTTACATAATATCCGAAGACACACGCCCCATGTTTTAATTCAGCAGCCTTCAGAAGAACATCTCCAAACCCATGACCATAAAATATATTGTCTCCAAGGATCATGCAGACTGAATTTGCTCCGATAAAATCTTCACCAAGTATGAATGCCTGTGCCAGGCCATCGGGTGATGGCTGTTCAATATAGCTGAATCTTAATCCCAGCGATGAGCCGTCTCCGAGTAGGTTTCTGAACCCGGGAAGGTCTCTGGGTGTTGAAATTACAAGAATATCCCTTATTCCGGCCAGCATTAAAACCGACAAAGGATAGTATATCATCGGCTTATCATAAACCGGAAGCATCTGCTTCGATATGGCATGCGTTATCGGGTAAAGCCTTGTCCCCGAACCACCTGCTAATATTATTCCTTTCATTTAAGATAAATTAACTTAATATTGACGTCATTGCGAGTCCCGCATCAGCGGGACGAAGCAACCCTTTCAACTATTTCCAACATTTTTACACCCACCCCTACCCCTCCCAAGAGGGGATCCGACTGGTTTCCAACGTCATTGCGAGTCCCGAGTATTCGGGACGAAGCAACCCTTATCATTTCCTGCCAATGCCATAATAAGTAAATCCCTTCCCCCTCAGCTCCTCCGGATCATAAATATTCCTTCCGTCAAAGATCACTTTCCCATTCATTATCCCCGACATCCTGTCGAAGTCAGGCAGGTGAAACTCCGGCCATTCCGTCATAAGTGCCAGCGCATCAGCCCCTTTTAATGCGTCGTATTGATCTTCTGCATAATATATTGAATCAGGTATCTGTTTCTTTGCCTCATCCATGGCAGCCGGATCATAAGCCCTGACTTTCACCCCTGCTTCCAGAAGCTTCCTGACAAGGAATATAGCAGATGATTCCCTTATATCATCAGTTTTAGGCTTGAACGATAATCCCCATACAGCAACAGTTTTTCCTTCCAGGTTATTTTTAAAGTGCTGGTCGATCTTATTGAAAATGATCTTTCTCTGGTGTTCATTAGCTTTCTCAACTGCTGAAATAACTTTTAGGTCATAACCAAGGTCTGAGGCTGTTTTAAGTATTGCCTTCACATCCTTCGGGAAACAGGAGCCTCCGTACCCAGACCCCGGATAAATAAACCTGTTGCCGATACGCGAATCACTTCCAATGCCTTTCCTTACACTGTTGATATCAGCCCCCAGAAGTTCACACAGATTTGCTATTTCATTGATGAAGCTAATTCTGGTTGCCAGCATTGCATTTGCAGCATATTTGGTAAGCTCAGCCGAAGGGATATCCATAAAGATGACAGGACGGTTATTCAGGAGAAATGGCATATATAGCCGCTTCATCAATTCACCGGCTTTTTCATTGTCAATGCCGACAATTATCCTTTGAGGCTTAAGAAAATCTTCAACAGCCGATCCTTCCTTAAGGAACTCCGGATTAGAGGCTACATCAAACTTCACATCTGATTTGCGGTTTGTCAATTCACTTTTTATTATGCTGCGCACTTTTTCGGCCGTGCCTACAGGCACTGTGCTCTTTGTTGCCACAACGACATAATGATCTATGTATTTTCCAATTTCCGAAGCCACAGCCAGAACATGCTTCAGATCAGCACTTCCATCCTCTCCGGGAGGTGTGCCGACTGCAATAAATATCACTTCTGCTGACTTTACTGCCTCCCTGATTTCATTTGTGAATGAAAGCCTGCCCTTTCCAATGTTAGTTATTATCATTGGCTCCAGGCCCGGTTCAAAAATCGGAACCTTTCCGTTCCTTAATAAATTGATCTTATTCAGGTCATTATCGACACAAACAACATTCACACCTGTTTCAGCAAAGCAGGTGCCCGTAACCAGCCCCACGTAACCTGTTCCAATAACCGCAATCTTCATAATTCTTTCTCAGTGATTTATATGCAAATATAATAAAAGCAATTAGCAATCTGCTATTAGCTGTCAGTTGTCCTGCGGTCTTGCAGTCTTGCAGTCTTGCGGTCTTTGCTCCCAGCTCCCTGCCCCATGCTCCCTGCTTCTTGCAAAACAACCCACCCCCAACTCCTCCGGAGGGGAGCCTGATGGATTTACTTCGGTCTTCGGTCTTCCGACTTCCGTCTTCTTACTAAACCACGAAATTCTCAAATATATTGCGACATTTCCATAAAAAACCATACCTTTGCAACCACTTTTTATCAAAATAATGTCTAACTTATTAATTATTAGATCTTTTAATTACGATTATGACTGAAAACAAGAAAAAACCTGTTAAGAAAGACAAGGTTGAAAACAACGAAGACGGCCTCAAGCCTGCAAAAAAAGCAAAAGTAAAAGAGATTAAGGAAAAGCCTGTTCAACAGGTAATTGAAGAAGAGATCCTGCCGGAAGAAGAAACTTCTCTCATAACTGAAGCATCGGCAGAGATTGAAGAAATTGCTGATTCAGCTGAAGAAGAGACAACTGAAGCAATCGAAGAAATTGTCAGGGAAGCAAGGATAAGAACCACTGTCCATGAACCTGAAAAAGTAATTGTGCCGGTTGAAACCAAAGCAGAAATTAAGTATACCCCATCTGCAGAAGAATTCGACTGGGAAAGCTTTGAAAATGAGGAGCGCAAGAACACTCCGAAGCATAAGGAATACGAGGCAAAATACGACGAAACCCTCTCCACTGTCGCCGTCGATGAAGTTGTTAACGGAACTGTAATACAGATGACTCCGCGTGAAGTTGTCGTCAATATCGGCTACAAATCTGAAGGAGTCGTCAGCTTGAACGAATTCCGCTATAATCCGAACCTGAAGGTAGGGGATACCGTTGAAGTTTATGTAGAGAGCCAGGAAGACAAAAAAGGCCAGCTCCTGCTTTCCCATAAAAAAGCCCGCGCAATAAATTCATGGGACCGCGTTAATGCATCCCTTGAGAAAGATGAAATTATCACAGGTTACATCAAGTGCAGGACAAAGGGCGGCATGATTGTCGATGTCTTCGGGATCGAGGCATTCCTCCCGGGTTCTCAGATCGATGTCAAACCTATACGCGACTATGACGTATTTGTTGGTAAAACAATGGAATTCAAGGTTGTGAAGATCAACCAGGAATTCAAGAACGTTGTTGTTTCCCATAAGGCTCTTATCGAGGCTGAACTCGAACAGCAAAAGAAAGAGATCATTGCCAAGCTTGAAAAGGGACAGGTTCTCGAGGGAACCGTTAAAAATATTACTTCGTACGGTGTCTTTATCGACCTGGGCGGTGTCGATGGCCTGATACATATTACCGACCTTTCATGGGGAAGGGTTAACCATCCGGAAGAAATCGTTCAGCTCGACCAGAAACTTAATGTCGTTATTCTCGATTTTGATGACGACAAGAAACGTATTGCACTTGGTCTGAAACAACTTACACCCCACCCATGGGATTCAGTTGATCCTGACCTCAAGGTCGGTGACAAGGTTAAGGGGAAAGTTGTTGTCATGGCCGATTATGGTGCATTCGTTGAAATCAATACAGGCGTTGAAGGTCTTATTCACGTCTCAGAAATGTCATGGTCACAACATCTGCGCAGTGCACAGGAATTCCTTAAGGTTGGCGACGAAGTGGAGGCAGTAATCCTTACACTCGACAGAACTGAACGTAAAATGTCTCTTGGCATCAAACAGCTTAAACCCGATCCATGGCAGAATATCGACGAGAAATACACTGTCGGATCAAGACATACCGCTAAAGTCAGGAACTTTACAAACTTTGGCGTATTCGTCGAAATAGAGGAAGGTGTTGACGGTCTGATACATATATCCGACCTTTCATGGACCAAAAAGATCAAGCATCCTGCCGAATTTACATCGATTGATTCTGAAATCGAAGTTATCGTTCTTGAAATCGATAAGGAAAACAGGAGGCTCAGCCTTGGTCATAAACAGCTTGAAGAGAATCCTTGGGACGTTTTTGAAAACCTCTTTACAATCGATTCAGTTCACGAGGGAACTGTTGTTGAAGTATTCGACAAAGGCGCAGTAATTGCACTTCCTTACGGAGTTGAAGGTTTTGTTACTCCCAAGCATCTTGTCAAGGAAGACGGAACAATCGGCAAGGTTGATGAGAAGATGGAATTCAAGGTTATTGAGTTCAATAAGTCAGCCAAGAAGATAATCCTCTCTCACAGCAGGGTTTATGAGGACGAAAAAAGATCTTCGGAATCAGCCTCAAAGAAAACGGAAACGGAAACTCAAAGAAAACCTTCACGGAAGACCAAACCCAGTTCCGAGAAGACCACCCTTGGAGATATAACCCAGCTGGCGGCTCTGAAAGAAGAAATGGAAGAAAAAGCTAACAAAGCTGCGAAGAAATAGAAAAATAGTTTAAATTTAAGCTGTTAAAATAATAACCATGGATTTCAATATTGAGAGTCGGAATAACAGCACATTGATTCAGATTCAGTCAGAAAAACTTGATACTCACATTGCACCTGCACTGAAGTCAGAGCTTGTTCTTATTTCTGGGAAAGGGGAGAAGAACATTATCCTAGACCTTGAGAAATGTCAGTATTGTGACTCATCCGGTTTAAGCGCAATCCTGGTAGCAAACAGATTGTGCAAAAATGCCGGAGGAACTTTCGTTCTCTGCGGACTAAGTGAAGCAGTGGAAAGACTTATTACAATTTCACAGCTCGACACTGTGCTTACTATCACACAGTCAGTTGCCGATGCTGAAAAAATGATCTCTTAACCGGAAAGCATTGCAGATTGCCCATGAAGCTAACCGTACTTGGTAGCAGTTCTGCATTGCCGACGTCAAAAAGATTCCCATCCGCTCATGTGCTCAATGCACATGAGCGTTTGTTTTTGATCGACTGCGGCGAGGGAACCCAGTTGCAGCTCCGGAAATGCAGGATCAGGTTCGGAAAAATCAATAACATATTTATCAGCCATCTTCATGGCGACCATATCTTTGGCCTATATGGACTGCTCTCCACCTTCAACCTCATGGGAAGGGAAAATGCCCTAAGCCTTTACGCACCGGAAAATTATCTTCCGATGCTAAATTCCCATCTCAGAGATTTTGACATGAACCTGAGTTTTGAAATTGATTTTGTTCCCCTGAGGGGTAATGATCCGTATAAAATTTATGAAGACAAGTATATTACCGTGACTTCATTCCCCCTTAAGCACAGGATAGAGGCCTTTGGATTTTTTTTCAGGGAAAAACCTGCTGACAGAAACATAATCAAAGAGTGCATAACAGAATATTCTATTCCGACTTCAAGGATTCCCGGAATAAAAAAAGGGCAGGACTTTGTTACTGAAGATGGACTGGTTATAAAAAACGAGGAAATCACGATACCTGCCGCTAAACCTTTGTCTTATGCATATTGCAGCGATACAATGCCTTTCAGCCGTCTCTCCGGATTTGTCAAAGGTGTTGACCTCCTCTACCATGAAGCTACTTTCGACGGAAGCTTGTCGAAACTGGCAAAACAGGTTATGCATTCCACCACCCTGGATGCTGCAAAAACTGCCCTCAAGGCAGGGGCAGGTACCCTTATGATCGGACATTTCTCTGCCAGGTACAAGGAGATTTCCGGACTGGTGGATGAAGCGAGGACAGTTTTCCCAAATACAATTCCGGCAATCGACGGGACAACATATGATATAAGGGATTTTGCCCCCAACCCCCTAAAGGGGGCTAAAATCAACAAAAAATAAAGTCCACTTTAGGGGATTTAGGGGTAAAATGAATACAGAGGTGAAAGCAAAGAACAACTATCTTTGCACCTGTCCAAAAAGTCCTTCGTGTCCTTTGTGATGTCCTTCGTGTCCTTTGTGGTAGAAATGTTTAACCACCAATTGTTTTTAAGAAAAACCATTAACCACGGATTTCACAGATTTTCACGGATTTACCATGATGTCACGCTTTCAAATCCCGCATAAATATGTAATTACACTGTTTTTTTCCGTGTTTTTCAGTGTAACCCGTGGTTAATGAGAATTGCACTATAAAACTGATATCCTCGAAAGAAAAACAAAGAATAACTATCTTTGCACCTGTCAAAAAATCAGATGCAGGAAAAAATATTAATACTTGATTTCGGATCCCAGTACACTCAACTGATTGCCAGGAGAATAAGGGAGCTATCGGTATATTGTGAGATCTATCCCTTCAATCATTACCCTTTTCCCGATACCTCCGTTAAAGGCGTTATTCTTTCAGGCAGCCCATATTCCGTTCGTGATGAGAACTCCCCGAAACCTGATCTTTCCGGCATAAAGGGAAAATTCCCACTGCTCGGAGTATGCTATGGCGCACAGCTGCTGGTTCAGAATTATGGGGGTGTGGTAATGCCATCCAGGACAAGGGAGTACGGTCGTGCAAATCTTATTCATATCGATGAAAAAGATCCTTTGTTTAATGGAATAAAGCCTGGTACCCAGGTATGGATGTCGCACGGCGACACAATCGGACATATTCCTGATAACTACGAAATTATCGGTTCAACCGCCTCGGTTAAAGCCGGCGCCTACAGGATCAGAAACGAACTGACATGGGGAATACAGTTCCACCCTGAGGTTTACCACACGACTGACGGACTGCAGATGATAACAAACTTTGTTGCTTCAATCTGCGGCTGTTCGAGGAACTGGACACCCGATTCATTCATTGACTCAACGGTACGGAAACTGAAAAACGAAATAGGCGGAGATAAAGTAATACTCGGCCTCTCGGGTGGAGTTGACTCATCTGTGGCTGCTTCACTCCTTAATAAGGCTGTAGGGAGAAACCTGACATGCATCTTTATCGATAACGGACTGCTCCGGAAAAATGAATATGATACCGTCCTGGAATCATATAAGGATATGGGACTTAATATAATAGGAGTGAGGGCGGATGAAAAATTCCTTGATCAGCTTGAGGGGATTATCGATCCCGAGCAAAAAAGGAAGATAATCGGCAGGGTCTTTATTGAAGTATTTGATGAAGAAGCGCATAAAGTGAAGGATGTTAAGTGGCTCGCACAGGGTACCATTTACCCTGATGTTATTGAGTCAGTTTCTGTAAATGGTCCGTCAGCCACAATTAAATCACACCACAATGTGGGAGGTCTTCCCGAAAAGATGAACCTGAAGGTGATTGAACCATTGCGGCTTCTTTTCAAGGACGAGGTCAGAAGAGTCGGACAGGCTCTCGGTTTGCCTGATGCCATACTCAAACGCCATCCCTTCCCTGGTCCCGGACTTGCAATAAGGCTGCTTGGCATTATGACAAGGGGAAAGCTTGAGATACTCAAGGAAGCCGACCATATCTTCATTGAGGGGCTCAAAAAGCATGGATTATATGATTCAGTGTGGCAGGCAGCGGTGATTTTGCTTCCGGTTCAGTCAGTCGGAGTCATGGGCGATGAGAGGACCTATGAAAATGCAGCGGTTCTCAGGGCGGTTGTTTCAACTGACGGCATGACTGCCGACTGGGCGCATCTGCCGTATGATTTTCTTGGAGCAATTTCCAACGAAATTATAAATAAAGTAAAGGGGATCAACAGGGTTGTTTATGATATCAGCTCAAAACCACCTTCAACGATAGAATGGGAATAAATTGAATATATGAAAACAATTGACTTGATTAATCGTTAGTTAATAGCCCCCAACCCCCTAAAGGGGGCTAAAAGCAAAGTCCCCTTCAGGGGATTTAGGGGTAAAATTCAATTGCAAAGCTGAAAAACGAAAAGATAAATGAAGATTCATAAAACAGTAAGGATTTTAGTAATAGTAGCGTTAAGTATTCTCAGTCAATCTCTCTCAGCACAGGTACTGAATGATAACACATATAAAATCGGTAGAACTCTCGGTCTTATTGATGCATGGTATGTCGATACAACCGACATCGACAAGCTAACCGAAAAGACAATTATCGAAATGCTCAGGACCCTCGACCCGCATTCCGTTTATATCTCTGCCAAGGACGTCAAGGAGATGAATGAACCGCTAAACGGTAATTTTGAGGGTATCGGAATTCAGTTTAACCTTCTGAGGGACACTATTATTGTAATTGAACCGATCGCAGGCGGCCCATCTGAAAAAGTCGGACTTCTTGCGGGCGACAGGATTGTAGTTATCAATGGCGAAAAGGTGGCAGGTATAGGCCTTTCTACAAACGGCGTCCGCAGCAGGCTGATGGGACAGAAGGGAACCAGGGTGAACCTTAGTGTATTCAGGAAAGGTGAAAATAATAACCTTGATTTTACAATCATCCGCGACAAAATCCCGATCAACAGCCTCGACGCCGCCTATATGCTCGACAAAGAGACTGGCTATATCAAGCTCAACAAATTTGCCGCCACCACAACAAGGGAATTCATGGATGCCGTCGACAGCCTGAGGAAGAACAGCATGAAGAATCTTGTGCTCGATCTTCGCTCAAACGGTGGTGGATATATGAATGCATCGACGGATATCGCTGACAAGTTCTTCAACGACAAGAAATTACTGGTTTATATCAGTGGCCGGAAGAATCCAAGGCAGGATTACTTATCCAATGGAAAGGGACCCCTCTCAAATGCAAGGATAGCAATTCTGACTGATGAAGGATCAGCCTCGGCAAGCGAAATCATGGCGGGGGCAATTCAGGACTGGGATAGGGGGGTGATTGTTGGTCGCAGGACATTCGGAAAAGGATTGGTCCAGAACGGATTCTATCTTACCGACGGTTCAATGATCCGGCTTACTATCGCCAGATATTATACTCCCACTGGCAGATTGATTCAAAGTCCTTACAATGAAGGATATGACAAATACCTTGAGAATTTCTACAAGCGTTATACCGATGGAGAACTTATGACTGCCGACAGCATCCATTTCCCTGATTCCCTTAAGTTCAAAACCCTGGTCACCAAGCGTATTGTTTATGGCGGAGGCGGAATAATGCCAGACATTTTCGTTCCGGCTGACACTTTAAATTATTCCGATTATTACAGAACCCTTGTCAGAAGAGGTATTGTCAATTCCTTTACGCTCGAATATTCTGACAAAAACAGAAAAAGACTGGCTTCCGATTATTTAACGTTTGAGGACTTCAGGAAGAGATTCAGCTTTTCAGCTGAAGACATAGATTCTTTCATCAAAAAGGCAGAAGATTCGGGAGTGAAGTATAATGAAAAGCAATTTTCAATCTCAAAAAACGAAATACTTACGGTTATGAAAGCATTGATCGCTTCGAACCTCTGGAGGTCAAATGAGTATTTCCGCATTCTCAACGAAGATGATGTTGTCCTAAAAAAAGCAGTTCAGATTGTTGGAGATAAAGAGGCTTATAATAAAATACTTGGGTACTAAACCCCCTTCCCCAACCTTCCCCCACGGGGGAAGGAGCGGTTTTACATTTCCCCCTTGGGGGAAAATGAAAGGGGGTAAATATCAAGGGATGAAACTAATCGCCAAAACCCTTTACGGTCTCGAAAAGGTTCTCTCGGAGGAGCTTGCAGAACTTGGCGCTAAGGATGTACAGCCGGTTAACAGGGCAGTTCTCTTTGAGGGCGATAAATACCTTTTATATAAAGCCAATTATTGTCTCAGAACCGCAATGTCGGTTCTTGTTCCTATTGCTGAATTCCGCATCCGCTCATCAGACGATCTCTATAGTAAAAGCCTGAGAGTGAACTGGAAGGAGTATCTCGATCCAGAACATACATTTTCGGTTGTCCCTGTAATTAATTCACCCGTTTTCCGCCACACCGGATTTGCCGGTTTGCGCCTTAAGGATGCCGTTGCGGACTGGTTCCGCGACAAATCGGGAAAGCGCCCGTCGGTCGATACAGCTGATCCTGATGTTGTATTTAATCTTCACATAAGCAACGATGTGGTTACAATTTCCCTCGATTCATCGGTTCTCCCGCTGTACAAAAGAGGATACAGGAAAGAACAGGGCCCTGCTCCGATAAATGAGATACTCGCTGCAGGAATTATTAAACTTTCTGGATGGAAAGGAGAAACTACCTTGTTGGATCCAATGTGCGGATCAGGAACCATTGCAATTGAGGCTGCACTGATGGCATGCAAAATTCCCCCGGGCAGATTCAGGCAGTTTTACGGATTCCAGAGATGGAGAGATTACGACGAAGACCTTTTTAAGAGATTAAAAGAAGAAAGTGAAATAGAAAGCCATGTTCTCCCTGCTAAAATTTACGCAAGCGATATTTCAGAAGAGGCTGTTTCAATGACAAGAACCAATACTGCATCAGCTGGTCTTTCAGATGCAATCTCAGCCAGCAAAAGTGATTTTGAAGATCTTAAAGCCTCGGATAATAAGGGCGTTATAATAATTAATCCACCATACGGACAAAGGATAAAAGGCACTGACAATGATATTTTATACGGTCTGATCGGATCGACTCTCAAGCATAATTTCCCAGGTTATGAAGCCTGGATAATTTCATCCGATAAAGATTCCCTTAAGCACATCGGACTAAAGCCAGCCAGAAAAACTCTCCTTTTCAACGGATCCCTCGAGTGCATTCTTGTCAAATATGAGCTGTATCAGGGATCGAAGAAAAGCAAGTAAAGCAATCATCAAAAACACAATAACGTCATTCAGAGCGGAACGAAAGGAAGCGAAGAATCTCATTCGGAGGAGTGTAAACAATCTCTTATTAATTTCTGCGTTTATCTTCATCAGACCGGATTCTGATCATTATATTGGTGTAATAAATGGGAAGTCGTAAAAACTAATGGTAACATTTTTTATATATTTGTTGGCAGAATTTCTGATCCTTTTAAAAAAGAAGCTTTCATGAGCTTTAATGTTGAGAGTTATTTTTCTGATGCAGCCGATGGTAGCCCGATCCTTTATTACAAGGGCAATATTGATTCGGACCTTATAAACAAGGTTCTGGATACGATTGAGGGAAAGCTTATAAAGGTAAAAGAACATTCAAAGCTCCGTAAAAAGGTTTATAATGTCCTGGTGGAAAGCCTTCAGAATCTTTACCATCACGTCGACAAAGTACCTTCGGATTTTGAAGACAAAACTTCTGATAGATTTGGAATACTATCAATAAACAAGGTGGAGAAAGGCTATAAGATTATCACGGGCAATTTCATCAGGACGGGAGATGTGGCGCGGCTCGAAGAAAAGATCAGGAAGATAAATAGTTCGAGCCATGAGGAGATAACAGAGCTTTATAAATTCATCCTTAATCACCAGCGAATCTCATCAAAGGGGGGAGGAGGACTTGGGCTTGTGGATATGGCAAGGAAGACAGGAAATAAGCTGGATTATTTGTTTAAGGAATATGATGACGAAAATTCATTTTTCTATCTTAATGTACTGGTAAGCGAAAAAAATTGAAACAAACCTAAATATCACAAATATGGAACCTATCATTATTGAAGGAACACCAAAGACACCCACAATTAAATTTGACTCATCCGAAGGTGTATTCGAAATCAAAGGCCGTTCAATCCCTGAAAACTCTGTTGAATTTTACAAGCCCCTGGTTGACTGGCTTGACCTTTATAAGGAAGCTCCCCTTGGAAAAACCATCGTCAACATCAAACTCGAGTATTTCAATACAAGCTCATCAAAATGCATTCTCGATGTATTCAAAAAGCTCGAGGCAATTCACAAGGCTAAGCACGATGTTGAAGTCAACTGGTATTATGAAGAAGATGATGAAGATATGCTTGAGGCCGGAGAAGATTATGAATCAATAATCAGGGTTCCTTTCAAGATGATCGAGATCGTTGAGTAAAAATCCGCCTGATTTTTCTTTAAGAATATTTTATATCTGACTTAGGGAGAGTGTCTTGATGGCACTCTTTTTTTATTCTAATTCACTAAAATCCTTTTAACCACGGGGTTGCACGGAGTTTCATATTGTTTTATGGTTTAAAACTTCCGTGTTCTTTCTCCGTGTAAATCCGTGTGACTCCGTGGTTAAATTCTTACTAAATTTATTGGTAGAATAAGCTGAAAACTTAGTACTTGTTTTCAGATCAGGAAGCGGTGCTGGTTGTCTAGTCTGCAATCTTTGGCCTCTTTTTCAGAAGCTTTTCCCCTGAACTTAATGTCTTCTTAAGAACTCTCAGGTACAGGAAAATATACAGAACAGATGTCATCGCCCAGATTACAAGCACATTAACCACATATGTATCGACATTTAATCCAAAAACCTTCTTTGTCGGCGAATAGAAATGCGCCTTAATGAACCGGTCAGGCGGATCCATATATACCGGATCAAGCTTCTGTAACAGCTCCCCCCCGAATTCAATCGTCTTTTGCTTTTCATTCTTTGATGTGACAAACTCCTCAAGCGCAACATTGAAATAATCGTTCCTGAGTTCCTGATAAGCTTCCTTGTTTTCCGATTCCATTTTTGTTATCAGGGCATCCTTGGCATCATTCGCTTCATTATGCTGCTTTACATAGTGTTTTCTGACCGATTCAACATATGCCAGGGCTGAAGAAACGGTCTCAAGGGTTATCCTGTCGGGTTCCAGATCCTCAGCCTTTTCAAATCTGATCGCTGGAAGAAGTTTCATTTGTTTTTTTATTTCGTTTGAAACGAGCAGGAGATCCTCATTGAAATCCTCATCCCTTGAGTCTTTTTTTAGGTCAAGCATGATCTTGTCGAGATTCCCTTTCAGCTTGGAGCACCAATAGTCCTTACCGAACCTGGCCTCGCTCATTGTCTTATCGAACGGATAAACTTTTTTTGCGAACTTATTGTCTGTAAATTGTTTGACGGCCAGGGCCTCATAACCCCACCTGGCGGTTACCATCTCACCGTAAAAGGGTATCGTTACGGGAGATGAAATATTCGGATTCAGTTTTTCAAATTTTACCAGCACACCGCTCAGTATGATCTGGGGAATGATCAGGAATGGTATCAGGATGTAAATTGTTACAACAGCCTTGAAACTGTCGGATATCACCAGCCCCAGCATATTGGCCGATGCCCAGCAGGAGAACAATACCAGCCAGTATTCGAATGTCATGCCTTTGATGCCGGTAATCGCGTTACCTATTATAACAAATGTAAGTGCCTGGATCGCTGAAATTGCAAACTGGACAAATACCTTCGACATCAGGTAACTGTTCCAGCTAAGGTTGAGAAAAGCCTCCCTCTCAAGTATCTTCCTGTCTTTGAAGATCTCCTCCGCGCTAACGGTCAATCCCATGAAAAGAGCAACCACCACCGACATAAAAAGATAAATGGGAAGATTACTGTTGTCAATCAAATGATATTCAGGGTTCCTGGCGCTTTCATCAAAATACCTGATAAGGAAGGCCAGGAAGAAAGCCAACAGTGGAGCCTCGAACAGGGTTATCAAAAGATACTGAATATCAGCAACTTTAGATAGCACGTCCCTTTTAGCATAAGTGATGAACTGATTTAGCTTGACTGGTGTTTTAAAACTAATTTCAGGCAGGGCTCCTCCCTTTTCAAGTTTTTCCTCTTTTTTCTCGGTTTCGTATAGTTTTCGCCATTCAGGAGGTGAGATCCTCCGGTTCTCAGTTGGTTTACCGCTTTCAGTAAAAATCCTGGTTTCCACAATATTGAAGATCTGTTCAGGATTTACATTCCCACAGACATAGCATTCACTTTCGCTGAAGTTCGGCTGACCTATCCTTTTCTTGAAGTATTCGATCGATTCAACAGGATTGCCATTATAAATCAGGTATCCTCCGGTATCAAGAATGATAAGCTTGTCGAACATTTTAAATATGTCGGAGGATGGCTGATGTATCACGACAAACAATAGCTTACCTTTCCGTGCCAGCTCTTTCAGGAGGTCGACGATGTTTTCCGAGTCCCTCGAGGAGAGCCCTGATGTTGGTTCATCCAGGAATAGAATGGCAGGCTCTCTTATAAGTTCGAGTGAAATATTTAGCCTCTTGCGTTGTCCTCCGCTTATCTTTTTATCCAGTGGGGATCCTACCTTCATATTCCTGATCTCATAAAGCCCCAGGTTTTTCAGAACGTTGTCGACCCTTGCTGTGATCTCCTCCTCCGTTAGATTCCCGAAACAGAGCTTTGCATTGAACCAGAGGTTGTTAAAAACTGTGAGATCTTCTATAAGGAGATCATCCTGTGAAACAAAACCGATTAGCCCCTTTATTTTCTCTTTCTCCCTGTGTATGCTGATCCCGTTGATAAGCACCTCACCGTCAGACGGGGAATTTATCCCGTTAAGAACACTTAAAAGCGTAGATTTCCCTGCTCCGCTGGCTCCCATTATTCCAATCATCCTGCCCGATTCACCCTTGAACGACATGTGATGAATTCCTACCTCCCCGCTTTTAAACCTGTATTCTAGGTTGTTTACCTCGTATATCACCCTCGACGACTGGAATTCCTCCTTCAGAAACTGCATCGTAATATCCCAATGATATATTGGGGAGATATTATAACCCTTAATTGACGAACCCTGGCTGACCGGATAAACCTTATTCTCCTGAAGCAATTGCCTGTTCATCGATAACTCGCCCGAACGGGCGTATCTCATAAAATAAATATTCACTGAGGGAATGTAGAGTATCCAGATTTGTCCTTTCAGTTGATCCTTAAAGGCATGCTTTACATCATTACCTGCATCTTTTTTATCACCGGTTATAACAAGAAGGTTTTGTGACGATGGGACATCCGTAAAAGGATTGAGAACAAATTTCTCGAGTATCTCATATTCTTCTCTTGAAATATTCAAACCAAGTGCCAGCGTGTTTATAAATCCCCGCTCCAGCTTTGATACTTCCGCACCCCCTGATTTACAGAATTCAAGGACCTGGATGACAACAACGATCCTTTGTTCCTGATCGAGTTGCCCCTCTTCATTTATGTCGTGGCACAGCTTTGTTATTCTGATCGCAATGGCTCCTTCACGCCTTTCCGGAGTGCTTTTTTCAAGCCTTTCCTGTGCTTCGGCGTATGCCTGACCGTATGCCGACAGGTATTTATTAACAAGATCCTGATTTAGATGATGACTGAGAAATGACTCCACAATACCCCTTCTCTCAGCATCATTCCGCTGAGGCTTGGCGATAAGTGCAAATAATTGCATCAGAGTTTCAATAATCTTCTCACTCATCTCGGAACAGAAATTATTGCCAGGGCAGATTGAAGGTTGTTAATTACTATACTATAATTGTTTACCCTGTTTAACTAATTTGATAAACACCGATTCCCTCCAATTATTGTTAATAAATTAACAGATAAGAATATTAATTTACCCTTACACCCTCAAACCTTCACGCCTTCATGCCTTCACGCCTTCACGCCTTCACGCCCTTATGCCGTTACCCCGTTACGCCGTTACACCTTCACGCCTTTTTTCTCACCGAGAATCCGAACTTCCCGATCAGCTTACCGGTTTCATAGTATTTCCCATGAGAATAACAGATAGGTTCAGCGTCAAAAAGCCTGAAAGCGCCTGTCTTTTTGTCAATGAGTTCCTTGTCCGCATTTACTGCAACCACTTCCGAAATAAACATGTGGTGCGAACCGAGCTCTTTTATTTCCTTGACGATACACTCGATATTTACAGGCGATTCCATTATCAGCGGGGCTTTGACTATTTCAGCCTTTCCCGGAGTCAGCCCCATTTCAGCAAACTTGTCGTGACCGGCTCCTGATTTCACACCGCACCAGTCGGTAGCGAATGCAAGGGCTTTCGTGGTGAGATTAATAACATATTCGCCGTTCCTTTTGATTATTTCGTATGAATGCCTCGAAGGCCTGACCGAAATATAACACATTGCCGGATCAGTGCAGACTGTCCCGGTCCATGATATTGTAAGAATATTATATTCTTCTGGAGTTGCCCCGCAGCTAACCATAACCGCCGGCAGGGGATATATCATCGTACCTGGTTTCCAAAGAATCTTGTCCATAGTAAAATAAAGTTTTAAAAGCTTAAAGATAAGGTTATAAAAATATCTTTTGATGTAATACTACTTCACGTAAGTGCCTTTACTTATACCCCCAACCCCCTAAAGGGGGCTTGATACCCCCAACCCCCTAAAGGGGGCTTGATACCCCCAATCCCCTAAAGGGGGCTTGATACCCCCAACCCGCTAAAGGGGGCTTGATACCCCCAACCCCCCAGGGGGGGCTAAGAACAGGGGAGAAGCCAAAGTCCCCTTTAGGGGATTTAGGGGTGGATTTAGGGGTGGATTTAGGGGTGGATTTATTTGTCATATTGACATAAACCTTCTCCATTTCGATGTCAAAAAGTCAAATCTATCCAATGGCAAAAAAATTGCATAAGATAAAGGTTGCCTGTTACTGGTTGCTTGTTACTAGTTAAAACAAGAAATTTGTACTCAACCAGTAACCAGTAACCAGCACCCAGCAACATTAACTAGTTTAATAAGTTTTAATACCAGGATAGATGAATTTAAACAATTTCACTCTTAAAGCCCAGGAAGCCGTTCAGAAAGCCTTCCAGATCGCAGATTCAAAAGGCCAGCAGGCTGTTGAATGCGCCCATCTGCTCCATGGTGTTATAAGCGAAGCCGAAGACATAACCGGCTGGCTCTTCGGCAAGATTGGCGTCAGCAGCGCTTCAGTAATGAAAGACATTGAAAAACTGCTCGATACATATCCCCGGGTTACAGGTGGCGAACCTTTTCTTTCATCAGGAGCATCTGAAGCCCTGAGAAAAGCAAATGACAATGCTTCCAGGATGAAGGACAAATTTGTAACTACCGAGCACCTCCTTATGGGGATCCTTGATACCTCAGACAAAGCTTCACAGATACTTAAGGATTATGGTGTTACACTGAAGGACCTGAAATCGGCAGTCAATGAACTCAGAAAAGGCGCCACTGTTGAGAATCCGACCTCAGAGGAGACCTTCAATTCCCTGAACAGGTACGCGATAAACCTTAATGAAAGAGCCCGGACGGGCAAGCTTGATCCCGTCGTGGGACGAGATGAGGAGATAAGGCGGATACTTCAAATACTTACACGCAGAACCAAGAATAATCCTGTTATGATAGGCGAACCGGGAGTAGGAAAAACTGCTATAGCCGAAGGAATTGCCCACAGGATAACAAGAGGCGACGTCCCGGAGGACCTTAAGTCAAAGACAATATACTCTCTCGATATGGGAGCGCTTATTGCCGGTGCAAAATACAAGGGGGAGTTCGAGGAGCGGCTGAAATCGGTCGTCAATGAGGTCATCTCATCAAACGGGGAGATCGTCCTTTTCATCGATGAGATCCATACCCTGGTAGGCGCGGGAAAATCAGAGGGTGCAATGGATGCAGCAAATATTCTTAAACCTGCGCTTGCAAGGGGTGAACTCAGAGCCATTGGTGCAACAACGCTCAATGAATATCAGAAGTATTTTGAAAAGGATAAAGCCCTCGAGAGGCGTTTCCAGGTTGTAATGGTAGATGAACCCGGAAGGGAAGATTCAATATCAATCCTTCGCGGGATCAGGGAGAAATATGAAACCCATCACAAGGTAATAATAAGGGACGAAGCAATTATTGCCGCAGTCGACCTTTCAACCAGGTACATAACTGACCGGTTCTTACCCGACAAGGCAATCGATCTTATCGATGAGGCTGCCTCGAGGCTTCGCCTTCAGATGAATTCAGTGCCCGACGAGATCGATGAAGTGACACGGGCCATCACCAGGCTTGAGATAGAAAGGGAAGCAATAAAAAGAGATGGTGACACAGCCAAGGAACATCAGATTTCTTCGGAACTTGCAGAACTGCAGGCTGAAAAGGATGGTCTGATGGCTGCCTGGAAGGGAGAAAAGGACATAATCGAGAGGGTCCAGGAGAAAAAGGAGGAAGTTGAATCCCTCAGGTTTGAAGCGGACCAGGCTGAACGCAAAGGCGATTACGGAAGGGTTGCCGAGATCCGTTATGGCAGGATAATCGGCCTTGAAAAAGAGATCGAAGATCTGAAAAACCAGATTGAACAGAAAAGAAGTAAAGGATCTCTTGTCCAGGAAGAGGTAAGATCAGAAGACATTGCCGAGGTCGTTGCAAAATGGACGGGAATTCCGGTATCGAGGATGCTTGAAAGTGAAAAGGAGAAGCTTTTAAGACTCGAGGATGAACTTCATAAAAGGGTTGTTGGCCAGGATGAAGCCATAGTGGCTGTCTCTGATGCGGTAAGGCGGTCAAGAGCCGGCCTGCAGGATTCAAAGAGACCGTTAGGTTCCTTCATATTCCTTGGAACCACCGGTGTTGGCAAGACCGAGCTTGCAAGGGCTCTCGCCGAATTCCTCTTCAACGATGAGAACCTCCTCACAAGGATTGACATGTCGGAATACCAGGAAAGGCATTCCGTTTCCAGGCTTATAGGTGCGCCTCCCGGATATATCGGCTATGAAGAGGGCGGCCAGCTTACCGAAGCGGTCAGGCATAAACCTTATTCAGTTGTTTTGCTCGATGAGATCGAAAAAGCCCACCCCGACCTCTTCAATCTTCTTCTTCAGCTTCTCGACGACGGACGGCTCACCGACAACAAGGGCAGAACCATCAATTTCAGGAACGTTATCGTCATTATGACATCAAACCTTGGTTCAGATATTATCAGGGACAGGATGGATAAATGGAATAACAAGATGCCTGAAAAAGAGGAGGAATCGCTTAGAAAAGAATTGTTCAATCTACTGAGAAAGTCGCTCAGGCCGGAATTCCTCAACAGGGTGGATGAGATCGTAATGTTCAGGCCTCTCACCCAGGACCAGATTAGGGAAATTGTAATCCTTCAGTTAAACCACGTAAGGAAAGTCCTTGAAAACAACGACCTGAAGCTTGAGGTTTCAGACAGTGCCATCGACTGGCTTGCCGATCACGGTTATGATCCCCAGGCCGGTGCCCGGCCCGTTAAAAGATTGATCCAGAAGGAGATCATTAACGAACTGTCAAAGGAAATAATATCGGGTAAAATCCTGAAGCAAAGTACGGTTAAGGTTGATTTGGATATGGATCGGCTCATATTTTCAAGCCGTTAGAAATTTGCTGGCGCGGTTAACTAAATTAACGCTGGCGCGAATTTGCAATTCGTGCCTGTAATATTTTGAACTAGCACGGATTACAAATCCGCGCTAGCGGTATGGTTTTCCTGACGCCTGTCGCCCGTAGCCTGATGCCTTATTATCCCCTGAACGACCTAATACAGACATTCATGTCATCGAATATCTCGAATATCGTGTGAAGGTGGAGAGTGTGGAACAGCTCAGTGGCCCTTGGCTCGGGATTAACAAATTTAAGCATACCGAAGTTGTTCTTGGCAGCCTTGTGAAGGAAGAGGAAGCAGGCAAACCCTGAACTGTCGATGTATTCAACTCCTTTCAAATCAATAATTACCTTGGAATTAGGATTATCAAAAACCTTATTGACCCCGTCCCTTATTTCATCAATTGTGGTGGCATTTATCTTATTGACCGAGAATGTAATAATGTCAATTTTATCCCTCTTTTCTATATTGATCATCTCAGTCATTATTAAAGGTTTTTGACAAGCGAATCAAGCTCTTCCAGGGCACATTGTGTATCATTCTCAAACCTTCGGATATATGACCCGTACATCTCGATGTTTTTCCCGGCAGCTGCCTTGATCTCAAATGTCTTTAGCATATTGGCAAGGCTGTCCATTCCCATGATCGCCACCGACGATTTAGCCTTGTGAGCCAGATTGCCAAGGGCTGTGTAATTCTTTTCTTTAAAAGAGACTTTTAAATCATGATTGAATTCGGCGACCTGGTCCCTGAACAAGCTGATTAGTTCCTTTAAAAGGGCAGTATCACCCCCTGCGACCATTTCAAGGTATTCGGTATTTATATACTTGTAATCCATTACTTAAAGCTCCAATTAACCTGTTTCATCAGATCAATGTATATAACAGATTTAAGACAATTTTATTTTACAGCGACCACAAATGGTTAATATCCTGTTGAATAATCCTTTTGATATAGTGAAATATATTTTATTTTTATCAGTTAATAAACTGGGGCTAGGCACTGGACACCAGATACTAGGCACTGGGCACAGGGGAAAACCAATTATACCAACACCCGGAGTTCAGAGTCCAGCGCCCAGCGTCCAGAGCCCATTTCAACATGAATATATTTTAAATACTTTGTCCATCATGAAGAACACAGTCTTTACAAAATTCCACGAGGAAGCAGGAGCCAAAATGGTCCCATTTGCAGGCTTTAATATGCCTGTGGAATATACCGGAATAATGGAGGAACATATTGCAGTGCGGGAGGGTGTCGGCGTATTTGATGTTTCGCATATGGGCGAATTCTGGGTATCGGGTCCGTCAGCCCTTAAGTTCCTTCAGTATATTACATCAAATGACGTCTCTGCCCTGTGGGATGGAAAGGTTCAGTACTCATGCTTTCCCAACGGCAAGGGAGGGATTGTCGATGACCTGCTTGTCTACAGGTTCAGCAATGATAAATACCTTCTGGTGGTAAATGCAGCCAATATTGAGAAAGACTGGGACTGGTGCGTATGGAATGCCGCAAAATTCGGCATTGAACCCGGGAAAGACCTTATCAATGCCTCGGATGATATAGCACAGCTTGCAATCCAGGGACCGTTTGCCCTTAAAGCAATGCAGAAACTTACAAATGCTCCTGTCTCGGAAATGGAATACTACTCATTCAGAATTCTGGAATTCGCAGGAATTAAGGATGTCATCTTCTCAACAACCGGCTACACCGGTTCGGGAGGATGTGAAATCTATGTCAGGAATGAAGAGGGCGAGAAACTATGGAATGCGGTTTTCGAGGCAGGAAAGGAGTTCAATATAAGGCCGATAGGTCTGGGAGCCAGGGATACCCTCCGGCTTGAGATGGGATTCTGCCTTTATGGCAACGATATCAACGACACAACCTCGCCCATCGAGGCAGGACTTGGATGGATAACCAGATTTACTGACAGCAAGGATTTTATTGATAAGAAACTTCTTCTAAAACAGAAGGAGGAAGGTGTCGAAAGACGGCTTAAGGGATTTGTGATGATCGACCGCGGAATCCCCCGTCAGCACTATGAGGTGGTCGATAAAAATGGAACCGTCATCGGAGAGGTTACTTCCGGTACGATGTCACCGATGATGAAACAGGGGATCGGCATGGCTTACCTCAACAAAGGTTTCTGGAAAGAAGATACTGAAATATTCATAAGGATAAGAAACAAGGACCTTAAGGCAAAAGTGGTCAATCTGCCGATTTATAAAGAAGGTTAAAATTATAGTATGTAATTATCTGCGCGAATCAGCGATATCTGCGGGCAATGGATTTTTTTTTACCCCGGTGATCACGCAGATTTGCGCAGATTGAGACGGAAATTATTCTCAGTCAATGTTAGAAAAAAGGGATCTCGAAACCTGCTTTTCACCTGCGTTATATGAACCCGAAAGGCATGTTGGTTCGATAGTCGTGGTTATCGATATTCTCCGGGCCACATCGGCGATCTGTACGGCATTTGAAAACGGGGCAGAATCGATAATTCCGGTTGCAACAGTTCCGGAGGCAAGGGAATACAAGGAGAAAGGCTATCTGGTAGCTGCTGAAAGGGATGGATATGTGCTCGATTTTGCTGATTTTGGTAATTCCCCTTTTAATTTCACTCCCGAAAAGGTGGCTGGGAAAACTATCGTTTACAGCACCACCAATGGAACAGGAATCATAAAGATTGCTTCCGGCGCCGGGTTTATAATCATTGGATCATTTCTCAATATCAGCGCTGTAATATCCTGGATATCAAAGCAGGAGAAAGATGTGGTCCTTTTCTGCTCAGGCTGGAAGAACAGGTTCAACCTCGAGGATACTATCTGTGCCGGGGCTTTCGCGGAAAAGCTGCTTTCAACAACTCTTTACAATACCATTTGCGACTCAACCCATGCTGCCATCGACCTCTGGTTGATTGCAAAAAATGACCCGTTGGGCTATATCGGGAAAGCAGCCCAAAGGTCGAGGCTAAGGGATAAAAAACTCGACGACTGCATACCATTCTGCCTTACAATGGATTATACAACAAAGATACCGGTGATAAGAGAAGGATTACTGGTGAGTATGGATTCTTAACCACGGAGTTACACGGAGTTTTCACGGAGTCACACAGTTATTATGTAAAACATGGCTAATCCAGGATAAATTCTTCGGTAAGTCATGCTATTTGCCCCACCTAAATCGGACTCCGTTATTTACTCCGTGTCAACCCGTGAAACCCCGTGGTTAAACAATACAACCTGTCTGGACTTTGGTCCTTAATTCTTGAAAAACTTAGCTTGCCAATACTTAAAATTCCTTATTTTTGTATTAGCACCTTTTCAGATCAATCTAATTAATAACATAATCCTCTAATCATGAAAAAACATAATTTTTACGCCGGTCCTTCAATCCTGCCTCAGTACACAATCGACAAGACCATTGAAGGTATCAGGGATTTTGCAGGTTCGGGCCTGTCAGTACTTGAGATTTCTCATCGCAGCAAGGAATTCATTGCCTGCATGAACGACACAATTGGCCTTGTTAAGGAGCTTCTCGAGATCCCTTCAGGATACCAGGTAATATTCCTTGGAGGCGGCGCCAGCCTCCAGTTTACAATGGTCCCCATGAACATGATGAATAATAAGTCGGCCTATCTGAATACGGGCGAATGGGCAAGTAAAGCCCTTAAGGAAGCTAAACTGTATGGCGAGGTTGTTGAAGTGGCTTCCTCAAAGGAAACCCTCTTCAATTATATTCCAAAGAACTATACTGTTCCTGCCGATGCGGACTATTTCCATATTACAACCAACAACACGATTTACGGCACCGAGCTTAAGAAAGATCCATCTGTGAGTGTCCCTCTGGTGGCTGACATGTCATCGGATATTTTCAGCCGCCCCGTCGATATATCGAAATATTCGATTATTTATGCCGGTGCACAGAAAAACCTTGCCCCCGCAGGGGTCACACTGGTAATTATAAAGGAAGATGCCCTTGGTAAAGTTGCACGCCAGATACCAACTATGCTTGATTACCGCACTCATATAAAGGCGGAATCAATGTTCAATACACCTCCTGTTTTTGCCGTATTTGCCGCTCAGCAGACTCTTCACTGGCTGAAGGATCTGGGAGGTGTGAAGGCTATCCAGAAGAAAAATATTGAAAAGGCAGGGATGCTTTATGACGAGATCGATAGAAATAAGCTGTTTGTTCCAACCATAAAGGATCCCGATGACAGGTCACTAATGAATATCTGCTTTGTTATGGCTGACGGATACAAGGAACTCGAAAAACCGTTTGCCGAATTTGCCAAATCAAAGGGGTTGCTTGGAATTGAAGGCCACCGTTCTGTCGGGGGCTTCCGCGCTTCAACCTATAATGCTCTTCCTGTTGAGAGCGTAACAGCTCTTATAGATGCAATGAAGGAATTTGAAGCAAAAAGCTAAACAAATGCTTCTGATACTTTTTAATCAATATCACCTGATTCTTAAATTGATGTTGACATGAAGATACTTGTTGCAACGGATAAGCCCTTTGCTCCTGCAGCTATAGAACAGATCAGGGCTGTTGCCTGGGAAGAGGATCATGAACTGATGATGCTCGAGAATTATAAAAGTGCTGAGGAATTCAAATCGGCGGTTGCCAATGCTGACGCCCTGATAGTACGGAGCGACCTGGTCACTGCAGATATCCTCTCAGCTGCACGGAATCTAAAGATTGTTGTTAGAGCCGGAGCAGGTTATGATAATCTGGATCTTGATGCCTGTACTGCCCATGGTGTAGTTGCAATGAATACACCCGGACAGAACTCTAACGCTGTTGCCGAACTCGTTTTTGAAATGATGCTCTTCCAGGCCAGAGGAGGCTTCTCCGGAAATATCGGCACCGAACTGCGCGGAAAAACAATTGGTATTCACGCCTTTGGGAATGTAGGAAAGTATGTTGCTGAAATAAGCAGGGGATTCGGCATGACAATCTATGCCTACGACCCGTTTGTTGCTGATAACGTTATAACGGCTTCAGGTGCAAAAGTTTGCAGGAGAGCGGAGGAGCTCTATTCATCGTGCCAGTATGTTTCACTTCATTTGCCGGCAAACAGCAAGACAGCAGGATCAATAAGTTACAGCCTTCTGATCAATATGCCCATCAATGCGGTCCTTGTCAATACCGCACGAAAGGAGATAATTAACGAGGACGACCTTCTGCGGGTATTTGAGGAGCGTCCCGATTTCCGGTACCTGTCTGATATTGAGCCGGATTGCAAATCTGCTTTTGAAGAAAAATACAAAGGAAGATACCTCTTTACAAGTAAAAAAATGGGTGCCCAGACCAGGGAGGCCAATATCAATGCAGGTATCGCGGCTGCAAGGCAGATTGTAGATTATTTTAAAACAGGAAACGAAAGGTTCAGGGTAAACAAAATAAAATAGCCGGAAATAAATGAAAATAACCGGAAATAAGTTGAAATACATCGGTATACATCGAAATAACCAGAAAGAAGATTAAATGGCTGAAGTAAAACCTTTCAGGGGATTAAGGCCTCCCCGCGATATTGCCAGGGACCTGTCGTGCCTGCCGTATGATGTAATGAATGCTGAGGAGGCAAGGAAAATGGCAGAGGGGAAGGAGTGCTCGCTTCTTCATATCACAAGATCTGAGATCGACCTTCATCCCGACACAGATGTTCATTGTGAGGATGTATACGAAAAATCAGCCAGTAATTTTAAACTATGGAGGGAAAAAGGCTGGCTTGTTCAGGATCGGGAGCCTCATTTTTATATTTATGCGCAGTCAATGAAGGGCCGGACCCAGTACGGTATTGTCGGATGTGCTTCTGTCGATGATTATCTTAATGGTGTCATCAGGAAACATGAACTTACGAGACCCGATAAGGAACAGGACCGGATGATCCATGTGCGGGTGAACAATGCAAATATTGAACCTGTCTTTTTTGCATATCCTGCCGTCAAGGAAATTGATAAAATTGTGACTTCTGTTACCGGAAAACGATCCCCTGAATATGACTTCACTTCTGAAGACGGGTTTGGGCACACTTTCTGGGTAATAAGAGATCGTAAAACCAATGATCTGATTGAAAAGCTCTTCACTGAAAAGGTTCCTTTTACCTATGTGGCTGATGGACATCACAGGACCGCTGCAGCTGCCCTGGTCGGCAAGGAAAAGCGTGAAAATAATCCGGGTCATACAGGGAAGGAAGATTATAACTATTTCATGGCTGTCCATTTTCCTGATAACCAGTTGAGGATAATCGACTATAACAGGACTGTCAGGGATCTGAATGGTCTTTCGGAAACAGAATTCCTCGAAAAGATAGAGAAGGGATTTGTCGTCAAAGAAAAGGGAGCTGCAATATATAAACCCGGAAAATTACACAACTTCGGGATGTATATGAACGGCAAATGGTACAGTCTTTCCGCCCGGCCCGGAACTTATGACGACAACGACCCGATCGGCGGCCTCGATGTCACTATTCTTGCTAATGAGATACTCATTCCGGTCCTTGATATCCAGGATCTGCGGCGCTCGAAACGGATCGATTTTATTGGCGGAATAAGAGGGCTCGGAGAACTCAGAAAGCGGGTCGACAGCGGTGAAATGAAAGTGGCATTTGCACTATACCCGGTATCGATGAAACAGTTGATAACGATAGCCGACTCGGGAAATATTATGCCCCCGAAAACCACCTGGTTCGAACCAAAATTAAGAAGCGGCCTTGTGATAAATCTTCTATAACTCGATTCGGCCCCCCATCCCCCCTGAAGGGGGGCTTATTTAGAATTGAATTAATAGCCCCCTTTAGGGGGTTGGGGGCAGAAATATGACTGACATTGCGTCAAATATAAATTACCTGAAACAACAGATACATCCATCTGTAAAGCTTGTGGCTGTATCTAAAACCAAACCCGAATCCGATATCCTCGAGGCATACAACTCAGGTCATAAGATCTTTGGTGAGAACAGGGTCCGGGAGCTCCTTCAAAAGAAGGTTGGCCTGCCTTCCGACATTGAATGGCACATGATCGGCCATCTTCAGGGCAACAAGGTGAGGCAGATAGTCCCCTTTATCAGCCTGATCCACTCAGCCGACAGCTTCAGGCTGCTAAAAACAATCGGTAATGAAGCCTCACGGATAAACAGGGTGGTCGACTGCCTGCTGCAAATCCATATAGCTGAAGAGGAAACAAAATTCGGATTCAGCATGGATGAAATTCACGAAATGATGAGGTCGGAGGAATTCGGTAACCTTAGCTTTGCAAGGATCTGCGGTGTCATGGGAATGGCCACTTTTACTGACGATTCAGAAAGGATCCGTAATGAATTCCGGTACCTGGCGCACTGCTACAAGGAACTTAAAAGAGATTATTTTGCAGATAAACCCGAATTCAGGGAGATTTCAATGGGAATGTCGGGTGATTATCAGATTGCAATCGGGGAGGGGAGTACAATAGTCAGGATAGGAAGTCTTATATTTGGAGAAAGAAACTAACAAACAAAACAATATTAATATGGAAAACAGCCTTTCCACAAAATACCTGGGACTCAATCTCAAAAGCCCATTGATCGTAAGCAGCAGCCGTCTCACCTCAACACTTGGGCAGCTAAAGGAGGCTGAGGATAGCGGGGCAGGCGCCGTTGTACTTAAATCGCTCTTTGAGGAACAAATCAATTACTATGTTCATTCGGCCTCTTCATCCTCTGATTATCCCGAGGCTGATGATTACCTCTCAAATTATATCCATGCAAACTCGGTCGACAACTACCTTGACCTTATAAGAAAAGCAAAGGGAAACCTCGGAATACCGGTCATTCCCAGCATTAACTGTTATACATCACGCGGGTGGACGGGATTTGCAAAAAATATTGAGGAAGCCGGCGCTGATGCCATCGAGATAAATGTATTCTTCATGCCTGTCGACCGAAAAAAATCCTCGGCCGAATCGGAGAAGCTCTATTTTGAACTTATCGAAAGTCTGAAGAAATCAGTGAAGATACCAGTTGCCCTGAAAATAGGTTACAGGTTTTCAAATATCCTTTATATGATCGATCAGTTCTATAACCGTGGAATAGAGGGGGTTGTAATGTTCAACAGGTTCTATGAACCCGATGTCGACATAAATAGGATGGAAATTATTCCTGCATCAATATTCAGTCAGGAAAATGAGCGGCGGTATGTTCTGAGATGGATAGGTATGGCAAGCGCCCAGGATATCAGGATCGATATATCAGCTTCAACGGGTGTGCATTCCGGACAGGATGCCATAAAATACCTCCTTGCCGGAGCTCATACGGTGCAGGTATGCTCAGTGCTCTATAATAAAGGTTTAGATTACCTTAAAACAATGAACCGGCAGATATCCGAATGGATGAATGCAAAGGAATTTAAAGGGATCGGTGATTTCAGGGGGAAGCTGAATTACGCAAACTATGAAAAACCTGGAGTCTTTGAAAGAACCCAGTTCATGAAGTATTTCTCCTCCTTCGAATAAAACCAATTAAAAACTTACACAGAGTTACACAGAGAAGACACAACTTGCCCCGAGACTTCGGGGGAGGGCAACAGAGTTAAGAAACCAGATCTCTGTGGATCTCAGTGACTTCTCAGTGGATCTCAGTGTAAGTTCTTAAATTAGTAAACTGGTAGTTACGCAGATCAAATTACAATATCTTATTCCAGAACCGAGATCAGTTCCAGTGCGAGGGCTCTCTTTTCTCCGATATTTCCGGAAGATCCTTCCCTGATCTGCTTTATCAAGGAAACCTTCTCTGGACCTGTAAGGTTCTGAACCGAAGATTCTATCACTGTAAAGCATTCAATGGCAGTCATATAGTCGCCGCTAATGAACAGTTCCGCAAAATCTGACGAATAACCCGAATAATTGAGTCCCGATTGCCAGCACGACGAAACCAGCATTCTCAACGTTTCCGGCTTAATGTCCTTTTTTATCTCCGCCACAACCTCCCCGCATAACGACTGCTCCTTAAGGTCGTTCATGAAATCCGAGATAAGCCTTTTTACAGGAATGTTTCCGCTTTCATTATAATATGCAACCAGTAATCCGATTGCCCCGCTGAACGGAATTTCATCCCTCAGGATCCTTATTGATTCGCTGATCTTAACAAAGTTGTCCCTGCTTAAAATATGTTCAAGTTCTTTGCGTTTATTTTGTGGACTGATCATTTTTAATCGTTTCCTGCAAAGTTAGAAATACGATTGGATGGATGCAGCGGTTTTTAATAATTATATTATAGTATTATTTTTGGCGTGTATCGGAAAAATTAAAAATAACTGAATCATGAATAAATACCTTAAAATCAGCAACAGTGTTCTTTCAGCTGCACTCCTTATGACATTATTTCTTGCCAGCTGCCGTTCGGGTGGGAGAGATGGAAAAAAGGAAGCAGACTCCCTTGCTACCCCCGGAGCCAGTGCTGCAGTATATGAGGATATCAAACAGGCTGAAAGGATATTTTATACCCTTCCATCTCCCCTCGAGTCTGCAATGCTTATTAAATCAGCAGGCGCCCTGTTTGATGATAATCTTCTGAACCCTATTGAAAACACAAGGAACTACAATACAAACAAAAGCATGGCCCTTAACCTGGGCATTTATACCTGCGACCTGAGTTTTGCCAGCCTTTACGATCAGACACAACTCATTATCGATTACATGAACGCTGCAAAAAAGATGGCCGACGGCCTCGGCATTCTCGATGCAATCGATCAGGAGGATATCGACAACCTTGAGCAGAATATTCACAACACCGATGTTATAATGGATATCGTATCCCAGACTTACCTTAATTCGAATTCATACCTGGAGGATAACGGCCAGCCTGCTGTTGCTGCAATGGTCCTTACCGGAGGATGGTTCGAAGGTCTCTATATTTCGACCCAGCTGGTCGACATGAAGGATTTCAACGGTAACAAACTGGTTGGAAGGATCATCGACCAGAAACTCTCCATCGACATACTGATCGACCTTCTTAAAACAAGCAAGGGACATCCTGCAATAGATGAACTTATTACCCAGGTGACTAAGGTGAAGGTTATCTTCGACAAAATTACCCTCAAAACAACACCAATCAGACCCGAATACAATGAAGCGACAAATGTTACGGTTCTTAAATCGGAGGTTCAGTCTGACCTTACTCCGGAAGTATTTAAGGAACTTTCCGCCGCCGTTGCGGAAATCAGAGGTAATTTGATAAAATAAACTGGTTGCTGGGTGCTGGTTACTGGTTACTGGTAAAGCAACGAGGAACGAGGAACAAGGAACCAGCAACATGAAATAAAATAACTAACATGAGAATATTAAAAAATGCTCCTGCCCTGATATTGTTAATAATTGTTTCAGTACTAGATGTCGATGGTCAGTGTAAGTCGTTTGCAAAAAGAACATGTCTCCCGGAACTGGGATCATATACGCACGATGGAAACTATCATGCAACAGTTCTATCAGAGGGGGAGGAGGCTGAACTCTACAAGACATTCTATTCCGACATGGAATACCGTTTGTCGATATGCGGTGATGAGGAGCTTCCGGCTGTCGAATTCATCGTGATGGACGTCAACCGGAATGTTCTTTTTTCCAGCAGGGAAGCAGGAAATGCAAAAACCTGGGATTTTAAACTTCAGTCGAGCCAGCAGCTCAGGATTATCATTAAAGTCACTTCATCCGGTCAACGGAACGGAGTGCCGGCCAGCGGATGTGTAGCAATAATGTTCGGGTTCAAAATCAAACCATAGAAAATCAGAAATATTCCGATTTGTAATAAATGTAGAGACGCCCAAATTGGGCGTCTCTACCATTTAAATATCATGTTGGATGGATAATTTAATATCATGGGGCAGGGAGTAGTTTCTTCGCCAGATATTTCCCCGTATATGATCCACTGAACCCGGCCAGATCCTCCGGCCTTCCCTCAAATACAACATATCCGCCATTTTCCCCTCCTTCCGGCCCCAGGTCAATCACCCAGTCGGAACACTTGATTACCTCCACATTATGTTCTATTAGTATCACCGAATGTCCATGATCAACCAGTGCATTTATCGATTTGAGAAGTTTATTGATATCATGGAAGTGAAGTCCGGTGGTAGGCTCATCAAATATGAAAAGGATGTGTCCGGAGCCCTTCTCCTGGCTGAGGAAGTACGCAAGCTTGACACGCTGGCTTTCCCCTCCCGATAATGTACTCGACGACTGCCCCATCTTAATATAGCCAAGCCCTACATCGGCCAGCGGCTTAAGCTTCTCGATTATCCTTATAGCACTTTTCCCGGGATGACTTCCAAAAAAACCTATCGCTTCATCTATTGTCATTTCAAGCATGTCGTAGATGTTCTTTCCATGGTATCTGACGTCAAGGATATCCCTCCTGAACCTCATGCCCTTGCAATTCTCGCATGTAAGCTCGACATCGGCCATGAACTGCATCTCCACCCTTATAATACCCTCACCCTGGCACTCTTCGCACCTTCCTCCCTCAATGTTGAAAGAAAAATGCGAGGCTTTGAAATTATTCTGAACCGAAGCCTGCTGCTCAGCATAAAGTTTCCTGATCTCATCATACGCCTTCAGATAGGTGACCGGATTTGACCTGCTCGACCGGCCAATCGGATTCTGGTCAACAAGCTCAATACCTGTAAGCCGCGAAATGTCCCCGACAAGCTCCCTGAACTGACCCGGCTTAAGGTTATTTCCATTTATACGGTTCGACAATGCGTTGTAAAGTATTTCCGTAACCAGGCTTGATTTGCCGGATCCGCTGACACCGGTTACAGCCGTTATTGCATGCAGCGGGAATTTTACATCTATGTTTTTCAGATTGTTTTCCCTTGCACCCTTTATCTCAACAAAGCTGTTCCATTTCCTTCTTGCAGCAGGAACACTGACTGAAAGCCGGCCTGACAGGTAACCTGAGGTTAGCGACGGATTTGAAACCGTGTCATCTGCCATACCCTGGTAAACAATTTCGCCGCCAAGCCTTCCTGCCTCCGGCCCCATGTCGATTATTTCATCAGCGGCCCTTATTATTTCTTCCTCGTGCTCGACGACCAGCACCGAGTTGCCAAGGTCCCTCAGTTCCCTGAGTACATTGACAAGGAGATTGGTATCGCGCGGATGAAGGCCGATGCTTGGCTCATCGAGAATATACATCGAACCCACAAGGTTGCTCCCGAGTGATGTTGCCAGGTTAATCCTCTGCGATTCCCCCCCGGACAATGATGAAGAGAGCCTGTTGAGAGTCAGGTAGGGGAGTCCGACATTTATCAGGAATTTAAGCCTCTGCTTAATTTCCGTGAGAAGCCGCTCTGCAATCTTCATGTCAACTCCATCCAGATCAATATCCGTAAAAAATTTATAAAGTTCAGAAACCGGCATTGTGACCAGGTCCTGCATTGTCCTGCCGGCTAACCTTACATATGAGGTCTCCTTTCTAAGTCTGGTTCCCCTGCATTCGGGACAAACTGTCTTTCCGCGGTACCTGCTTAAAAGAACCCTGTACTGTATTTTGTATTTCTTTTCTTCGAGGTGTTCAAAGAACCGGTTCAATCCATAGAAATACCTGTTTCCGGTCCAGATGACCTGTTTTTGTTCTTCGGTAAGCTGGTAATAGGGTTTGTGTATCGGAAAGCCAAAATTCTCAGCGCCAGCAATAAGACGCTCCTTCCATTTTTTCATCGAATCACCTTTCCAGCATGCAATTGCATCCTGATAAACAGAAAGATTCTGATCCGGAATCACAAGGCGCTCATCAATGCCGATTATTTTGCCATAGCCTTCGCATACCGGACATGCACCGATCGGATTGTTGAAGCTGAAGAAATACTCCGAAGGTTCCTCAAACTCAATGCCATCCTCTTCAAATTTTGTCGAGAAGTTTTCGCGCTTAACTCCAGGTTCCTCATGGATTACTGCCTGGCAATGCCCTTTACCCGTCTGAAAAGCGGTCGCGGCAGATTCGGCGGAACGGCTCAGGTTATCTGAATCATGGGTTATTATGATCCTGTCGATGACAATATTTATTTTCTGACCAGGTTCAAAATCCTTTCCGGGTTTTGCCCCGTCAATCCTTATAAGTTCTCCGTCAGATTCAATACGGCTGAAACCCTGTTTGACAAGAAATGAAAAGTACTCCGGTATTTTAATGCTTTCAGGGATTACAGCAGGCGACACAATCGTGACCTGCGTCCCTTCCCCCAATGTGGTGAGAAAGTTGACCAGATCGTCGGCGCTGTGCCTCTTTACCTCCCTGCCCGAAACAGGCGAGTAAGTCCTGCCGGTCCTGGAGAACAACAGCCTCATGTAATCATATATCTCAGTGGACGTACCAACGGTTGACCTCGGATTGCGGGTATTGACCCTTTGTTCAATTGCAATGGCAGGGGGAATTCCGTTTATGAAATCAACTTCAGGCTTGTTCATCCTGCCAAGGAACTGACGTGCATACGAGGAGAGGCTCTCGACATATCGCCGCTGCCCCTCGGCATATATTGTATCGAATGCAAGGGATGATTTACCCGAGCCTGATACACCGGTTATCACAATAAGCTTATCCCTGGGAATCCTGAGACTCACATTTTTCAGGTTATGCACCCTCGCACCCTTTATTTCTATATACCCGTCCATAACTTTTTCCGGGACCTGTTCCCGTTTTGAATTAATTCTTTGAGGTAAAAATAGGAATTAACAGCAAAGATCGCAATCTCGGGTTAAAAAGGGGATTAAAATGACACAACGATTTGCCAACCCGATGACTGACGGAAAATCTGACTTTGAGGATCTTACGCCCTTTCAGGGATTGGCGTCATGGTGGGTCATCTGACCGGTTGCACCGTGGGTTATTCACATTCAGTCACTTATGTGACTTTCTTGTCCAGCTTCTTCGCAGCTGGGCTATATGGACTACAGAAACATTCCTCCGACTGATAGCACGTTGGCAACAACATGCTCCGTAGTGGATGGACAATATGAGTAATTGAAACAATCACTGCCATCTGGCTCACTGGCTTGGACATGATCCACAGGATCATCCAGCCACTGGGAGCTTCTCTGAAGGAGAAGGATGTGAATAACCTCCGGTGCAACCGGAGGTTATAATCTCCCTCTCTGCACATCAGCGCCGAAGGTGCTGGACACATGGATTACATAAAGGATGTTAATAACCTCATTTGCAACAGGAAACAGGCAGTCTGGTGTCTTTATTCTTAATTAGAATAAATATAAATAAGCTTATTTTGACCAAATTTCAGGAAATTATTCATAGAGAATGTTTCGAATTTAAAAAAATCTATTTCCTTTGTAATCCTATTAACCTCTAAAACCAGACTGCCTATTCAGCAACTCTACTCTTGATTCAATTTTATTTAAAGAGAGAGCTATGAAAAAAACAATGTCCGATTACGAACTTATCGAAAAGTTCGTAGGAGGTGAGCAGTCCTGCTTCGAAGAATTAATCCGCCGTCACAAAAGTAAAGTTTTCGCGTACATAAGTCTTTATATACGCGATCAGGCACTTGCTGAAGATCTGTTCCAGGATACATTCCTGAAAGTGATCCAGTCAGTGAAGTGCGGCAAATACTACGATAACGGCAAATTCATTTCATGGGTGATGCGAATTGCCCATAACCTGATCATCGATCATTTTCGCAGGGTTAAACAGCTTAATACTGTTTCTAACGACGATTATGAATCAGATCTTTTCAACTCAAGAAAACTTGCTGATGCGAATATTGAGGATCAGATGATTAAAAGACAGATCCAGAAAGATATAAGAAAGCTGATAAGCGAGCTGCCTGACGACCAGAGGGAAGTGGTTATCCTTCGTCATTATTCAGGACTCAGCTTCAAGGAAATTGCTGATATAACCGATGTAAGCATAAATACGGCCCTTGGCAGAATGAGATATGCCCTCATCAATATGAGGAAAATGATGGAAGAGAAAAAAATCAGCCTGACTTTTAATTAATATCAGACAATTTTTTTTGCCATAGGTCGTTTTTATAGAAATATAAAATTAACCAGGCCTATGGCACAAACTTCTACTCCTTTTCTTTCATATCACGAAATTCAGGTTGAAGATATTGACATTTACGAAGATGCGTTCGGTTTATACCAGGAATTCAGTGATGTGTTTAGCCTTCTGGACCAGTTGAAACCTGTTCCAAAGAAAAGACTGACTAAACGACTTATTGAGCGGGTCAGGCAGATGAACTGAAGCAAATCAGCAAGCACAGGTACCAACCTGTGCTTTTTTTATTCCGTAATTATCGTTATATCAATATGATATCAAAATCATATCATTTTGATATAAATATTATATCATTTTGATATCATTATGATATAATTTTACTATATTAGCGGTACTAACTAAAATCATAATACAATGAAACAAGAATCTACCGTTAAGCCGATTTCGGGTTATCTGATGGTCATTCTGGAATTATTGATCCTGGCAGGTTCAATAATCGCATTTGTCAATGAGATAATCTGGTTTGGTGTTTTGCTTCTGGTGCTTTTTACTTTTCTGGCAATCGGATTCACCGTTGTCAATCCAAACGGTTCATGCGTCATGGTACTGTTTGGAGCCTACAAGGGAACCATTAGGGAGAACGGCTTTTTCTGGGTTAATCCCTTCTTTATGAAGAGACATATCTCGCTGAGGGCACGAAATTTCGACAGCGAACCGATAAAGGTGAATGACAAGCTCGGGAACCCTATCAAAATCGGATTTGTGCTAGTATGGAAAGTTGCTGAAACCTACAAAGCCGTTTTCGAAGTCGACGATTACCAGCACTTCGTGCTTGTGCAGAGCGATGCCGCCCTGAGGAAGCTTGCCGGTTTGTATCCTTACGACAATCTTGAGGACCATGAGGCTGTAATGACACTCAGGAGCGGAGGGGAAGAGGTGAATGATGAACTTGAGAAAGAGATAAGGGAGCGTCTTACAATTGCAGGTATCCAGGTTATTGAAGCCAGGATAAATTACATTGCCTATGCCGAGGAGATAGCCAATGCAATGCTCAGAAGGCAGCAGGCAACAGCGGTGGTAGCAGCAAGGTTCAAGATTGTTGAAGGCGCCGTTTCAATGGTGCAGATGGCCCTCGAACAACTTTCCGACAAAAAAATTGTTGATCTGGATGAGGAAAAGAAAGCTGCGATGGTCAGCAATCTCATGGTCGTGCTCTGCAGCGACAAGGATGCCTCTCCTGTTGTAAATGCCGGAACTTTACACAATTAGTATGAGCGATAAGAAATCAATTATTGTCAGGATCGATCCGCGGAAGCTCAAAGCCATTGAGAAATGGGCTGCCGACGAGCTACGGAGCACCAATGCACAGATTGAGTATCTCCTGGATCAGGCCCTGCGCAAAGCTGGCAGATATAAAGGTACCAGGGAAGAAGGAATAACCGGGGAGTAATAATTTGATAAATATTATCTTAACCACAGAGTCGCACAGAGGTTATCACTGAGTTGCACTGTTTACTTTTCAGACAAAATCAACTCCGTGATTTACTCCGTGTAACTCCGTGGTTTAATAAATCTTGTTTTTACCTGTTTAACCATTCTTCCGGCAGGCATGAATTCAGGGGCTTATCTATTGATTAATGATATAAACGGAATGGCAGGCAGCAATGGCTGCCGTTTCTGTTCTCAGCCTGCTTATCCCCAGGTGCACCGGAATGAAGCTATTCCTTGCGGCAAACTCCACCTCATCCGCGGTGAAGTCACCTTCAGGCCCGATAAGGATCAGAGCATCCATTCCCTTCTCATAAACCTCGCTGATCTTTTTTCTCTGTTGCCCCGGACTGCAGTGAGCAATCATTTTTATTCCTGGATGACCGAACCCTGCAAACTCACGAAAAGCCACCGGCTCGTTCAAAACAGGCCTGTATGCCTTTAACGACTGCTTCATCGCCGAAATGATTATGTTATTGATGCGTTCTTTTTTTATTCCCTGCTTTTCGGTGTTCCTGCAGGTCAGGGGTGTGATCTCATCAACGCCGAGCTCAACGCACTTTTCTACAAACCATTCAAACCTCTCCTGATTTTTTATGGGTGAAACTGCCATATGAAGTCTATACCCCCTTTTTTCAAATTCCCTTGTGACTCCTGTTATTTTCACTTCACAGCCCGACGGATCAGGATCAGTTATCAGAGCTTCAAAAAGATTCCCGGTGCCATCGACGATCTTCAGCTTGTCACCTCTGGTCATCCTTAATACCCTGATGGCATGACGCGATTCAGTTACATCCAGGACACATGAATCTCCTGTTATATCAGGTACATAGAAAATCTGCATATTCTTATTATTAATAGAAGTAGGCAGTAGGCATCAACTTCGCTGGCGCGGATTTTTAATCCGTGCCCGTATTAACCCACCCCCAACCCCTCCCGAGAGGGGAGTCTTGTTTACCCCCTTCCGCTGGAGCGGATTTGCATTCCGTGCCTAGTTTAATCCACCCCCAGCCCTCCTGGGAGGCCAAATGGCCAGATAACCAAGTCATTGCGAGGAACGAAGTGACGAAGCAACCTTTTTCACTTACCTCACCAATCCGTCAAGAACACCCGGTTCACTCTCCTCTTCCCCGGCCATCCTTCTCAGAAACCTGGAAAGCCTGTCCTCGACTGCGATCATATAAGTGTATGGTATTCTGACGGATGAGTCGGGGTGATTTCTGTCCTTAACCTTAATTGAGCTTATCAGCTTATTGAATTCAATATTTCCTGCCTGAGCCATCATCACCCCCTTGAAATAGGAGAAATAGTACCATGTTGAATTATCGGCCTTAAGATAGATGTCGATCATATCGCCCGACCTTCTTCTCTGAATATCAATAAAACCATCGACGTAAACATTTACCGGCTGGCTGCCGATCAATCCGATACCGATCCTGCCTGACGAGCGGAAGGAGGATGAAGCCTCGTTCCAGTAGAGGCTGACGTCATTCAGAAGAAGCTCGTAGGTGAATTCACGCGGAAGGTTACTCGCCAATCCGAAAATTTCAGTCTCTTCCTTTAACCGGTTAGCCGCATTTACGCCAAGGAGATCCTTCATGCCCTTTGAATAAAAATCGGAATTCAGGTTAACAGGTTTAAGTGTGGGCATCATCCTGATTTCGTCGCTCATTATCTTAAGGGCTTCGGGAGAGAAGAAGAAATCGAGGCCGATTATTGCCTTGACAGCGACTTTCCCTGAATCGGTTTCATGTGTGTAATTACCTGCACCGCCCAATTGAACCAGATCAAAGCTGGTTCCGAAATTGAGTTTGCCCTCTCCCGATACGGTGCACAGGTTCCTGTCGAGCACCACCAGGTTGCCGTTCACTGCCGGATCGGCTATCTTTTCCGAAGAGGATATCTGATATCTGTTGGCAGCTTTGTTATACCAAAGTACACCTCCGGCGCTGACAAGGCTAATATCTGTCCATGATTTCTGCTGTGAAAGGAAGGCAGGGTAGATGTGGATGGAATCGAGGTTCATGAACGATCCTGAATAAACGATATTGTCATTCAAATCCCTCGGCTTTTCGCTTAGTGTAATCATCACGTTTTTGGGATCGATGAATGATTTGAATTTCACCGGATAGCTTTCGATCATTGCGCAATCGTCTATGATCCCTGCGGAACCCGTGAACTGCAGGTTCCTGGAATTTGAATAAAGGTTTACGTCGCCTGAAAAGGAGAAAGCAGAACTGAGCATGAATTTCTGTTCCGGGGGAACAAAACCCTTTGCGCTCGTTGCCATCGTATCGACAGTAACCTCGGGGAAGCTTATCTGCCTTATTTCATTTGCATCATCAACATAATTATATACTGCACTGCCGGAATAACTTTTCACCGATTCGATAGTGATATTTGCGGAATGGAGGAGGTGAAGGTTGTTGACAGCTATGAAGGCATTCTGAAGTTTGTCTATAATTGCCCTCCTTCCTATTTTTATTTTCCCGTTTGCAGGCTGAATAAGGGCATCGGCAATATGAATGTAGCTGATATTTTCTGCTTCAATGAATTCTTCAGTTACATTATATCTGGCATTCAAGGAGTTAAATGAGATGGTATCGCGAATGCTGTTAACCGCGAAGAATGTGGGTTTGGCCAGGTCATTGAAATCTAGGCGCAGCAGCCGGTCAGGAGGGATAATTCCTGAAGCCGTCTTCCCTTTTTGTTCCATTGACAGGATTTTCGTCTCCTGGTTGTATTCAAAATCCGTCATGGTGCAGATATACTGGATCTCCGGGAATTTTACCACCGACGAATCAGTATTAAGGTGGAACCTCGTAAGCTTGTTTGAGAAATTGATATCGGTGTTTGCATTTTCAGCAATAAATGCATACCCGCTTGTCGATGGCGATTTAAAATTATAATCCGCAGTGTCGGCTCTTATAGCATTTGATGTAAATGAAAACGTGTTTGAGTTGATCCTCGAATCAGCCATATTGATTATCCCACTTCCCTGCAGGCCTTTGGTCCGGAGGTTAAGACTCCCGTCGAGTGTGGTACCGTTTGCAAATATATTAAAGCTTTTTCCTTCAGCATTGAGGGCAAACCATTCATCTTTCTCCGGCAGCCATTTTATTTCGACATCCTTGCTATTAAGCTCGGGGAAAAGACCTGAACCGTCATTCTGAATATCGAAAGACTCAGCCCTGGCAAGCATTGAATCTGGAAAGAACTTAAATTCGTTCGATTTTGTAGTTGATGAAAGGTGCTTCAGTGTGCCACTCCCGATCAATCCCTTGTTGCTCATGTTCATCTGGTCGTACAATTTGCCCCTGCCATCGTAAACCTCGATTCCGTTTTCAGGGATATTCATCTGGAAGCCAAGGGAGTTATTCTCCTGAACAGTCAGATACTGACGCATCGGCTTAAGAATGTTTCCTCCAATGAATTCCCCTGACAGCTTCAAATCTGCATTTGAGTAATGATCAATATTCTCAAAGCTGAAAGGATCGATCCTGAAATAGAAGTTTTCTTTTTTGTATATATCCTCAAGTCCTGCTATCCTGTCGTAAAATATATAGGATGAGGTAGTTGCATTAACGATCGGGTACTGTGCAAGACTTTTCAATCCCGATTTGTTACTCGGATCATCAATGTAGATCTCGGCTGTGGCAAGCTGGATCAGGCTGTTGATATCCCTGATAACAGGATTTCCGAATTCATCCTTCTTGTCAGTTTCTACTGCAACTCTTATCGAATCAATTTTCTGGAGTCTTATTTTGAATGTATCATAGCTGAACTGAAAATTGCGTCCGAAGAATGTAAAAAGACCTGCCTGGACGACACCGTCAAATTTGAATTCCTTGTTTTTCCCCATAATGATCTGCTGCTTGGCAGGAAAGATGGCAACTCTCTGGGAATCGCTTAAAAAGACGCTCTTAACACCGTTTATTGTAAGCCCGAAATTGTCGAGGTTAAGCACCGCATTATCGACAGGGGCTTTTGTTTCGCTGTAAATGGATAAAACATCGTAGTCTTTCTTCCCGGCATATGAATCGATATAATCCTTTGTTTTCTGCTTTATTGTGACCTCCTCATTTGTCCGGTCATAAAATACAAATCCCCTGTTTGCCATATCAATGCAGAGGGCTGCAACTGACTCCTTTGATTTTCCGAGCCATTTTGCAAATTCGCTTACCGGGAATGTTTCTGAGTAATACCATTCACTGAATTTTTTAAGCCGGGAGAGAGGATGGTCATTATCAAGTCCCATGAGTTTGATGAAATCGTCGGCATTGAAAAAAGTGGAGGATTCAAACAGTGCCTGACCCATGGCTGCACCCCTGGGATGGGATATAATCACATCCGATCCGCCCATAACCCACGAGAGGTTCTCAAAATACATGTCAATATTGTGATAGGTATTGAAATACGGACTCGGGGAAACGGGATTATTGGTCCTGTAAAGACTGACCTGTCTGTTTCCTGCATTGAATGAAAATCCAAGGTTCGTATGGTAAATTGAGTCTTTGCCAAGGTAAAGGGTGGCAGTTGTCTCCTGGCTGTTGAGCCCGGATGCTGAAAAAACAAAATCCTTTGATGTAATCCTGATAAAGAGGGAGTCGTTTCTGTAGAGGCTTATTATGGCAGGAAAAGCGTTTTCCCCTTTCCCCTTTACGTTTGCTCCCTCGAAAGCCAGTCCACCCTCATAGTCGACCCCCTTGTACATATCCCTGATCTTAAACTGGCGGGTGTATGTTTCAAACCTGGGATAACCTGCCTTCTCTTTGCTGGTTATTGTAGCGGCCTGATCAGTAAGTATCCCGTATACGGGCTCCCTGAAATATGTTTTGTGCATCAGCCTTGCTGAATCGCATGAGAATGTGTTTCTTGTTATGTCAATTTTGTAATCAGAAATCTCGGCATAAACATCCGCCCTGGAATAGCCTGCCTTTTCCCACGACACAATTCCTTTGGTCCCCCAGAACTGCTGAAGGTCAGGATAATAAATACCAGAGGCGTTGTATATTTCAGTGCTGTCCCTCTGGGAGTAACATGTGAGGGTTATGTTTTCGAGGTTTATATGAAATACTGTATCGTGAACAAACTTAAGTTCCGAATTTTTGACTTTCCATTTGACCGAGCCGGTGTTGATAAGAAGATTCTCCCTTATGAGCAGACTTGTATTCTCGATATACTTTACAATCGTTTCATTTCTGAACCGGGGATTGAAAAGCAGTTCGGATAACCCGGTGAGCCAGTAACTCAGGAAGGCATCATTCCTCTTATACTCATAAAAATCATTCAGGGTTTTGAGGAATTGGCTGAACTGGGGGATTGCCCGGAAGTTTCTTCCGGTAAGGGTGGACGAAAGATCGATGATCAGCGCCATGTTTTCCTTGTTGAATCCTGAGCTGTCCCATTTTGAAACAAAATGGTTTACCACTGCACCATGCTCCCCGGAAAGTTCAGGGCCCATGAATCTCAGAAGTTCATCCCTGAATTTAGACGGATCGCCGCTGAAAGCCGGTTTAACCTGTGACCAGGCTTGACCGGCTGTCAAAAGCAAAAGAATGAAATTCAGTATGATGATTCTTCTGATCATACAGGGTTATTAATCAAATAGCTTCAACGATGGCAATAAAATCCTCCTTCTTAAGTGAAGCTCCGCCTATAAGTCCGCCATCGACATCGGGTTTTGAAAATATTTCGGCGGCATTGGAAGGCTTGCAGCTTCCTCCGTAAAGTATTGTAAGATCTTCAGCAATTTCTTTGCCATACTTTCCGCTTACAAGTCCGCGGATGTATTTGTGCATCTCCTGGGCCTGATCGGGCGTTGCAGTAAGACCTGTTCCGATGGCCCATACAGGTTCATAGGCTATCACGGTGTTTTTGAAATCACCTGGCGAAAGCGTGAATAATCCCTCGGCGAGCTGCCTGCTGACAACATCGAAATGTTTTTCCGATTCTCTTTCCTTTTGCACTTCACCACAACAGAATATGACCTTAAGACCTGAAGCAATTGCCATCGAGGTCTTTTTATTCAGGAGCTTATCATCTTCATGATAATAGCTTCTTCTTTCGGAATGACCGACAATGACATACTGTGCTCCTGTGCTTTTTATCATGGGCGCCGATACTTCACCAGTGTATGCTCCGGAGATTTCGGAAGCACAGTTCTGGGCTCCCAGGCGGACCTTCCCGTTTTTAAGCATTTCCGATACACCTGCAAGGTGGATAAAGGGCGTACAGAGGATCACTTCAGCCTTTGAAGATTTCGATTTGAAATATCCGTCAATGGCTTCTGCAAATTTAAGGCCTTCAGCCAGTTCCATGTTCATTTTCCAGTTTCCGGCTACAATTTTCTTTCTCATGTTTTTTAGGTTTATCAAGTATTTTTAAAACAAACGTTTCAATATCAAAGCAGGAGATTCTTCGCTTCGCTCAGAATGACAATCATATTGTGATGCAATTTCTCTTAACAATGTACAAAGATCAGATTTCAGCTTTTCCTTTACTTCCGGTAAAAAACGAACTTATCAACAATAAACCCACGATTGCTGATAAAATCAATGAGTAAACTATCAGAACAGGTCTTTTATTATTCATCAGTTTTACCTGATCAGCGGTCAGTTCGCTTGTGAAACGCTCCCCTGGAGGAACTGTTGCCCACGACCATTTGCCAAGTATGGTTCCGCCCTTCAGGAGCATGTAACCCGGATTGGCCCTCACGATTGTCTTCAAGGTCGTTTCATCTGCAGTGCAAATGGTCAGTCCGGTACTGTACCCTTTAACCTCATCAGTTCCGGAAGCTGTGACAATATAGAAACTGATCCCATTCTCAGCACACCAGGTTCCCAGAGCGAATCCCTTTTCAAGATTCTTCTGCCCGGCCTTGCTTAATTTTGTGGAAATCATAAGGACAGTAAACCCGGGATCGTCAAGGATCTGGTCAGTCAGATCTTCTCCTTCGGTTGTTGTAATGCTGAAGTCGTGGATGGGCGGCTGGTATCCTTTCTTTACAAGTCTGGATTTCTGATCGATGAATTTCCAAGTTGAATCATCAGCCGGGTAATTTTCAAGGGTGAATTCCTTTTGCACACCCTCCTTTTCATATATGAATGTTGTAAGGTATTCATCAGCAGGCTTGCCTTCAGGAATTTTCATTCCTTGACTGATGTTTGTTCCGGTTTTATAGGGGAGAAAGTCAAACAGCTGCAAATACCTCAGGTTCAACAGGGAAAAGAGAACAAAAAGAAATATCACGGTAATGATTACAGTCCATTCCCTTTTAACGGTGCTGATCTGACTGATACTTTTTCTACCGGTGAAGAGTATCACAACCATGATCATCAGGACAACATTTTTCCAGAATGTCTGCCAGTTGGTTAGATGTATGGCATCGCCGAAGCAGCCGCAATCCGATACCGGGTTGGTAATTGCCAGGATAAGGGTAAGCGGGGTAAAGATGAGCATCAGTATAATGACACCCCACAATCCCGTTTTCCGGCGGTATCCGCTGAGCAGGGCGAATCCTGAAATAAACTCGGCGGTGAACAGGATTATTGCAAGAACAAGTGCGAACGGCTTAAGAAACTCAAGGTTAAAAGCCTGAAAATAATCACTGAATTTGTAAGCGGAGCCAAGCGGATCAACGGCCTTGACTATTCCGCTGAAAATAAATACAATGCCAACGATTACTCTGCTGATAAGTCTCACTATCTTCATTTCAGATAAGGTTTCTTTCGGATATTATTTTTAGGATAAGGTCTGATATGATTGCGGGCGGCTGCATCTTTCCGTCGGCGTCGCTGCAGTCGACCACCGAAAGGGTTTCATCCGATTGAGCTACCCTGAGATAGATATCCCTTACCTTCTTCTGAAAGACAAGACTCACCTCATGAATATCACGCGTTCCCTTGAGATATAGACGGTCATTGCCTGATCTGCCGGAATTCAACTTTTTTTCTGTGAAAGAGAAAGGCACATCGAGGAAAATGTTCAGGTCGGGTTTCGGGATGACGAAGTGTTCAAATTCAAGGGCAAGTATCCATTTCATAAGCTTGTCCTGTTCAATTCTATCATCAAGTTTTGCACACTGGTAGGCAATATTAGAGTAGGTGTACCTGTCGAGAAGTACAATTTTGCCTTTACCGAGCCATCCCCTGATTAATTCAGAGGCATCCTTACGGTCGCCTGCGTAAAGCATGGCAACCAGGTATGGATCAACCTCATTGAGGGAGCCGAATTCTCCTCTTAGGAACCTGGCAATGAGCTCTCCGAAGTATGGTGCATCGGTCCTCGGAAAATGAAGAAACTCACAACTGTATCCTTTTCGGGTAAGAAATTCGCTTAAAAGCTTAATCTGTGTGGATTTTCCCGATCCGTCTACACCTTCAATTACAAAAAGCTTCATACTGGTTTGATATCTTCAGCTGCAAAAATAGCATTGCATCATCAAAGATTAAAACTAATGAATGGTTTAATTTAGTATAACTTCAAATCCTTTGTTTGCCTATCACATTTTTCCTTATCTCTGTTGCTTATTACAAGTGATAGCTTCTTTTGTTTTTCCTTTTGTGTTCCTTTGTGTTGTACTTTGTGTTCCTACTACTATATAACTAATTTAAAAACTTACACTGAGATCCACTGAGAAGTCACTGAGATCCACAGAGATCTGGTTCCTTAACTCTGTGCCCTCCCCCGAAGTCTCGGGGCAAGTTGTGTCTTCTCTGTATAACTCTCCCGATAGATCGGGACAAGTTGTGTAACTAAAAGTTATCTTATTGATGTTCACATTTCTTGTTGATGGGTGGAGAACTTCGTGGTGAAACCTCAATCCCCCCAATGGGGGGCTTAAGAAGAGATTCGATCCAAAGTCCCCCAGATAGGGGATTTAGGGGGTTGATGTACAAATGGGGGTAAAACTTTCAGCTGCCAGGGATTTAGAGGGTCGATGTATCAGGGCGGCAAAAAAATAATTAATTTAGTCGTTTTAATAATTGAAGATGGTTTTAAAACCCAGGTTTATCAATGTGAGGGGTAATCTTATTGATCTTTCCGTTCCCAAAGTGATGGGAATAATCAATGTGACTCCCGATTCCTTCTACAGGGGAAGCAGGGCTGTTCTGGAGGAAGAGATCATTGCGACTGCTGCCCGCATGATTGAGGAGGGCGCGGATATCCTGGATGTCGGAGGCTATTCTTCCCGCCCGGGGGCAGCAGAGATCACCCAGGAGGAGGAGAGGACCCGGGTAACAGGAGCCCTCAGGATTATCAGCCGGGAATTTCCTGAAGCTGTAGTTTCAATAGACACTTTCAGAAGCGGAATTGCAGCTGAAGCTGTTCTTGATTTCGGGGCCGGAATGATAAATGATATCTCCGGAGGTGATGCCGACAGCCGAATGTTTCAGGTCGTCAGCAAATTGCAGGTTCCGTATATTATGATGCATATGCAGGGAGTCCCCGGGACCATGCAGGATAATCCCGTTTATGATGATGTTGTTGCAGATATTCTGCGATGGTTCGGCGAAAGGATAGTCAATCTTCAATCCCTTGGGATAAATGACATAATACTCGACCCAGGTTTCGGGTTTGGAAAAACAACCGCTCATAATTTCGAATTGCTCAGGAATCTCAGAGCCTTTTCAATTACAGGATTGCCTGTTCTCGTTGGAGTTTCAAGGAAATCGATGATCTGGAAGGCTCTTGGAATAACACCCGATGAGGCGCTCAACGGAACAACAGTTCTGAATACTGCCGCCCTACTGAACGGAGCGGATATTCTACGTGTTCATGATGTTAAAGAGGCAGTTCAGGTTGTAAAACTGACAGAGAAATTAAAAAAACAGTAATCAGGCATGGTACTCGACATAAGATTTATTGACGTAATCGACATTATCCTGGTGGCAATAATTTTCTTTCAGCTTTACAAGCTGATACGGGGAACAGCCGCCCTGAGCATCTTTATCGGGATCTTCATAATTTACATGTTCTGGCTCCTGGTAAAGGCTCTTAACATGGAGCTGATAGGTGCTCTGATGGGTCAGGTCATAGGTGTCGGTGTTATTGCGCTCATCATTGTCTTCCAGCAGGAGGTGAGGCGGTTCCTTCTGGTAATCGGCAACCGTTATATGAACAGAAGGAGGTTTTCTTTCGGCAGGATATTCTCAACCGTCGAGGAGCAGACAGGCAGCCCAAAGGAAGCTGAAGAGATAGTAAGGGCAACTGAATCGATGGCTTCAAAGAAAACAGGCGCACTTATTGTTCTGGGAAGAAAAAGCAGTCTCGACATCTATTCGGAAGGCGGTGAAAGAATAGATGCCATAATAAGCGCTGAACTCCTTGAAACGATTTTCTTCAAGAACTCCCCGCTTCACGACGGTGCTGTACTCATAGAAGACGGGAAAATATTTGCCGCAAGGTGTCCGCTGCCGATAACCGACAGTGTTTCCCTGCCTCCCCGTTTTGGCATGCGGCACAGGGCAGCAATCGGCATTTCGGAGCATACCGATTCACTTGTTGTGGTTGTGTCGGAAGAATCGGGGCACATTACCGTGGCAGAGGGAGGAGAGATGAAGGAGGACATCACTCCGAATGAGCTCCGCCAGATTCTGCTGAAGGAGAAAATCTGATCTTACTCCACGGTATACATTATAAGATTCTCCGACTCCTTGACATATATTGCATTCCCGGATATTACAGGAAATGCGTAAACCGGAGTTTCAGCAACCTTGTACTTTGCAACCTCAGTGTAGGTTTTAGGATCAGGTTTCATTACAATAAGGTTTCCCGTACTGGGTAATCCGATGATCACCGGACCGCAGTCGACAATGGTCGCAAAATCGCTGTTGACCACAGAATCGTACCAGGCTGTCTTGCCTGTTGCAGCGTCGATGCAATATATTCTTCTCTGATCGGTGAATCCATACAGATATCCTTCCTTAAGAACCGGTGTATTCCATTTTGCCCCGATTTCAGAATTGCTCCAGAGCTCTTTTGTGACATATTTATCACCCTGCCTGATCACCTGAATAGCTTTTGTCCCCGAGCCCTGGCCGGTGTAATAGATTATGTCGCTGTTGATATAGGGGCTGGTGCAGTTGTAGAAACGCTGCTGAACAGGGGTCGGTACCTGCCACAGAAGTTTGCCATCGGCAAGTGAAAGGGCCAACAGATTCTTTTCAGTCTGAACGACAACATTTTTATCCGTTCCTGAGGTCATTAACGAAGGAGAAGCATAAGAGGGTCCGTCACCTTCCCATTTCCATTTTTCGCGTCCGGTTGCCAGGTCCAATGCGACAACCTGTCCTTTATCCTTTGTTCCCAGATGAACAATGCACAATCCGTCTGCTATAAGCGGAGACATCCCCGTGAAAAACTGAGGTACGGCGTTTTCCGGATTTTCCTTTTTCCACAGCACCTTTCCGGTCGAAGCATCCAGACAAGTCAGTATCCCAGAAACCCCGAATGTAACGATTTTGCCGTCTGATATGGCAGGTGTGCTTCTCTGACCCGGATGCGAACTGGCAGGGCCTGTTACCGCGGGAGCAGGGTAGGCACTGCGCCATAGCTCTTTTCCGGTTGCCGCATCAAGGCAAAGAATTACCTCATCTGCATTCTGCCGCACTGCCAGATAAATCTTTTTCCCTGAAAGAGCCGGAGTTGCATCACCGAATCCTACATTGATTTTCCAGACCTGCTTCAGTTCAGCAGGCCATGCTTTTGGAGCCTTGAAACCTGTGACCTTGCTGTCGCGGCCAACACCCCTGAACTGGGGCCAGTCCTGACAAAACAGATTCGAGAAACTGATCATAAGGATGATCAGCATACTGAAAAACAGATAGTTCTTTTTCATGATCCGGTAAATTATATTTAACGTCAAATTAATTGAAATTCAGATCGTTTCCAAATTATAATCCTTTAAAAATGTTAAAATCCGGAAGAAATCCCTGGAAGGTAATCAGATCCGGTTTTCAGAATTTATCCAGAATTGACATTACAACCGCCTCTTTGTCAGGATTTGATTCTTCCCTAAATGCCTGATCTATCACCTCCTTTTTATCCGGGAACATTTTTGCAAGTGATTTCCTGTTCAGCTGGATCTGACAGAAAACACCATCGGAATTCATAAGGTAATATCTCGCATCAGACTGAAACTCATCAAATCGCCTGTCGGCACTGTAGGCCCCCTTGTAATTGGCCTGAACGAAGGTTTTAAGCGGTATCTTTATAAACTGGTACTCGCCCTCTTTCAGCACCTGGAAGAATTTCTGCTCCCTGATCTCCCTGTCAAATTTCTTCCCGGTTGTCGGCCTGAAGACCATTTCCCTGCCGTCTTTATTTATGATTATTTCTGAAACGGCATCGAGGGGCACCTCATACATCTTTTTTGTTTTTGGATGAGCATAGATCACTGAATTGTTTATAAGATCGAGATCGGCTGCAAGCTCAAAATAGTCTTCGCGTCTGCCAATTCGCAGGAAAGCCTGCAGAAGAGTGTCAAGCAACCTTGGGCTTCCCCTGACTCCCTGGTACCTTGTATCAAAACCGATACCTCCGGGTGAATAGGGACTCAGATTTGCAATTGCCTGCAGGTTTTCATACGCGGAAATACCCTTCTGATATATAGAGTTCGTTGTCTGCTGGGAGTAACAGCATAGGAAAAGAAACAGTGCAACAGGAAATAGTATGAGTCTCTTCATTGCATGATTTATTTTGATGATCGTTTGATTTAATTTACCAAATATCATTCCGATATGATCTGAATTAGCAAAATTATTAAAATTTTGAATAGTATCTTTTATTATGTTTGGCACATGGTAAAACAATTCAACTGGTATGACCAGATCTGAACACGGTATTGGAAAGGTGCTTGTGACAGGCGGTACATCTGGTCTTGGCCTTGCACTTACGAAGAATTTCCTTGAGAATGGCTATGATGTTGTCGCAACCGGCAGGAAAAACATCACGCTGCAGGGGTACAAAGGGAGGTTCATTCTTCTGAGGATCGATTTCCGCAATCTGGCACAGACATCAGAAGCTGCGAAAAATTTATGCAGGGATCAACGGTTCGATATAGTTGTCAATAATGCCGGGGTTTTGAGTCCGCCTGATTTTCAGTTGTCTGACGACGGGTTTGAATACACTTTACAGGTAAATTTCCTTTCGCACCTTTTGCTAAGTGAGATTATTATAATGAATTCTGACCCCGGACGACCCCTGATGATAGCATCAGTTGTTTCACCGGTTTACAGAATAGCTGAAAATGACCTCAGATTGCACAAACCGCCTGAAAAGTACCGGCCGCTTAAGGCATATTCAGCTTCGAAGCTCTTTCTCGCCCTGATGGGTTCATATCTTACCGGGAAATATCCGGCAAATAGCCTGAAATGCATAGGCTTTGATCCGGGTACATTCAGCTCGGGAATATACAGGATGCAGAAAGACTGGTTCAGGAAAATGTACGGGATTGCGGCACCATTTATGAGAAGCCCCGAGAAGGTAGCAGTCAGGTTTGGAAATGTTATCACCAGAAAAGATCTCGTTGATGGAGCTGTTTACAGATCAGGAAGTGGGAAAGGGAGTCTTCCGTTTGCAGAAACCAGTGCGCTAAATGCTTTCTGGAAGGATTGTGAGAAAATATTGGAAAATTACATAAGCTGAAACCCACATGATTGATTTAAAGCGCAACCATATTATGAATATAATTTTCAAACATGTGCGGTTCCATCACACCGTTAAAATCAAAATTATATTATGATGAAACTCTGATTTTTTCTAACTTAAGCCCTTTAAAGTGCTGGTAAATATGAAAAATTCACTTTTAATAATTGCTGTTATGACAAGTCTGTCAATAATATCAGGATGTTCTGGCGATACAGATCCCGCTTCATGGAGCAGCAGAAAAACCGATAAATGGTTTGAAAAGGGTGAATGGCTGAATGGCTGGCAGGTTAAACCTGACCAGTCAATTAACAGGAAAGCCTTTACCGTTTCGTACTTCAGGAATAAGGAAAGATGGGATAAAGCCTTCCTTTTCCTGAAAAGCCATGATCTTTCCACACTTGAGATTAAGCGTTATGATATTGATGGTGATAACCTGTATGCTCCTGTGAGCGAATATCTTACAAAAAACGAAGAAGATGCCAGATATGAAGCGCATCAGAAATATATCGATATACAGTATGTTGTAAGCGGAAAAGAACTGATCGGGATTGCCCAGATGTCCCTGAAAAAGGATGTGCTGGAGCCATACGACGGAACAAAGGATATTGAGTTTCTGACTGTCACAGACGGTGAAAACCGGCTTGCAATCCCTGACAGGTTCTTCATCTTTTTTCCTGAAGATGCACACCGCCCGGGGCTTAAGGATGGAGAAAACTCACCCGTGCGGAAGATAGTTGTAAAAATCAAAGTTGATTAGGAATAGGGAACCAAAGACCTGTAATTTCAAGTTTTTGTCCTGAAAAAAGTTGTTGCAGAATGCATATTGACCATTTAGCGATCTGGACCTCTGACCTGGAGAAGGAGAAGGAGTTTTATATCAAATACTTTGATTGTTCGGTCAATGAAAAGTACTTTAATCCGAAAAAGAAATTCTCTTCCTATTTTATATCATTTGCAGGCGGAGCGCGGATAGAACTGATGAAGAGGGATGACATTCACGGGAAAAGGGGAGGGGATACTCTGGGTATAACTCATTTTGCACTGGATACCGGGAGCAGGGAAAAGGTTAACATGCTTACAGCTGTTCTGGAGAACGACGGGCACCGGATCATCAGCAGGCCCAGGATAACCGGAGACGGATATTATGAAAGCGTGGTGCTCGATCCGGAGGGAAATATCATAGAACTGATGAGCAGATAAGGCACCAGGCACCAGGCACTGGACACTGGACACTGGACACTTGACACTGGACACTGGGAGAACCCTTTAGCTTCCCAGATCCCAGAGCCCAGCGACCAGCGCCCTTTAGAATTCAAACCTTTAAATAAAGATATATGGCAAAAGTAGCAATGCTCGGAGCCGGATTCATCGGCGATTTTTACACATTTTCAATTCATGGACAGCGTAACCGCGACAAGGTCCATGTTATCTATTCACGCGATGAAACAAGGGGAAAAGCTTTTGCAAAAAAGCATGGTATACCGAAATGGACCACATCGATAAAAGAAGCGGTGAATGATCCTGAGGTTGATGTTGTAATGATCGGTCTGCCAAACAATCTTCATCTTGAAGCCGTCGCACTGGCGGCAGCTGCAAAAAAAGCGGTTTTCTGCACAAAACCTCTCGGACGTAATGCCGCTGAAGCTAAGAAAATGCTCGATATGGTTGAGAAAGCGGGAGTGACCCATGGTTACATGGAGGATCTCGTTTATACGCCCAAAACGCTCAAGGCGTTGAAGTCGGTAAAAACGGGTGCGATTGGTGATGTCATATGGGCACGCTCGAGGGAAACCCATCCCGGGCCTCACAGCGACTGGTTCTGGACCAGGGATATTTCGGGCGGCGGCGTATTGCTCGATATGGGCTGCCATTGCATTGAGATATCACGCAATTATATTGGTAAGGATATAAAGCCCGTGGAGGTTATGTGCTGGGCCGATACGCTTGTTAAACCTATCGACGCAGAGGATAATGCACTCGGATGGGTAAAGTATGAGAATGGAGCCATTGGCCAGTTTGAGGTCAGCTGGTCATTCCGCGGCGGAATGGACCTTCGCGACGAGGTGATGGGAACCGAAGGAACAATCTGGGTCAATAATTTCCTCAGGACGGGCTTTGAGATGTTCACTGCGGGTGGGAAGAAAGGGTATGTGGCCGAAAAGGCAGAGACGGAACAGGGATGGCTCTTTCCGGTGGGCGACGAAGTTGTGGAACTTGGATATACCGATATGCTCACCGATATGTTCAACGCCTATGATAAAAATAGCCAGCCTAGTGAGACATTCTACGACGGTTATATCGTAAATGAAATAATGGATGCCTGCTACCGGTCGGCAAAATCGCGCAAATGGGAACCTGTTAAGCTGAAATCATGGAGGGGCAACGAAAAAACTGAAAGAATAAATGCTCTGCGCGATTATGATAAGGATAATCTGCTTGTAAAGGAAGAAACTATGCCGGACGGCACAAAAAAGATCATTCTGAAAAACAAAAAGACTGGAAAAATATCGCAAAAACGAATTTGAAAATTTGAAAATTTGAAAATTGTTTTCAAAGCGACTCAGGACTCACGACTCACGACACAGGGCTCTGGGCTCTGAGCTCTGGACTCAAGTTTATCTATTAGTGGGTTTTGCCTGACGCCCTACGCCTGTCGCCCTACGCCTTACTCATTCCTCAAATATCCTGATTTCAACGTAATAAAGCTCTGTTTACAGCGTTAACACACTGATAAAAGAGAGTCAATTACAGCATTTAATATTGTGTTATACTGTTTTACAGCGGCAATCCTTAATTTCCTGGCTAACGGAAGGGCGCATTATACCTTAAGGAGTTTCTGGTTCATCACTTGAACAAAAATTCTACAGGTCTATGAAAAATTTTTTACTCTTTGTATTTACCGGACTATTTTCAACTGGAATTCTGGGACAAAACTGTACCATAATTTCAAAAGCCAATAATATTACTCCTGATAAACTTTGCTCACCAGTAGCAGTATCCTGGAACGTGAGCTACACAGGAATTACGAATGCAGGAACCCCGGTAGCAATAAGGTTCGACTGGAATAACGGCAACGTTGTTACTGTCCCTGCCATTCAGACAGGTCCCGGAATCTTTACCGCGACTGCCACCAACACCTACACCTCTGCTGGCAACATATGCAACTATCATCCTCAGGCGACTCTTTTAGTTAATGGTGTTTTATGTACATCTTCAACACAAGAGCAGATAGTTACCGTATGGGATGATGATGATCATAACGGCGGGCATATGCATATAAATCCGCTTGTTTATCCTGTGTGTTTTGGCAACAGTGCAGATGTCCGTTTTCAGGACCTTACACAATTCAACTGCGTCCCACCCCAGGAAAGGGATAATCCAAATGTCAACACCAGGTGGATACAGTGGATATACGGGACTGACATTACAATGACCGGAAGGCCTGTAACAGTGGACGGAAGATCAAGAACCTTCCCCTATGCCGACGGAGTAATTACACTTACAGGCCCGGTAACAGGATCAGGTGTATGGTCGGATGTCATCCATGTTGATGATGATAAGCTCATCGGGCAATATTTCCAGGTCACGCTGAGGAACTGGAACTTTTGCAATCCGTATGATGATCCAAAAATCAGCGGTCCTCCGCGCGACAGGCAAAACGGAGATAATCCGCCGGTTGTAACAACGGCTATAATACTGATAGTGCCCTATCCGGATGCAACGATAACACCTGTCGCCAGGATGTGCAGCAATGCACCGCCGGTGACTCTGACTGCTCATGATCCGGGAGGAACATGGTCGGGAAGAGGAGTTTCGGGAAATACCTTCAATCCGGCAGTTGCAGGCGCAGGCAATCATATAATCAGGTATGAGTTAACGAATGCCAACGGCTGCAGTGATTCCGATACTTCAGTTGTGACTGTTGTGCCAATACCTGATGCAACAATTACACCTGTTCCGACATTATGTGCCACCGATGCAACGGTAACACTTACTGCCCATGATATGGGCGGATTATGGTCGGGACCCGGAATGGTCGGTAATACTTTTGATCCGGCCATGTCGGGTTATGGCAACCATCTGATTACATACAAGATAGTCGATAGCAACGGCTGTATGGACACAGATCAGATAACTATTACCGTTGCAGTGCCAGATGCAACAATCAATAAGCTCGATACTCTCTGCATTAACAGTTCTCCGGTTACGCTGACAGCACATGATATGGGAGGAGTCTGGTCGGGTCCGGGTGTTAGCGGGAACATTTTTGATCCGGCTGTTGCCGGTGCAGGCACTCATATTATCAGTTACAGCATAGTAAACCCCGATTGCAGTGATGGTGATACCGAAGATGTTACAGTTGTTCCAATCCCGGTTGTGAATATTGATAATGTCGGAACCGTTTATATCAATGGTCCGGATGTAACACTGAATGCAACTCCGGCCGGAGGCATTTTCTCGGGTCCTGCTGTCACAGGTTATATGTTTGATCCGACAGCAGCCGGCCTGGGCACTCATATAATTACATATGAGACTATTATGGACAAGTTTGGCTGCTTTGGAATGGATACCATTCATATTAAAGTCCTTATGCCGCCAGCCCCGATAGCTGATTTTGGACCAGATACAACGGGTTGCTCTCCACTTACTGTTCAATTCACAAACAACAGTTTGTACGGGGAGAGTTATATCTGGGGCTTTGGTGACGGCCAGTTTTCTGTCAAGGAAAACCCGGTCCATACATATTATATACCCGGGACCTACCTTGTGAAGCTCATAGTCTACAATATCGCAGGCGAATCGATACATAACGGAATAATTACGGTTCATCAGAACCCTTCCGCGATTTTTGATGCATATCCGACAAATGTTGTGAATAATGAACAGATAGTTGTATTTTCAAACAACAGTATGTACGATTCTTTATCGTTCTGGCGGTTTGGCGACGGAAAGGTTTCGACTGAAAAGAGTCCGTATCATAAGTATGAGGAGCAGGGTAATTATATAGTGTCGCTGACGGTAACCTCAAGCGACGGATGTATCGATTCATCCCTTCTGGCAACTCCCGTAAGAGTCGACTGGAAAATCGGAACAATTAGATTTCCCAATGTGTTCAAATGGAACGAGACAGGTCCTACAGGGGGAGTATGGAGAACGGGGTGTTATCCTGAAATGGACTTTGTGTTCAGGCCGTTTTATGAGAATGTTGTTGATTACAAGCTTCAGATTTTCAACAGGTGGGGGGTGCTGATTTATGAGAGTGATGATCTTCATAAGGGATGGGATGGTTATTTCGGAGATGGGAAGCTTGCAGTCCAGGGCGTTTATGTCTGGAAGGTTACAGGACGATATGCTGATGGCGATTATTTCAATATTGTTGGTGATGTGACGTTTTTGCATTAAGAATTCATTCTGATCAGGCTACGTTAGTGCAATCCAGAAGCAGGAAAGTGGCTATCCAGAATGTTGCTGAAGTCCGGGAAACAGTAAAATGTTACCGGACTTCTTAATATTATTTGACCCTCTTTAAGGGTCTTTTTCAGCTATCCCCATTCATATCGTACCATTGATTTGGTACCTTTCTGTCGCCCTTTCAGGGCTTGACATCAAATGGGATAATCTACCCCCGGTTGCACCGGGGGTTATTCACATTCAGTCACTTACGTGACTTCTTTGTCCCGCTCCTTCGGAGCTGGCCTAAATGGAAACAGAAACTTCCCGCCGACAGATAACGCTCAGGCCGCGACATGGTCCGGAGGAGATGGACAGTATAAATTAGGGAAACATCCCTCTACCAGATAATGCTATTGCAACAACATGCTCTGAAAGAGCATCCGGCTACCGGTTGCTTCTCTGAAGGAGAAGGATGTGAATAACCTCCGGTGCAACCGGAGGTAGGCACTCACCCAACAATTTTTAGCTCCGAAGGAGCTTAATTAAGGCCTTTCAGGGCTATAGTTCATATTTCGGGACCCGGCAATCCCATGCTGAAAATGCCCATCATTAGTTAAAAGAGTACAGGTAGTTAATAAAATATCAGGGGTTAAATTATGATATTAAGAAAAGTCGGGTTATTTTTGCGGCACTTTTTGATCGCCGCCGTCAAGGTTATGGCGCTCGAAGCGGGGTGTAGCGCAGCCCGGTTAGCGCATCTGGTTTGGGACCAGAGGGTCGCAGGTTCGAATCCTGCCACCCCGACAAAAGAAAAAGCCTTGCACGATAGTGCCGGGCTTTTTTATTTGAAACAAACCCAGGCTTGCCTGAGGTTTGGGGCAAATAAAAAAGACCGTTAATGAGCGAAGCGAATGAAAGGCTTTTTCTTTTGAATCACCCCCCCGACCAGGATCACCGCAGGTAATCCTGCCACCCCGACAAATAAAAAAGACCGTTAATGAGCGAAGCGAATGAAAATCTTTTCTTTTTACTGATTTGAATCCGGTTTATAGTATTTTATCCGGTCGTTCAGTCCCGCAATCAAGGCAGCTTTCCCGATGGACACAAAGAATCGCACCGCAGCTTTTGCATGTCCACCTGGTGATTTCTGATTCTAGGAACATTTTCATTCCGGTGCTTTTAATGGAATTGAGATTTGAAATTACACTCACCCTGTATCTTGTTCTGTATCTCTTATCCAGTTGCCTCAATCTCTGACACGGGTATTTCTCACAGTCATAACAAAATCCTGAAGATGTTTCTTTCAGATAAAGACAATTTCTTATTATGCACCTGTCAATCGACTTGAAAGTAATGGCCGGTTTAATCCGGCAGCCATCACATCTGTTTTTATCTCTCAGATGACCTAAACAGATTCCGCAATTAATCCCGCATGGTGCAATCAGAGTATCGCTAAGTTGATATTCTTTCATGGCTTTAATTTACGAAAATATTAATGATTATTCTTTATGTCGGTTTTCCCAGTTTATCTAAAATATCTGTGACACCTCCAACCTGTGTGTACAGCTTTAATCCATAAATTTATTTTATCCATGAATTTCATACCCCGTTTTACAATTTTATCCAGAATTTTTACAATAGCATCAATTAACAATCATATCATTTACAGTAATGGGAAGTATAATTAAAGGAACATGCAAAAACTGTGGTTATGAAACCCGCGGCCTGTTCTATGGGGGTGGAATGATTAATATCAGGGAAAGTTGCAAATTCCCGGTTTTGGATAGGTTTGAAAAAGAGATCAGGACAGCTGATATCACGGCGAAGGAAGATGTGGTCTGACAAAATCCAAATCTTGTCTTTTATGACGATACATCATTATCTGACGTAAAGCTTCAAAATAAGAATTATGAAGAGTGGGGTGAATATAAATTATATGATCGGGGCTATCTCTGTCTTAAGGGGATGTGATTGTCATTTCGAGCGAAGCGAGAAATCTCATGCTTTAGTCTGACAATACTGCAATAAATTATCGTAATACAATAAGAAATTAATCCATTACAGAAAATAATTTACCTGAAACAATAAGATATATTTCACTTTCCTACTACAATCCGCAAATCAGTCAAGGCTCTTCGGCACTCACAGATCTTGATGCGGATTCCATTTACAAACAGGTCGCACCACGCAGAGCGTGGCAGGCTCTACGGCTCTCATCTTCTTGACAAAGATCGGTTTCTACAAACAGGTCGCGCCTACGGCGCTCAATTCCCTGACGCAGACCGGTTTTTGCAAACGGGTTGTGCCTATGATAATCAGTGAATTGAGCCGCGTAGCGGTGACCTGTTTGTAGAATCGATATTCTGTCTCCTGTCCCAAGCCGCGTAGCGGTGACCTGTTTGTATCATTTCATGCATGATTCCTCTCAGTAAAAACAATATAATCCTAAAGTCCCTGTTAATGTATTAAAGCAATATCCGGGAATGTTTACTGCATCACGGTTGCTTTAAATTGAGCATTTTAATAAATTGCAAAATGGGAAATGTACTTAACGGAATAATTCTGGCTCTTTTCGTTGCTGGATATGTCATCCTGATTATTCCTGCCTTCCTGATACTGACGATTGCAGACGCAATAAAAGGAAACAGGTACCTTAAATTGCCTGATCCCGGCATTATGCAGAATTTTGAGGCGTAGAAAAAGCACAGGTATGAGCAGGCTCCCCATGCGGGATAAATTTCATTTCAAAGGATTTACGATTTCCCTGATATTCGCTCTGTTAATAGTTGCAACCGGAAGCTGTGCAACTACCAATAAGCACAAAAAGATCAAAGAAGTTCCATGTCCCTGCGAAACAAGATACAGAAGATGATCCGGTCTTCAACAATTATTATCTGAGACATAAACAATCCCGATTCTTATTATCTTTGCTTCATACACTCATGCTATGAAGAAAATATTTATTCTCCCTGTTATTGTCCTGTCATTAGTGCTGATTACCTCAGGTGTCAGTGCCCAGGACTTGCGATCCGTAACCGGTGTTGTGACATCCTTTAAGACAATTCCTCTCAGAAACGTGACTATAAGAGCCCTGAAATCGGGCGAAACTGTTACAACCGACTCAGCCGGTACCTTTGCAGTAAAATGCTTTAAAAAGGATGTTCTGAAGGTAATTGCCTCGGGGTTTGTTGCAAAGAAGCAAAACGTAAAAGCAGAATCTATCTACAAGATTGATCTTGCCTATACCGATAATGCCGAAAATTTCAATAAGGCTGTCGGTAACGGACATATCGATGAGAAGGTGCTGCGGGATGCTCTGTTCTCTGCAGAAAACAAAAAGGTTAAGGATTATTCCAAATACAAGTCTATCTACGATGCCATTGCAAGCGAAATATACAATGTAAGGGTAAACGGGAATATGATAGTCAATACAAAACTCAAGTCATTCGACCGGACACCAGAGGTCCTTCTGGTGGTTGACGATAAGATTGTTTCGGATATCTCCTATATAAATCCCGTATATGTAAGATCGATTGAGTTCGTCGACGATGTCAGTACGGCGATGTATGGAGCAATGGGAGCAAACGGCGTTCTTAAGATAAAACTTAAATAACAGAGTCCCCAACCAATATTAGCTATTAAATTTAAAAAAAATGAAAAAACAAATTACAAAATGTCTTATTTCTGCCGGATTGATGATGATATTCTCCGGCATCTCTTCTTTTTTGCCGGCTCAGAATTCCGGGGGGCCGGTTACCCTTCAATATAAGTATCCCGCCGGCAAGGCAGTAAGTTATCTGACCAACAGTACAATGGTTCAGATAATGGATATTCAGGGACAAATCATGCAGAGTGATGTGAAATCCGCATTTGGATGTACGGTAATATCAGCAGGCAGTGCGGATAACAATCTGAAACTCGAAGTAATGGTTGATACAATCGGACAGACCACTGTTTCTCCGATGGGCAGCGCAGGGGGGGCAGTGCAGGGGATTAAGGGAAAATTGTGTGTACTTGTCATTGCACCCGACGGCAAAGTTATTGATCTTGCTGATGCTGCTGCATTTACTTACAATATCGAGGGCAGCGGTGAAACTAACCTGAGCCAGACACTCGGGGATTATTTTCCCCGTCTTCCGGCAAATCCCGTAAATCCCGGCGATACATGGAATCTCACCGATTCAGTGGTTACAGCTTCTGCCTCCCTGACCATGAAGACTATCGACACGAGTGTCAATAAGATGGAAGGATCTGAAACGGTAAACGGAATCGAATGTGCTAAGATCTCCAGTCAGCATACAGGTACAATGACGATGACTGTTCAAAACCAGGGGATGGATATCTTTATAAGGGGTCCCTATACTGGCACCTCAGAATATCTGTTTGCGGTTAATGAGGGGTATCTGGTTAAGCTTACATCCTCGACTAAACTCAAGGGTAACCTGGAGATCTCATCTATGGGTATGGAAATGCCTATCGGAATTGAAATGAATGCAGTGACAGAGATGAAATGAACTATTCCTTGAAATCCGTGTTAATTGATAAAATTTAATCGAATATGAGAATAAACAGAATTTTAACTACAGCTTTGACAATAATGATGCCTATGGCAATATTTTCGCAGACAGGAAGCTTTTACGATTTTAAGGTTAAGACCCTGGAAGGAGAGGATTTTGCCCTGTCGTCGCTGAAAGGTAAAAAAGTGATGGTGGTAAACGTTGCATCCAAATGCGGCTTTACACCACAGTACAAGGACCTGGAGGAAATGTACAGGAAATATGAGGGAGAACTGGTGATTATAGGATTCCCTGCAAACAACTTCGGAAAGCAGGAACCAGGGACTGCTGCTGAAATCAGGGAGTTCTGCTCGAAGAATTACGGAGTCACCTTCCCTATGATGGAAAAGATCTCCGTCAAGGGTGACGACATGCACCCGCTTTACCAGTGGCTGACATCCAAGGCAAAAAACGGATTGATGGATTCGGAAGTCAAATGGAACTTCCAGAAATACCTTATAGATGAAAACGGAAAACTCGTAGACGTTCTTTATTCAAAAGAGAAGCCCGAGTCGGAGAAATCGCTGAAATGGCTGGCTACCAATTAGTTCAAGCTTTATTTTTTGATTGGGTTTATGTGTAAGGAAGCCGCAAAGGACAACGTCCGATGCGGCTTCTGAATTTTGGATTATTCTTATTCTAAAGGGTTATCGTCAGAATATTTCCGGATTTGGATGCCGAATATGACTTCAGCGCTACAGTGGTCGGCCCGTTTAATACACCGCCCGATACGGAATAAATGGAACCATGGCACGGACACGGGAAATTATTTGCGGTCGAACTGTAACCGATCGTGCATCCCTGGTGGGTGCAGGTACTGTCGAGTGCTACGTAGCCGCTTGGTGTGTTTGCCACAATTAATCCCTGTGTCAGAATAAATCCGCCAAGTGTGTTAAGCACCGCGTAGGTTGGGTTTGTAAGATCGAGGGTGATCTTTTTTGACGGCGGGGGAGGTGTTCCTCCGTTGCCATTCTCATCTTTTGAGCAGCTGCTCAGCACAGGCGGGAGTATTAAAAATGCAGTGCCGCCGATAAAAACTTTCTGAATCAAATCTCTTCTTGTCATGGGTTTATCTATTTTATTCAGACAATAAACAGTCAAAACGGGCATTTGTTCAGTAAAATAGTCTTGCAGTCGTGCGGTCTTGCGGTCTTGCGGTCTTGCAGTCTTGCGGTCTTTACCTTTTTAGTGACTGCACGACTGCATGACTTCATGACTGCACGACTCTTAAAGAATGAACGGAATAAACATCTTCGTCTCCTTCATGTATTCCTTATACGGTTCACCGAATTTTTCAATCATTTCCTTCTCTTCCATCAGGGCAGTGAACCAGACAGCCAAAAGGTTTATTGCTCCAAGAATGACCGTGAGGGGTGAAATCTCCTTAAACATTACCCCTGTTCCAAGAAGAAACAGGGAAAAATAGAGAGGGTGTCTTATAAGGCTGTAAACACCCGTTTTCACCAGGATGGTGGTATTTTCAAAATTTTCAGAAGGTTTTCCTTTTCTTTTCAGGAGAAAGAAGCCTGCAAGTCCGAAATATGCCGAAAGAATCAGCAAAATCCATGAAATAACCTGATGCAAAGAGAATGGATCATGAAACCATGAATTGATATTCAGAAGTACCAGCATGTAAATGCTTTCGAAGGAAAAAAAGCGTGGAATCCCGTGGATCCTCTTATGCCTGATTGAGAACGACCATGAAAAAATGATAATAAATACCGTACCAATTATTAAAGCAGGAGTATTCATCCGTTTTTATTTTTCAGTTGACTTGCCGGTGGTTTTCTGGACATAGCAATAAACCTCTGTCTGCGACCGTACCGGCCTCTTCCCGGGTTTGACGAAATTGTTCGACAGTGCAGGATCGAGTTTTCTGCCCTTAACATCGTCGGACCACTGAATTTCAAAAATCTCCTTCAGTTCATTCTTTATTGTCTTGTCAAAAACCGGACAGGTGACTTCAATACGGTGTTCAATATTCCTTGTCATGAGGTCGGCCGATGAAATATAACACTCCTCGTTTCCTCCGTTGCAGAATATCATGAAACGGCTGTGTTCAAGAAAACGGTCAACAATTCCTATCGCCTTGATGTTTTCGCTAAGGTCCCTGACTCCCGTTACAAGAGAGAACATGCCCCTGACAATGAGCCTCACCGTAACTCCCTCACGGCTGGCCTCATAAAGCTGATTGATTATTTCAGAATCTGTAAGGTTGTTTAATTTCAGGTAAATGAAAGCTTTCTTTCCGGCCTTCGCATTTTTAATCTCGTTTTCGATGAGAAGCGTCATTTTGTTCCTCAGGAAAAATGGAGAGAGGACAAGATGATAGTAATTGTCTTTTCTGTAATTGACATTGAAGAAATTGAAGGTCTTGAAAACTTCGTTGGTGATCTTCTTATTGCTTGTAAGGAGAAGATGATCTGTATAGATCCTTGCTGTGTCTTCGTTGAAATTGCCGGTTCCTATTGCAGCATAGCGCTGTATTATATCATCCCTGGTCCTGGTTATCAGGCAGAGTTTTGCATGCACTTTTAATCCGGGGACGCCGTAAATTACCTTAACTCCCTCCGACATAAGCTTATTGCCCCACTCAATGTTGGCTTCCTCATCAAACCTTGCCTGCAGTTCAACTATAGTGGTCACCTTCTTGCCGTTCCTTACAGCGTTCATAAGCGCATTGATCACGCTCGAATTTCTTGCGAGCCTGTAAAGAGTGATCTGAATGGATGTCACATAAGGATCTATTGAGGCTTCCCTCAGAAGATCAATGAAATGTTCGAACGGATGATACGGAAAGAATAGCATTATGTCCTTCTTTTTTATAGCTGACAGGATGCTTTTACCAGGTTGAATATCCTTGTGGTGGATGTGTTTTAGCGGCTCATAATAGAATTTTTTCTTTCCAAGATTCGGTAAACGCATGAAATCCTTTGAATTATGATACCTGTCGCCGGGTATTATAACATCATTGGGACCGAATTTGAGCATTTTTGTAAGCATCTTGAGCATGTCGGGAGGCATTTTCCTGTCGTAGATGAACCGGACCGGGCTGCCGTGCCTGCGCTGCTGAAGGCTCCTGGATATCTTTTCGATGTAGCTTTCGGATATATCGTCAACCATCTCAAACTCGGCATCTTTCGTCAGCTTTATCGTGTATGCGAATATTTCGTCAAAATCAAAAAGGAAAAAAATATCCTTAAGTCCGAACCTGATCACATCATCAAGGAAAATCATGTATTTCCCATCATCCTTCTCGGGGAGTATTATGAATCGCGGAAGTACGTCCCCAGGTATCTCAAGCAATGCATATTTCTTTTTCTCAACATTCTTCTTTGCAAGATAAATTGCCAGATATATTGCATCATCGGTAAGGTTGGGGAGCCCGGCATCCTTTTCAATAAGAAAAGGCATGAGCCTGTTGCGAACCTCCCTGAGAAAATAATCCCTTACAAATTCAGCCTGTTCCTGATTCAGCTGTTTTTCATTTATAATATGGATATTATGCTTTTCGAGTTCCTGAAGCAGTCCGGTATAGATCTTTTCGAACCTGGTGTTTTGCTCAAGCACTATCTCATAAACCTTCTTCAGGGTTACTTTTGGACTGTAACCAAGTACCTCCTGCGACCTGGCTCCGAATTGGGAAAGCCGTCTGAGCGTTGCAACCCTGACTCTGAAATATTCATCCAGGTTATTTGAATAGATCCCCAGGAATTTGAACCTTTCCATCAGGGGAACATCCTTGTTCTCAGCCTCCTGAAGAACCCGTTCATTGAATGAAAGCCAGCTTATCTCTTTGGGGATATACGTTTTGCTCATAACTTTTTATCAGGTTTCAGAAAGTAATCAATATTGCCCTTGTCGCGGAGCAACCTCTTCCATGTATCAGCCCTGAATGAAAGGCCGACGATCCCGCTTTTGGGAACGAAATCAATTCCGCTTCTGGATAGCCGGTCGGGGATCTCGGTGAATGAAGGATTATGACCAAAGAAAATAACACAATCGATATCATCGCTGATCTCATCCAGAATTTCGGCGAATGATTTCAGACTGGCATGTGTGTAGAGTGTGTTCTTCAGGATTATTTTATCAGGATCATATCCCATGACCCTTGCAAATATAAGGGCAGTTTCATATGCCCTGAAAGCCGGACTTGTGACCAGAACCGCGGGGAGTTTCTCTTTTTCCTTAAGGATAAGAGCCATCTGCTCAGAAACAGTTTTTCCCCTGATAGTGAGGGATCTCTCATAATCGGTGACGGAGGAATCCGGTTCCTCTGCTCTGCCATGCCTGACAAAAATCAATTTCTTCATATCAGTCTCCAAAGCTTGTTCCCATATTTTTTGCCTTGATAACCATCTTGTTATCAGGATTCACCAGGTTTAACCTGCCTGAAACCTCGGCAAGTGGGATTGATGTAATTTCATTGTTTTTCAAAGCGACCATTTTACCATAGTCACGTTTTGCAATCAGATCGGCGGCTGCTGAGCCGTATCTCGTTGCCAGTACACGGTCCATGGGGGAGGGGGTCCCTCCGCGCTGGATATAGCCCAGCACTGTTTCCCTTGTCTCAATTCCGGTAAGTTCAAAGATCCTCCTGCTCAGGTAACGGGCCGCAGATTCTTCCTTAACGGGGATTTTTATTCCTTCGGCAACCACCATTATCGAATAAGCCTTGTTTTCCCGGAACCGGTTGAGAAGGTATTCGGCGATTATTTTTTCATCATACTGTATCTCGGGTATCAGGATCACATCCCCGCCTCCGGCCACGCCAGAATACAATGATATCCATCCGGCATTGTGCCCCATCAGCTCGATTATCATTATCCGCTTGTGCGAATTGGCAGTCGAGTGCAGCCTGTCGATGGCCTCGGTGGCTATGTTCACAGCCGAGTCGAATCCGAATGAAAGGTCAGTACCCCATACATCGTTATCGATTGTTTTCGGGATGCCTACAACATTAAGGCCTTCCTCAGCAAGGAGATGTGCGGTTTTTAATGTGCCGTTGCCGCCGATGCAGACAAGGCAATCGAGACCCATCTGCTCGTAATGTTCCTTTATAAGCACCGGTTTTCTCAGGTCATTCTTGCTTTTGCCGTCACTCTTGAAGGGTTTTTCGCGTGATGTTCCCAGTATTGTTCCGCCAAGGGTTAGGATGCCTGAAAGATCGTTTACGGAAAGCTCCCGGTATTCCTTGTTGATAAGGCCGGTGAATCCGTCGCTTATGCCGATGACCTTCATGTCGTATTTGACGATGGCTGTCTTCCCGACTCCCCTTATGGCAGCGTTTATTCCCGGACAATCCCCTCCGGCTGTCAGTATCCCGATCTTTTGTCCGTTGTGAATTTTACCCATTAATGGTGCAAATCAATATAAAGGACAAATTTAGTTTTTTGCTGGAGATAATTAAAATTAATTGTTTCCGGATGATCCGGGAGCAATTATATTATTATTTCATTATTGATAATGAGCCTCAATTATATAAAAGGCAAAAAATAAATGAGTAATGAAATTTATTTAACCACGGAGTTATACGGAGTTAACCACAGAGTCACGCAAAGTTCTAAACGGTGTCACACTATTTTATATTTATAAAACTCCGTGATACTCCGTGCAATACTCCGTGATACTCCGTGGTTAAAAAACAAATAATCATGCTCCTGATGGCTAGTATATTGGAAGGGTATAAAAAGTAGTATAGCGCATATGATTGGTTGACAGAGGTTAACAATTAAAACTAATACTAATCATAAGTTCTGAATAAATGACTATTTTTATCAGTCAAGCCCGAAAAATGAATTCCGGCAATGCCTGAAACAAACAAAATACTTACTGATATCAAGCCTGTACTTTGCGGGTATCTGGCTGAGGCACAGGCTATGCTCAATCCAGCAGCTGTTCCCAACGAAAAAGTGGTTCATGATGTAAGGGTGCTTATGAAGAAATCGAGAGCTTCCCTCAAGCTATTAAAGCCGTTGATGGATGAACCATCCTTTACCAGGGAGTACCTGACCTTCCGGGAGATCGGACGGCTGATGCGGACATGGCGCGAGACCTCAGTTCACCGAAAGCTGCTAAAGGATCTCAGGAAACGGTTCCCGGAGTTGTTCGCTCATCTGAAGGACAATGAAATAATCAACCGGCTTCTCGAAAAACCTGGTGTCATAAATGAACCCTCAGGTGAAATGAGGGAAGCCCTGGCAAGAATCATCGACCTGCTTCGAAGGTCGGGCTTCAGGATCAGGTTTCAGACTATGGAAATACATGATCATAACCTGATCCTGACTGAGCTTGAGAAGACGTTTGACAGGGTTTCAGAGTGCTTCCTTAAGGCTCGTAATTATCCGAAAAATAAAAACATCCACGAATTCCGGAAAAAAACGAAAGATTTCCTTTACCAGCTCTTTTTTTTCAGACCGCTTGATCCAAGGGCAATCAGGAACCTTGAAAAACGGCTGGAGTCACTCGGACAGAACCTTGGAAAATACAATGATTATGCAGTCCTGATAGTCACCCTTGGATACAAATACCCATCGGGAGAAAACAGCAGTGCAATTGACAACCTGGCTCTACTTGTAAGACAGGAGCAGGACAAGTCCCTAATGAAAATCTGGCCAGCGGCTTACCGGATATTCCGGCCGGGAAAGAAGCTGGTAATCAGGTGAAGATGATATGTGATCCTTCCCCTGCAGCATGTTCATAAAACTCACCGACGGTGATGATTCCGCTTACGTGTTCGCTGAAATCCTCCATTGTCATCTTGAACATGTCAACAGTCATCTTGCAGGCATAAACCTTTCCTCCGCCGGCTGTGAAAAGATCAAGAAATTCACTTACCGGAGGGACATCAAGTTTGTCCATCTCTTTCATCATCATCCATGAGGTGAAGGATTCCATTCCGGGTATGATGCCAAGAATTGTGGGCATTCTCATGCCGCCCGGGAGTCTAAGCGCAGGATTGCCGACAACGGCAGTATGGAGTTTGTCCATTCTTTTCTTAACAATGGCATCGAGTCCGAAGAATGTGAAGAAAAGATTGGCTTCAATTCCTTCCATTACTGCACCGTTTCCCATAATCAGGGCTGCATAGACATCTTCAATTGAACCTTTGGAACAGATTATATTGACTTTTTTTACGGGATTTGATTTTTCCATTTTTATATTTCTTAAAAGTTAAACACAACTGGCTGGTTTTGGAATTCCGGCGATTTTAGTCGCTTTTTTGAGCGGCGCACCGGGAAACAGTTGATAGAAAGTCTTTACATCAATAACACCTGAGTGATTAATACTCCTGATCGAAAGTGCATCCCCATTGGCCTGCCTGGTGCGTAGAAATTCCATAATTGCATAATGTTTATCGGTAAGGATAATGCCCTCTTCCTTTGCAATCTCAACAGCAATTTCCCTGGTCCATTGTGAAGGATTTATAAAATAACCCTCTTCATTTACATCGACTGTTACCCCTGCATATTTCTTCTGTGCCATAATTTTTATTTTTTAATTGTTAATCAACTAATTATTACTTGTTTCTGTATTTGTCATATTGTGCAAAAAAGCCATTATAAATCCAAGACTCTTTCTGACTTCAGGTTTGTTCATTTGTCTTATCAATTTCCAGACAGAGTATTCTTCAATGTCGCCGGGATTAATATCCCTTAAAGCTTTTGATGCCGCATTTATTTTGTTTAACAGGTTCGGATCAGCAATGCTGAAAAGGGTATCAGCAACAGGAATAAGATTATCGGATAATTTCTGCAGATCTTCCAAGGTGTATCTTGAAAGCAGGACATCCATCGCTTTTCCAAACTGATTCAGTATTTCGAAATACCCCTTCTGTTCAAGTTCATGGAACTTCTGAACACCGTCAAGACCAACCTGTTTTATTACCGGAGTAAGGTCCTTGGCAAGGTCAGTAAAGCTTTCAAGGGTTTCAATGACCATGCCCATACTGCGGATATTCCTTACAAGGCGAAGAATGAGACATCTCAGCGCATCGTTGTCGATTTCAATTCCTGCATCATCAAGCTGAACGACCATTTGTTTAAAAGCATCCTTCCCGATGACAGCAACATCATCAACCAGATCATTAACCATTTCCCGATTTTGCCGCTGGACCAAAGTTTCATCAAGGATCAGGTCGAGCTTCCTGTTTATATCCCGAATTTGTTCCTGTATTAATTTATCTGACATTTTAGTATCTCTATAAGTTAATCGGTTTTTTTACCAGCCATTGTCATATGTGTTTCAATCGGCATCTCTTTGCCCTTCAGAAGAATGTGCCAGTAAATCCAGCGAAATATCAGTTTTCCGTAGTGGTTTAACCTGCTTTCCTTAAGAAGGCTGAAAGGACCTATTCCGGGGAAGGGAAAGTATCCTGGAAGGGGTTCAGTATCATAGTTGAAATCGATCAATGCTCCTTTACCATATCCGGTTTCAATATAACAGTTTGCATGTCCGTCAAACTTGCCGGTAAAGGGTCTCTCCTCAATGTAACAAAGCAGGTTTTCGGTTAGTATCTCAGACTGAAAATGAACCACAGAACCGGCTTTTGATGATGGGAAATTGCCTGCATCGCCAATTACAAAAATATTCTTGTACGAAACTGATTGCAGGGTGTGTTTGTCAGCTTTAACAAAGCCAAACTCATCACCTAAACCGCTTTTTGAAATAGCAGGATCACCATTATGCAGAGGAATTGAAACAAGACAATCGAAGGGCTCTTCCCGTCCTCCAAAATCTCTTATAATCTTTTTTTCATTATCAACTTCCCCAATGAAGAAGTCAGTAACCATCTCAATGTTCTTGCTTTCGAGCAGGCTTCCCAGAAGTTTAGCGGAGCGGGGTTTGGTAAATGCTCCCGTCAGCGGTGTCACATATTTAATGTGGACTTTGTCCCGCATCCCTCTTTCGGTAAAGAATGCATCTGCATAAAACAGGAACTCAAGAGGTGCAACAGGGCACTTAATCGGATTATCGGCGACATTAACCACAAGGTTGCCGCCTTCCCATGTCTTGAAAAACCTGGCCAATGCCTCGGCCCCCTCAATAGTGTAAAAGTCAAAAATCGATTTGTACCACAGTTCTCCCTTTAATCCGGGAGTCTCTTCAGGTCTTATCCTGGTCCCGGTGGCTATTATCAGCAAGTCGTAAAGAAGTACTTTCCCATTAACAAGATGTACTTTATTAGCCTGAGCATCAATCATGTCAATTGTCTCAAAGATGGCATTCACACCAATCGGGAAAAAACTTTGCTTTGGTTTAATGACATCTGCTTTTTTATAGAAGCCAAATGGTATAAAAAGAAATCCTGGCTGGTAATAATGGATTTTTTCCTGATCAACAATTGTAATGTTCCACTCCTCGCGGGGCAGTTCTTTTCTCATCTTGTTTGCCATCATAGTGCCTCCGGTCCCCGCACCAAGGATTAAAAGGTTTTTCATAAACTGGTATTGTTAATTATTTCACAGCAAAAGTAAAAAAAATAAAATATTAAATAATATAGATATATTTGATTATTCCATTACATCTGTTTTTCTAAAAAAAGTCTTTTTTATCAATTTGTAATGGCTAAAATCAATCCTAATAATATCGAAATCAAATACATAGAAGCAAAACCTGTGAATTCGATAAGGGAAGACGCGATTTCGGGTGTAATCCTTGCCGGGGGCGCCGGCAGCCGTTTTGGCGGACTTGCAAAACCCAATATCCGTGTCGACGGTGAACGGATTATATCAAGGATCATAAGAACTATTGAAGATCTGTTCAGCGAGATAATAATCGTAACAAACACACCCTCTGAATTCCAGGATCTTTCCTGGTATATGACAGTTGGTGACCATTTTCAAAATGCCGGTCCGCTGGCCGGAATTCATTCAGGCCTTAAATCGTCGGAAAATGATTCAATTTTTGTTTTTGCCGGCGACATGCCGTTTCTTAATAAAGATATAATTGCAGAGCAGATAAGGCAATTCAGGTTAAATGAGTCTGAAATCCTGATCCCCATGATCGGAGAACTGATCGAACCGCTCCACTCCATCTACAGGATTTCGGTTCTGGAGCGCATGGAAAGGTTCCTTGCAGAAGGAAAAAACAGGTCAGTAAGGGATTTTTTAAGTGGATTACACGTAGATTATTTTATTCTGCAGGATTCGGAGGAAAACAGAAGGGCTTTCACAAATATCAACACACAAGGGGATATAGATAGTATCAAATGAAAGTTTTTATTTCAGTATCGCCCTTTCCTTACCATCATTGTGAGGTATCCGGCCTAATTTCACCAGTGTTAAGGTGCCGTCTGGGTATAAACAGGTCCTAATCCTCATGTAATTGAGTGGCTTCTCCATACTGTATCGCGGAGCGATTCCATCAATGCTAGTATGATGGTTTAATTAATATGATTCTGAACCACGGAGTGGTTCCATATCCTTTGTGGAACCCGCTCCGGGGTTCTCCCTGATATTGTGGCGGACCTGTTAGCAATGATGGAACCTCAACAAGGTTCCTTTTCATATCGCACCACTGACATGATGCCTTTGTTTCGCCCTTTCAGGGCTTGACATCATTGGGGGGGCGTCTACCACCGGTTGCACCGGTGGTTATTCACATCGCACCACAGCCGTGGTGCCTTTGTTCAGCTCTTTCAGGGCTTTCCATAGTCGGAAAAAGAAATCCCGGGTCAAAAATGGGCTTAAAACGATACCATAATTTACCCTCCCGGAGAATGCCGGAAACATGGTCTTTGAAGCATGCAAACCCTGTCAGGGGCTTAACAAGGAAGTCATGAATATGACTTATTGTGAGTAACCTCCGGGGAAGTCGCAGGTAAGGTGTGCCCACTAAAATTCAGGCAGGAGCTGGACTATTGGATCCGGATCCGTAACCAACCAATCCACTTACTGGCAAAGACATGATCCGCAGGATCATCCATCCACCGGCAGCTTCTCTGGAGGAGACGTATGTGAATAACCTCCGGTGCAACCGGAGGTAAGGCGCTCCCCCTTGAATATTCAGCTCTGAAGGAGCTGGACAATACGGACAGCAGATACTAACCTCCAAATTATTACTTACATTTTAAGTTTTATCGCTTTAGATAATTATATTTGAAATCAAATAAAACTCTCAGCTATGAAGAAAAATATCTTTACGTATTTAATGATCTCATTATTTGCTATTTGTGCTGTATCAGCGCAGACAACCCCCAAAAAGGCCAATCCTGTCGGAAAATGGAAATTTGAAGCTCCCTATGCTCCGGAAGGATACAATACCGGAACCATCGAGTTTTCATTTACCGAAAACAAATATTCAACGTTGATTTCAATGCCTGGAAGCGAGTATAAAATATCCGGGGAACAAACAAAGGTTGAAAACGATACAATTTCATTTTACGTTCTTCTCGACGGAGCCCAGATTTCAATAAACCTCAAGACGGAAAGCGAAATCAAAATGACAGGTGTTGCAGTTGCTCCTGATGGTGAGATACCTTTGACTCTCACCAAAGAAGAGCTCCCGAAATAAGTTCTGACAACAGGAAATAACTGGTCACTCGATGTACCAGTAAACCTTCGTGTCCTTTGTGATAGCCTTCGTATCCTTTGTGGTAAAAAAATCCTTTAACTAGGAAGGACACAAAGTACACACTAAGGACACAAAGGATTTATTATCCTATATTCTTTTAAATGGATGGTATGCAAATGTGAAACAGATGGTGATGGTAAATGAAGAGTAATTATATCATTTTATTTTTTGTATTCCTGGTAATCTGTCCTCTCAATGCTCAGATAATAAACAAGGTGCCTCTCAGCGAAAGGATCACCGGATACAAAATGAATGTCAGCCTCGACACCGGTTCCAAAACCGTGAAGGGTAACATGGAAGCTTTCTGGGTTAACAAATCCTCTGATACCGTTCCCGATATACAAATGCATGTCTACATGAATGCCTTCAGGAGCAACAGGACAACATATTACAGTGAGATGGGAGGTTCGCCCGGGAATAAGGATTCTGACCTGGGATGGATTGAGATCAGTTCATTCAGGAATGAAAATGGCATTGATCTGCTGCCTTCAATGGAATACATAAGTCCGGATGACGGGAACCGAGATGACAAAACCGTGGCACGGATCCTGCTTCCCAAACCAGCCTTGCCGGGCGATACAGTATCAGTCAGAATCGATTTTGAAACTAAACTGCCATCTAGGATAAGGAGAACGGGATATACAGGTGACTTCTATTTTGTTGCCCAGTGGTTCCCTAAGTTTGGTGTATATGAGCCTGCAGGAATGAGATACGCAGTCAGGGGAGCATGGAACTGCCATCAGTTTCATGCCAATTCGGAGTTCTATTCGAACCACAGCGTTTATGATGTAACAATTAACTTACCCGCTGAATATGTTACTGGTTCGGGAGGAAAGCTGATATCAGAGAGAACTGACGGGGAAATGAAAACCCTCATCTTCCGCGCCGAAGATATAGTTGATTTTGCCTGGACAGCCTGGCCCGGGTACTCTGTTTTTACGGATAAATGGAAAAATGTAGATATCACCCTACTGATCCCACGGAACAGGGTGAAGCAGGCGGACAGGCAATTTATGGCAGTTAAGAATGCCCTTGAATATCTTGATGAGAATGTCGGGCCATATCCATGGCCCCATCTCACGTTTGTTGATCCTCCCTCAATAGGAGCGGGTGCAGGAGGAATGGAATACACAACCCTCTTTACCTCGGAATCCGCCACAGTCATGCCGGAATGGAGGCACAAGCCCGAAATGATCACTGTTCATGAGTTTGGCCACGCCTATTTCATGGGGATCCTGGCCAGCAACGAATTTGAGGAGCCATGGCTCGATGAAGGAGTTAATTCCTATTGGGAAGGGAGGATCATGGACAATTACTACGGGAGCAATTCCGGTTTAGTAAACCACAGGTTTCTCAAACTCTCTGATAAATCCTCTGCCAGACTTACCTATACAACATCACCGGTAAGGCATATTATAAGTAACAATGAATTCTCCTGGAATTATCCCCGTGAAACCTACTTTATGATGTCGTACCAGAAGGCGGCTGTCTGGCTCCATACCCTTGAAGGTATTATCGGCGAAGAAACTATGGATAATGTATTCAGGGAGTATTACAGGAAATGGGCCTTCAAGCATCCATCAGGAAAGGATTTTGTAAATGTTGTAAATGAAGTTGTGCAAAAAGAGCATGGCGGCAAGTTCGGACCTGATATGAACTGGTTCTTTGATCAGACACTTTATGGATCGGGTATCTGCGATTACAAAGTATCAGGGATCAGCAACAGGAAATATCGGAAACCGGAAGGCAAAGCTGCCACAGCCGATGCAATCGCCAACGAGTGGCCCGGAACCGATTCTCTCTTTACTTCTGTCGCAATGCTCGAAAGGGCAGGAGAAGTCATGCTGCCTGTTGACGTTCTGATTCATTTTAAAAACGGCGATGAAATACTTGAAAAATGGGATGGGAAAGCGAGATATAAGGACTTTACCTATACAGGTTACAGGGAAATAGAATGGGTCAAGATCGACCCGGAATTCAGGATAGTGATGGATGTGAATTTCATCAACAACTCCTTTACGGAGGAACCACAGAGAACCGTTTTGCACAGGCTCGTGAACCGTCTGCTCACCTTCATCCAATTCTATCTCAGTATTATATTATTGTAAATGTGATCAATATGAAGATTTTCAATTATCTGAAATCAGGTTTTTCCCGGGCATGGAGATCACGTCAAGGCATACTTATCGTCTGGCTTGCCTTTTTTCTTCTTGTGCTTGTTTTTATCTATCCTTTACGGGGTTCACTTAGATCAGCTTTTGGCAGCAGCATGATAACCGAAAGGCTGGCCGGCGGTCTGGATATCGAGGTTTTTACGGATCTCGGACCAACCCTGAAAACCATTTTATCATCTGTAACCGGAGGTTTTATCATGGTTTACCTGGTTGGATTCCTGCTTAATGCATTCCTGTCAGCGGGACTCTTCGGGAGCATCCGAAAAGAATATGGAAAATTTTCAGCTTCAGAATTCTTCCGTTCAGGTTCAAAAAACTTCTGGCCGTTTCTGGTTATCTCACTTGCAATTACCCTGATATTTTATTTTGTCACCGCTGCAGTCCTGGGTATTCCGCTGGGTATTGCCAGCTTGTCTGAAACAATGTCTGAAACCACCCGTTTTGTGGTTATAATATCGGCGGGCACAGTTGCATTACTTCTGATACCCATATTCCTTCTTGCTGCAGATTATTCGAGGGCATGGAAGGCAGCACATGAAAACGAATCTGCCTTCAGGGCCATCGGTTTCGGTTTCAGCCATACTTTCAGCAAATTATGGTCATCATACATCATGATGGTTCTGGTGATCATGGCTCAGTCAGCTCTCGGAATCCTGATCATGATGATACTTCCGGCCTGGAAACCCGTAACAGGCGGCGGTGTATTTCTACTGTTATTTGTTTCACAGCTGTTCTTCTTCGCCAGGCTCCTTCTTAAAACATGGAGATATGCCAGCGTAACTTCAATGTTGGAAGAAACAGATTCGACAATTCCGGTAAACATAAATATCATTAATGATGAACAGGGAAGAAGTAACCAGATTACGGGATGAGGCTCTGAATCATCTCGTAAATGAATTGCTGCCATTCTGGACTTCAAGAATGGCTGATCAGAAAAATGGAGGATATATTACTCACTTTGACAAAGACGGCAAGGATACGGGCGAGGACGAAAAATCGCTCATTGCACAAACCAGATGCCTTTACACCCTGTCGTCGGCCCACCGGGCAGGTTATGGAGAAGGTAAGCTGGCTGATCTTGCAAAACACGGGGCTGACTTTCTGATAGACAAAATGTGGGACCGTTTGCACGAAGGGTTTTACTGGATGATGGACCGGAAGGGGAACGTGAAGATTGATAAGAAGATCATCTATGGCCAGAGCTTTGCAATGTATTCCCTGAGCGAATATACCCTTGCTACAGGCGACATGCGAGGCATTGAGTATGCGGAAAGGGTTTTTGGCCTGATCCAGAAGTATTGCGCTGATACCATGTACGGAGGTTACTGGGAAATGTTTGAGCGCGACTGGACCCTCCGGGGGCCGGGAAGCGCCGGTGGTGACCGCAAGACACTCGATGTTCATATGCATCTCATGGAGGCATTTACAACTCTTTATGAGTGTACCGGGAAGGATGTGCACAGAAGGAAGCTGCTGGAGGTTATAGATATTCTTCAAAAAAGGATTAATCATCCGGTCTACAGGAGCGGGATTCCTCAGTTCTTCGGGGACTGGACAGTTGCCCCGCAAATCAAATTCGAGATAATATGGGGATGGGACAGGTTTACAGGTGAAGGAAAGAAAACCAATGTCACCGATAACACCTGCTTCGGTCACAATGCGGAGTTTGCCTGGCTGCTGATTCACGCTCTTGAAATCCTCGGGATTGCCCCGGAAATCTATAAAAATGATTTTCGCACGATCTTCGATCATATTGTCAATAATGGAATTGATACTGAATATGGAGGAGTTTATGTTGAGGGGCCTCATTCAGGAGGTGTCTCCGATCGCGAGAAGGAATTCTGGCAGCAGGCCGAAGTCCTGACTGGTCTGCTCGACGCATTTCTGATGTTTAAAGACCCGGCCTACTGGGAATCATATGCGCTTGTTCACAGGTTTGTTTTCGACAAGATGATAAACAAGGGAGTGGGAGAGTGGTACCCCCTCATGACCCGTGAAGGTCTCCCCATCTGGACCCACATGGGACACTCCTGGAAAATCAACTATCACACTGTCAGGTCGATGGTGCTGAGTATCGGCAAGCTTAACCGTATAATATCGGAGTTGTAATATGAAATTGTCACTGACCTCTCTCGACTGGCTTGTGGTGTTCATTGTTATGACAGGAAGCCTGGGTTACGGTATGTATATGGCATACCGGAAAAAATCGGGTCAGAACAGTTCAAACTTCTTTCTTGGCGGAAGGTCAATCAAATGGCCGGTCATCGGCGCCTCCCTGTTTGCAACAAATATCGGTGCAGAACATCTTGTAGGGCTTTCGGGAGATTCTTACCGTTATGGGCTTTCGGCCGGACTTGTTGAGCTTACAACAGTTATAACCCTGGGCGTTGCCTGTGCCATTTTGTTCCCTTACTACATGAAGAACAGGCTGTTCACCATTCCCGAATTCCTTGAAATAAGGTACAGCAGGCGCGCCCGGACATTTTTCTCTGGACTGATGCTTATTATCAGCATTATGACCAAGCTTGCCTTCACCCTCTTTGCCGGAGCGCTAGTGCTTCACAGCATAATGGGATGGGAAATAATGCCGACAATTCTCTGCATCGGAATTATTGTGGCCCTTTTCACAATATACGGCGGATTTACTGCAGTGGCATATACCGACTCGATACAGGTGATTATCATGATCGCAGGATCGATGATCATGCTTTTTATCGGGCTGGGCAAGGTAGGAGGATGGGAAGGCCTGATGGAAAAAGCTCCGCAGATGATGTCGATTGCAAAACCTTATGACGATCCGGTTTATCCCTTCTGGGGAATTCTTGCAACTGCTTTCTATGCGGGTATTTTTTACTGGGGAATGGACCAGGTTAATGTTCAAAGGGTTCTTGCGGCTCCTGATCTCAAGAACGCGAGGAGGGGCGCTATGTTCGCAACACTCCTGAAACTTCTGCCGGTATTTATTTTTGCCCTTCCGGGCGTAATTGCCTTTGCCCTGTTCCCTGGCGAGCTGCAGGGTGATGAAACAAAACAGACATTTGTCCTTCTCCTGAACAAACTGCTTCCCACAGGATTGAGGGGTTTGCTGATGGCATCACTTCTTGCCGCCCTGATAACCTCGCTTATCGGGGTGTTGAATTCGGTTTCGACACTTGTAGTAAGGGATTTTATTGTCGAATTCAGGCCTGGAATAGCTGAGAAAAAAGAGGTGGCCCTCGGGCGGCTTGTAATCTTAATTGTCACCCTGCTTGGGATTGGTGCAGCTTATATTGTTTACATCAATGAGGAAGGATTGTACAAATACCTTCAGACAATATCGGCATACCTTGTTGTACCTGTATTTCCGGCAATCCTGTTTGGAATAATAAGCAAAAAGGTCACACTTAAGGGAGCAACTGTTTCGGTTTTTTTCGGAATATTCATTGCGACAATTTTCGTAATTGACCAGATACTGGGTCCGGAAACCGGTTCCCGGATTTTTCCCTTCCTTCATCATAAACTGACCCTGAATTTCGGTTACCGGGGGTTGTGGGCCGAAATACTGATCACAATAGTTCTATTTGCAGTTTCTGCCTTTACAGAAAAAACCGAAGCTTACAGGCTTGAAAAAACGACTATCGACTATTCAAAAAGGCTCGCAACCTTCAAGGGAGTCTCGGACTGGAGGCTCCATCTGGCTATACTTACAATGATTACGATCGCAATTCTTATCTGGCTGAGATGATCTCAGCCCGGTTCGATTGCTGACAATACGTGGTAAAGTTCGCATAGGAAATCCCTGTTGTCGGCTGACATATATTGCATTTTCCCGCCCATCCTGCTGAAGGTTTTGCAATATCTGAGGTAATATGCCGGGTTGTCTGCAGATGGCTCTCCATCCCTGTTCCAGTCCCATTCATTTTTTGCCAGGTCAACAACCACAATGAAATGGTTATCAATGCGGCTGCCGTTCTTTATGGCTATATTCTGAGCCATTGAAAGTGATTTTTCGAAAACCATCGGCGACATTACCGCTGAGCCAAGCGAAATATAAACACCCCCACCAATGCTGCTTACGCTGTGGGCATAGTAAAGAAAATCCCTGAGGGCTGTTCTCCCTATTGCTGCACCGTGGTTAAGCGGATGATTATAGATTATGTCATGTCCGATCATCGGATGTCCCGTAAATGAAATATCCAAATCGTAAGCTGCACACTGGACGGAATATTCTTTGAAGGGATGAGGAATGCTCATGAATCCGGGCTTTATCCTTCTTCTTTTAATAACATCATAAAGATCGATGGCTGCGGCTGCATATCCCGGATCAGCCTTTATATTCTTTATCGCCTCCTCTGTCAGAAACTCCTTCTGAGGAATAGTAAGACCTTCCCTTGAGATCATTTTCCCGACCGATTCTCCGTAACCCAGCCTTTCAAATGCGCCAATAGCAATTGCCAGGTTAATGAACAGTCCCGTTTCTTCCCAGATGCCGAATTGTCCGTTTTTTACATTTTCGCGAACATCTTCGCCCGATTCTCCCTGAAAAGCAAACTCCCAGTCGTGAATTATGCCTGCCCCATTCGTAGCGAGGTGAGTCACCCATCCTTTTCGAATCAGATCAATGAGAACGGGTCCGAGTCCGTTCTTGATTGTATGGGCGCCAAAGGCGAGGATGACTGATCTCTTTTTTTTCCTGGAATCAGCGATTTTCATCGCAGTTTTCTGGATCAGCTCCCTGTCCTGATCCTTGAGATTTTCAGGCCGGAAGTCAAGGGGGACCTTTTTCTTCTTAATGGAGATCTGGTTTTTTCTTTCACTGAGCCCCTTTATGGACAACCTGTTCCGGTCAAATTCGGGATGGGCCATTTAAATAATATTTAGCAATTGAAGTAATTCACCGTGCTGTGAAAAATCAGGTATGACAATATCGGCCCCTGCCTTGATCAGCCTGGTGCGTTTTGACTGGTTCAGTCCATATCGCCTTAACTCATTGGAGGCAACACCGACTGTTTTCCCGCCGTGTTTATGAGTCTCCCTTATCTCCACGGGTCCGTCGCCAAAAGTTACAATTGAGGCAGCCTCCTTGCTGCCAATCGAATCGAGTATCGAATCGAGAACCATTTTCTTTGCCTCTGTATTTATATCACCGGTTGCACCGAATATCCTTCCTTCAAAAAGTGAATCATAGCCAAGTACAGACGCTTCGTGCCTGACATCTCCCTCATCGGTTCCGCTTGTAAGATAAAGCCTTATCCCTTTATTCCGGAGGATTTCGAGAAAAGGCACAGCGTTTTTGATTGTCAGGTCATTAACCATAAGTTCGCCTTTTTGAAGCTTTTCCTCACGTTTTCTGACCATCTCCATCAAATCATTGTTGTATATCTCCTTGTATCCGTGCTCATTAAGAATTTTGTCTACGGGGACCAGGCCAAATTCCCTGATCAGTCCCGTAAGGATCTTCATCTGTTTAAGCGTCTGGATACCTGTTGTTTTGTCAATCAGTTCATTAACAGCCGATTTTACCTTGTTGTACAGCGATTTATCCGCCTCCTGATACTTTTGTCCAAGAACGGCCTTAATCATCATCGGCGCCATGATCTGTTCCCATCCTTCACGGAGTGTCGACAGTGTACCGTCATTGTCAAAAATGGCGTATTTTATTGCCGGTCCTGCCGTCCAACTGTTTATGATTTCAATCTCTGAGCATTCAAGATATCTTGAATGCCTGATCTCTTCCGCAAGCTCAGGCTCATATATGAAATCAGCGTCGCTTCCAATATTAAGGACCTCTTCCGGAGATGCCGTGCCTGTCTGAAATAATTTCTGAACAGTCACTCCGGCAGTGAAGGTCCCGATTTCCCCTGCGGTTTCGAGTGAATATCCTGCTGCAAGGGCAGCCGAGGCACCCGCAAGATAACTGTCGCCGGCCCCCACAGTATCTGTCCTTGAAATAATCATCAGACCTCGTATCTCAGTTATTCCTTTATCGTCAGTAACAACCGAGCCCCTGCTGCCGCGGGTAATGAGGAGGGGGGTCCGGTATCTCTCATACAATTGTTCCGCAGCATAAATCACATCATTGTATGCTGCGGAATCCCCGGGCTCAATTTTTATGCTGCATTGCCTTGCTGCCTCTGTATCATTCATCTTCCTCCAGGCACCTTTGTAATCATCGGTAAAATTCCTGCTGTCGGCAATAAATATCTTCCCCGGAAAATGGCTGATCACCTCTGCAAGCCTTGTCCTGAAATACTCTGTATGAATTCCTGAGAGCACCTGCTGATTGATTATGACTATATCCGCCTCCCCGGCTTCTTTCTGCAGGTTCCCGATCATTCTGTCTGCTGTCTCCACTGAAAGAACATTGAAATTGCCAAAATCAATACGGTTCTGCTCGTTTTCACCAACGTGTGGTTTAATATAGACATGAGTTGCCCACTCATTGTCCTGGATTAGCATGTTCGACGTATTGATCCCTGTGCGGTTCATTATCGATATCATTTCAGCGCCAAACGGATCATTTCCGATGACTCCAAAAGCGCGGATGTCACTGATCTTTAGTGCTGCAAGGTTGCTGGCAACGTTCCCAGCCCCGCCCAGCGAATACTTCTGGATCCGGACAGGCTCCGTAGGCCTTCCGGTTTCAATTGAGATTTCTCTTTTCGATTCGTCGACAAACCAGTAGGCATCAAGACAAAAATCACCAACGATCGCTATCCTGACACTTTTGATCCTTTCAAGTATTTCCTTTAGAAATTCCGGGCTCATAATTATACAGTATTATCTGGAATAGAAATGATTTTCAACAATGAGACAAACAGCATGAAGGACAGGCAGATGGAGTTCCTGAACCCGGGCGGTCCTTGTTTCAGGCACGTTTATGAGGATATCGCAATGATGTTTCATTTTCCCCCCGGTTTCTCCTGTGATTCCGATGACATTCATATTCAATGCCCTGGCGGTGATGCAGGCATCCACTACATTTTGAGAGTTGCCCGATGTGCTTATTCCGATAAGCACATCACCCTCGTTGCCATAGCCGATCAGCTGCTGGGCAAAAACAAGCGACGGATCGATGTCATTTGATATGGCAGTTGACAGGGCTGTGTTTGAAGTCAGTGATATTGCCGGCAATCCATGTTCGAGCTTTTCAGCCAGGATCCTGCCCCTGCTCCCTGAAATCGCGGTTAATCTTTCCTTAAGGCTCTCATCGAGCGGGCGGCTGGACTCAAAGCTCTTCATCATCTCGGCTGCAAAATGGTCAGAATCGGCACTGCTTCCCCCGTTTCCGCAAACAAGAAGTTTCCCTCCGCTTTCATAACAGCCGATAATCAGCCTGGCTGCCTCAGCAATGGAACTCTTCACAACGACAAGTTCAGGATAACGTTCACATAGCTGGTCAGGTATCTTGTCATTCTTCATGTCAAACAGTTTAATCTGTCATAAAAATATTAATTTTAAAGCTGATTGACGTTAATGCTGAAACAAAATACCCTTTGAACAGGTCACTTTTCATATTTCTTTTTGTTCTTTGGCCCGCTGCGATTTTTTCACAGAGCATGGACGTAAGGTTACTGAGATTGATTAATTCAGAGGAAACCCTTAATTCCGATAAGTACTTCCGTTTTATCTCAAATTCTGGTGCTTATGTTGCAGTCGGAATGCCGATAATACTTGCAGGTGCCGGTTTATTGGGAGATGATGATGAAATGTTGAGAAGCGCTATTGTTCTGGCTGCAGCGTCAATAATAAATGAAGGTTTGACGAGTGTGCTCAAATACTCGGTTAACCGTGAAAGGCCGTTTGAAAAGTATCCTGATATTTTCAAAAAAGCAGATGCAGGCAGCCCTTCATTTCCATCAGGACACACCTCAAGTTCATTTGCAACTGCCACCTCTCTCAGCCTTGCCTGGCCCAGATGGTACGTTATTGCACCCTCTTTTGCCTATGCCGGAACAATGGCTTATTCAAGGATGCACCTAGGTGTTCACTATCCATCCGATGTTGCTGTGGGAGCTCTGATCGGAGCAGGCAGTGCTTACCTTACCTTCAAGGTTAATAAGGCATTGCAGGATAAAAACAAGCGAAAAATAAAACCCTGCAATTGCCCGGAATAACGGCTCACGGCTCACGGCTCAAGACTCACGACTCACGGCTCACGACTCACGGCTCACGACTCACGGCTCAAGACTCACGGCTCACAACTCACGGCTCACGACTCACGGCTCACGGCTCACGGCTCACGACTCACGGCTCAAGACTCACGACTCAAGACTCACGGCTCCGACTCACGGCTCAGGACTCACGGCTCACGACTCACGGCTCAGGACTCAGGCCACGACTCACGGCTCACGACTCACGGCTCATTTTCAATTCCCCTTCCGTCTTGTGTCTTGTGTCTTGTGCCTTGTGCCTTCATCCTCCATTGAATGAATCCAGCACCTTCTTCACCGAGCCGTGAAGCAGAAGCAGTTTCTTTGATGTTTCGGCATCCAGCCCGGTTTCGTCAGATATCATTTTTGTTCCCCTCCGGATTAGCTTCTGATTGGTAAGCTGCATATTAATCATCTTGTTACCTTTCACCCTGCCCAGTCTGATCATCGTTGAAGTCGTGATCATATTCAGGACAAGTTTCTGAGCTGTTCCGGCTTTCATCCGGGTGCTGCCGGTAACAAACTCCGGACCTGTAATTACTTCTATGGCCACGTCAGCCTGTTCTGCAAGCGGAGTTCCTGAATTACAGGTTATTGCACCTGTATAAATCCCGTTCTGCCTTGCTCTTTTCAATGCTCCGATGACATAGGGTGTTGTCCCGGAAGCTGCAATACCGATTATAACATCCCTTTGGGAGAGATTGTAAGGCTTAAGATCGTTCCACCCCAGTTCCTCATTGTCTTCAGCCATTTCAACTGCCTTACGAATAGCTCCGTCGCCACCTGCTATTAGTCCGATTACATATCCGTGATCGAGACCGAAAGTGGGAGGGATTTCGGAGGCATCTACAATCCCAAGGCGCCCGCTGGTTCCTGCGCCCAGATAAAACAACCTCCCGCCTTTCTTCATTCTCGAGACAATAGCTTCAACAAGCTTTTCGATCTCTGGGATTGTGTTTTTTACAATAAGTGGTACCTTTTGATCTTCAGTATTTATTGATTCAAGTAACTCCCTTACGGACATTTTTTCAAGGTCGTGGTATAAGGATTCGGATTCTGTAATGCTGATCATTGTTATGATAATAATATAGCGTATTTTAGTTATTTGTTAAGCTGGTTTAGGAATTTATCCCAGAGCAACACAAGAAGAATTATTGAAGATCACGAAAGTTAAGAAATCAGATCTCTATAAATCTCTAAGGATCGCTGTGAAACTAAAAGAATTATATTATTGCTCCTTTTCCATATTTCTATTGACTTTAATAACTTTATGTTCAATGGATTTTTAATTTATGGCAATTTATTTAAAATTATTAAGATTCAATTATTTGATTTATGATACTGAATCAATCCTTCTATCGGTCCGGTAATCAAAGTGGTGATAATAAAGTCGTTCTCCACGAAGACCTCTTCAAGGATCTCCCTGAAATGCCAGGCAACAGATCCCGTAACGGCTATTTCGGTTTTTCCTGTTGTTTTATAAAGTTTCAGATTTCTTTCAACAAATTCACCGAAAGATTTCCTGACAAATTCCCTGCAGTAGGGATCAGAAATATGTTCCTTAAGGAACTGGACGAATCCGCCTATATACCGGCTGGGAAAGACTCCCCTGTACACATTGCTTACTATCTCATCCTTTTCAGCGCCATAAATGTTCCTGAATTCATCAGCTAGTTTCTGGGGCATGATACCCCTGAGGAAATCCGCAAGAAGCCTTTTCCCCAATGCAGCGCCGCTTCCCTCGTCACCCAGTATAAAACCCAGGGGCGGAACATTGGCCGTAATATTTCTGCCGTCATAATAGCCTGAGTTTGAGCCTGTACCTATCATGCAGATGTATCCTTTCCTATTTCCGAGCAATCCCCGTGCAGCTCCGGTCAGGTCGGAAAAGACGCGGATTGCGGCCGATGGTAAAACGGATCCTATGGCAGATATAATTTTCTTTTCCATAGCCTTACCGGAACAACCCGCTCCATAAAACCAAACCTCCTCAATGGGAGGATTATTAAGTGCAGGCAGTACTTCGAAGGATAGCACTTCACTGATAGTTTCCTCAGTTACAAAATTGGGATTCATACCGATTGTCGAGACTATCTCAGTTTCAATTGACTGGGATACCCCGCACCATTGGGTTTTGGTACCGCCGCTTTCAGCAATAAGTTTCATAATTCAAAAATACAAAAATTATTTAACCCACCCCCAGCTTCCCGCCGAAGCGGGGAAGGCTCTCCCGGGAGGGGAGCCTTGAAGAAACCCACCTCCGGCCCCTCCCAAGAGCGAAGCCAGGAAGAACTGCCCCCTGCCCCCTGCTCCCCGCCCCCTGCCTTTCTTATGGGTATAAATACTCACACAAAATAGGCTTTAACCCTCTTATATGCCTTATTTGAAAAGGATACTTTTGCTGTTAATAATTTAACAGAAGCTGTTAATTCCAAATAAGATTACGGATGGCGAACTATCACGATTTGCTGATGCAGGATGTCAGGTTTGAAGAGGGGCTGAACGCATGCATGAATTGCGGTGTATGCACGGCAATTTGTCCAGCGGCCGAATTCTATGATTATGACCCACGGAAAATTGTTGACCTTGTCCAGGGGGGCGAAAATGAGGAGATAGAAAAGCTTCTCAAGTCTGAAACTATCTGGTATTGCGGTGAGTGCATGTCGTGCAAGACAAGATGTCCGAGAGGCAATACACCTGCTCTTGTTATTATGGCACTCAGAACCCTCTCGCAAAAGCTGGGATTCTTTACCGAGTCGGAAAAGGGAAGGCAGCAGTTTGCAATAAAAAGGACAGTAGGCGAAAATATCTTTAAATACGGATACTGTGTTGCAACATATGCAGTGAAGCCCGAAATGCATCTTGAGCAGGGTCCGATATGGAAATATATCCTCAATAATACGCACGATGTTTATGAACGTCTTGGAGGCCAGATAAATGAGCTTGGTGCCGGACCGCTGAGAAAAATCCCCGAGGATGCTAAGGAAGAGCTCAGAAAGATTTTTGAGGTTACTGGCGGTACGGAGTTCTTTAATACAATCGAAGAGCATTCAAAAAAGAAGGCATTAGAAATGGGACTTCAATTCAGTAATGAAGGCATTGATAATGAGTATTTTATTGAAGTTTATACTGCGAACAACGGAACTCACACAACCTGATATACTACATTATGGAAAACGAAGGGAAAAAAAGGATCTGGTCCGATTACCAGAAGGAGATCGCTGATGATCACTTTTTCTATGTCAGGTCGTGCATCCGTCAAAGTTTCTACCCGGGATCGGAACAATTCTTCCTCGACTTCATGAGAAATGTACTTGGAAAAGATGTTTATGAGAATCCATCCCACACCACCTGCACTGGTATTGGGTATCATGGCGATATAGTTCCGATGCAGACTATAATGACAGTCGTTGCCCGTCATTTTGCTCTTATGAAGGAATCGGGATACAGGAATATTGCAATCTCATGCGTTACTTCATTTGGCATTTATACAGAGATCCTTGAGACATGGAAACATTTTCCCGAAGAATTGGAGAAAACAAGGGAATATCTGTTTAAAGCTACCGGGAGGGAATTCGATATTCCCGAAAATATGGCACACACAAGTGATATAATCTATAAATTCAGGAATGAGATTGCTGGAAGGGCAAAAAATCTTCTTATTGATAAAAAGACCGGAGAACCCCTTAAGGTTGTTGAGCATATCGGGTGTCATTATGCAAAGATGTTTCCGAAATTCGGTGTCGGAGGGGCTGAATTTCCCCGTGTCCTGAGCGGAATGGCCGAAGCGTGGGGGGGAGAGGTTGTTGATTATCCAGAAAGAAGGCACTGCTGCGGTTTCGGATTCAGGCAATATCTTGTACAGGCCAACCGCGGATATTCAATCTCAAACACGGCCAAGAAATTTTCATCGATGCAGCCGTTCAAACCTGATCTTGTCCTGACCAACTGTCCGGGATGCAACATGTTTATGGATAAGTGGCAGTACACAATAAAAGAGATGGAGGGTACAACTTACGGGGTTGAAGGTCAATCAGTTCCTGTCCTGACCTACGAGGAGCTTGCAGGCCTGGTAATGGGCTACAATCCATGGGATCTCGGCCTTCAGTATCATATGGTCCAGTCGGAACCGTTGCTTGAAAAGATGGGTATTACGACAGACAAAAAAGACAAATTCAAAACCAAAGATGGCCGGCAGATGCCAATTCCCGGAAACCTGATAAATGCCTGATATGACAGGAAGCATTGTTGTGATAGGCGGTGGAACAGCCGGAATGGAGGCAGCGGGGCAGCTTGCAAAAGCAGGCCTGTCGGTTACTCTCATTGAAAAGGAAAAGGATATGGGCGGACACCTGAAGGATTGGTATCATCTTTTCCCCGACCGTCGGAGCAGTGATGAAGTCCTCGATTATCTCAACCGCCAGATTGATGATGAACATATTAAACTGCTGGCTGGCAAAACAGTCAGCGGATTCCGCAGAAAGGGAAATGAGTTTATTGTAAGCACAGGGAATGGTGAGGATATAAAAGCCGACGCAATTCTTATGGCTACCGGGTTTGACCTTTTCAGGAGTGAAAGGAAAGAAGAGTACGGCTATGGAATATACGACAATGTAATCACATCGTCGGATCTTGAGAAGATGTTCCGGAACAGGGAACTGAAACTTAAAAATGGAAAGAAGCCCGGGAGAATTGGTGTTGTGCATTGTGTAGGGTCGAGGGACGAAAAGGTCGGGAATCTCTATTGCTCGAAGCTGTGCTGCGTGACTGCCGTAAAACAGGCAATGGAGCTCAGGAAGAATCTTCCCGATTGCAGGGTGTTCTGCTTTTACATGGACATGAGAATGGGCGGAGCATTATATGAGGAACTTTACAGGGAGGCCCAGGAGAAGCATGGAGTCGGCTTTATAAGGGGAAAAGTCTCAGAAGTTGGTGTCAGCATAGACAATAAGCTGGTTGTCAAGGTCGAAGATACCCTTGTTGGCCGGCCGCTCAAAATGGAACTCGACATGCTTGTTCTGATGGCCGGAATGGAAATGTCGGAGGATGGCACAAGGCTCGCTGAAGCAGGTAAGCTGAAAACTGGTGAAAACAGGTTTTTTGCCCCCGCCGATCATCATTTCGGAAGCAATAAAAGCAACGTAAAAGGTATATTTTATGCCGGTACATGCACTGCACCAATGAATATTACCGAAACCATTTCTCATGCGCGCAGTGCGGTTACCGATATAATTGACTACTTAAGAAACATAAATAAGTAACATGGAGAAGTTTGGGTTTTCCCTTTCAAAGGCACGTGTCATCGACTTTGATGCGAACGACCGCACCATAGCCGGTTATATTCTCGAAAGGGAACCTAGCTTTGGGGCATGCATCGAATGTGGAGGTTGCTCAGCAACTTGCACCACGGGGAGTTTTACTGAATTCAGTCTCAGGGAAATTCATATTTTATTGAAACGCGGCGAGAATGAACAGGTCAGGAAGAAAATAAAGAAATGCATGCTCTGCGGAAAATGTTCTCTTGTCTGCCCCAGGGGCGTTAATACGCGGAACGTTGTATTTCTTGCCAGACAGGCTTTTCAAAAAAAGGAGGATTATGCAGTTTGATCCGTTTGTAATACCATTTAATCTCGGGCTTTACTTCATTCTCATTTATGCTGTAGCCAGAAGCATCTTATGGTTCAGGGAGCTTTCGCGGCCCGACAAACTTCGGCTTCAAAGAGGCTTTTTCGGAAAGGCATTTGGCCAGAGCCTGAAGGAAATCTTCCTGGAAAGCCTCATTCACAGAAAGATACTCAAAGCAAACCCGCGCCTCGGATATATGCACTTGAGCCTCGCTTTCGGATGGTTCCTTCTGATATTATTCGGTACGATCGAAGCGGATATATTTGGTGAAAAACATCTTAATCCGCCCTATAAGGCTATTTTCTTTAAATTCTTCAATCCCGACCATGGCAAGACATTCTTTGAAGCAGGCTACTCATTCCTGATGGACCTCATCCTTGCATTTGTCCTTTCAGGCCTGGTCCTGGCTGTAATAAAAAGATTCTCCTCAAAGGCTGTTGGAATGAAAAAGACAACCCGGCTCAAGCTCCTCGACAAGGTTGCCCTTACATCCCTCTGGCTTATTTTCCCCAGCCGTCTTATAGCCGAAAGTCTTACAAGCGGAGCATACGGTACCGGAAGTTTTCTTACAGGAACTCTGGGATCATGGTTCGCATCATTTCTTCCCGCACGTGAAGCGGCATATCCGTTCTGGTGGCTCTATTCACTTTCACTGGGAACTTTTTTCATCCTTCTGCCCCTTACAAGATACCTTCATATACCCACTGAACTGTTCCTGATATTCATGCGTAATTCCGGGATAAGGACGGGTGATAAAGCCGGAACTTTCTCGGAAGTTGAGGTCCACTCTTGCTCATCATGCGGAATATGCATTGACGCATGCCAGCTTAACTTTTCAGCAGGGATCAACACCATTCAGTCGGCCTACCTGATGAAAGCAATCAGGAATAACGGCGATACCTTTGATATCGCCCAAAATTGCCTCTTGTGCGGGAGGTGCGACCAGGTGTGCCCGGTAGGGATTGAATTGTCGCCGATCAGGATGATAGCAAGAAGGGCAGGGGATTCGGAGATCCTGTATTCAAATTCATGGAAGGGATACTTCCGGAGCAAACAGAACATTCCGGCAGCAAAACCGAATATTAAAAGCTCCTTTGACTTTCTCCCCGAAACCAATCCATCAAAGGCAGATGTTCTTTATTTTGCCGGATGCATGACCCATCTGACCCCTTCAATAAAGAATGCAATGACAAGGATTATGAATTCTTCGGGAGTAAACTGGTCATTCATCGATGAAAAGGGCGGAGTCTGCTGCGGAAGGCCTTTGATGCTGGCAGGCCAGGATAAGGAGGCAAGGGAACTGATAAACTACAATTCACAGGTAATATGGAAATCTGGGGCCCATACCCTTGTGACATCATGCCCGATCTGCTACAAGGTGTTCAGGGAGAGCTATTATCTTGATGTTGAAGTGCTTCATCATTCCCAGTTTATAAAGAACCTTATTGACGAAGGATCCCTGAAGATGAATTTCCTTCAGAAGAGGGTAACTTATCATACTCCCTGCGAACTTGGAAGAGGCTCAGGTGTTTATGATGAGCCCAGAGATGTTCTAAGGCATGTTTCAAATCTTGAAACCACCGGTTTTGACGATGAGAATTCATTATGCTGCGGCGGAAGCCTTGGCAATATTATGCTCGGCCAGGAAAACAAGCGGAAGATAGCTGCAGATGTTGCCGCTGTGCTCACTGAAGAAAAACCCGATTATCTTGTTACATCCTGCCCGCTATGCAAAAAGACGCTCGCTCCTGCAACAAAAACAAAAGTGACTGATATTTCGGAAATTGTTGCTGAAGCTATAGCATCTCCTCCGGCTGTAAAAAAAAATTCAGTTAGCTTCAGGAAGAATGTGAAGGAATCTGCAGGGATAGAATAACAGGATATGGTGCAATCATTCACCTGTAATTGTTAATAACTTATACCCCGTTTTCCACAGCTTTGGTATTTTTTTTGTTTTTTCGCACTTTTAACTATACTGAAATTATTCTTTTAACGTTATCAAAAAGTTGTTAGTCATAAAAGCATAAATATATGAACAGAAAAATCTTTACTCTTGCAGGTCTTGTTTTGCTATTGGTCTGGTCGTGCGGAAATAAAACTGATTTCAGCAATGTATCAGAAAATGCAGTTTTGCAGGACTCGGATGGAACTTTTGCGCTTAACATGTCAGATGCTGCCTGTTACAGCGATGCGGACAATCCTGCAAGCAACACTGCCGAATGGACCGTTTTGGTATCAAAGCCAGGTACCTATAAGGTCTGGCTTTCAAGCGCCACAAAGGATACCACTAATCTCAGCTATATCAATTCAGTCAAGATAAGCCTTCTTGACAAGCTGATTGAGGTTGATCCGGAAATTGACAGGGTGGTGCTGAACTCAGGGGATGTTTCATCCCCTATTTCAGGGCAGATTCCTATGCCGGTTCATTTTACTTTTCAGAGCCCGGGGAATACAGCATTCAGGTGATAAGTGAAAAGGTACTGCCAAAGGAAGCAATGAACAGCAATTCATCGAGCCCCGACGACACCAAACTGATGTCTGTTATTCTTACTCCAATGACCCGCTGACTTTTACCTCGATCCATTGCCTTGCATTAACGAAGGCTTTGATCCATGGAGTAACTTCATCATTCCTTTTATCGGAGGGATAATATCCGCATTGCCATGGAAAGAATGATCTTTCCAGATGTGGCATCATAACCAGATGCCTGCCATCGTCAGAACATAAACCTGCCACATCAAAATCAGAACCATTGGGATTTGCTGGATAGGTGCTTTTGCTGTACCTGAGAGCAATATGGTATTTTTCTTCAGGATATGGCAGGCTGAACCTGCCTCCCCGTGGGCAACCCATATTCCAAGCTCCATTCCGGCCATGTTTTCGAGCATGACGGAATTGTTAACAGGTATTTTCACTCCGAGAAATCCCGATTCAAATTTCCCGATCCTGTTATGAAGGAGTTTTACTTTCTTCCTGTGACGGGATAGATCAGATCAAGTTCCGCCATAAGCTGGCATCCGTTACATACTCCGAGAGAGAGAGTATCAGGACGGTCATAGAAATTATCGAGGGCCTTTTTTGCTTTTTCATTGTACCTGAATGCTCCTGCCCAGCCTTTTGCTGATCCAAGCACATCGGAATTTGAGAATCCGCCGACAAAGACTATCATATTAATGTCGTCCAGGTTCTCCCTGCCGCTTATCAGGTCGGTCATATGTACGTCCTTTACGTCAAATCCGGCAAGCCATAATGCATATGCCATCTCCCTGTCTCCGTTGACGCCTTTCTCCCTTATAATGGCGGCCCGTATTCCCCATTTTTTCCTCCGTTCGGGAGATATTCCCAAGGGATTTGAAAGTCCCCTGAAAGTTTCCGGTCTTGATATTCAGCGCGTGATGCTTATAGTTCTGATAGCGTTCCCTTGCATGATCATTCCCGCTTTGCCGCTTGTCGAGAAGGTAGGATGTGTGAAACCACAGGTCCCTGAAACGGTCAATATCAAAATTGTAAATTCCGTTACTGGCGGTGACCTTTATTGTCCTTTCCGTTATAGGATGGCCGATCGAGTAGTAGGAAATTCCGTGTTCCAGAAGGATTTCCGCTATCTCATTTACATCCCTGACCTGTATTATTATACCCGGATTCTGGCTCAAAAGGATTTTTACAATGTCTCTTTCATTTATCGCCGAAAGGTTTACAGCTGCCCCCCCTTCAGTATTTGAAAAGCACATCTCAAGGAGTGTTGTAATCATTCCGCCGGCTGATATATCATGACCGGACAGAATTTTTTCCTTTTCTATCAGATCCTGAATAGTATTGAATACTTCGGCAAAATAGGAGGGATCCTTCACTGCCGGTGCTTCATCCCCAGCTTATTCAGTATCTGGTTAAAGCAGCTTCCGCCTGTTCTAAAACTGTCACGGCTCATATCAATATACAAAAGGCTTGTATATGGATCATTTACCATCACAGGTTCAACAATCTTCCTGATATTGCTTACCTCACCGGCGGCTGAAATTATCACGGTTCCCGGGGAGATGACAACCTGATCGCTGTATTTCTGAGTCATCGACAGGCTGTCCTTGCCTGTGGGAATGTTTATTCCAAGGTCAATGGCAAACTTGCTGGCAGCCTCCACTGCGGAATAAAGTCTGGCATCTTCTCCGGCATTCTTGCATGGCCACATCCAGTTGGCAGAAAGTGAGACGCTTTTAAGTTTACCGGAGAGCGGAGCCCAGATTATATTCGTCAGGGCTTCGGCAATCGACAGAACCGAACCTGCCGCGGGATCTATCAGTCCGGCTGCCGGAGCATGTCCGATTGATGTGGCCATCCCCTGTTTACCCCTGTAATCGAGAGAGATGGCTCCAAGATTATTCAGTGGAAGCTGAAGGGGACCGGCACATTGCTGCTTTGCCAGACGGCCCGTAACCGACCTGTCAACCTTGTTGGTCAGCCAGTCCTTGCATGCCACCTCCTCCAGCTGCAGTACCTTCCCGACATATTCAAGGATTTTTTCCTCAATGTATTCGGGTTTGCTGTAAATGATTGCCGGGGTATTGTCAGTCATCACTGTTCTGGGAGGATTTCCGAATAGTGATTCAAGTTTTATGTCGATGGGCTTTTCTCCGGTTATACTGTTCTCAAATGTAAACTGATGATCGCCTGTTATTTCTCCGATTACATAAATGGGAGCTCTTTCCCTTCCGGCAATAGCCGTAAGCGAACCGATATCCCCGGTTTCATCACGAGGCCCATTCGTTCCTGCGATTCGTTGCCTATAATCTCTTTTGCCGACAGGGTCGGATCACCAACCGGCAGCTTGCTGATGTCTATCTTTCCTCCGGTCGCTTCAACAAGCTCTGAAAGGCAGTTGAGGTGTCCGCCGGCTCCATGATCGTGTATTGAAACCACGGGGTTTGTATCCGATTCGGCAAGCGCCCTGATTGCATTGTATATCCTTTTCTGCATTTCGGGATTTGCCCTCTGTACGGCATTGAGTTCTATGGAGCTGTCATACCTACCTGTATCGACCGAGGAAACGGCACCTCCTCCCATTCCAATCCTGTAATTGTCGCCGCCGAGAAGGACAATAAGATCTCCCTTTTCGGGAGTATCCTTTTCGCTGTCGCTCTTCCTGCCCGTCCCAATCCCGCCGGCAAGCATAATCACCTTGTCGTAGCCCAGCTTTCTGGCGTTTTCAACATGCTCGAAGGTAAATACGGACCCGCAGATAAGCGGTTGCCCGAACTTATTGCCGAAATCGCTTGCACCATTCGATGCCTTGATGAGGATATCCGAAGGAGTGCGGTAAAGCCAGGGTCTCTCTTCCATGGCTTTTTCCCATGGCCTGGCACCATCTGTCCTGGGATAGGAGGTCATATAAACGGCTGTTCCGGCAATGGGAAAAGCACCTTTTCCACCTGCGATCCTGTCCCTTATTTCACCCCCTGTCCCTGTTGATGCACCATTGAATGGTTCAACGGTTGTCGGAAAATTATGCGTCTCGGCTTTTATCGAGAGCACGGATTCGAACTCCCTGACCGCAAAATAATCGGGCTTATCCTGCGAAACAGGTGCAAATTGCTCGATAACCGGCCCCTGCAGAAAAGCACAATTATCCTTATAAGCCGAAACTACCCTGTTGCGGTTATAGTGAGTGGTATCCTTAATAAGCTGGAAAAGAGTGGAATCCTTTTCCCTGCCGTCGATCATGAATATTCCGTTAAAGATCTTGTGCCGGCAGTGCTCGGAATTTACCTGCGAGAATCCAAAAACCTCGCTGTCGGTAAGAGAGCGGTTTATTGAAACCGAAAGATCCACGAGATATTTAATCTCATCCTCATTAAGTGCAAGGCCCTCCCTGTCATTGTATTGCCGGATGTCATTTATTAGAACAATATTTTCAGGTACCCTGTCAGTCGTGAATATCGCCTGATCAGGATCATCATAAATCGCCTGCAGCATCGGATCATATTCAGGGCTTGCTGATTTCGCAGGAAAAAACTCCTCAATTCTTGTGATTCCGCTGATACCCATATTCTGTGTGATCTCAACGGCATTTGTGCTCCATGGAGTTATCATTTCCTTTCTCGGACCGGTAAATCTGCCTTCGATCCTTTTTTTATGAAGAAACGAAGCCTCCCCAAAAAGCCAGATAAGTTTTTCAATATCATCTTTCAATAATTCGGATGATGTTCCGACAGCTATTATATTTCCGGATCTGCATTCAAAGAAAAGGATCATGCTGGTACTTTAACAATGTGATTAATAATAATATAAGATTGATGTGTTTTGATGGGCATCATGAACTAAAGATAATACTAAAAATGTTATGAGAAATATTAAAGCACGGATCACAGATCCGCGCCAGCGGAATGGTTGTTCGCTGGCGCGGATTTGCAATCCGTGCCATTTGCAGGTTGAGCACGGATCACAGATCCGCGCCAGCGGCTGGGGGCAACTTCAGTCCGCTTCGTTCGAGGAATGCATCCATCGAAGGCTCTCTACCCCTGAAATTAACATACAGGTTCATCGGTTTGTCCGATTCTCCCTTTTCAAGAATGTTCTTTCTGAACGATTCAGCTACCTTCGGGTTGAAAATCCCTGATTCCCTGAAATACCGGAATGCATCAGCATCAAGTACCTCCGCCCATTTGTACCCGTAATATCCAGCTGCATACCCTCCTCCGAAAAGATGTGTAAATGAACAACTCATATTCAGTGTATCATAAACAGGAAAGAGTTCGGTCCTGATGGTTGCTATTGATTCAAAATCATTTACATCACCCTCGAACGGTTCAGTAATAGTATGCCATGCCATGTCGAGCAATGAAAATCCGAGCTGCCGGTTGCAGGCGTAGCCCTCATTGAAAGTGCTGGCCTCTTTTATCTTCTTAAGAATCTCGCCAGGTATCCTTTCCCCTGTTCTGAAATGAACTGCCCATGTGTCGAGCCACTCCTTCTCAAATGCCCAGTTCTCCATTATCTGCGAAGGCAGCTCAACGAAATCCCTGGCTACATTCGTCCCGGAAAGGCCTTCGTAGCTGCATTGCGACAGCATGCCGTGAAGTGCATGTCCGAATTCATGCAGGAAGGTTGTAAACTCATTGAATGTAAGCAGGGAAGGATTTGACAAAGTCGGCCGGGAGAAATTCGAGACTATTGATATTAAAGGTATTACTCTTTTGCCATTCTCAATTTTCTGCTCCCTGAAGCTTGTCATCCATGCCCCTCCGTTTTTACCCTCCCGCGGATGGAAATCGAGATAAAGAATCGCTGCAAGAGAGTTATCCATGTCATAAACTTCATAGGCCACAACCTCTCCGTGATAAACCGGAATCTGGTCATTCCTTGAAAACCTGAGTCCATAGAGCCGCGAAGCAAGTCCGAATATAGCCTCCGTTACAGAATCAAGGGAAAAGTATGGTTTTAGTGTTTCATCATCAATATCATACCTGTCCTTTTTGAGTTTTTCGGAATAAAATGCCCAGTCCCAGCGCTCTATCCTTTCCTGTAGACCCGACTGGGAAGCAAATCCCGCAATGGCATCAAGATCGCGGATGGCAGCATTATGGGAAGCTGAATACAAATCATCCAGAAAAGACCGTACTTTAACGGGATCCTCCGCCATCCTGTCGCCCAGAACCATTTCTGCATAATTAGCGAAACCAAGCAGTTTTGCAGTTTCCAGCCGGAGGTTCACAATTTTAGTAACAAGTGATCTGTTGTCCTTTTCATTATTTCGGAAAGCCCGTGAGCTGTAAGCCATTAGCATTTTTCGACGAAGTTCCCTCTTTTCAGAGTACTGCATGAAAGGAACATAGCTTGGGTAATTAAGGGTGAAAACCCATCCTTCCTTATTCCGCTTTTTGGCCTCCATCGAAGCCATTTCGATTATATCCGGAGGTAATCCGGCAAGGTCTTCGTTCCCGGTGAGATGCAATTCAAAGGAGTTGGTCTCATTAAGTACATTCTCCTCGAACTTCAGTGTCAGTTTTGAGAGTTCTTCGGATATTTCCCTGAACCTCATTTTCTCCTTTTCATTCAGTTCTGCTCCTCCCAGCCTGAAACTCCTGTATTTTTTGCCGGTAAGCATCTTCTGCTCCGTGCTGAGATCAGCTGAATTCAACGAGTCATAAACGGACTTGATCCTGGCGAATAGCTTTTCATTAAGGGTAATGTCATTTGAGAACCGTGCCAGAAGCGGAGAAATTTCCTGTGCCACAGATTGAAGCTCTGCCGATGTTTCGGCGCTGTTAAGATTGAACAGGATGGCAGATAACCGGCCAAGGGTTTCTCCGCATCTGTCGAGCGCGGCCACAGTATTTTCGAATGAAGGTGCTTCGAGATTATCCGTAATCCTGCCAATTTCACCCGAGGCTGCCAGAATAGCTTCATTGGCGGCAGGCTTGAAATGTTCGGTCCTGATAAGGTTAAATGGCGGGGTCCCGTAGGGAGTATCCCAATGCTGAAGTAAAGGATTTGACATGCTTAAATTATATTTCACCTGCTAATCCTCAGGCTCGTCCATATGCTCCTCACTTCTTTTTGCACCGGCGTATTTTGCTGGATAAGGCACATTGCCCTTTTCTGCAAACCACAGAATCCTGTTAAGGAGATCATCATTTCCGGAGTCAACCTTGTCAAATTCGGGCAGCATGCTTTTCTTTGCATAGTGCAATGCCTTGCCTCTCAGAGCTTTGAGCTGGGGATTCATTTCATTGATCGGGATATTCGAGGGCAGGGCAATATATGGGGTCATGTCAGGAACAGCTGTAAAACAGTCAAACATCGGATTTGCTATTGCATCCTGGATATTCATTGGCGGCAGGCCAAGTATCTGCTCCATTGTCCTTATCATTGAAGGCTGGGTATAGAAAGTGCTGATCGTTTTTTTAACTCTTGACCAGGGACTTATGACAAGGCCGACTGTCCTGTAGGCTGATACATGATCCCATCCGCCCTGAGAGTCGTCTTCCATAACGAATATCACTGTATTCTCCCAGAAACGGCTTTTGCTGAATGCTTCAACGATCCTCCCCAGGGCAGCATCATTGTCGGCGACCATAGCTCTTGGCGTCGGATAACCGGGTCTTACTCCGGCAGTGTGGTCATTAGGTAACGCTATTATCATTAGTTCCGGAAGACTGTCTCCCGGCATGGACTCGTATTCCTTTAGTTCCTTTATAAGGATGTCAGCTCTCATGGAGTCGGTGAATTCATGGTTGCCGTAGGATGGGTATGTCTTCGAAAGAATTGCTTTAACAGGTTCAATTGTAGTATAGTTATAGAAATCAATTTTTTCCCCTTTTTTGAACTTATTATAAATATCTGTCCATCCCAGGTTGCCGGCAACAACCGGAAATGCAGCTTCCCCGTATATTTTAACCGATTTTTTCAGGGCAAGGGCATTATCCCAGAGAAAACCTGTCGGGGCATATGCCAGGGCATCATCAAGTACGTGGGTATAGCTCCTGAGCCAGGCTCTCATATTTTTTTCAATATAATCGGTGACTATTGAAGCATCTGTCCACATGTGACCATCAGCAGAACATTTGCCGGATACATGAAAATTGTCGAGTAAAAGAAATTCTTCGCTGAGCTTATGTGTATTTGGGGTTACTTCGGCGCCATAGGTACAAATGGCAGGATCTCCGTTACCCTGGGGCATGTCGCCCAGGATCTGATCATATGTCCGGTTTTCCTTGATGATATACAAAACATGCTTGAAAACGGAGGGTTCTCCTATCCTGTCGGGAACCGGCTTGGGTTTGACTCCAGCCCTTGGCATCTCCCGGGCAAGGGTGGCCCTTGAAAGATCATTCAGCGCGATCACGGTATCAGTGTATGACTTCAGGGTACGGGAGTCGGGGACCTGTATCACCGACACGGAAGCAAGCATATTGTGGGAATTGTAGATGAGGTTTTTTGTCGTGGAATAATTGAGCGGCAGCATGGCTCCGGAGGCTTCGAGATTGGCAACATACATTTTACCGGCAGGTGTTTTGCATATTCCTGAAGGATAGGCTCCGGTCGGGATAAATCCCGTAATAATACTTGTATTTCCGGTTCCCCTTCTGGCGGCTCTTTTAGACAGTCTTATGACAGCTAATGCATTGTCCATTCCATTTGCCACGTAAAGGATCCTTTCATCGTTTGAGAGGCATAAACCGTTGGGTGAATCACCAAAGTATGGATTGATCTCAGGCTGCAACCTTACGCTTATTGTCTCGGTGATCTCATCAATCAGTGTGTTTATGACAGTGACATTGTCGCTGTTTGAATTTGTCAGATATACAAAACCGCCCTGTCTGTCGCTTGTTATCTCATTCGGATGCAATCCAACAATCAACTCCTTGATTTTTCTACCTGTTCCGGGATCAATTATTGTAACGGTTCCTTCTCGTGTGCCTCCGCCCGCTTTATTGTTGACCCTGGCTTTTCCCCATGGGACTCCTGCCACATCGGGATCAGTCGGCAGCGGCTCCCTTCCGGCCCAGTTTGTTACATAGATCTTGCCTGCAGCCTTCGTAATACCGTATGGGGCAACACCGGGATCAGCAATCCATATGGTGTCGCCTGTAATTAGGTCCTGCTTAATTACCTTGTTGTTTCCATTAAGCACCACATACAGGTATTCATGATTTGATTCGGTCGTTATCAGGAATTCATTTGGAATGGCTAACTGAGCCGGTGGAACAGCTTTGTATTCGATAAGCCTCCCGAATTCTGCTTTGGTTCCATCCCATCTGGCTGACGCAACAAATGATCTGTTATTCCTGCCGATAACGCTCCAGTAAACTTCAGGAACACCTTTATTGTTGTGCCATGTAATCCCGGAATAAGTGTTGACTCCACCCCTGAGATCAGGGTGATAAGTGTTTCTGAGAACAAATTTAACTGTGTCAGCCTGAGTGCTGATAAACACTATACTGGTCCTTTCTTCCACGGCGATCCATTTTCTGTCGGGAGATATGGCGACATCAAGGGCGTGATTCTCGAGGGAGGCATCGCCGAAAAATATCTGTTTGCCGGCTGAATGTACGAACCTGTTATAAGGTAGCTGAACACGTTCCAAATCATTAGCAACGCCAATTTCCTTCACTACCTGCGAATTTCCCTGGAGAAACAGGACTGACAGGATAATTACCAGAAGATATCTCATAACCAGAACGGATTTAAAATTATGTATCAATAAATCAGAAGTTTGCTTAAAATGCCGAAAGATTATGGCTGTTGACTAAGATAATTGAAAAAAATAAAAGAGGCTATAAAATTAAGTCTCTTTTATATTTCTACCCCTAAATCCCCCAGGGGGGACTTGCTGATTTCTTGATGTTTAAAAGCCCCCCTTGTGGGGTTGGGGGTATTTTCTTCAGAATGGAAGGTCGCTTAAATCATCGATTTCAGGAGGAGCATCCTCGAGAGCTGTATCCGGCTGATTATTCTGGTCAATCCCATGCTCCGTGGTCTTTTCAATTTTCCAGGCATCAAGATTTGTAAAATAGTTGACCTTCCCGTCGCGCTCCCACTTATTGCCTTTCAGATTGAACCAAATCTTCACTTCCTCATTCAGAAATGATTCATTGATAAGGTCGCATTTATCCTGGACCAGCTGGAACTTAATGTAATCGATAAAAACGGCAGCACCGCCGGTATCTTTTTTCTCAATAACGAATTCGCGTTTTTTGAATTTGTCGCTTACCTGATTTACGGGAAATACATCAATTACCCTGCCGGTGATTTCGAAAGCCATATTATTCTACGTTTATTGTAATTTTTTCAATTTTGTCACCCTGCCTGATCTTATCAATAACGTCAATTCCTTCTATGACTTTTCCAAAACATGTATGCTGACCGTCAAGGTGTTTTGTATTTGTTCTGCCGTGACATATAAAAAACTGCGATCCGCCTGTGTTCCTTCCGGCATGTGCCATCGAAAGGACACCCTTGTCGTGATACTGGTTCCCGCCGGTAAGTTCACACTTGATCTTGTATCCCGGCCCGCCTGTGCCTACACGCGGATCACTCATATCCCTTGAATAGGGACATCCTCCCTGAATGACAAAGTCGGGAATTACCCTGTGAAATGCGAGGCCGTCATAATATCCCTCACCGGCAAGCTTCACGAAGTTTTCCACAGTTCCGGGGGCATCCTCCTCATAGAAGCTGACCTTCATTTTCCCTTTTGGGGTATGGATTTCAGCAGTTCTCATATTATTGAACAATATCAAGAAGTTCGACTTCAAAAATAAGCGTTGAGAATGGCTTGATTACTTCTGAAGCCTGTGCACCATAACCCAGGTCCTGAGGTATGTATATTTTGAACTTTGAACCGACAGGCATAATCTGGAGAGCTTCCGTCCAGCCTGAAATTACGCCTGAAACAGGAAATTGTGCAGGTTCCCCTCTCTTTATTGAGGAGTCAAATTCGGTGCCGTCGATGAGTGTACCGGTATAGTGAACCTTAACGGTGTTGGCTGCTGTTGGTTTGCTTCCTGTACCCATCTTTATGACTTCGTATTGCAATCCGCTCGGAGTGACCGTAATGCCGGCCTTTTCCTTGTTCTTGGAAAGAAATGCTTCATTCTCTGCTATATAGTCCTTATAAAGAAGCTTGTCCTGTTCAGCCTGTCTCTCTGCCTGTGCTGCCTGACGTTCGGTAACAAATGACATTATAAAACCCCTTGCAATCTCATCCGACATTTCCGGATTGCCGTTTTCCCCGTCCAACATCGCCTTTGCAACAATTCTTGCATTCAGCTTGAGACTGTCAGCCTGGAGTGAGTTGTAGTTAACAATCCCGAATGCATAGGAAAGAGAGTCTTCCCTGGTTTCCATTTTTGCATTTGATAATGACTGCTTTGCGCAGGAGCCAAGCATGATGGCAAGAGCAATTGCCAGAACTAATGATCCTTTGATTTTCATTTGATAACGATTTAGATTTAAAAATTTCCGCAAATATAACACTTTGGCATAAGGAAAAAAGGACGTGAGCATTATTTTTCAAATTTTAACTGCCCTTATTATATGACGTTTTCCCAGAGGTCCGGGGAGCAATGCAACATCAAATCCGGCTCCCTTCAGCGATCTCCTTACACTGCCCTTGGCAGAATATGTGATAAGGATTCCATCCATTACAATCATTTCAGAAATTTTCCTGAAGATGTCATCCGTCCACATTTCCGGCTGTTTGTCAGGCCCGAAGGCATCGAAATAAATCAGGTCGAATTTCTCAGCTGTCTTAAATTCTGACAGGTCACATTCTATTTTGTTCAGTGTGAAATAATCCGAAATGGCTTCAACCCTGCCCCATTGAACTGAATGAATCATGTCAAAAAGAGATGCGTATTCAGCAGGGAAGAACTCCCTGTAATTCAATTTGCTGGTCACTGATCCTGTTAGCGGATATTTCTCTATGGCAGTATAAATGATTCTCCTTTTTTGAATGGATGCTTCGATTGCCGTCAGAAAAGCATTTAATCCGGTGCCAAACCCGGCTTCAAGGATCTTCAGGGGATTAGCATTGCAGGTCTTGAGGCCGGATCTTATGAAAATATGTTCAGACTCCTGAATTGCACCATGCACGGAATGATAATGCTCTCCAAGTTCCGGTACGTGAATGGTGTGGGAGCCATCTTCAGTGATGATTATCTCCGGTATTTTATCCCCTCTCATTTTATTCCAGCAGCTCATGGTCACAAAGCACCGCCATGGATTTATAATATTCATTCTCCAGCTCATTCAGCCGGTCTTCTGCCCTGAACGATGTCTCAAGGTAAAGAAAATAGTCGGTCAGTGAGATTTCTCCTCCCGAAAGAGCTTTTTCAAGGTACTGATTGCTGTTTGATTCTACTATATCCCGTATCTCTGATATACTCTTCCTTAGTGCTTTCATATTTTCATATTCGCTTTGCACCAGTGATTTAAGCTCCAGCAATCGTGCATCCCTTGCGGCAGCATAATGATCGGCCATTGCAATTGCGGTTTTAACTCTCTTTGTGTTCGACCATAACGGGATGGACAGGCCTGCAACCGGTCCGGTGAATGTCTCGCCCGGGACAATTTCCGAAGCATACCCGGCCTGAAACTCGGGAAGGCTTTCCGATTTGCTCAGCCTTGCTTCCTGAAGGCTGATCAGGTATTCCGATTCAGGCAGCAGGAATGAGGGATGAATCCGGCTTTTTTCACTGATCAGCTTTTCCGGATCCATATCGGGAGTGACAGGATAATCAGCATTGGCAGGTGGTTCAGCTTTATTGCCGCTCATATAATTCAGCCTTTCCCCAAGAATTGAAATTTCAGTTTCAGCCCTCGTGATGCTGAGGTTAAGAGAAGAGAATTCAAGCAGTATCTTGTTGTAGTCGAGGATTGTGGTTTCTCCGGCTTCAAGCATTTTTTCCCATCCCGATTTCAGCCTGTCATAGAGTAATTTTCTTTGATTCAGTACATTAAGCGTTTTCTGGGTATTTATCAGGTCAAACAGGAGAAGCTTTGCATTCAAAAGAATATCAAGCCTTGCCAGATTGAACTCCTGTTCGGCAAGGACGATCTTTTCCCTGCCTAACTTGTTCTGAATAAGATACTTTGTTGGAAATGAGAAAGACTGTGTAACCGACCAGGTTTTTTTTGAGCCTCCCCTTGCTGTCGTTTCAGGCATATAGCCCAGTGTTACAACCGGATCAGGAGGTGCAATGCCGGTCCTGGTTTCTAATCTTCTCGCTTCAAGAAGCTTTCTATATGATTCTATCTCGGGATTATTAGCGTCTACCTGTTTCAGGAATGATGATATGTCCTGGCCGTAGAGTGAAATACCGGCAGCCAGAAGAATAACTATCAATGATATTCTCTTCTTCATTATTTGCATTTTGAATTTTTAACCCGTTACCTGTTTGTTTTTTATGTATGATTAAACCCCCTTTCATTTTCCCCCAGGGGGGAAATGTAAAAACCAGCTCCTTCCCCCGCGGGGGAAGGTTGGGAAGGGGGTTCTTTATTCTGAAGGATCTTGGGGCATTATGTTTTTTTCTTGTTTTCTCTTGTAAACATAAAACACTGTCGGCACGACAATCAGATTTAGCAATGTTGAACTCAGCAGTCCCCCAAGAATGACTATTGCCATGGGGCTCTGGATCTCATTTCCGGGTCTGTCGCCTGCAATGGCCAGCGGAATCAATGCCAGAGCTGCGGTGAGTGCCGTCATAAGTATCGGATTCAGCCTGTCGGCTGAACCTGAAATGATCCTTTCCTTCAGGCTCATGTCAGGCTCCCTGATATTTATATATTTGCTGATCAGGAGAATTCCGTTACGGGTGGCTATCCCGAACAGCGTAATAAATCCTATTATCGACGGAATGCTTATCACATTTGAAGTGAACCTGATGGCAAAAACACCTCCTATAAGTGCCAGAGGGAGATTCAGCAATACTATACCCGCAAGTGAGCTGTCGCGAAACTCCTGGTAAAGAATTACGAAAATCACCAGAAGAGCGGCAATTGAAGCAAGTATCAGACGCCGTGTCGCTGTCACTGCACTTTCAAACTGGCCCCCGTATTCAATATTGTAGTTCTCGGGAAGAACAATTGTCTCCGTTATTCTTTTTCTGATTTCGCTGACAACAGTCCCGACATCGCTCCCGGCGGTATTCACCGAAATAACTATCTTCCTTCTGACGTTTTCCCGGTTAATTGCATCAGGTCCGGAGGATGATTCAATATCGGCTACGAACGATAGCGGGACCTTTTTCCCATCATGGGTATCGATCATTGCCGACCTTATTCCCTCGATTGAACCCCTGGTCTCGGCATTGTATTTTAGAACCAGCGGAAAACGCTTTTCATCTTCGTACACATCTGAAACCTTCTGCCCGTTAAGGGCATACGAGATAAATGAATTGAAATTATTTACAGTTATCCCGAACCGCGCGAGCATCTCCCTTTTTGCCTTTATTTTGATCTGGGGCGTCTCCACCAGCTGTTCAACATTCAGGTCACCTATTCCGTCGATATCCGAAATCATGGCTTTAATTTCATTGGCGATCGAGTAAAGGTTATTAAGGTCATCCCCGAAAAGCTTGATGGCAATATTGGCTTTGGTTCCCGACAGCATATTGTCAATTCGGTGAGTAATCGGTTGTCCGACCTCAATGCTTGCTCCAGGCAAAACCCTGAGCTTGCTTCTAACATCCTCAAGGAAATCCTCCCTGCTTCTTCCATTAAGTGCAAACGGAACATCAAGTTCCGAAACGCTTTCCCCGAACGAGTGTTCCGCCAGTTCGGCGCGGCCCGTTTTCCGCGACACTGACTTAATTTCAGGAATACGGAGGAGAATCTCCTCAGCGCGTTTTCCTGTCATAACTGATTCATCAAGTGATATCCCGGGCATTGATCCTATGTTGACCGTCAATGCGCCCTCATTAAATGGCGGCAGGAAAGCCGACCCTGCGGTTGTCATCAGGATAATGGCGGCAACCAGCAGGAATCCTGTTATTCCTATTACCAAGGCGTTTCTGCTCAGGGTGAAATAGAGCACCCGTCTGTAAAAACGGCTCAGATTCCTTTCTGTCCATGTCCCGTTAACCGTTTTAAGCAGTTTTCGTTCGTCAATGAGAAGATAGCTGCAAAGCACCGGCGTGATAGTAATTGCAACAATCAGCGAAGCAAAAAGCGATACGATGAAGGTGATTCCGAGAGGCTTAAGCATCCTTCCTTCAAGGCCTTCAAGAAGGAAAAGGGGCACAAAGGTTATGATTATAATTATTGTTGCGTTAAGAATAGATGATCTCATCTCCGATGAAGCCCTGTAGATTACCGGGGTCGCTGGTTCTCTTTCCCCGGGAGCTATAAGGACATTTTTCCTAAGCTGCCTGTATGTATTCTCAACATAAATGATTGCATCATCAACGAGCGATCCAATAGAAATAGCCATACCTCCGAGACTCATAGTATTGACCGTATATCCAAGAACCTTGAGTGTAATTACGGTAACCAGAAGTGACAGAGGGATTGCCAGAAGCGAAATCAAAGTGGTCCTGTAATTCATCAGGAAAAAGAACAGGATAAGCACGACGAAAAATCCGCCTTCAATAAGTGCCTTTAGTACATTGTAAACGGAGGTCTGAATAAATGATGCCTGGTTATAAATGTCGGTATGGAATTTTACGGAGGGACCAATGTTTGAAGCAATTTCGCCAATTGCTGAATTGATTCTGCCGGTAAGCTTTACGGTATTTGCATCAGGCTGCTTGGTGACGGTAACAAGAACGGCGTCCCTTCCCCTGTATGAACCGGTACCTATGGGTGGGGCCTGTCCGGCAACAACCTCCGCAATATCACTGACCTTTACAGGAATTCCATCAACCATTTTAATCAGCGAACCGGCAATTTCACTGAAACTGCTGGTCCTCGCAATTCCTCTTATTATATACTTGTTGCCGAACTCGTTTACGAAACCGCCCGAGGTATTAATGTTCATATTCTCACAGGCCGAAACAAGCTCATTGAGGCTGACTCCGGCAAAATTCATTTTATACGGATCTGCAAGGATCTGGTATTCTTTGGATTCCCCTCCGATAGTGTTGACCTGGGCCACACCAGGAATTGACAGAAGCCGGGGTGTTACACTCCAGTCAGCGAAAGTCCTTAAATCCATCTGGCTTAATGAATCGGATTCCATTGCAATGATCATCATTTCGCCGAGCAGCGAAGCCTGTGGAGCAATTACAGGCTGGTCAACACCTTCCGGAAGCATTTCCCTGACCTGAAAAAGCCGTTCGGTGACTGTCTGGCGGGCTTTGTAAATATCGGTTCCCCAGTCAAATTCGACCCAGACAATCGAAAATCCCATTGAACTGTTCGATCTGACCCTCCTGATTCCGGTCGATCCGTTAACGGTGGTCTCAATCGGAAATGAAACAAGCCGTTCAACCTCTTCGGGAGCCATGCCTCGGGCTTCGGTCATTATTACAACAGTCGGGGCCGTAAGCTCGGGAAATATGTCAATATCGATCCTGGTGACAACAAATGTGCCGATGAACAGTATCAGTAAAGCCCCGGCCAGGATCATCAGCCGGTTCTTGAGCGAGAATGCAGTGATTTTATCAAGCATGACAATGACCGTTTAATGATTATGGGTATGACCCGAAGGAGTGGAGCTCATCAGCGACAGCTTAATATTGTAAGTTCCGGTCGCAACAATAACATCATTTTCTGTCAGGCCGCTAATAACCTCTGTTGATTCACCATTGTTGGAACCGGCTGTTATATACCTTTTCAGAAAATCACCATCTTCGTCCTCGACGAAAACATATAGCTTTCCATACTCTTCCATCAGGGCGCTGTTTGGAACAACAATCGCATCCCTGGTTTCCTTTCCGATTAGCCAGACATCTGCAAAGGTGCCCTCGATAAGTTCAGGATCAAAATTCATCTGAAAATAGACAGGTACATAAAATGAATTTTCCCCTGTGCTTCTTCCATAGGAAATCCTGCTGCCGTTCATTTCATCTGTTTTAAAGACTTTTTTGCTGTATCCTACCGTAAAATTCGCCTTTTCTATCGAAGGAAGCTTTTCCAGATGATCGGGCGATACGTCGGCTTTCAGAACCAGTTTATGCTCCGTGACAATCGAAGCAAGTGGCTGTCCTGTCGTAATCATCTGACCTTCAGTGACAAAAACTTCCCTGACATAGCCATCGGCAGGTGATAAGATAATATTGCCGGAGCTTCCGAAACTGGAATTAAGGTTATTGTACTCATTCAGAATCTTGTCGTATTCATTCTTTGCCTGAAGGAAGTTTTCCTGGGTAATTATTCTGTCGGCCACAAATGATTTTGCCCTTTCATAATTTGCAGATGCTTTTTCAAGATCCGCCTTTATCTGCATGAACCGGAGCTCGGTATTGTCGTCGGCAAGCTGCTCGCCGGAAATTGAAAAGAGGTCCTGCTTCCTGGCTACCTGGACACCCGGGAAGAATGTATGACTGCTGAATTTTACTATTCCGGAGGATTTGGCAGTTACAATCTCAACATCCTTGCTGTCGCTCATGATGTGTCCCCCAGTCCGGATAACGAATGCAAAAGGTTGTCTTCTGATTGTCATAACGGTATGCTCAGGCTCTTCTCCGGCTGCTTGTGTGTCAGCCTCAATCGATTCCGCTGCTGCGGCCGGTTTTTTCTCTCTATCCGTTCCGCAGCCTGACGCGAGCATAGTTACAACAGCTATAATTGTAATCACTATTTTTTTCATTGTTCGACGTTTAAAAATAAATATTGGATAATCAGGAACTGACTATCAATTCAGGTTGTATGTGCCTGCAGGATATGGTTATGAAAGGGGAGGAGCCCTGAGAGCAGGCTTACCCAGATGCGGATCGGAAACAAATTCCGCAGACCCCTGAAAACTTGTCCGGTAGGGTATTTCACAGGTATAAGCCTGTGATGCCTTATCGCTTAAAAGAAAAAGATTGTCGGTATTTAACTGGAAATATTCAAATCCCTTAAGATGGCAAACATTTTCCGCGCAGGGCAGATTTTCAACCCTAACGATATTATCAGTATGATTATCATCTGAAGAATGACTATCGACAAGATTTTGACAAACTGCAGTGTCTGCTTCATGATGATTATGGGGAACAATACTATGGGCAAAGATTATTATCCACGCCAGAAAGAAAACAAAAGCTTTGATTTTAAGGGCCCTTCTCAATAAAGTGTATGTTTTCGCGAATATAGCTGATTATTTGAGAACATTTAAATTATCAATACATTTTAGCTACCAGCTTTCAGCCCTCAGCCCCCAGCCCTCAGCCCTCAGCCCTCAGCCCTCAGCCCTCACTGCCCTCTGCCCTCAGCCCCCAGCCCTCAGCCCCCAGCCCTCAGCCCTCAGCCCTCAGCCCTCTGCCCCCTGCCATTACCAGTTCGAATCATACCACGATCTTACATCTATGGCATTCATTCCGGCTTTCTTAGCTGCTTCTATCCCGAGCTCCCCGTCCTCAAACACATCAATAAACTCAGGCTCGACTTCCATGAGTTCCGCGCACTTTAAAAAGGTTTCAGGATGAGGTTTGAATGAGTTAACATCGTTTGCAGTGACAATGATGTCAAAGTATTCCCGGAGACCTGTAATTTCCAGTGTCCTTTCCACAGCTTCCCTGTGCCCTCCTGTTCCTACAGCCAATGACAAAGTGCCGTAGTATTTTTTAACAATGTCAACAACAGGTCCGATGGGTTTGACAAGGTGCTGAACCTTATTGAATTCCTTAAGCTTCTCATTCACTATCTGCACACTGGTCACTTTCCCGGTGAGGCCGCAGTTCTTAATTATCTCATCTGCAATTAACCATCCCGGGCTGCCGGTATGTTTGCGAAGAAAGCCGGTATCCAAATGTGCCCCATACTTTTTGCAGGCTTTCTGCCATGCTTCAAAATGGTAGGGCATTGTATCGGCAAGCGTTCCGTCAAGATCAAAAATCAACCCCTTTATCCCCGGCCCTGGTTTATAATCCATATACTTTTAATAAGGCGCAAAGATAAACAAAATGATTAAACCGGATATGTTTTTGAAACCTGCCTTCTATCTGACCCGCAGGTTCGACTGGTTTTCGAACCAGACGCAGTCGTTAAGCAGTTTCCTGACCAGGGTATTTCTCTTATCCATTCCGTAGTAAAATCCGTCAAGATAGTTTATCATATCCTTTCTGTTTCTTTCTGTTATATATGGAAAAGTATTTATAACCCTGTAGAATTCATCCTTTTTTTCCTTAAACTCAATCAGAGCTTCACTGAATTGGCTTTCGCTCCTGCAAACCGCCATATAAAGCCGTTCCTGAACGGTTTTGATTGGAAGGCTCTCAAAAGGCACAGCATAGTCAGCGCCAACAATTCCTGCATAATCAAAATCATAGGCAACAATCAGGTTTTCATTAACCGGTGCGAATCTGGTATTTGTAAGCAGTATGACGTTGTGCTTGATAGGCACTGACCAGTCGGTGTTACCTATCATGTAATTAAAAAGTGCAATCCTGTCGAGCATGTCCTGCCTGAGGTTTCTCTGCGTCACGCCGGTGTAATCAAGCTGCATTGTGCCGGTCCGTTTTTCAAGAAGATCGACCGGCTCTATTGCGAAACCAAACTGGGTAATCGGCTTTTTATCCTTGATGCTGTTTATATAGGTTATTTTGAATAATCTGACTTTCAGACTGTAATCCGTAAGTACATTGAATAGCTTATAGGCCAGAAACTCCTTAAGGATATATTGTTCATAACCCATCTTGCAGTAAGGGACGATTTTAAGTTTGTTGATCCCGGCAAACTCGGTTCCTTCAGCATCTTTCATTTTAAAGTTAAGCATTAGCGGAGGAAAATCACAGACTGCCGTCCGCCGGATATTGCCGCGGGCTCTCACCTTTATGTTTTTTGTTACGGAATCTGCTTCATTAAGGAAATATGTAAGTGCAGCATCGAGATACAGGGTATCAGACCTTAACCTCTTGTATTTTGTAATGTCGAACCTGAGGATTATTTCAAAAATATCATCAGTGTCAAAAAGGGTAACTTTTACATCCTGTGTATCGGTTACGGCAAACCTTGCTTCGAGCGAGTCAACCTGGCCGGAAAGCCTTGGGGTCAAAGCCATTATAATAAGGAGGAGAACCAGGATAGTCTTTTTCATATTCGAGGGCATTAGGTAATGGAACGTGAAATTATGATCTAATTTACGAAAGAAATATTAAACAAAGAAAATTAGTTTTATCTGATTTTTTACCCCCAATCCCCCAGGGGGGGCTTTAAGAAGGCTCCCCTCCTGGTAGAGCCTGCCCCGCATCGGCGGGGGGCAGGGGGTGGGTTAAAACGGGCACTGATTAGAAATTCGCGCCAACGGAAAATACAGTTTAAGTCCCCCTTGGGGGATTTAGGGGTGAAAATATGTATGATTTTGATGGGTATTATTTAAATTGCGAAAGATAATCCCTGACCTGTTTGTATACATTATCGGCAGTAAATCCGAACTTCTCATCAAGCACCTTGTATGGCGCTGAATAGCCGAAGCCTGTAACACCCCAAACCCTGCCCTTCGGTCCGGCAAGTCCCTGAAGCGTTACCGGCAGTCCGGCTGTAAGACCGAACACAGGAATGTTTTCGGGCAGAACCGATAGCTGGTACTCATCGGGCTGATTCCTGAAGAGACCTTCGGATGGAGCTGAAACGATCCTTATGTTGAGATTATCCTTTCTTAAGAGTTCTGCACCATCGACGAGCGTGGCAACTTCTGATCCGCTTGCCAGAAGTATGACATCGGGCCTGCCGGAACAATCCTGAACCACGTAAGCCCCTTTTCCGGATTCCAGCGCGTCGGTATATCTGTCATTTCCCGATGAAGGCAGGTCCCTGATATTCTGCCTCGAAAGTATAAGCGCTGTCGGCGTTTTAGTGTTTTCAAGAGCCAGCTTCCATGCAACCGTTGTTTCGTTTGAATCGGCAGGTCTCAGGACCAGTATACTGTTGACTCCATGATGATTCTTAAGCTGTTCCATAAGCCGTATCTGTGCCTCCTGTTCAACCGGCTGGTGTGTGGGTCCGTCCTCTCCGACGCGGAATGCATCGTGGGTCCAGATATATTTCACCGGAAGACCCATCAGGCAGGCCAGCCTTACGGCCGGTTTCATATAATCCGAGAAAACGAAGAATGTTCCGCATGCCGGTATAATTCCGCCATGCAGGGCCATACCATTCATTACTGCTGCCATTGTAAGCTCGGATACACCGGCCTGAAGAAATGACCCCGTGAAATCTCCCTTTGTAAAAGCCTTTGTGTTTTTCAGGAAACCGTCAGTCTTGTCAGAGTTCGAAAGATCGGCGGACGCCACAATCATATTTTCGACCCTTGTTGCAAGAACTCCCAGAACCGCTGATGATGCAGCCCTTGTAGCTGAATTTTCCTTCTGAACGATTGCCCGGAAATCGATGGAAGGGATCGCACCAGTATAGAATTGATTAAGCTTACTATCAAGTGCGCTGTTCGCTGAAGCCCACTCTTTTTTCCTTTCCTTCCAGGCTGAAGCGGCTCTCCTTTTGCCGGCGAGTATTCCGGCATACAGTTCCATTACATCATCAAAAATCCTGAAAGGATCAGCAATATCACCACCAAGATTAAGAAGCGATTTTTCGAATGAGCCTCCTGCTTCACCAACCGGCATTCCATGAGTCGAGGTTTTCCTTTCAAAACTTCTTCCTTCATTGTCGAGCAAACCTTTCCCCATTATTGTTTTTCCGATGATAATCACCGGCTTTTCCTTTTCGGCAACTGCGTCCGAGAGGGCAATCCTGATCTGTTCCTGATCATTGCCGGAAATGCTTATAACCTTCCATCCCCATGAATTATATTTCATGGCAGTATCTTCCGCTGTAACGGCTTTTGTTTCGGTCGAAAGCTGGATATCATTTGAATCGTAAAACATTATCAGGTTATTCAGTCCGAGGAAGCCGGCGAGCCTTCCGGCCCCCTGTGAGATCTCTTCCTGAATGCCTCCGTCGGAAATAAACGCAAATGTCTTATGAGAGAAAAGCTCTCCGAAACGCGCTGCAAGGAACCGCTCCGCTATTGCAGCTCCCACGGCCATCGTGTGACCCTGTCCAAGCGGACCCGATGTGTTTTCAATACCTCGCGCCACTTCAAGTTCAGGGTGCCCTGGAGTCGGGCTGCCCCATTGACGGAAGCTCTTTAATTCGTCCAAAGTGAAATGCCCCGTAAGTGTGAGCACTGAATAGAGCATCGGTGACATATGTCCGGGATCAAGGAAAAACCTGTCGCGGTTGATCCACATGGGATCGTCGGGATTAAAGTTCAGGAATTCGGAAAACAGAATATGGATGAAATCGGCGCCTCCCATTGCTCCTCCGGGATGGCCCGATTTTGCTTTTTCAACCATCGACATTGAAAGTATCCGGATATTATCCGCAGCTCTCTTATGCACTTCATTACTCATAATAGAAATTATTTACCGTTGTAAAATTGGACGGTAACAAAAATATGATTTATAAGCGATAGAAAAAAACAGCCTCAGCCCTCAGCCCTCAGCCACCTGCCTTTTTCAGAGGTACTTCCTGTCCTCCTCAGGAACATCAAAGTATTTGATGTACTTGGCGGCATCTGGGCCTATTTTCACAACGCCCGATCCACTGATCTTGAAAGTAGCTTTTTCTCCCACGATATCAGAAAAGTAGATGTCATACTCCTTGCCATCCTCAACCATTATGATCCTGACAAGATGACTGTATTTCAAACTGTTCAGGTGAGCGTGGCAGATAGGACATTTGACAAGGTACTCTTCCCCCTCCTTCATTTTAAAGGATGGATGTGTGGTGACCGTGTAATTTCCCAGCTCAGGATTCAGGTAGAAGAGCCCTTTCTTCGAGTTGGTCTCGCTCAATGCGGCAAGTACTATCGAGGTTTTTACGTTCAGTACTCCCCTGCAGGCTTTGCACAGATATTCAGTAGCCATATTGCACCTCCTGTTTGTTTAGTGTAAATTTATATCAGAAATAATCTTATCGGCTTGTTGCTTTACAAGGTACGTCAAATTTTCACCAAAATCAATTTTTTCCGGCTGGATTCCGAGCAAATACACGGGCATTTTGAAAAATTCAGAAATCCTCCTCAGAGAAATGTTGTGGGTGTTGAAGGTCATATCGTCTATCTTGCTGACTGACATTAATTTGCACGTCCCGGGAGCAGCTCCCATTTCAACGCAGTCAATGAGTACGAGGATATCCGGATCGAGATTGTTTATTTTTCCGATGTAATTTTCAAGGCTTACCTCTACCGTCAGCACATCCCTGCCGGGTTTAATCATTATGCCTGAACTTATATAAGCACCGGCTCCATCATCCTTTTTCAGGAGATTTCCGATTCCGACAAAGAGTATTCTTTTGTCTTTATCCAGCAGGAGGTTGTTAAGCTCTTCAGGCACCCTTGAACAAGTATTTTACAAGAACCTGCCTGAGGCAGTTCGGACATATAACATTGAACATGTCCTTTCTCTTAAGCCCATCCCTGATCTCTGCATTAAGGTCATGATCTTCAGCCAGGGCCAGTTTCTGGTTAAGCATATTCAGGTTAAGTATCGACGAGAATGCCTTCGGGCCAAGTTTCCTGTGCATGAAATGGAGATGTTCCTTCGTGGTTATCACTGCTCCGCAGTTTTCACAGATGAGAAGCTCTTTCTCCTGATATTCAACGTTCTTCTCCCGGTCAAAGACGGCAATGTCGAAAATCCTGTCAGATAATGCAACTCCCTTGCTGGTAATGCAATGTTCCTCGCACAGACCGCAAAAGATGCATTTCCCGTAATCTCTTTTAATTGTCCTGATCCCTTTTTCCCTGTCGTCCGAGAATGTAATGGCATGAGGAGGACAAACATTTGCGCAGGTTTCGCAGCCAACACAATTGTCATTGTCGACCACGGGCTTCCCCCTGAATTTGTCAAATGGTATATGAGGCTCAGCCGGGAACTTTGAGGTGTAAGCCGGACTAAAAAGTGAAATAACCGCCTCCTTTAGTTCTCTTATTTTTGGATATCTCATTTTACAGCCTCCTTGTAATCATCCTTCACACTCCTCTTGTCAAGCTTTGCACCGAAATGGTATGCTCCCCTTATAAGTGCATGAGCGGAAACAGTGGCGCTGAAAAAAAGTACAGGGATTGCAATAAGTGCCTTCATTCCTCCCTCAACGAAACCGAAATGAAAAAATGCCCCGAGAAGAATGCTGCAGCATCCCAGGGTAACGCACTTGGTGGCAGCCTGAAGCCTGTTGTAAACATCCGGAAGACGGATCAGTCCGATACATCCGAAGATGTTGAACAACACGCCAATACATATAAGGATTGTGGTGATCATATTATTCGTTTAATTTTTTCCCGCTCAGGTATTTTGCCAGTGTCAGAGTGCCGATAAAGCTCAGGATGATCCATGCAATACCGATATCAAGAATGAATGATTTCCCTGTCTGAATTGCGATAATAGCGCATATCCCGACTACCAGGATTCCAAAAATATCGATCCCGACCATTCTGTCGGGAATGGTCGGGCCCCGGATGATCCTGTACAGACAGACGGTGCTCATGGCAATCTGGAGATAAAGAAGTATTGTAAGAAAATCGGTCATTCTGCAAATTTTTTTATATACTTTTCAAACAATCCGGTAATTATTCCGGTATAAACAGCCGGATCCTCCGACCTTACATATATCCAGTGGATATAGAACTCATCGCCGATAAGATCAACAGTAATTGTACCTGGTGTCATCGTGATGGAATTTGCCAGCAAGTGTTCTTGCAAAATCCGACTTCAGCGTTGTTTTTACTTTGACTATTCCCGGCTTTATAGGCATCGAGGGATGTATTACCCTGTAGGCTACATCAAAATTTGCCTTTATGCATTCCCATATAAATATCACAAGATAAACAACGAACCAGAAATACCTCTGGGGCTCAAGGAATTTACCAACGTTCGTAAAATAGTAACGGGCAAAAATTGCAGAGCATAAAAGGGATGCTACGGTTCCGACTATCAGGTTCGGAATTGTGAAACTGAATGTAAGAAGCAGCCAGAAAATCAGCGACAATATGAATACTGTGATGTACCTCATTTTAATTTCCCAGTATAATTGTAGAATATTTTAAAGGATCCGTCAGTATATTAATTGCAGGAGCAAGTACCGCATCCCTGATGCCGGGAAAAGCAAGAAGGCTGAGTAAAATGCAAAGCAGGCTCATAATGACCATGCTGAATATCATAGGGAAGGGCACTTCCCTGATTTTCCTGTCAGTTTATGCCTTCTTCCCTGTTGTAAAAGGCATACCTCTGGAATTTAAGGAACGATGCAAGCGTGATTATGCTGACAATAACCGCAAGAACGGCAAGGAGATAGAATTTGGCCATAATGGCAGCAATAATAATAATCAGCTTGCTGAAGAATCCGTTGAATGGAGGTATTCCGGATATCGACAATGATGCGATAAATGATGTTGCAGAGGTTGCCGGCATCGATCTGCCCAATCCTCCCATTTCCTTAAGATCACGCGTCCCGAGTGTGTATTCGATTGCTCCTGCATTAAGGAACAACAGCCCTTTGAAAGCTGCATGGTTGACAAGATGGAAAAGTCCTCCGCCAATGGCCAGGATTGCGATTTCCGGGGGCCCGCCCCGTGTAATCACGATCATTCCCATCCCGACCGACAGTACAACATATCCCATCTGGCTTATGCTGTGATATGCAAGAAGTCTCTTGATATCCCACTGACCGATAGCCAGGAATACCCCGGCGACCATCGATAATGTCCCGAGCGTCGTTATCAGAACCGACATGTTTTCAGTCAGTTCGAACATATTGAAGAAGAGCCTGATTATTACGTAAATGCCCACCGCCTTTATAAGCACTCCCGAAAGCATTGCAGAAATGGGGGAGGGGGCGGAAGAATGTGCGTCCGGAAGCCAGGCATGGAACGGGATTATCGCTGCTTTGAGTCCGAATCCGGAGAGAAGGATCAGCTGCACAAAAATATAGAACGGCCTGTCGGAACCGGCTTTCAGAACTTCCCGGATATCGGCAATATTAAGTGTCTTCGTCTTCCAGTAAATAAGTCCAATGCCCAAAAGGATGAAAAACGATGCCATGCTTCCAAGTACCTGGTATTTGAATGAAGCCTCAAGCTCGCTTTTCTCAACTCCGAATGCCACAAGCGCATATGCTGAAATGACAGAAATCTCGAGAAAGACGAAAATATTGAACAGGTCCCCGCTGAGCACAACACCGTTCATTCCGGCAACCATCAGGCAAAAGAGGGCATAAAAGAAGTTTTCAGAGGTATACCTTTTAATATATGAGAAAGAATAGAATACAGACAGAAAGCCTACAATATTGATAATACAGAGAACCAGCACCGTAAAACCGTCCATTACCATATAAATTCCTATCGGGACCCTGTTTACAGGTTCCCATCCGCCGACTTTATAAACTGATGGATTTTCACCTGTTGTTGCAAGTGAATATACGCTGAATACCGCAAGGGCAAGAAGTATCAGTGAAGCAAGATATTTGTTCAGATTCGGGAGAAGCCTTCCGAGGATCATTATTAAAAATGCTCCGGAAAGCGGAATAACAACGAATAATGGTATCAGCGGATTCATAATTTATCCTCTTAAGCTTTTAATTTCCCTGATATCAAAGGTCCCGTATTTTCTGTAAAGCCTTATAATAATAGCCATCAGCATCGCCGTTGTGGCAAGGCCGATGACAATCGCAGTCAGGACCATTGCCTGCGGAAGCGGATCAACATATTTCTGAACGGGACTGGCAGGATCAACTATCGGAGCCACACCTCCATCGATATACCCTACAAGAGCGAGAAGCAGGAAGGTACTGAACTCCATAACGGACAAGGAGATGGCAATCTTTATCAGGTTTCTCCGGGTAATCACGCCATAGAGCCCGACAAGAAACAATAAAAAACACAACAGATAGACTATCATTCCGATATTTCTTCTTTAAATATTACAAGGGCAAGAAAAATTGTGAGGATTGAAGATGCCACTTCAATCCCGACAAAAATATTATAAAGCGGTAGCATCCCTGCACTTACAAGCTGACCGACTGTTCCCTTCGGAAGCCAGTTGAGAAAAAAGATCCTGGCTCCAAGGATTAATCCCGAAATCGACAGAAAGACCACAACCAGGATTGCCAGGTTCTCATAAAGTGTCGATCCGGCCTCTTCTTTTGCAAGATGCATGAAATCACTGCCGAAAGCCAGGATCAGCAGAATGAAGGAACCTGCCAGAATAACTCCTCCGGCAAAACCCCCTCCGGGCGTCAGATGTCCGTGAATAATAACATATATGCCATAAAGAAAAACCATGCCCGCAATCAGCTGCGTGGTCTTTTTCACTATGACTGTCATTCCTTTCATAATAAAGCATTAATCATTTTACTAACGTCATTGCGAGGAGTCATTCCGCTCCAGCGGGATGACGACGAAGCAATCCTTTACTTTTTTCCTTTAATTCTTAATATCGTCAGCACCCCCAGCACCGCCGTAACCAGCACCGCGGCCTCCCCAAGCGTATCATATCCCCTGAAATCAAATACGACACCTGTAACAAGATTGGCACTTCCGGTTTTTTCAGCCGCTCCTTCAATATAAGGTCCTGCCATCCGCAGGAATCCGGAACCGAAAACATCAAGAGTCCCGATTGCCATTCTGAAGAAGTAAAACAATACAACAATCAGCACCAGGCTGGTAATGATCGAAATATATCCCTGCGGATCAGGCTTTGAAAATCTCTCCTCCCTTGAGCTGTCAAGCACCACAGCCACCATGATGATCAGTGTAATTGTTTCCACTACTATCTGCACTATTGCCAGGTCGGGCGCCTTAAGCAGCAGGAAGCATATAACCAGTCCGTAACCGACAATCCCGCAGGCTATTACAGCCGACAGCAGATCCTTTGCATGGATGGCATACAATGCTCCAATGATCATCAGTCCGGTTATTATGGCTATCGCAATTTCCATGAAGGTTTATTTTTTATATCATAATCAACAACATAATAATCAGGCCTGCGCAAACCCAGATAATATATCCAGAAAGCACTCCGGTGTGAGCCTCACTTAACATGTGGCTCAGCCAAAGGACAAACTGCTTTGATAGATCATAAATGTCAAACCACTTCTTTTCAGCTTTTCTGTACATCCATGAAAAGAACCCGAGCTCGCTTATTGTCTTGTAGAATTCAGGGGTCGGGTATCCGGTTTCATCCTGGAGCTTTTCACCGCCGATAAAGCTGTCCTCGGTCCTGAATTTCTTCAGGCCGGTTGCGAGATAGATTATTCTACCCAGTACAATTGATACCAGAACAAGGAGCGATACAAGCGATGAATTCCAGAATCCCGTGAACTGGAATTCACCTGTTACAGGCATAAACACCTTTGGTACAATAGTATTGGTTGCTAAAATTCCAAATACGATGCAAAACATTGCAAGGATTAATAATGGTAACCACATCAGAAACGGAACCTCCTTAATATTATCAAATGCAGGTCTACTGCGGCTAAGGAATATTCCTCCAATCAGTTTTATAAAACTGGCAAGTGTAAGGGCTGATCCCAGAACAGCAAATCCAAGCCATAAAATCCAGAGCTTATTTGGCAGATCCGATCCGATGCCGAAATCGATTATACCCTGGTAAATCATCCATTTTGAAGCAAACCCGTTTAAAGGAGGTACTCCGGAAATTGACATTGCAAAAATCAGGGCTGAAAAGAATGTTAATGGCATTGTTCTTGAAAGGCCACCAAGATCGTCGATATTTTCTTTGCCGGTCCTGTATTCAATACATCCTGCTGAAAGTAATAATCCGCTCTTATACAGAGCGTGGTTAATCATATGAAATAACCCTGCCGCAATTCCTATGGGTGAACCAAGCCCCAATCCAAGAATCATGTAGCCTACCTGCGACACAGCGTGAAACCCAAGAAGGCGTTTATAATTATGCTGTACAAGAGCCATCATCACTGCGCTGATGATCGTTATCACGCCGATAGTCAGGAGAAGTAAAGTCAGCCATTTATTGAGTAGGAACATTCCACTGGTCAGTCTTACAAGGAAATATATGCCAAGCAATTTGTCAAGTGAGGCAGGTAAAAGTGCTGATGAAGATGCCGGAGCATTCTGAGCATAATCAGGAACCCATGTATGAAAAGGAAAAGCACCTGCTTTTGTAAAACTTCCGATCATCAAAGCCAGAAATGCTGTAACGGATAAGATATTATCGGTGGGCAATGAAGTGGCGCTGATATTTAATGACCCAGTTAAACGCCATATCAATGCAATGCCTAATAACATTATTGAATCCGATGCACCGATCAGTATCAATGTTTTTTTTGCCGTAGCAGAACTCTCTTCATTGTTTCCGGGAATCAGTTTATAAAGCGTTATTCCCAGAATTCCCCAGAATGTAATAAAAAGTAAAAGATTATCAGATAAAACTGCCCCATAGGAGCAACCAATTGTTACCAGAAAATATGGATAATAATTTTTTGCCCTGCCTTCCTTGATATAAACCAGAGAATAGAGAAGAATAAGAATTGAAAATATACTGATAAATATCACAATAAGCCTGCTCAGATTGTCGGCATTGAATATTGTATATCTGTCTGCATCCCTCAGGAGGTCTATCCCGAAGAGGGAAAGGCCTGTTCCCTTTGTAAGTTCACTGAGGGTGCCAGCTTCAATATTGCTGGTGTAAAATAAAACTGATATGTATCCTGTTACAATACCAGCTATCAGGGCAAATATCCCCTTTACAGTTCTCAGCTTGTCGGGAACAAGGAAAAGCAGCAGGCCGGCTGCAATGGGTAAAAAGATTATGATGAAAATTTCGTTCATCTTTTTCTCCTGATTTTTTCCGTTAAATCGAGGGTTGCGGAAACAGATCTGTCAATCAATTCCCTGGCATTCATGATCCTTTCTCCTGAATTTGCATCATAAACAACAGCCAGACGTTCGGTACAGCAGTAGCACGGATCGACACCGGCAAGGGTTATTGTTGCATCAGCTATAGTCTGACCCACACAGGATTTCTTAAAAGTGGCAATATTAACATAGCTCGGGGCCCTTATCTTGTGCCTGACGGGAGAGCTCGATCCGTCTGACACAACAAAATGAAAGACTTCACCTCTGGGCGCCTCTGCCCGGCCATGGCCAATCCCTTCCGGGATCTCATTCACCTTTACATTTATTTCTCCCTCTTTCTCCTTTTCAAGTCCCCTGAGGCATTGTTCAATTATCGATACCGATTCGTACATTTCAAGGAGCCTGACCTCTGCTTTTGCAAAAACGTCTCCCGCCTGGGCGGTGATGACCTTCCAGTCGACAAGAGGGTAGGCTGCATACGGATCGTCCTTTCTTACGTCAATAGCGAGGCCGGATGCCCTCGCAGTTGGTCCGACTGCACCATAATCAATAACATCCTGCCTTGTAAGCACACCAACACCTTTCAGCCTTCCATGGATCACCGGATCATCCATAACTGCACCTGTAAGAAGATCCGTCTTTTTCTTAACATCATCCAGTATTCTCCTTATTTCAGGAATCTTGCTGTTTTCAATATCCCTTCGTACACCCCCTACCCTGAACATTGCGTAGCTGTTCCTGTTTCCGGTTATCATTTCGAACAGGTCGAGAACAGGTTCGCGGTATTTCCATGCCCACATGAATACTGTATTATATCCCAGGAAATGTCCGGCCAGGCCCACCCACAGCAGATGGCTGTGAATGCGTTCAAGTTCTCCGATTACTGACCTGATGTATTTCGCCCTGTTGGTGGGCTCGATCCCCACAATTTCCTCAACCGCATTTGCAAACGCGAAGGGGTGAGAGGTTGAACATATGCCGCATATACGTTCGACAAGAAAGAATACCTGCTCGTATGTTTTTGATTCACTGAGCTTCTCAATGCTCCTGTGGTTGTATCCCGTAACCCATTGAATATCCTTTACTATTTCTCCGTCGCAGTAAAGCTTGAACAATTCAGGTTCTTCCTGAAGAGGATGGTATGGACCAATCGGTATGAGTGTTTTTCTGCTCATTTTTTATCCTCTGAGATTGATTTGAATTCCTTCCTGTAGGGATAAACTCCTTCAGCCCAGTTCCCTTCGGAGATCAGTTTATCCTGGTTAGGATGGTTAAGGAAATTTATGCCGAAAAGCTCATGCATCTCCCGTTCGATCCAGTTGGAGGCATTGAACATATTGGAGAGGGATTCCACCTCGGGCTTATCCCTGTCGAGAATCACATGAAGGTTAAGTATCAATCCTTCAGGATCCATGCTGAAATGATAGTGAATCTCAAAGCCCCTTCTGGTATGAATTGCAGAAGCTATGATGAAACGGAATCCGGAATCCTTGTAAAGATACCCTGCCATATTCAGCAATAAGTCAGGTTTGATCGTAACTATAACACGTCTCTGATTCTTAATGGTTATCTCAAGAATCCCGTTTTTAAATTCTCCCTTAAGCTTTTCTATGATCGGATCGTTATCCATTTCTGTTTAC
>CAVOKP010000010.1:0-264070 GCA_963696535.1 uncultured Bacteroidales bacterium
TGGAGAATGATTGTGCCATATACCGGCTTGCCGATGTATACCTGATGAAGGCAGAATGCCTTGTAAGGCTCGGAACAGATAATACCGAAGCAACAAGGCTTGTCAATGAACTCAGGAAAAGAGCTTTCACCGATCCTGCCAAACTTAAAACAAGTGTGACACTCGATGACATCAGAATGGAACGCAGGTTTGAGCTGGCATGGGAAAACTGGGGAAGACAGGATATGATCAGATTTGGCACATTCTTAAACCCAGTTCCAGGATGGAGACCACTCGCTCTTCCTGCATTCCGTTTATTGTTTCCAATTCCGCAGACTGCGATCGATGCAAACCCGAATCTGACACAGAATCCGGGTTATTAAAAAAGGTTAAAACTGTCTCAGGATAGTTGCTATTACTAAAATGTGGTTAAATTTGAGAGGATGTTTAATCGACATCCTCTCAATTCTTTTATTGATAACCTGTTAATAGCGATTATCTTTCATGAACAATTAAATAATTAAAAACAATTTTACTCAGATGAAAAAAACTACCTTATTCTTAACAATGCTGTTCACCTTTGTTTTATGCATGGCTCAGCAGCCTCAGAGGACAGCAGCAACTCCTGACCAGCAGAAGCCTGTTTACCCTGCAAGGATGACTCCCCAGATGACTGAATTCTTTGAACCCGAAGTTAAAGTCATTCAGCCGCCCGCCCAGGCTGGAATGCCACCATCGGATGCAATTATCCTTTTCGATGGAAGTGATGTGAACAAGGAGTGGGAAGACAGGAGGGGAAACCCGACTAAATGGATAGTTCAGGACGGATCCCTTGTTTGTGTCAAGGGATCGGGTGTGGTTCAGACAAAAAGAAAATTCAATGATTTCCAGCTTCACATCGAATGGAAATCACCTTCTGAAGTTCAGGGCGACGGACAGGGCAGGGGCAATAGCGGAGTATACCTCCAGGGCCTTTATGAAGTCCAGGTTCTCGACAGCTATAATAATCCCACCTACAGGCAGGGACAGGCAGGCTCACTTTACAAGCAGTATGCCCCGCTGGTAAATGTAAGCAGAAAACCGGGTGAATGGCAGAGCTACGACATTATTTATACCGCTCCCCGTTTCGGCAACGACACCACATCCTATTTCACGCCGCCAAGGGTTACAGTGCTTCATAACGGAGTACTGATCCAGAATAACGTAAGCCTGAGAGGACCCACACTCTATATTGGAATTCCCGAATATTCAATCAGGAAACACGGCGCTGAGCCGCTGGTTCTTCAGGACCATGGCAATCCTGTTGCATACAGAAACATATGGATTAGAGAACTTTAAAAACTGGTGTTCCTGGTTCCTGGTTCCTTGTTTTAGTTTACCTGGTAGCTAGAAAACTACTACCAGGCAACCAGCACCCGGCAACTTAATCCAGTTTTTTAATTGTAATCATTTAGATTTTATTAATTTTACAGACAAATCCAATCTTAATAACAAATTAAAATACTTGACAATGAAACAAAATTCCAAAGAGATTACACGCCGAAACTTTATCGGAACAACCGGAGCTGTTGCCGCAGGGCTGACGGTTATCCCCAGCACGGTTGTAAGCGGATTGGGCCATAAGGCTCCGAGCGACAAGCTGAATATAGCTGTTGTCGGAATCGGAGGCATGGGTAATTCAAACCTCAAGGCAGTTTCTCCAACGGAGAACATCGTTGCTCTCTGCGACGTCGATTGGGGTTATTCGAAAGAGGTATTTGCTGCAAATCCTGCTGCAAAGCCTTACTGGGACTGGAGGAAAATGTACGACGAAATGGGTAAGTCGATCGATGCGGTAATAGTTGCAACTGCTGACCATACGCATGCAATTATTGCAGCTACGGGAATGACCCTCGGAAAACACGTTTATGTTCAGAAACCTCTTACCCACTCGGTTTATGAATCAAGGCTGCTAACAAAACTTGCTGCAAAACACAAGGTGGCAACTCAGATGGGTAACCAGGGTTCATCAGGCGAAGGCGTAAACCTTACAGTGGAATGGCTTCAGAATGGTGAGATCGGTGAAGTAAGAAAAGTTGAAGCATTCACCGACAGGCCAATCTGGCCTCAGGGCCTTAACGTTCCCAAGGGTGAATGGGTTCCCGAGACACTTAACTGGGATCTGTTTATCGGACCGGCTAAGATGCGTCCGTACAACAGCCTGTACACTCCATGGAACTGGCGCGGCTGGTGGGACTTTGGCACTGGCGCTCTTGGCGATATGGCCTGCCATATTCTGCATCCTGTTTTCAAGGGTCTCAAACTTCAATATCCGATCAAGGCACAGGGAAGCTCGACCTTGCTTCTGACTGATTGTGCCCCCAATGCACAAATGGTAACCCTGGTTTATCCTGCAAGAGTTGCCCCGAAAAAAGCAAAAATGCAATTACCCGAGGTTGAAGTTATCTGGTATGATGGCGGTCTTCAGCCTCCCAAGCCTACCGGCTGGCCGGCAGGAAAGAATATGAATAACGCAGGCGGCGGTGTGATTTTCCACGGTACAAAGGACAAACTCATCTGCGGTTGCTACGGAAGGGATCCATGGCTGCTCTCAGGCCGTGTTCCTGTTGCTCCCAAGACAGAACGCAGGCTTCCGGATAAGGTAACCCATGAAATGGACTGGGTGCGCGCTTGCAAGGAATCACCCGAAACCAGGGTTATGACCAAATCAGACTTCTCTGAAGCAGGGCCATTCAACGAAATGGTTGTAATGGGAGTTCTGGCTGTAAGGCTGCAGGGACTCAACAAGGAGCTCGAATGGAACGGTGAGAAAATGGAATTCACCAATATCGGGGCTGATGAAAAGGTAAGACTGACAATCTCCGATAATTTCACAATCATCGATGGTGATCCTCAGTTCAACAGGCCTAACCTTACCCTGGATGCAAGAGCATTTGCAGCTGAAATGATCAAGCATAATTATCGTGCTCCATGGTCATTACCAGCTATGCCGGCATAGTCTGAAACATCATTAAAACATCAGAAACGGGATGCGTCCCGTTTCTTTATTTTTAATATTAAATCATTTATTATGAAACAGATAAACATTATCATGGCTTGTGTTATGATTCTGGGACTTACAGCCTCCTGCGGATCAAAGGGTAAGAAAGCTGAAAAGGCTCCGGATCCCAATGAGGGCTGGACGGTATTGTTTGACGGCACTTCCACCGCCGGATGGCGCGGTTACGGTAAACCGGCTTTCCCCGAAAGCGGTTGGGAAGTTGTTGACGGAACACTTCGTTGCATTGGTTCAGGCGCCGGCGAAGCCGGAGGTGCCGGTGGCGATATTATCTTTGACAAGAAGTTCAGCAATTTTGAGCTTTCACTTGAATGGAAAATATCCGAAGGGGGAAACAGCGGAATATTTATTCTTGGACAGGAAATTCCGGGCGAACCTATTTACATGTCGGCTCCTGAAATGCAGGTTCTCGACAATGACAAGCACCCTGATGCCCTTCTGGGCACAAACGGTAACCGCAAGGCAGGATCGCTTTATGACCTTTTACCAGCTACTCCGCAAAACACAAAGCCTGTTGGTGAATGGAACCAGGTTGGCATCCTGTGCTATCAGGGAACTGTAGTATTCAAGCAAAACGGTGCAAATGTCGTTGAGTTCCACCTTTGGACAGATGCATGGAAAAACATGGTTGCAAACTCAAAATTCAAGGACTGGCCAAATTTCGTCAATCCTGCCAAAGAAGGTTATATCGGTCTTCAGGACCATGGCAACGATGTATGGTTCAGGAATATCAAAATCAAGGAAATGTAACCATATCCGGAATATATTTCGATTAAATGAATAGGGACATGCCATGTGGTATGTCCCTGCTTTTTACCCCCAACCCCCTAAAGGGGGCTTAACTTTTTCTATTCTTAAAAGTCCCCTTTAGGGGATTTAGGGGCAGAATTATTGATCGTTGGAGGCGGATTCCCTTTCAATCCGATTTTTTCTGCTACCTCCCGCATTCCCATAATACAATCATTAATAAGGTTATCGAGAGTCACTCCAAGCATGGAAGCCCCCTTTTCAATCACCTCCCTGTCGACCCCTGCAGCAAACCTTTTATCGTTCCATTTCTTTTTAACCGATCTGACCTCAAGGTCAATAACACTTTTTGACGGCCGCACAAGGGCGCTTGTGGCTACAAGTCCTGTAAGCTCATCAATTGCAAAAATGGTCTTCTCCATTTTCGACACGGGCTCAACATCCGATGCAAGCCCCCATCCATGGCTTAGTACAGCTCTTATATATTCTTCGGGCCACCTGTTTTCCCTGAGTATCTTTTCAGTCATTTTGCAATGCTGTTCAGGATACATTTCATAATCAAGATCATGTACCAAACCAATGATCCCCCACTTTTCCTCATCTTCACCTGCTTTTCTTGCCATGTGTCTCATGACTCCCTCCACGGCATATGCATGTTTCAACAGGCTTTCTGACTTATTGTATTTCTTCAGGAGATTAAAGGCCTCTTCATAGGTGGGGATCCCATCATTCATATTCTGGTTACCGTTTAAGTTTTATTAAGGGATATGCTTTTGAAAAGGTCCCTCCGTTAATATTCAGAATGTATAGGGCGGGACTCAGCCTGAATGTATTGATAAGAATCTGGTTCTCCCCCTCAGTTAACTGTTCATCAGCGCTGTAAACCTTAATGCCGGCAACATTGGACAATATAACCCTGACTTTCCTGTCATCTTTCGAATTTATTATAATGTTCAGATGGTCACTGAATGGATTAGGAAAGATAGTCACGGATTCTTCGATCTCGGCATTCAAAATACTTACCACCAATGTGTCGTTAAGCGGGTAATCATCCCCGTTCTCATATCCAAAGACAGTTATATTGTAAGTTCCGCTAAGATCGAGATCGGCGCGCCGTTCGAATTCAACAGTGACTGAATCCCGGAAGGGAAGCAGCTGGTTGTTGAAGTGCTGGACAACCGGCATCTTGTCATTTATTGAATAGCCAAGATTAAAACCATTCAATGTATCTCTTCCCGTATTAAGGACCTTTACAGAAACAACTTCCTGCCCGTAAATCTCCTTTTGAACGGGAGAAATTATCCTGGCTGTCTCAAGATCTTTCTGAATATAGTCGACCTTGACGGAACCTGAAAAATCAATGAGGTCAATCCATGCACCATCAGCGAACTGCGAAACAGAGTTGTCCTTTTTGTACGACCATTCCAGGATATTCAGGCCTGCAGGAACGGGAACTGATTTGTTCTCCCAGCCTGATTCCCCTGATTTCCTTATAATTTCCGTTTCATTCAACCTGAACAGGAAATAATCATAATTGGGTTCGGAGGAGACTTTGTAATAAAACTTAACAGTGTCAGGATTTGGGAAATATGTTCTCATAATCAGAGTTGTACTGGCATTATGGCTTATTGCACCTGACCTTGCTGATAGACTTCCATCGATGGAGTTTGTGCTTGTAATAGTCCATGGCTTTTCGCTCAGGTTGATCCACGGGAATACCCTGAAGGTCGATGACTCAAAGCTTTCCCTGATCTTGCCGACTCTGAATAAAAAGTTCTTTCTCACAATAAAGGGAGAACAGTCGAGAGTCGATAATAATGAGATAAATTCACCGTATTGTGCCGATTCGCTAAGCCTTACACCTACAGAAACCTCGGATATTTCACCGAACTGAAGAGTCCCCGATTTGATATTGTGATCGACAATTTCAAGTTCAGGCTGCCTGGTTTCAATAAAGAATTGTCCCGATGTGCTGCTGCTTCCCCGGTTCATTATCTGGAAAACGAGATTAAAATCCTCGCCCGGTTCGGCTACGAAATTATTATTGCCATTAACCGAATCATCAATTATGCAGTTTATTATTTCAAGCTTTGGGGCATGGACGGTAATGTCGATCTTGTATTTCTTCTCTGTTGTATTATCCTTTAGTGTAAGGTCGATTGTAAATATCCCCATATCAGGGACATTGTCATCAATTGTCAGCTGAAGCACATTGTCGAGAATCACTTCTGATTTTCCGTAAAGGGTGCCGACAGGGGCATTGAAATTATTGATTGTTACCCATGGGGATACAGAGGAAATTGAGGCAGTAAGGTTTGAAGCGGTTGTCAGTCCGAGGTTGCTGATTTTAAGTTTCAGGTAAAAGGTTTCGCCATAATCTGCATCACCGTTATTGTTTCCTGTGAGGTCGTTGATCCCCGATGACGACAGATTTATGAATTCACCGATTTGTTCAGAGAAGTAAATTGTTTTGATCAGCGGTTTCTTGTTCTGGCCGGTGATTACCACCATGCATGAATCGCCAGCCGCAACCGGGAGATCCAGAACCACAGATCCTGAGGGGCTTGCAAATGAAGCATCCCAGAGATTTTCGAAATCTGAAACTGCCATATATGCAAAGGGGTCAATTGTCAAAGACCATGACCTCATTCCCCGGGGGAGTGTGTCGGGGAGAGGAATTGTGAATTCTTCAGGTGTTCCGATAACCGGAAGGATACTTGGATCGCCAAGCAGAGCGTATGTTTCCCAGTAGTATTTCTTTTTAAGTGAAGGGGTTGAACTGACAGCCATGTTTCCGGCAAAGTTGACCTGTCCCATTGTAATATACCAGTCAGAAGGCGATTCACCATGCGTGTGAAACAACCTGTCGAGAGCTCCAAGACCAGTTTCTGAGTACTTCGGATCGGAATTCGGGGTTCCGGATCCTATGGCCCATGCAAAGTCCTCATCCCAGTATGAATCATTTGTACAGCCTATGAATCCGATAGCACCCTTTTCCGATGCCAGCGACATTTTATTTCCGAATGAGGCAGTATCGTTAAACTGGGCCGTCCGGCATGCATTGCTTATTATAAAAGGATACATGCTCTTGTTTGTGAGTTTCTTTACATCCGGCGATTTGATGTCAATATGCATCCATCCGGCTGAGGTCCCATGACCTGTGTAATTAATGAATGATAGCCCTTCTGAGATCAGCTTCATCACAGAATCCTTCTTTGTATATCCGTCGGGATAGTAGAAATGGAATTCATTGATCCTGTTTGCCGGAGTGAGATAATTTGTGATGGCATATTTGACCTGACCGTTCATATAGCTCGCGTAACTTGCGTCCTTGCCAGCCAGAGCAAGTGCCTTTGAATGGAATTTGTTTGACTCCGCAAACTGGAATTTTTCATATTCAAGGAGCTTGTTTACGACCGACTTGACTGACGTAGTGTCCTTGACCGGAATCCTTCCGATATATATGTCGGGGATATAATCGCCGTTACCGTCGAATTCACCATAGTACATGTCGGTAATGTTCCCGGTGCCATAATAGGGAATCTTTGCGGCATCTCCTATAATCAGAAGATATTCAGGCGAATGACCGTCAATTGAAGAGGCCGAATAAACATTGGAAATTGATTGTTTAAGCTCATCGAAATTGCTTCCAGCCATCCCTGCCCCATAATAGAGAATCTCAAGTCTGAATCCCTTTTGCCTTTTCCACCGGTAGTAAGGCTCAAGATAAGCCCTGAAAGCTGTGTCTGTAACAATGATCATTTCAACCGGTTGATCGGAATAACCGGTAATCAGGTCCTCAGGGGAAAAATTAAGCACTCCCTTGTCGAATGTCTCATTGAAAAGGGCGGATTCTGATGAGGAAGATTTGGAGCGGTTTCTGATATCAGCTGAAAATATTATCTCGATTTTCATGGAGGTTATTACCTCCAGGGAATTTGATCCGGGATTGTACGAAACAGGGGAGATCAAAAGGGTTGAAAGGTTTCTGCCCCTCATTTTGCCAATGGATTCGATTCTTGCAGTATCTTTTTTAATGGTCCCATTCCTTTTATACAATTCCCTGTCAATTGCAAATCCTTGTTTTTGCGAATCTTTCTGCTTTGTTTCACCATGCTGTGCCGGGAAGAGTATACCTTTCAAATCGTTTTTGGAGGGATGAATAATTGATGATTCCACACCCGAAATAACGATCTGATAGCCTATGTCCTGAGGGATCTCGATAAGCCGGCTTAATACGGGAAGTTCCGGCTTCCCTGGTTCTCTTGAAAGTGAATGACCGGGGGCCGATACCCTGTAATAAAATCCGTTATCGTTGAAAATGTTTTCAATCGTGAGTTCTGGTAATCTGTAGTTTATAATGATTGAACGTTCTTCGGTGAGCATGAAATTATCCTTCAGGTCCCCACTGAACCGGTACCTAACGCTTTTTCCTGTCTGCCCTGAAGCAAGGTCTGAAAATAACAGGAATACAATCAATATTATGGAAAGCCTGCTTTTCCCTAAATACATCAATGTTAATTAATTAACACTGTAACCTAAATTCTGCCGTAAAGATATTCATAATTTCAATACCTTAAGAGACAATAAATTGAAATTTGATTAACAGCTCATCCTGTTATGTTAACAATCATAAGGGGTTCTGGTTCACATAGTGATCAGATTCCAGGGGTCATCTGGACTGGATTTAAATATTCTTAACATTAAAACTGAAGTCAACCGTAATCTGATAATACAAATATTTGTATATTGGGATCTTGATAAACAGGAAAAACAGGTTAATCAGTTGGTAATGAAAACTATATTAATAACATTAATAATTATGACTATGGCTGCTCCGGTTTATTCACAGGATCTGCCGGAAGTTGACAGGATAAGCACTTCTGCAGGTGTGGTTGAACTTTTCTTTGTAGGGCATGGTTCCCTGATGTTAAGGACGGGTGATTTTGTAATACATATTGATCCTGTAAAGAGTTCGGGAAAATATGATAAGCTTCCAAAAGCTGACCTCATACTTGTCACGCATGAACATGGAGACCACCTTGATACAGATCTGATTGGCACTCTGCGCAAGCCAGAGACTGTTATGTTCTGCAACGGCGCCTCCGCATCAAAGGTAAGCTGGGCACAGGTCATGAAACCCGGTGATGTGAAAACAACAGGAAACATTACAATCGAAGCAGTCCCTGCCTATAATATTGTAAATGAACGGTCAAAAGGCCAGCCTTTTCATCCCAAAGGGACTGGTAACGGTTATGTTCTGAAAATCGGGGACAAGAAGTTCTATATAGCCGGAGATACCGAAAACACGCCTGAAATGAAAGCATTGAAAGGTATTGATGTGGCTTTTCTTCCAATGAACCTGCCTTACACAATGACACCTGAAATGGTTGCAGATGCTGCAAGGGCATTCGGGCCGAAGATCCTTTATCCATATCATTTCGGGGAGACAAAAACGGATCAACTTACCGGGTTACTGAAAGGTTCAGGGATAGAAGTAAGAATCAGGAGCCTTAAATAGGAGGAATAAGTAGAAATTAATTGAAATAAAAAGGAATAAGAAAATGGGAAAGACAGACAGAAGAGGGTTTATCAGGACAGGGATTGCCGGAGTTGCAGGAATTGCATTGTCGCCGGCTATTATTCCCCGGTTTCACAGAACATTAACGATAAAATCATAAACAGGACACTCGGGAAAACCGGGATGAAGGTTCCTGTTATCTCTTTTGGAGTAATGCGCGCCGATAATCCGGGTTTGTGCAAGGCTGCCTATGAGAAAGGTATAAAATTGTTTGATACTGCCAACGGTTACCAGAATGGCAACAATGAAACAATGCTTGGCAATCTTCTTAAAAACTATCCCAGGGATTCTTTTTATCTGGCAACAAAAGTCAAGGCTGCCGGAATGTCGAGGGAAGGATTGCCGACTGCTGAAACCACTGCGGAAGATTTTCTTTCCAAATTCAGTACGAGCCTTTCTCGACTCCAGATGAATTATGTTGATATTCTTTATGTTCACGACATCAGCAATCCGGAATACCTGGCATACAAACCTATTCTTAATGCTGTAAAGAGACTCAAAAAGGAGGGAAAGATCAGGTTTATGGGATTCTCAACTCACAGGAATGAAGCGGATGTAATTGATGCAGCCGCCTCAACTGGCGACTGGGATGTCATCCTTACCTCATACAACTTCCAGCAGGCCTACCGTAAGGAGCTTGATGCTGCAGTTCATAAGGCAGCTGAAGCCGGTATCGGAATTGTTGCAATGAAAACCCTTGCTGGCGGAGGATTCCTTGACAAGGAAAAAACAAAGCCGATAAATACCTCAGCTGCAATAAAATGGGCATTGTCAAATCCTGATATTCATACAACCATTCCGGGAATGACACAGTTTGACCAGCTCGACATTAATGAAAAGCTTCTTACCGATATAACCCTGACCGAACAGGATAAGAAAGATATTCTTATTGCCGGCACACAGCCCGGGCTTTTCTGCTCAGGCTGTCAGGTATGCATTCATGCCTGTCCGCTCAAACTCTCTGTTCCCGATTTGATGAGGGCTTATATGTATGCTTATGGTTACTCCAATCCCGCCCAGGCCAAGTCGCTGCTTTCCGATCTCGGTTATGGAAATGATCCTTGCGGTGCCTGCAATTTGCAGTGTAATGTCAAATGCTCAAGGGGCTTTAATGTAAGGGAAAAGATCACCGATATATCCCGGCTTGTGAATGTTCCTTCGGTCTTCCTGGCCTGATGTTCTCAACCAGTAAATCCGGTACTTATGCAAAACAGAATTTTTCTATTCCTTGCAGCGGCACTGCTTTCAGCTGCATCGGTTGCACAGGATGTTGTTTTTCCTCAGCTTCCCGGCTATAAAATAAAAACAGGCTATCCCGTTTATGAGCCCGAGAACCTCTGGGATTTCATTAACGGAGCTGCCGACAACTACCTTGCCTACGGATTCGTCGACCTTCATGTTGCCGAATATAAAAAAGGCAAGGCAGTTATAAAGCTCGAAATATACAGGCACAGCGGCAACACAATGGCGTTTGGTATCTATTCATCGGAACGTTCACCCTCATTCAGGTTTGTTGATATCGGAGCCCAGGGATATATTGCCGATGGTTCAATTAACTTCTTCAAGGGAGATTACTATGTGAAGATCAGGACATATTCAAAAAAGGAAAAGGTTTTAAGTTCAGAAGAAATGCTGGCAAACCGTGTGGCTTCAGCTCTGCCGGGCGGTGATGCCATGCCTGCGATGCTCCTTCAGTTTCCCTCCGAAGGCAGGAAAGTCAATGAGGAGACCTTTATAAATGAAAGCGTGCTCGGACATGGTTTTCTGAATAAGGCATTCAAGGTAGTATACCAGGCTGGCCCGGATGAATTCGCTATCTATATTTCTGAAGGCAGCTCTCCTGAAGAGGTAAGGAAAACAGCCGAAACGTATATTGCCTCAACCGGTATTTCACCAGCTGAAACTGGCGACAACAAGTTCATGATCACTGACGGATACAACGGTACTATTTTTCTTGCCTGGAAGGATAAAAGGCTTGTAATTATTTCCGGTCTGGCGAAAGATCAGGCCGATCTGGCTGACAAATACACTGCTGAAATACTCAAATAGGAGCAAAAACCTTAACTTCCATCCTGACCGGCGGCAGAGATACCCTGAGCCGGAGCTTATTTATTGTCTTCCTCAAGTATTCCCGAAACCAGGTTCTTCAGCTGTGAATATGAGTTTACAAACCTGATGTCAGGATTATCGTCAATTACATTCTGCGGCGGCCTGTAGAGTATCCCATGCTGGGCCTGGCGAAGCATCGAAACATCATTGTATGAATCTCCAATGGCTATGACCTTGAAATTCAGGTTCTGCAAGGCTTCAACAACCCTTTTCTTTGCTTCGTTCTGCCTAAGGTTAAAATCGGTTATGTTGCCCTCCTTGTCAATTGTGAGATGGTGGCAGAATAAAACCGGCCATCCCATTTTCGCAAGAAGGGGATCAGCAAATTCCCTGAAAGTATCTGAAACCACAACCATCTGCACCCGGCCGTGAAGCCAGTTGACAAAATCGAGAGCTCCGGGCATCAGCTCGAGCAGGGATATTACCTTCTGGATATCATTGATGGTTATTCCATGCTGTTTGAGGATTTCAAGCCTGCGCTTCATCAGTGCATTATAATCGCTGATATCGCGGGTTGTCAGCTTTAATTCATCTATACCCGTCCATCTTGCAACATTTATCCAAACTTCGGGAACAAGCACGCCTTCAAGATCACTGCAAAGTATATACATTTCCTGCCAAAGTTAATATTAGTAATTCTGAATTATAAGCTTTTTAAGCAGATCGTAATTATTTTCTAAAGATATATATTCTTCTTTCCGTGATTCAATATTGCGCAGCGAATCGGGTAGTTCCGGCTCAATACCGAGGATGCCTTTTATATCATCGCTGAATTTTGCCGGGTGTGCCGTTTCAAGGGAAACGCAGGTATCGGCGCAGGTTTCAGGCCGGCTGCCAAGGTATTCCAGTAACCCGCCCCATGCCACTGCGCCATGAGGCTCAAGTATCTTCCCGTATTGGTTGTAAAATGAACGAATTGTTTCCCTTGTCACTGCATCAGAAATGCTTGTGGCAAAAAAGTCCTTTTTCATCAGTCTGATATCAGGCGGCTGAATGATACTGCCTTTTTCATCCATTCTTCCGTCATACATTGAAATTATCCTTGACAGGTTGCTCGGATGTCCGACATTCATGGCACTTGAAATGCAGTTCCTTGACGGGGATACAGGCGTATAATATCCGGTTTTCAAAAAAACGGGTACTTCATCGTTTTCATTTGTCGCGACAACAAACCTCTTTACCGGCAGCCCCATTTTCCGGGCTAAAAGTCCACCAGCGAGGTTCCCGAAGTTGCCGCACGGGACACTAAAGGTAAGCTGATCCCCTGGGTTGCCGGAAATGGCAGCCCAGGCCCGGAAATAATAGACCGACTGCGGAAGAAGCCTTCCTATGTTTATTGAATTGGCCGAAGAGAGGTTTATCCCTGATAATGCAGGATCCATGAATGCCGTTTTAACCAGGCGCTGGCAATCATCAAATTTCCCGTCAATCTCAACTGCCAGTATGTTATCATGAAAGGTTGTCATCTGCTTTCTCTGCAGATTTGTAACCTCACCGGATGGAAATAAAATAACTACCCTGATATTTTCCAGCCCATGAAATGCATTGGCAACGGCACTTCCGGTATCGCCCGATGTTGCAGTCAGAATAGTAATGTGCCTTTCATCGAGGCTGAGGAAAAATTGTATGAGTCTGCCCATAAGAAGCGCCGCAAAGTCCTTGAACGACGCCGTGGGCCCCTGGTCAAGCCGCATCAGGTATTTCCCCTCTGAAATGCTATCAACGGGAACGGTGAAAGTGTAGATCTCACTGCAGATTCTTTCAAGATCATTACTGTTAATCTCTTTCCCTAAAATCCTTCCAATGATTTCATATGCCAGAAGAGGATATGATAATCCTGATATTTCTTCGAGTTCGCGGGGAGTGAGAAGCGGAAGGTGCTTGGGCATATATAGCCCACCGTCGGGTGCAAGGCCCTTGAGAAGAGCCTCCCTGAAAGTAACCGCTGGAGCCTTAAAATTGGTGGAGTAATATAATGTTTCCGCTTCCAATGCCTTTTTTCTAAACGTTCACAACTCTCATGATGTCGGCAAAGACGCCTGCCGCAGTAACATCGGCACCTGCCCCGTATCCTTTTATCACCATTGGAAGTTCCCGGTACCGTTCAGTGGTAAGCAGGACTATATTGTTGCTCCCTTCCAGATCGAAAGTGGGATGAGACGAATCTACTGAAATTAGTTCAACCTTTGCTTTGCCCCGATCCATCGACGCAAAGAACCGCCATTTTTTTCCCTCTTTGACAAGCTGCCTCCTCTGCCTTTCAAATTCCTCATCATATTTTTCCACTGATTTGTAAAAACTAACAAGGTCGCCTTCAAAGCACTCCCTGGGAAGGAAACTGTTCACGACTACATCTTCCTTCTCAATATTGTAACCTGCCTCACGCGACAAAATCAGTATCTTTCTGACAACGTCCGTACCGCTCAGGTCGATCCTGGGATCAGGCTCAGAGATACCCTTTTCCTTTGCCATTCTTATTGTTTTGCTGAGTGGCATACCGGGTCCAAGAGTGTTGAAGATGAAATTCAGGGTCCCCGAGAGGACAGCCTCTATCCGGAGTATTTTATCACCGCTTACAACAAGGTCGCTAATTGTTTTTATTATTGGGAGGCCTGCGCCAACGGTGGTTTCGTACATGAACCTCACGCCCCTTTCATTGGCAATCGATTTGAGAAGGTTATAATATGAGTATCCTGATGAACAGGCGATCTTGCTTGCGGTTACGACCGAAACATATTTATCCAGGGCATCCCTGTACACTTCCGCTACCCTGGCGTCAGCAGTGCAATCGATAAAAACCGAATTTCGCAGGTTCAGTTTTGTAACCTGGCTTATGAATTGATCAATACTGCTTTTTTCACCGTTGCTTTCAAGCAATTCCCTGCACCCTTCAAGGGGTATTGGCCTGTTACCGACGATCATCTTCCTCGAATTCGTGATTCCAAGAAGATTGATGTTCAGGTTATGCTCCTTAAGGAGAGTCTCACGCTGCTTCCCTAGTTGTGATATAAGGCTCGATCCCACAAATCCTGTGCCTGCAAGGAACAGATGCAGCTCCTTGTATTTCGAAAGGAAGAAACCGTCATGAATTACGTTGAGCGCCTTTTTAAGGCTCTCGTTTTTTATAACTACCGAAATATTCAGCTCTGAGGAACCCTGGGCTGTGGCAATGACATTTATCCCGTTCCGTCCCAGCGATCTGAAAAGAGTGGCTGAAATTCCGGGTGTATTCTTCATCCTTTCACCTACAATGGCAATTATCGAAAGATCCTTTTCAATAACTATTTTAAGCTCCTTCTTGAATGCAATCTCCCTTTCAAATTCCTGGTTTATGGCTTCTGCCGCCTTTTTTGCGTCAGGAGGATTGACAGCAAAAGTTATCGAATATTCAGATGATGCCTGGGTTATGAGGATTATATTCACATTGCGCCTGGCAAGCGATCCGAAAAGCCTCATTGATGTGCCTGACACTCCAACCATCGATGGCCCCTGCAATGTAATAAGGTCGATATGATCAATGGATGAGATTCCCTTTATCGGACTTCTGGTTCCGTTAGAGGATTTTTCACTTATAAGCGTCCCTTTGGCTTCGGGGTTGAAGGAATTCCTGATGACTACGGGGATCAGCTTTTTATAGACTGGCCGCAGGGTAGGAGTATAGATCACTTTTGCCCCAAAGTGCGAAAGCTCTATTGCTTCCGAATATGTCAGTGACTCAATTGCATAGGCTTTGTCGACCTTCCTGGGATCGGCAGTCATGAAACCATCGGTATCGGTCCAGATTTCGAGTATTTCCGAATTTATTGCCGCTGCGATAATTGCAGCAGTATAATCTGAACCTCCTCTTCCCAGGGTTGTGGATTCATTGGCCGGAGTGCTTGAAATGAAGCCGGGAACGATAATCAGCTTCTTCTTCTTCTTTAATATCCTCTTTTTTATAAGTGAATTGGTAAGCGGGAAATCGACATTTGCGTTACCGTAATTGTCGTCGGTCTTTATAATTTCCCGGGAATCAATCAGAAGGGAATTGTCGAAAAATGCTGAAATGATGGCTGATGATATTCTTTCGCCAATGCTTAGAACCTTGTCGAGGGAATACTTGCTGAGCTCTCTCAGCAGGAACAATCCGCTGAGTGTTTCAACCAGTTCCTGAAACATATGGTCAATTACCGAAAGCGCCGATTCCAGTTTATCTCCTTCAAGAAGCTCGCTGCAAACGGTCCTGTGTTTTCTGATAAGCTCATCAAGTTTCAGCCGGTAACCGGGATCATGGCCGGCTGCTGCCTCGCTAATACTCTTGAGGGAATCAGTTACTCCCTGGAAAGCTGATACAACCATTACCAGCGGCAAGGGTTCGGATGCAATAATATTTTTTACCGCCCTTATCCTTTCAGAATTGCCGACGGAGGATCCTCCAAATTTCAGGACCTTCATAGATTAAAATGTTTAATAACCGGAAAGTAAATCCGTGTTTTTTAAAATCAAGGTGCAAAAATAGCAAAAACAAGGAATATACCTTGTTTCTCAGGTATTATTAGATAACCGGGGATATTTGTGAATATTATTAAGCGGGAAATTAAAAGTGCTTAATAAATGTTCTTTTTAATTAACCACGGAGTAACACTGAGTAAAATCGTCATAGTCCCCCTTTACTCCGTGATAACTCCGTGTAACTCAGTGCGACTCCGTGGTTAAAGATCTGTTACATAAGTACCAACTTGACTCTAACTGGCAGCTGCTTTTTCGAGACGCTTCAGAATCGAGAAAATGAATGCAGCAGAAAGCAGGCAGCAGACAATGAATACAAGCCACAGAGTACTCAATGATACCTTATCCCAGAGAAGGGTGCCAACAAACAGCAGTTTGTTTCCAACTGCCGTTGCAAGCAGCCATCCACCCTGCATAAGTCCCTGAAAGCGGGAAGGGGCAACCTTTGAAACAAATGATAATCCCATCGGGCTAAGGAAGAGCTCTGCAACTGTTAGTACCAGATAACTGCTCATAAGCCAGTAGGGTGATACCCTGTCGCTGTCGGCCGCGGGAACTCCGGCAAGTGAAGCAGGTGACGGGGCCCCGATTGAAGCAATCAGAATTATGATGAACCCGATGGCTGCGATTACCATTCCAATACCTATCTTCTTCGGAGTCGAAGGCTCAATGCCTTTTTTATTCATCCAGGCAAAGGCTCCCATAACCGGGAAGGTAAGTGCCACGATGAACAGTGGGTTGAACGACTGGAACACTTCAGGGGCAATTGAGTTCTGAGGCCCGAATGCCGATATGTTTCTACTGAGTATTGTCGTGAAATCAAATCCTGTAAGGTAGTAAGCGGCTATCCAGAATGAGATTAGAAACAGAGCTCCGCCAATGATCCTGGTCTTGGTTTTGATTTTCCTGTACAAAAGCATAACCATCCCTGCGATTGAGCCTATCACGGCCAGCATGGAAGGAAGCGTAAAGAAAAGGTTTGTGAACGGGTCAACCTGCTTTACGGTATAATCCCTCGCAAAAAGTGTAAGAGTAAGACCGTTCTGATGGAACGACATCCAGAAGAAAACTACAACAACGAAAACCAGGATCAGGGATGTGACCCTTGCCCTTTCTTCCTTGCTCGAAGTAAGGATGATCCAGGTAACAAATCCTGCGAACAGTCCGAATGCAAAACCTGTAGGCCAGTCAATCCGGTCAGAAAGCTGGAGCAGTGAGGCGGTGATTCCCATGGCGAGAGCAGCAGCAATTGCAGGAACCGGTTTGAAATCAATCTTTTCAGATAAAGCAGCAGAAACCTTCACTTCCTTATTGGGCAGGAATTTGTTAAAAATAATGTACACCAGAAGGGAAATTACCATGGCCACTGCAGCAATTCCGAAAGCATAGTTATATCCTTTTGAAAAAACATCGAGGTAGTTTTGTGCAAAAGCCGGAAGATCGGTAACGGGACCCGAAAGGTTCACCTTATCGGCAAGCTGCTGTAACACTCCAGTATCGGCAAGGGTGCCGTTGATGTATTGATGGCAGAGCGAAGGGATGCTCCCGTCGTGTGCAAATCCGTTGGTTTTCAGCCACCAGTTGCGCATCCCGTTGGCCGCATAGGGAGCAAAGAATGCACCTACGTTTATCCCCATGTAAAATATCATAAAGGCTGTATCTCTCAGCTTTGAATATTTAGGGTCGTCGTACATCTGACCTACGACTGCCTGAAGGTTCCCTTTGAAGAGACCGTTTCCGAGTGCAATTGTCATCAGTCCGATTATCGTGATTGTCAGACTCATGCCCGGAACAGCCATAATAACATATCCGGCAAACATTATAATTATGCCGGTAAGGATCACAAGCTTGTACTTCTTTGTCGAATCGGCCAGTATTCCGCCAAGCAGGGCCAGGGCATATATGCCGAAATAGAACCAGCTGTAAATGTTTCCGGCCTTTTCGGCCGAAAGACCAAACTTTGCCTGGAGAAACAGTACCAGGATTGCCATCATGGTGTAAAAGCCGAATCTTTCTCCCATATTTGAGAAAAATGCTACGAGCAGACCCTTGGGGTGATTTTTAAGCATATTCTTGAGGATTTTAAAGTTTAATTGATTATTGTCAGCCGGGTTAAAATAAAACTTGCAGGCTTCCGTATTTCATTACAGACGCCCTGAACATTTGATAATTGACAAATATATTAATCTTTTTAACAATTGGATAAAAAGATATAATATTGTCACATATGCTGAAAATGAGCCGGAAAACTTAATGAAAAGGACAAGATTCCTGATTTTGATGATCACATTAATAACCATCATTAACGGATGCGAAAAGCCATTTATAAATATCCCTGATCCTGATACAGATATTGAACCTGATCGTGATACTGATCCTCCTCCGCATGCAGCTCCATATACAGAACTTGAAAGCCGGATCAGGGGAAAGTATGATTACAGGGCTGTTTTCACCTGGGATCAATACATGGAACTCTTGATGGAGCTTTCAAAGGATAAATACCTTGTTTTGCCCCTGGATGAGATGAGAAACACCTACAGTGATTCCAAAGTAGTTATTGGGTTGCGTCATGATATTGACCTGAATCCGTTTAAGGCTCTTGAAATGGCCGTGATTGAACGGGATTTCGGGTTCCGGACTACATATTTTGTTCTGCCGACTGCCGATTATTATGGATATTTATACTGGACAGGATTGAACAGAAACGCAGGACTAGATTCCCTTGTCAGGGATTTGTACGACACCGGGGCAGAAATAGGCATGCATAATGATCTGCTGACAGCGATGATTGACTTTGGATTTGATCCGTTCATCTTTAACGGAAATGAACTGGCTTTTATCAGGTCACTTGGCATACCGGTTTCCGGTACTGCATCGCATGGCTCTCCAATTGCCAGGCTTACTGTTCCGAATTATCAGATATTCAGCGACTTCGCCAAAAGTATTTCTGTTGTGTATAACGGAAACGAATACCCTATTGGTAATTACTCCTTAGCGGATTACGGATACGAATATGAAGCCTATTTCCTCGATTTCGACTTATACTTTTCGGAATCAGGTGGCAAATGGAACGATGTTAACGGATTTTCAGGCATATTGGAACAACTTACAAGGAGCCTCCCGGGAACCCGTATCCAGATACTGACTCACCCCGACTGGTGGGGAAAAGTAGTCAATTAGAATAATTGATACCGATTGATTAATTTTATATCGGAAATCAAATAAACCGGAGAGGCAGAAATGAAAATATTCAATACCCGCCAGATCAAGGAATTAGATGATCTTACCATCAGGAACGAACCGGTATCGTCTGCGGATCTCATGGAAAGAGCTGCTGATCAGCTGATGAGATGGTATATGCGGAAATTTGACAGGTCGAACCGCGTCCTTATATTCTGCGGTCCGGGTAACAATGGAGGCGACGGACTGGCACTTGCAAGGCTGTTGTCAGCAAACAGGTATGATGCAGAGGTCTTTTTTGTCAGTATTTCAGGAAGGACATCAGATGACTGGAATCACAATTTACGACGTCTTGAAAAAGAAACATCCGTCAGGTTTAATACTATCGGGAATATTGAAAACTTCCCTTTTATCGGTTCAGATGATATTATTATTGATGCAATCTTCGGATCAGGATTGACACATCCGGCAGATGGTCTCGCAAAGCAGGTGATGGGTAAAATAAATAAATCTGAAGCCGTAGTATTGTCTGTCGACATTCCTTCGGGATTATTCGGAGAAGACAACAGTTCCAACAATCCGGAAGGCATTATCAGGGCTGATTATACACTGAGTTTTCAATTCCCGAAACTCAGTTTCCTCTTCCCGGAGAATTCCGGGTACACCGGTGAATGGCATATTCTGCCAATAGGGCTTGACAGTAACGCAATAAGGGAAACTGAAACTCCATATGATTTTGTTGAAACCGGATATGTGGCCTCTCTCCTAAAGAAAAGAGACAAATTTGACCATAAAGGGAAATTCGGACACGGACTGCTTGTTGCTGGATCGTACGGAAAAACAGGGGCTGCCGTTCTGGGGGCCAGGGCAGCCCTCAGGACGGGCATCGGGCTGATCACATGCCATCTGCCGCGATGCGGTTACCAGGTTATTCAGACCTCGGTTCCGGAGGCCATGGCAAGCGTTGATGCAAATGAATTTATAACCACAGGAATAGTATCCGGTGATCCTTTTGATGCAGTGGGAATAGGTCCTGGTATCGGAACTGATACTGCAACACAGAAAACGTTTCATAATCTATTATCTGGAAAGACCAGGCATCTCGTCATTGATGCTGACGGATTGAATATTCTTGGACTTAACCTTCATTGGCTTGAACTTCTTCCTCCGGGAACAATCCTTACTCCTCATATAAGGGAGTTTGAAAGAATTGCCGGGAAAACTGGAAACAGCTTTTTACGGCTGGAAAGGCAGGCTGAATTTGCTGCAAAACACAACTGTATTGTTGTTCTTAAGGGAGCCCATACTTCAATTGCCACCCCGCACGGAAGGATATTTTTCAACAGCACGGGAAATCCGGGTATGGCAACCGGCGGAAGCGGAGATGTCCTTACCGGCATGATCCTTGCGCTGCTATGCAGGGGCTATTCCGCTGAAGAAGCTGCAGTTACCGGAGTCTTTCTTCACGGTCTTGCGGGCGACATAGCTGCTGCAAAATCGGGACAGGAATCAGTTATAGCATCTGATATAATTGAGAATACGGGAAATGCTTTTAACAAAATAAACAACGGGAATTGATTCAAATCTAATAATTTCAATAATATGCGAAACTCTATAAAGCTTGCCTCCTTTGTTTTAATTGCCATGATGTCGGCATCATGCGCAATGAACAGGAACATTGGAAATTCAAAGTATTCAGTAACCCCTCTTTCAGATAAAACCGCAATGGCGGAAGGAGGTCTGGTTTATGGTCTTCCGCTTACGGTTGTGGATGTCGAAATAGAAGCGGAGCGGATAATAGAAAAGCCCGGCCCTTATTCGCGCTTTGCCGGCGATCTGCTTGGCCTTGAAAATGTAATTAAGAGTGAAAATGAGTTCTGGTCAATTACCGGGATAAACATCAGGACGTATGATGAACTCGACCCTGACCAATTCTACATAATCCAGGCCAGCTCGATTTTCCAGACAAATGTTCTTGACCTGAAGAAGTCAGGGTTAATCCTTGATCTTAATCAAGGTATATATAATTCAAGGTATGACAATAGCCAGAATGACAAGGATGATTTGGATCGTTTGAATATTTACGATCTTGGGTCAGATGAATATTTTCAGGAAAAAAGAGATACCCTTTACAGGGTTGTAAGTGTCGATACGGCGTTTGTAAGGATACCATACCTTGTTGAGAAAAAGCGGAAGCTTACCGTGGACGAGCTTGCCGGGAAAGCTGCCATACGGCTCATGGAACTGAGGGACGGGAAGCATCTTATACTGACCGGTGAAACAAACCTCTTTCCGCAGGACAAAGCTGCGATTGATGAAATGAACCGTTTGGAAAAGGAGTACACCGAACTTTTCACAGGGAAAACGCTGAAGGAGAAGCGGATATTCAGTTATCAGGTGATTCCCAGGAAAGATATGGCCGGCAGGCAGGTGATGCTTTGCAGGTTTTCCGAAGCAGCGGGTCCAGCGGATCCGGCAGAAAAATCGGGTTCCCCGGTTAATATCGAATTTATTCCGGAACTAAAGACCAAAAATCTGAATATGATTACCACCGGTAAAACAGGATCCTCTTCTTCAAGTAATTACGATAAACTGTTCTACCGGGTTCCTGAAGTTGTAAATATAGGTATTACACTTGGTGACAAAACCCTTGCAAGGTCAAGAAAACTTGTTTATCAACTTGGTGAAATTGTCAGATTGCCGGCAAATTACATAATCGGAAAGTAATTACAATGTAATTACAGGCGTCGGGCGTCAGGCGAAAGGCATCAGGAAGAAAAAAATCCGCGCAAGCTGGCTGCCCGTCGCCCGACGCCTGACGCCCGTCGCCTGTCGCCTTTTACTCTATCTTTCCCTTGAAAGTACTCTGGTATTCATCCCATTTATGGGTCTCATATACCTTATCGGCAAAAAATGTAAGAAGCATTTCCATATCTTTTGGCTGCCGGAATCCCGGTACTGGCGAGACCTGGATTTTATCATCCTGCTTTGTAAGGAACACAACCGTAGGATATGACAATTGTCCGTTAAGCAAGGCAACTGCCAGCTGATGGGCTTTTCCGGCCTTGCCGTCGTTGATGAATGTCTGGCCAAAGAAACTTATTGCCTCCTTTCCTTCAGCATCGAATTTTACCGGGTAGAACTTGCTGTTCAGGATTTCAGCAATTACCGGGTTGGTGAATGTCTCCTGGTCCATTTTCTTGCACCAGCCACACCAGTCGGTATAGGTGTCGATGAATAAAGGACGGAATGATTGTTTACTAAGCTTTTCTGCTTCCTCGATGGTGTACCATTTTACGTTTTTGTCCTGAGAATATGATGAGAATGTGAGAGTTGCGAGTGTTAATAATAAAAGAATCCTTTTCATAAAATCACTTTAATTACCGGTGCAACAAAAATTGTGCAAAATAATCAATTACATTTCATTTCGCGTTGAACGAACTGAAATTTACAATATATAACGGGAAAACATTGGTTTATGTTCAATTTACCTCATTTTTTTAAGGATTTGCATTCAAATTATTTTCTACATTTACCGGTCTTTTCATCATAATATAATTTTGATATTAATTGTATGATGGAACCCACATGTTTTTAAAATTATATTTATAAGTTTTTGTGTTAGCATAAAATGCGGGTTTCATAAAACTAAAATTTCTGTATGGAAACAGTTACGAATACCTTGCGCGACTCCAAGGTTGCACGATGGACTGCACTTGCTGTGGTTGCATTCACAATGCTGTGCGGTTATTACCTCACTGATGTGATGGCTCCCTTAAAACCAATGCTCGAGAAGGAGCTGCTTTGGAACAGCGCCGAATATGGATTTTTCACAAGCGCCTACGGATGGTTCAATGTTTTCCTTCTGATGCTCATTTTGGGCGGAATCATCCTTGATAAAATGGGTGTCCGCTTTACGGGTAAAATGGCGACCATTGTAATGGTAGCCGGAACTGCAATAAAGTACTGGGCAATTTCGACACATTCCCTCGATAATGTTACGCTTATCGGGATGAAGGGTCAGGTGGTTATCGCGGCACTCGGTTTTGCTGTTTTTGGAGTCGGAGTAGAGGTTGCCGGTATTACCGTTTCGAAAATAATAGTAAAATGGTTCAAGGGAAAAGAACTGGCGCTTGCAATGGGGCTCGAAATGGCAACTGCCAGGCTTGGTACGGCCCTGGCACTTTCAACTTCTGTTCCTATAGCCATGGCCTTTAAAGATGTATCAGCCCCTATATTGGTCTGTCTTATTATGTTATGCATCGGAATGGTCTCCTTTTTTATCTATACATTCATGGATAAAAAGCTTGATAAATCGGTTGCCGAGGAGGCTGACAGAAGCGGCATTGCCGATACAGAGGAGTCTTTCCGGGTTAGCGATATTGTGAAAATATTTACAAACAAGGGATGGTGGTATATTGCAATACTCTGCGTATTGTTCTATTCATCGGTATTCCCGTTTCTGAAATATGCGGCTGATCTGATGGTCAATAAATTCGGGGTGGATGCCAAGCTTGCCGGGTCGATACCTGCTTTGCTGCCATTTGGAACGATACTTTTAACCCCGTTATTCGGCAATCTTTATGATCGCAAAGGAAGGGGAGCAGATATAATGATCCTGGGATCAATACTTCTCATCCTTGTGCACACCCTGTTCTCAATTCCATTTCTTAAGCAAACACCGGTTGCAATTATCCTTATAGTCATCCTTGGAATCGGTTTTTCACTGGTTCCGTCAGCAATGTGGCCTTCTGTACCCAAAATCATACCCGAAAAACAGCTTGGAACGGCCTATGCAATGATTTTCTGGGTACAGAACTGGGGTCTGATGGGCGTTCCGGCATTGATCGGATGGGTTCTGAACAAATATTGCATTGAGGGTACCCGTCTTGTTGACGGAGTTGAAGTATCAAACTACAATTACACGATCCCAATGATAATATTCACTGGCTTTGGGATTCTCGCCCTTATTTTTGCCCTTCTTCTTAAAGCGGAAGACAAGAAGAAGGGTTATGGACTTCAATTACCGAATATTAAGAATCTGGGTTAAAAGTCAGTGGAATCCTTTTTTACATTGTTAAATAAATAACAGATACTCTATGGGATCAAATGAGTTTGAAAGATCGAAGATTTTCAGCTTTATGGAATCGGTCGATTACGCGGAGGGAGCAATCGTAAGCAAGACAGTACTGAAAAAGGAATCAGGTAATATTTCACTCTTTGCCTTTGCAAAAGGTGAAGCATTAAGCGAACATACGGCACCATTTGATGCGATGATACAGGTTGTGGAGGGTAAGGGAGAAATTACAATAGGAGGGAGTCCTTTTATTCTTGAATCAGGTCAGACCATAATTATGCCGGCTGACATTCCACACTCAGTAAAAGCTGTTGAAAAATTCAAGATGGTGCTGACAATGATAAAAAGCAACTAAATGGTACGCGGTATGAGGCACCGGATTTTTGATTTCCATGAGCCCATTGCCTAGCGCCCTGCGTCTCCTTCATGCCATCTTAATAAGTATCGACTTGATGGTGTCGGTTACATCCTCCTCCTCATCAACGCATCTTTCGAGTATCTCAAGAATTTTGTTGTTCTTCAGCAGTTCGGCGGGGTCCTGCTCCTTTTCGAACAACTCTGCCACGGCAACAAAATAATAATCGTCGGCCTTGTGCTCTATATCCTTCACCCTGTCGCATGCTTCGGTGATCTCTTTCTTGTTTGCAGCAGCATCATTAAGGCAGTGAATGCATATCTTTATCTGCTGGGCACCTTCGATTATCATTTCAGCCATCTGCAAAAAAACCGGTAAAAGCTTTTTAGGCTTATATAGACAAATTCTTCTTCCGATGCCGTTGATCGAATCCACAACATTGTCGATATTTGCGGTAAGTTCATGAATATCCTCCCTGTCGAACGGGGTAATAAACGACTTGTTCAGTTGCTTGTATGTTGTATCGGTTATCTGATCGCCGATATGCTCAACATCCTTTATCTTCTGGTATATCCTTTCATGTTCTTCTATTCCCGAGCTGGAAAGCAATTCCTTCAGCAGTTCGGCAGCCTTTAACAGGTTCCGGGCATCCTCCTCAAACAGAGGATAAAATGAATGATCCTTTGGAACAAAGAACTTAAGGAACTTATCGATATTCATAGTTCTGGTTATTAATTTAAATAGAACTTATATTGATGAGATTTAAAATAAAATACATTAAAGCCCCGAATAATCCTGAAACCGGGATTGTCAATATCCATGCCCAGAATATTTTGGTAGTCACACCCCATTTAACTGCAGAGAGCCCTTTACGTGAACCAACGCCGATAATGGCTCCTGTAATCGTATGGGTTGTGCTGACAGGGATTCCGAAATGAGTGGCTCCGAAAAGTGTAAGGGCTCCGGCAGTTTCAGCACAGAAACCTTCAAAAGGTTTCAGTTTGGTTATCTTCTGGCCCATGGTTTTTACAATTCTCCATCCTCCGAATAATGTTCCAAGGGCTATTGCAGCCTGGCATGACAGGATAACCCACAAGGGAGGCCTTTCTGCATCATTTGTTGTAATGCCGTAAATTATCAATGCTATCCAGATTATTCCCATGGATTTCTGAGCATCATTTCCTCCATGACCCAGACTGAAAGCTGCTGCAGAAAGAAGCTGAAGCCTCCTGAAATGCTTGTCAACACCGAATGGACTATGGTTCCTGGCAAAATACTGGACGATGGTGGATATTATAAATCCGAAAATCATCCCGAGCAGCGGTGATATTACAATAAATGCAACAATCTTTATAATACCTCCGGTAATTATTGCCCCGGGACCGGAGCTGACAAGTGCTGCACCTACCAATCCTCCGACAAGAGTATGAGAAGAGCTGGATGGCAATCCCCACCACCAGGTTATCAGATTCCATGTTATTGCAGCAATAAGTGCTGCTCCAATGACAGTAAGGGTTAACCCGTCGTGCTCAACGACACCTTTTCCAATGGTTGTAGCAACGTGAAGCGGGAAAACGGTGAAGGCAATAAAGTTAAAAAATGCTGCCATCGATACTGCAGCCAGTGGTGACAGCACTTTTGTTGAAACGACAGTTGCAATCGAATTGGCCGAATCATGAAATCCATTAATAAAATCAAACACAAGTACCAATGCAACAATAAGATACAGAAAAGTCATTCAGCCTTGATTATAACGATAGTGTTTTGCTTTGAGTCTTGTAAGCTAAGTCTTTGTTTGTCAGTTAATTACAACTTTGCCTTTTTCTATGCAATAATAAATATTATAAACGTAAAAACAATGGGAATACATAACTATTTTAGAAAAATAATTGATCGTCGGGTTGCGAATTTCAGCTGTCAGGATGCCGGAAGAAGAGCACAACCTATTGATTACTTTTTTTCACTTAATAAAAAGTCGCGGTGCGCCTTAACCATATTGATAGCATACAACACCAGATTCTTGCTTTCTGCCAGCAAATTCAGGTAAAGGAGGGTATTTCTTGTCCCGACAAGCTCTCCTTTAATATATTTAACCTGTTTCTTCTTCATCCTGGCAATCAGGTCAAGAATGAAATGCTGATGGACAATGAGTTTTTCAATATCCCCGAAGGACCTTTTTTTTATAATCTTCTGAATCTCATCATAAAGTGCAGAGATTGATTCATTCAGTTCATGCAGATCTTTGACCTGTTCCGCGATAAGGGGAGGGTGATTATTATCAAGATGGTTATAGATGGGATCAGCGATATAATTAAGGCAATGGGCAATCTCTCTTATATAGTCGAGTATCTGAACATAATAGGGACCGGTATCCACTGAGTCTTCCTCAAGTTTTTTCAGGATCGGATAAATATTGTATTTTAATTCTTTTGAATACTGGTTCAGATCCCCGATCTTTTTCATGTCACTTTTCATCTTCCTCCGGTCTTCCTTTATCAGGTTTAGTATTGTTGAAAAATAGAGTTTCGATACCGAACCGACAACACTGATGATGGATGCGTTGCATTGTTGAACAATATTTTCCCCATTGAGCGTCTCATTTTCTGCAAATACCTCTTTCCTGCCCTGCTTATCAGACCTCTTTTTATGTACAACATTTGATCTGACAATAAAAAATACTGCAATTCCAATGGTTATGATAGCGCCAATAATACCGCTCCAGTTTAGAAATAATGCCATAAGAAAGGTGACAGTAAAGGCTGTAATTGCAGTAAAGAACCATCCGCCGATAATTGTTATCACCCCTGTAATACGGTAGACAGCGCTCTCTCTTCCCCATGCCCGGTCGGAGAGGGAGGTTCCCATCGCTACCATGAATGTAACATATGTAGTTGAAAGAGGAAGCTTTAAAGAGGTAGCTGAAGCAATTAAGATACTTGCTACGAACATATTCACCGAACCTCTTAGCAGATCAAATGATAAAGGCAACTGCTTATTTTTTGATTTTTTGCTGAAAGCTTCCGGGTCAAACCGCCTTTCCATGAATATTATTACTTTGTCCGGTACTACCTTGTTGAATATTCTGCTAAAACCGATTGTCCATCTGACCAGGGCTCGTGAAAACTTTGATGAAGAAAACCTTTCAGCTCCCTCTCCCTGTCTTGCCAGACTTATTTCTGTCTGCGTTACGGTTCTGGCCTTTCTTGAGAAAAAGAGAGTTACAACCATTACAAATCCTGCTATAAGAAGAAATATTGTTGGCGTTTTTACAGGTTGCCGAAGTGCTTCCATAGTAAAAGTGTCAGCACTTAATGCCGGATCACTTGTGAATTCCCTGAATGAATCAAGACCGGCCAGGGGGACACCAATGAAATTAACCAGATCATTTCCTGCAAATGCCATCGCAAGGGAGAAAGTACCGACAAGAATGATAATTTTCAGGATATTTACTTTAAAAATGCTGATCAGGAGCTGAAAAGTTATTACGATTCCAAGGAAAGCATATAAGAGCAACTGAAAGGTATTGTTCTCTAGCCATGCAATAGCTTCAGGTGTCATGAATGAGGCTCCCCTGGCTCCTTTTACCAGTATAAAATATATGATCGCAGTAATGGCAATACCTCCCCAGGTCGCCCCGAAATACTTCATATACCGTTCGTAGCTGAAGGAGAAAACGAGCCTGGTGAAGAATTGAACTATAATACCGCATGTAAATGCGATGATCACCGACAAAAGTATCCCGGAAATTATTGCAAGGGCTTTTGCAGTATTGATATAGGTTGTCAGATCGGCAATGGTTTCGGAGGAATGCAGGATCTTTACCAGTGATATTGCCACGGCAGCCCCCAGCAGCTCGAAAACAATGGAAACAGTGGTTGAGGTCGGAAAACCGAAAGTGTTGAACGTATCGAGAAGTACAACATCAGTGATCATGACAGCAAGAAAAATTATCATGATCTCTGAAAAATAGAATTTATCAGGATGGAAGATCCCTGAACGGGCAACCTCCATCATTCCACTCGAAAAAGTTGCACCGACTAGCACTCCAAGACCTGCAATCGCCAGAATAACATTGAGGGGAGCCACTTTCGATCCTATCGCTGAGTTCAGAAAATTAACCGCATCATTTGAAATACCTACTACAAGGTCGGAAACGGCGAGTAACAGAAGAACGATGACAAAAATGAGATAGATATTCAACGGTAAAAGGTTATTTGTTCATGGTGTTTGCTTTTTCCAGCTCTTTCAATACGTTTTAGCTCCAAAACAAGGCGTGAAATTAGAATAAATCGTATGAAATTCAAACAATATCATTTGTTAAGTTTTTGTTACAATTTAGAGAGAAAGCAAGATTAGATTTCTTTTACAGCATTTATAATTTTTTATTTGGGGTAATTAACTAACTTTAATAATTATTAACTTAACAACCAGTCCTATGAACGATATACGCAAACTTGAACCCAAACCGGTATGGAATTATTTCCATGAGATTACGCAGATTCCCCGTCCTTCCAAAAAGGAAAAGAGAATAATTGAATTCATCAGGAATTTCGGAAAGAAGAATAATCTGGAGACCAATTGTTGACAAGATTGGAAATGTCATTATCCGCAAACCGGCAACCAAAGGCATGGAGAACAGGAAATGCGTTATATTTCAGACGCATCTCGACATGGTTCCGCAGAAGAACAGCGATAAGAAGCATGATTTTGAGAAAGATCCGATAGAAACCATCATCGATGGTGAATGGGTAAGGGCAAACGGAACGACACTGGGATCGGATAACGGGATCGGAGTTGCTTCAGACATTGGCAGTACTTGCATCAAAAGAAATCGTTCATGGTCCGCTGGAGGCTCTTTTTACTATTGATGAAGAGACCGGGATGACGGGAGCCTTTAATCTTAAAAAAGGATTGCTTAAGGGTGATATCCTGTTAAACCTGGATTCTGAAGATGAAGGGGAACTTTATGTCGGTTGCGCCGGCGGCATTGATGTCGGAATTACAAAGAATTACGGACAGGAGAAATCGCCGCAGGGGATGGATGCCTATAAGATTTTGGTCAAAGGACTCAAGGGAGGCCATTCAGGAGTTGATATTGCCCTTGGAAGGGCAAATTCGAACAAGGTCATGTTCCGCTTCCTTATGCAGGCAGAATCGGATTTCGGTATAAGGCTTGCCGAGGCAGCCGGAGGCGACCTGAGGAATGCCATTCCCCGGGAATCATATTCAATTGTACTGGTTCCGGAGATTAAATCGGCCCAGTTCAAAAAGTTCATCAAGGGATATGAAAAAATGTACCGTGCTGAGTTTTACGAAACAGAACCGGATCTTTCATTCACGGCAAAGAAAATTGATGTCCCGGCCAAAGTCATGAAGGAAGCCGACCAATACCGGATCATAAGGGCTCTTTTTGCCTGCCCCAACGGAGTACAGAGAATGAGCCAGGCAATGAAGGGACTCGTTGAAACATCAAACAACCTCGCTATTGTCAGATGCATTGACGGCAAATTTGAGACATACTGCCTTACCAGGAGTTCAGTCGATTCCTCAAAGGAGGCCACTGCCTGGAAAATTGCAGCTGTTTTCCATCTTATTGGAGCTGAGGTTAAATTGTCAGGTAGTTATCCCGGCTGGAAGCCGGATATGAATTCGCCCATACTGAAAACCATGAGCGAGGTTTACAGGAAGAAATTCGGGAAGATTCCTGAAATAAAGGCCATTCATGCAGGGCTGGAATGCGGGATACTCGGTGGTGTCTACCCGAATCTTGATATGATATCCTTCGGACCTACAATCAAATATCCGCATTCCCCGGATGAAAAGGTAAATGTGCCTTCAGTCATTAAATTCTTTGATTTTCTGGTTGAGACGCTGAAGCAGATACCGGTAAAATAGGCAGGGGGCTAAGGGCTAATGGCTAATGGCAGGGGGCAGGGAGAAAAACCAATAATTTCAAATAGCCCCATGCTCCCAGCCATTTGCTATTCTACCTTGAGTTCAATAAGCAGATCATCCTTCATGACATTTGAATTAGGCTTTGCATGAATGCTGATTACCTGTCCGTTTACCGGAGACTGTATCTCATTCTGCATCTTCATTGCCTCGAGTATCATAAGCGGCTCACCGCGAAGGACGGTTGAGCCTTCACGCACAAGCACATCAATTATTTTTCCGGGCATCGGGGCTTTCAGGGATTCTTTTTCAATTTTACCCTTTACGGTGCTGAGAACTTTCATTCTTTGCATTGAAAAGGGAGTCTCCACTGTAAATGTGTAACTTATGTCATTAAAAAGAATCTCATATTTATTCTGCCTTGCCCTGACGATCTCAACCGGATATTTCCGGTTCTTCCACAGGATGTATGTTCCGTATTTCTCATCCGACTTGAGTTGAACAATATAATCTCTTTTCCCGATCCGGATGCTGTTCTTCAAAGGGAGTGGAAAACACATTTTCCTGTTCTCTGAGGAGAGGATAAAGAGCTTATTTATCCGGAGTTTATCAATCATAGTAATCCTCCTGTTTAAAATTGATTTATCCTTTTATTGAGAAGCCATGGACTCATATCACTTTTGTTCAAGGGATCTTCACTCGTGCTGCTATCCCGGAGATTCTCCTCCGCGAACATTTTCGTTGCGAGCCAGGCGGCAAGCATTTCCTCATATTCGCTGTTGAAATAATACTTATCCAGTTCATCGATAAATGCAGTTGTGAAGGTCCCATCCTGAAATTTCTGATTACGGACCAGCAGCCTGAAGAAGGGGAGAGTCGTCTTTGTTCCCTTTATCCAGACCTTATCGAGGGCCATCTTACAGTTCTTGATAGCTTCCTTCCTGTCCCTTCCGCTTACAATCAGCTTTGCGATCATGGAATCGTAGGTCGAAACAATCGATGATCCGGCTTGTATCCCTGTGTCAATCCTTACAAAACTGTCGGATGGCATGCTCAGTTTCTCAATTTTCCCGGGATCCGGGGCAAATCCTGCCTGGACATCCTCGGCATTTATCCTGCACTCAATTGCCCATCCCTTTAACCTGATATTCTCCTGTCTGATCTTTAACTCTTCACCATTGGCAATCCTGATCTGCTGCTCGACAAGGTCAATGCCGGTAACAATTTCGGTAACTGGATGTTCAACCTGGATTCGGGTGTTCATTTCCATGAAATAGAAATTCTTTTCGGAGTCGAGAAGAAACTCAACCGTTCCGGCGGAATAATAATTCACTGCTTTTGCAATCTGGACAGCCATCTTTCCCATTCTCTTTCTGAGTTTCTCATCAAGTGCGACGGATGGCGACTCCTCAAGCAGCTTCTGATGCTTCCTCTGGATGGAGCACTCTCTCTCTCCAAGATGGATAATATTCCCTTTTGTATCGCCAAGAATCTGAAATTCAATATGTTTTGGATTCTCGATATACTTCTCAACAAATACAGATGGATCATTAAATGCCTTTTCTGCCTCCTTACTGGCAATAATGAACATTTTTTCCATCTCATCAGATTTCCTGACAATTCGCATTCCCCTTCCTCCGCCGCCAGATGCTGCTTTGATAATTACCGGATAGCCTATTTTTTCAGCAATTCTGACAGCTTCCTCCTCATTTGAAATATTACCTGTGCTTCCCATTGCCATTGGGATCCCGATTTTTAAAGCCAGTTTCCTGGCAATTGTCTTATTGCCCATTTTGTAAATGGCGTCCGGTGAAGGACCTATAAAAATGATCTTGTTATCGAGGCATTTTTGTGCGAAGTAGGCATTCTCGGCCAGGAATCCGTAACCGGGATGTACAGCATTGGCCTGTGTAATAAGGGCAATGGATATGAGCTTTTCAATATCAAGGAATATTGGTATCTCAGATATATCTTCGGTATTGTCATATACTTCATCCGCAAAGGAGAGATACATTGCATTGGGCTCAACGGATGTTTTTATGGCAATTGTACTTATTTTCATCCGGCGGGCTGTTTTCATTATCCGGATTGCAATCTCGCCTCTGTTAGCGATAAGTATTCTGGTGATCTTCATAAGTTCATTTTAGTTATGCAGTAATGCAGTTATGCAGTTATGCAGTTATGCGGTTGTGCAGTTGTTTCTTGCCGTTACACCGTTACGTCTTTCACAACGGCATATTTCCATGCTTTCTGGCCGGCACCTTCACCCATTTGTTGCTCAGGGCGCTGAAAGCCGAGATTATCTTTTTCCTTGTAACTGCAGGATCTATTACCTCATCGATGTATCCAAGCTCATCGGCAATAAATGGATTTGCCACTTTATCGCGGTACTTTTTCACAAGGGCTTTTTTCATTTCTGCCGGATTCTTTGATTCGGCGAGCTCCTTGCGGTAAAGTATGGCCACAGCCCCGTCAGGTCCCATAACTGCTATTTCTGCAGTGGGCCATGCAAAGCTGAAATCACCGCCAAGACTCTTACTGTTCATCACAATGAATGCTCCTCCATATGCCTTCCTGATAATTACCGTGATCCTTGGAACGGTGGCTTCACTGTAGGCAAACAGCAATTTTGCCCCGTGCCTGATAATGCCGGCATGTTCCTGGTCTGTTCCAGGAAGAAAGCCCGGGACATCTTCAAGTGTGAGGATCGGTATGTTGAATGCATCACAGAACCTGATAAATCTCGCACCTTTTGTTGACGAATTAATATCCAGAACGCCGGCGAGTACCTTTGGCTGATTTGCGACGATACCTATTGTTTTGCCCTTCAGCCGGGCGAAACCTGTGACAAGATTAGGTGCATATAGTTCAGCTGTTTCAAAAAAGCTGCTCCTGTCAACAATAAGCTGTATGATATCCTTGACATCATATGCCTTGTTGGGATCATCGGGTACGATGTCGCGAAGCTTCTCATTGATGTCGGGAGTTGATCCGTCGTCAGGGACGACAGGCGGATTCTCGACATTGTTTGAGGGCAGGTATGCCAGGAACTTTTTAAGCGCCATGATGGTGTTTTCCTCATCGTCATATATCATGTGAGCCACACCGCTTTTCCGCCCATGAACCTCTGCGCCTCCGAGCTCTTCTGCAGTGACGTCTTCATTAAGAACCTCCTTTACGACATTTGGACCTGTGACGAACATGTAACTGGTATGGTTGACCATGAAAACGAAATCGGTAAGGGCAGGGGAGTATACTGCTCCCCCTGCTGCTGGTCCCATTATTATGCAAAGCTGGGGGATTATTCCTGAAGAATGAATGATATTGTTGAAGATGGCTGCGTAGCCGCTGAGGCTGGCAACACCCTCCTGTATCCTTGCGCCTCCCGAATCCATCATCCCTATGATGGGAGAGCCCATCTTCAGGGCCATTTCCTGGATTTTTGCGATTTTCTTGGCATGAACATATCCGAGTGAACCTCCCATTACAGTGAAATCCTGGGCGAAAGCAAAAACCAGTCTCCCGTTCACTTTCCCGTGACCGACAATCACACCGTCGCCATAGGTGCGGTCAACCTTTCCGAATTCAACAGGCTGGTCAGCCGGAGTGACAAAAGCATCCAGTTCTTCAAATGTGCCCGGATCAAATAAAAGGGTTATCCGTTCCTGGGCTGTCAGCTTGCCTTTTGAATGCTGCTTTTCCGCTTGCTTCGGACTGTACTGTTTTTTTAATGCTTCCTGGCGTTCAATGAAGGCCTTGTAGCTTTTACCGGATAGATCCATATTTCCTGACGGTTTTTCAGGGTGTAAAAATAGTCAATCCCGCTTTAATCGCAAATTTTAATTCGAACGTGAAAAGTGAATCAATTGTGAGTAGATGATAGACAATATGTTATATAACATTAAATTTCGACCGCCTAGATCCTGGGTTTAAAAAGCCCTTCAGGTTTCGAACCAAGCATTCCGGCAGCCAACATCGAAGTGCTTGCAATACTTAGCCTTCTGATCATTTTTTCAGATATCACGGGGAAATGATGCAGTGACTCGATCTTATCCCCTATATATTCAAGGTCCTCATCCGTGGTGGCCCAGTTTCTTCCGTTAAGGATAGTCAGATCAAATGGAAGGGAATAGGATCGCAATGATTTTTCCCCGTTTATATTGAAGAAGAAATCGAAATATGACATAATAAGTTCACGGAGTGAACGGTAGACAGGTTCACGGAAACGCAGGGAGGTAAAATTGGATTTTGCCACTGCTCCCCAGTAACCATCTTCCCTGAAGATTGCAATTACATGGTCATCGTCATTATAGGCTTTCATATCGACGATCTGAGGCTTGTATCCGATGAACTGCAATGCTGCAGCAGCAAATAGCGCACCCTCGAAACAATGAGCTGACCTCTTTCTGATTACCCATCGCGGCGACCTGCATTCATAGTTTGGGTTATAATCGATCGAATCGAGAAATGCCTGTATCCTGTCCGGATTGTTCAGTGATCATCAGGAACCTTATCTCATCATCATTCCAGCCCATTCTATAATTTTTAGATTAAATAAGCACGTCAATTATTTTCTTCATTGGTCCGAATTGCTCCTCCATGGTTTCCAGCAGCCTTATCTGTGCACGTGTACGCTGCAGGTTATGATGCTTATGGTGTATCCTGTAATAAATGTCTCCGTCAATATAGTCAGTCAGGAACCGCATGGCCTGTTCATAGGTCATAAGCATGGGGGAGAAAGACAGGTACTCCTTTTCGACAGAATTAAGGGTATCCTTTGTTTCGGAGAGGTAACCTTTCGCATAACCACCGAAAAGGTCAATATTCATTCTTACTTTTGACAGGTCCTCCTCATCCTCTGCTGCTTCATTCGCACCGGTTCTTATTGCATCTCCAAAGTCGGAATGAAAATATCCGGGCATCACCGTGTCGAGGTCAATAATACATAGGGACCTGTCGTTCTCATCGAAAAGGATATTGTTGATTTTTGTGTCATTGTGTGTTATCCTGACAGGAATTTTACCTTCACCGGCAAGCTTCTGGATTATCATCATTTCATCTGCCCTGCTCAGGATTGAATCGGTTTCTCTTGCTGTTTCCCTGACTCTGCCTGAGGTATCTTTTTCAAGTGTCTTCCGGAAACTGTTCAATCTTTTCCCTATGTCATGAAATGATGGGATCGTTTCAAAAAGGGGTTTTCCCGGCAGATCTGACAGGAGGGCCTGAAACCGTCCTATTGCTTTACCCCCCTCGAATGCCTTGCCGGTAGAATCAACAATATCGTAGGTTCTGTGATTTGAAATAAACACAAACATTCTCCAGAAAGTGCCGTCATTATCTTCAAACCAGCTTCTGCCATCTCTTGCCCTGACCAGCGTAAGCGATTCACGTTTTGGATCGGCCCCCGGAATGGCACGAAGCTTATGTTGAATATGTTCCGTAACCCTTTCAATATTCTCCTGAAGTTCCGGGATATTCCTGAAGACATTATTGTTGAGCCTTTGAAGGATATAATCATCTTTATCCTTTTCAGCCGTTATTACCCTGAAGGTGTGGTGAATGTGTCCACTTCCGCATGGCGCCGCCTCAGCAAATGATCCACCGGCAGAAAAGGAGTTAAATATTCTGATCAGGTCGGATCCCATGTATTATTTACCTGCTTTATGTCCTATAAATGCATAATACATTATAACCAGGTATCCGGGCACGCATATCCAGTATGCTGACTGGGTTGAAAAAGCCATTGCAAGTTTTCCATAAACCAGGGGAAGTATTGCCCCGCCTGCAATTGCCATAATGAGCATGGCAGATGCAGTCTTTGTGAATTTTCCAAGACCGTCAAGTGCAAGAGGCCACATTGCAGGCCAGACAAGTGAATTTGCAAAACCAAGCAATGCGACAAACAATACAGTGACAGGCAATACAAGCTGAAGCGGCTGGAATGTTACAAGGTCGATGAAAGGCATAGTGAAAACCTTGTCGGCAGGTGTAAATATCGCTCCAAGGGAAAAGATCACTCCAAATATTGTACACATCTTTAAGGCGTTACCCTGTTTTAGGTATTTTGGAATCAAGGCAATGCCAAGAACATAGCCGATTATCATTGCAAGCATGGTAAGGCTGGTGTAGTATTTTGCCGATTCCATCGGAATCCCGAGCGATTGTCCGTACCTTATTATTGTGTCGCCTGCTATCACTTCCACCCCCACATAGAAAAACAATGCGATAACTCCAAGGATCAGGTGAGGGAACTGCCAGATGCTTGTCTTCTTAAGATTGGCTACACCAACGGCCTCATCTTCCGCTTCAGTGTCAACATCCGGGAGATGGACAAATTTCAGGAGGAGGCCCAGTAGCACAAGGACAACTGTCATAACAATGTAAGGCATAATTACGGTCCGGGCCATTTCATCGAGGAGAATTGCACGTGAAGCGGCATCAGTTGCCTGAACCAGTTTTTCTTCCAGGATATGGGAATCTTTAAGGATTATACTGGCAAGAATGATAGGGGCAATGACTCCGGCAAATTTGTTTGCTATCCCCATAATACTTATGCGCTTTGCAGCGCTTTCACGCGGTCCGATAATTGTCACATAGGGATTTACAGCGGTCTGAAGCAGGGCAAGTCCGGTTCCCTGTACGAATAGACCCGTCAGAAAAAGCCAGTAAGCTCTTGAAAGCGCAGCGGGAATAAAGATAATCGCCCCAATGGCCATCACCCAAAGACCCAGCGACATTCCGATTTTAAAGCCGGTCTTTTTAAGTATCATGGATGATGGAAGCGCCATCACGAAGTAGGAAATATAAAAGGCAGCAGTTACAAAGTAAGCCTGAAAGTCATTCAGCTCACAGGCTGTCCTCAGAAAGGGTATCAGCACTCCGTTAAGCCAGGTCACAAACCCGAAAATAAAGAAGAAGAGACCGATAATGGTTATTGCGAACACATAGTCTTTTCTGCTGATGTCGCTTGTAGTAGCATTGGTAGCCATAATTACAGGTTTAGGTTAGAATAATTATAGTGAACAGGGTCAAAACTAATCTTTTTTAATTTTGCTGCAAAGAAAAATCATTTCCCGTCAGGGTTGTGCCCTGATTTTTCCCTTGATTTCATTCCCAGATAACCACCGTGATGCCGTTTTGAATAGTCCTCGGGTGTGAATCCGATCTTTTCCATCATAAGTACAACAAGTGCGTCGCCTATTGCGGTAAAGACGGTAGTTGATGTTGTGGGAGTAAGGCCCAGGGGACAAACCTCAGACGGGGATCCGGTCGAAATGAAATAATCAGCCTTAAGTGCAAGGGGGCTTTTTTCATTGCCTGTTATCACAATTACAGGTATAAATGGGAAAAGGTTATCCTTCAGATCAATAAGTTCTATGATTTCCCTGGTTTTTCCCGAATTTGATATTGCAAGCAATACATCGTTTTTTTGCATTATTCCAAGGTCGCCGTGTTGTGCCTCGCTTGGGTGGAGGAATACCGCCGGGGTTCCGGTTGAACTGAAAGTGGTGGCTATGTTATGTGCAATCTGGCCGGCTTTTCCCATACCGCTGGTGATCAGTTTTCCGTTTCTTTCCTGCACATGTTGATAAATAATTTCAGTAACCTTTTCATAGCTGTCGGTTACGGGTATGCTCCTTATTGCAGATGCTTCACTTTCAAATATTTTAGCGACTTTGCCCCTCATATGTCAAAGTAAAATTCAGTGTCTAAATGTACAAAAAAAATAGCCCCTGTTAATTCCGGAGTACCATTTATAGGATTTCCCGGCACAATTAATCAAAGATGTTTTAAATTTGTATAACAGCACATTTTTGAAAACCTGACCTCTCCAATGGAAAATCCTTCTGCTGCTTCTCCGGAAAGATCTCATTTTTCCAGTTCAAAGCCATTTGTTGTGGCCACGGCATTTTTTTCTCTTTTTGCAATCGTAGGATTTGCACTATATGGATTACCGTTTTTCTACGATTTCTTTGTAAATGAATTTGGATGGTCTCGTACAATAGTGACCTCGGGAAATGCAATAGGGAAGCTTATCGTGGCACCTTTATTCGGATTTTTTGCGGGTTGGCTGATAGATCGCCACGGCCCCAGAAAAATGATGCTGGCCGGGTCTCTGCTGGCAGGATCTGCCATAATTGGTCTGAGCATGATGAACAACCTTGGGCTCTTCTATTTTTTCTACATTCTGAATGCCCTGGGTTATGTTTTTGGAGGACCGCTTCCCTGCCAGGTGCTGATATCAAGGTCGTTCACAAAGAACAGGGGCAAGGCAATGGGCATTGCATATCTGGGTATCGGAACAGGAGGAGCACTTGTCCCGCTGGTTTCAACGGCACTTGAAAATAAGCTTGGCTGGCATTTAGCCCTGACTTTAATAGGGGTAATCGTGATATTATTCTCTTTCCCATTGGCATTTTTCATCAGGGATAATCCTGCCCGGAAAGAGGCTGTAATGGGAAAAGAGCCCGGTGTTCCGGTAAAAGAGATTCTGAAAAACCGGAATTTTTATCTTCTGGGAGTAGGCAGCATGTGTTCCATCGGCGCCGTTGGAGGAGTTAACCAGCATCTGAAACTCTACCTCAGGGACATAGATTTTTCCCAGTCGCATGCAGCACAAATTATGTCGCTGGTGCTTCTTTCGAGCCTGGCCGGAAGAGTACTCATGGGGATGCTTGCCGATTATTTCCCAAGGAAGTATGTCATGATCCTGATCTACTTGATCGTTGGCTCTTCAATCCCTTTGTTGCTTGTTCCCGATTTTCCAGGCCGGATGTTCCTTTTTGCTGTTTTATTTGGAATAGGCCTGGGTGGCGATTACATGATAATTCCGCTGATGGCCGGCGATCTTTTCGGTATTAAGACTCTTGGCCGTGTCATGGGGATTATACTCGTTGCGGATGGCATTGCGGAATCCCTTTCTCCGATGATGGTGGGTGCCTTGTACAATGACACTTTCAAAAGCTATTCCCTTGGTTTCACGGTACTTATTTGCATAGCCATGACCGGAGCACTGATTGTATCATTTCTTCCAAAACAAAATAAATCATAGACTATGAAAAGAATTCCACAAAAGCTGCTGCTGACATCATTATTGCTTTTAACCGGGACACTTTTTGCACAGATCCCGGAACAGATGATCAAGGTAATCGTGTCACCCGATCATGATGACTGGCAATACAAAACCGGGGAAAAGGCAAATTTTACGGTTCAGGTATTTTATCATCTGAATCCGCTGAAGGATGCTAAAGCTTATTATGAGATAGGCCCCGAAAAGATGGATCCGGTAAAAAAGGATTCGCTTGTTCTTACCGGGAAACCCTTTGTTCTTGATGGGGGAACATTATCAGCACCAGGCTTTCTAAGGTGTGTGGTTACCGTTGATTTTAACGGCAGGAGATACCGCGGACTTGCAACAGCCGGATTCAACCCGGCGGCAATAAAGCCTACCGTTAAGCAACCATCGGATTTTACATTGTTCTGGGAATCGGCGAAAACAGAACTTGCAAAAGTTCCTGTAAATCCCCGGATGACCCTGATGCCTGAAAGATGCACCGAAAATACAAATGTGTATCTCGTGAACCTGCAAAATATTGGCAATTCCAGATTGTACGGGATAGTGTCAATTCCAAGGAAGGAAGGAAAGTACCCGGCGGTTCTGGAAGTACCGGGGGCAGGTGTAAGGGCATATTCACCCGATGTCGCTCTTTCGGAGAGGGGAGTAATTACTTTCGTCATTGGCATCCATGGAATTCCGGTAACCCTCGATCCGGGTGTCTATTTGGATCTTGGGAGCGGATCGCTAAGAGAATACTGGACTTTCAACATGGATAACCGCGACAGGTATTATTACAAGAGAGTGTACCTGGGGTGTGTCAGGGCAAATGATTTCATAACCTCGCTGCCTCAGTTTGACGGGACGAATCTGGCAGTAATGGGAGGCAGCCAGGGTGGAGCATTGTCGATAATCACAGCATCACTCGATCCGAGAGTAAAGTACCTGGCGGCATTTTACCCCGCTCTTTGCGATGTTACGGGATACTTATCAGGCCGGGCAGGGGGATGGCCTCACTTTTTTGACAGGAACAATGTCAGGTATCATAATATTAAGGAAAAACTTGAAACCATACCATATTATGATGTAGTAAATTTTGCAATGGAGCTTAAGGTGCCGGGAGTTTATTCATGGGGTTTCAACGATGAAACATGTCCGCCTACCTCAATGTACGCAGCCTATAATATGATCCGTTCACCCAAGACACTCAACCTGGCCCTCGAAACAGGTCACTGGACCTATCCCGAACAGAATATAATGATGCAAAACTGGCTGATGGAAGTTCTGACAAAGAAATAAGATATAGAATTTCAGAACAAAGTTGTTTAACATGATAGAGACATAAAAACATAAGAATATGGTTTTTTTGATGAATGAGGTGTTTTCAGATTTAAAACAAATATCATCGTTGACATACGTAAGGAATTATCAGACCAATCAGTCAAAAATGCCTCAATTTTAGGTACTTCGGAGGTGTGTTGATTTTTTTGTTTAAGCTTTAAATGTTAATTTTGTTAAGAATTAATCATAAGATGCAGCCGATAATATTTGCACCTGAACAAATTTCAAAAACCAAACTGGGCAGATGACAAGCAGTTACCCTGAAATAAGAGAATTTTTAAGAAAAATTATTTCTGAAATATTCAGAAAGCATTCGATGCCGAGATGGATGCTATTCCTTCACGACACTGCCGCTGTATTTCTGACTTTTCTAATTGCCTATCTTCTGCGTTTCAACCTGGCTCCGGGTGATTTTGAAATGAACCATGCAATTATCCATGGTTTGATAGCATTGTTTGTATATACGGTCTTTATGCTGATATTTAGATCATACGCAGGCCTGATACGGCATACAACACTTACCGATGTTTCCCTTGTTTTCGTTTCAGCAACCGTTTCTGCATTTGTTCTGGTACTACTTTCACTTGGGGAAAAGCAATTGACGATAAACCCCCATTTTGTAATTCCTGTTTCTATTTTATTAATCCATTACGTAATAATCTCAGTTTATTTATTCTTCACAAGGATTTTTGCTAAAATGCTCTTCATGTTTGGTTTAAAATCGATGAGAATTGAAACAAGTAGAGTCCTTATTTATGGTGCGGGGGAGATGGGTTTTATCGTCAAGAGGGTTCTTTTAAGCGACCCCAGGGGAGGCTTCAGTGTATCCGGATTCATTGATGACAACAGGCATCTCCAGGGTAAGAAGATCAATGGAATTGTGGTGCATAGTCCTGATGTTTTAAATTCCGGTTTTATAGCAAAACATAAAATCAAGACACTAATACTGGCAATACGTGATATACCGTCTTTGAAAAAAAGTGAAATCATTAAGAAATCGATTGATCTGAATATTGAGGTGCTTGAGACACCTGCAATAGAGAAATGGCTTAACGGACAGCTTGAAGTAAAACAATTGCAGAAAGTACAACTCGAGGACCTGCTGGGAAGGGAACCGATTCATCTTAATATGGAGAACATCAGGAAAGGGTTGGCCCGGAAAACCATCCTGGTGACAGGTGCAGCCGGATCAATAGGTTCTGAAATAGTCCGCCAGCTATCGAGGTTTTCAACCCACAGCATTATTCTTGTTGATCAGGCTGAAACACCGATATTCCATCTTGAGAATGAGCTCCGGAAAAGCTTTGGCCACCTTAAATTCATATCCCAGCTGGCAGATGTGACCAATATTGAAAAGATGGAGATCATATTCAGTAAGTTTCATCCTGACATAGTATTCCATGCCGCAGCATATAAGCATGTTCCGCTAATGGAGGCCAATCCGCATGAAGCTCTCAGAGTTAATGTGGGAGGAACAAGGATTATGATCGAGCTTTCAGTGAAATATGGTGTGAAGAAGTTCGTAATGATATCGAGCGACAAGTCTGTAAATCCTACTAACATTATGGGTGCTTCAAAGAGAGTCTGCGAAATGCTGGTTCAGACTAAGGCGTTGAAGGACGGAGTAAAAACCCAGTTTGTAATTACACGTTTTGGAAATGTCCTGGGATCAAATGGTTCAGTTATTCCGTTGTTTAAAAAACAAATTGAGGATGGAGGACCGGTTACAGTTACCCATCCCGAAATATCAAGGTACTTTATGACGATTCCGGAAGCCTGCCAGCTTGTACTTGAGGCAGGATTCATGGGAAACGGCGGCGAAATATTTGTATTTGACATGGGCAAACCGGTCAAAATAGCGGATCTTGCAGCAAATATGATCCGTCTGTCGGGACTGGAACCAGGCAAGGATATTAATATCGAATACATTGGTTTACGTCCAGGTGAAAAGCTGTACGAGGAATTGCTTTCTGCCGGAGAGGAAGTCCTTCCCACTCACCACGAGAAAATAAAGGTGGCAAAGGTCGACAAGAATGATTATAAGTCAGAAATTCTCCAGGTAATTGCCTCATTGAGGAATATATACGGGCTTTCAGAACCTGAGGTTGTGGAGTTTTTCGAAATGCTGGTCCCGGAGTATAAAAATGCAAAAAAGAATGGTAACGGTAATTCTCATGTTAACGGAAAACCTGTTGCAAAGGAAAATAAGAACTGATTGCTGATATAATTGAATTCTTCAAATAAAGTGAAAGGCGTCCAAGGAGACGCCTTTGTTGTGATCCCGAAGGGATTCAAACCCCCAACCTTCTGATCCGTAGTCAGATGCTCTATTCAGTTAAGCTACGGGACCATTTTGATACCAAGCTGCAAATATAATAATTTTTCAAGCCCCGATTATTGCTTATTTTTATTTGTCCGGAAATATGAAATATTTCAAGAATTATATCGTTGGCAATCAGTAATCAACAACAGCAATATGAAAAAAAATGCAACCATTCTATTGAAGATTCTGGTGGGAGCTCTTGTGTTGATACTTTTACTCCTTTTTACGGTTCCCCTGGTCTTCAAGGACAAAATAAGGATAAAGGTAGAACAGGTTATAAATGAATCAATAAATGCAAAAGTCGGCTTTGGTGATTACAAACTTGGATTCTTCAGGAATTTTCCAAACCTGACTTTTTCCCTTGAAGACCTTTCAGTTGTCGGTATTGAAAAATTTGAAAGCGACACCCTGGCTGCATCAAAATCCATTAATATGGTCTTCAACCTTTCAAGCTTGTTTAAAAAAACCGGATACGAAATAAAATCCATACTGATAAATGAAGCTGATATAAATACCATTGTACTCGAGGATGGCAGCGCAAACTGGGATATAATGACTGATACAACCGAGACTGACACTCCGGATGAGTCCTCTTCAGCCATGAAGATACTCCTTCAAAAGGTTGAACTTGCCAACAGCTCAGTTTCATATATCGATAAGGAATCAAGCATCGATGCCTTGCTCGATGGTGTGAATTGTTCACTGATGGGTGATCTGACCGGAAGTGTAACCAACCTTGAAATATTTATCAATGCGGAAGAACTGACATTCGTGATGGATGGATTAACATATCTGAACAAGGCTAAAGCCGATTCCAGGATCAATGTTACCGCCAATCTCGATAGCATGATATTCAATCTGAGGGATAATTATCTGACTATTAATGACCTGAAACTTAATTTTGCAGGGATGGTCGCAATGCCTGAAGATGACATTGAAACCGACCTCTCTTTCAAATCGGAAGAGTCGGCATTCAAAGCACTTCTTTCAATGATTCCTGCATTTTATATGAATGATTTTAAAGATCTTAAAGCTGACGGGACATTCAGCCTGGAAGGAACTGCAAAAGGGACCTACAGCGATGCTGACAGCACACTGCCTGATATTTTTCTTGATCTGGGCGTCTCAAATGGAATTATATACTATCCGTCACTCCCGGAACAAATCAGGAACATCAGGCTTGAATCAGCTGTTTTCTTCAACGGGACCGATAATGACAAAACCACCATTGATGTGAAGGATTTTCATTTTGAGCTTACAGGAAATCCCTTCGATATGGATTTTTCCCTCAAAACACCGATTAGCGATCCTGATTTCAAAGGGACCATGAGGGGAAAGATTGACCTTGCAGCCCTAAAAAAAGCGATTCCCCTGGACAGTATTGAGTTGGCTGGAATGATAGATATGTCATTAAGTATGGAAGGAAAAATGTCGATGCTTGAGAAGGCTCAGTATGATAGGTTCAAAGCCTCGGGAAACCTTAATGTCAGAGATATGCTGGTTTCCATGACCGGATATCCGGATGTCCGTATCGGGAACGCAGGACTGGAATTCTCACCTGAATTTGCTGCCTTGAAAAATGCTGAACTCAAAGTCGGTGGGAAAAGCGATTTTAATCTTACCGGGAGACTCGAAAACTATATTCCATTCATAGTGAAAAATGAGGTAATAAATGGAAATCTTTCCCTTCGTTCCCGACTTATTGACCTCACTGACATCATGTCGGGAATGGTAGCTGATACAACAACGGCTGACACGGCATCACTTGCTCTGATAAGGGTTCCTGAGAACATCAACCTCAACTTTGATGCCATGGCTGATGAATTTATTTACGATAATATCAAAGTCAGGAACGTTAAGGGACATTTGCTTGTGAAGGATGGTGTGCTGAGCATTAAGGAAACTGGAATGGACCTTCTCGGCGGCAGGATTGCAATGAATGCAGATTACGATACACGCGACACACTGAAACCATTTGTAAAAGCGGACCTTAGTATTCAGGATCTTGGTGTAAAGGATGCTTTCACCACTTTCAACACTATTCAGATGCTAGCTCCCACAGCAAAAAACATAAAAGGAAAAGTGGGAGTCAAATTAAATTACAGCAGCCTGCTGGGTAATGATTTCATGCCTGTTATCTCCTCTATAACCGGCGGAGGTAAACTTCAGTCAGAAGAGGTTACCCTTGTTGAATCAGTTGTTTTCAATACAATGAAGGAAGTTCTGAAACTTGGAAGCAACTATAGTAACACATTCAGGGATCTGAATATAAGTTTCAAAGTAAACAATGGGAGGATCTATGTATCTCCCTTCAATACGAAGGTTGGCAATATCAAAATGAATATCAGCGGCGATCAGGGTATTGACCAGACAATAAACTATACGATAAAAACCGAAATACCCCGGTCCGACCTGGGTAACTCAGTGAATTCATTGATTGATAATCTTTCGGCACAGGCTTCAGCCTTCGGGATTGCAATTAAACCAGCCGAAATTATGAAAATAAATGTTAAGGTGACGGGTACATTCCTTAAGCCTGTAGTTACTCCGTTCTTCGGTAACGCACCATCCGACAGTACCAAAGGTATTAAAGAGACGGCAAAAGAGGCTGTCAGGGAGGTAGTTAACGAAAAAGCCGTGGAAGTAAGGGAGAAAGTAAAGAGTGAAGCGGAATTACAGGCTGATAAAATTGTCAGCGAGGCGGAGGAAAAGGGACAGCAGCTCAGGGATGAAGCGGCAAAGGCTGCAGAAAAAATCAGGCAGGAAGCTGACTCACGTGCACAGAATCTTGTAAAGGAGGCTGAGGCAAAGGGGTCTGTTGCCAAACTTGCGGCTCAGAAAGCTGCGGATTCGATTAAAAAAGAAGCCGACAAAAAAGCAGTCCAGCTTGTTCAGGAAGCGGATAACAAAGCAAATAAGCTTGTGGAGGAAGCAAAGGCGAAAAGGGAAGAGCTACTTAACAAAATGTAAACTTAAAAAAGAAAGGCTGTTCGTGGGAACAGCCTTTTGTATTTCTTTAAAATCCTAGAATTTTTTCTCCCTGATACGGGCTTTTTTACCGGTGAGGTCGCGAAGGTAAAATATTTTTGCCCTGCGCACCTTGCCATGCTTGTTAACCTCAATTTTGTCGATAAAGGGCGAAACAATCGGAAAGATTCTTTCTACACCAATATTTCCCGACATTTTCCTGACAGTGAAAGTTTCAGTATGGCCAACACCATTTCTTTGCATTACTACACCCCTGAACTGCTGAATCCTCTCCTTGTTCCCTTCCTTAATCTTGTAATGAACAGTAACAGTATCCCCGGCAATAAATTTCGGAAACTCATTCTTTACTGCAAACTCCTTATCAACAATATCCATTAAATTCATTTCACAAACAATTTTGTTTTCTAAATACGATCCTTTAAATCAGGGGGCAAAGATACATAAATATTTTATATTCCATAATTTCAATCTTCAATATTTTTCGGGAATTCAGTGGTGATCCCGATACTAATGTGACGAGCCAGGAGGAACCAGCAGTTTGCTTCCGGTGTCCTGGATAACCGATTTCTTCCATTTTTCATCGTACCCTGGCTGTGCTGGTGATGCCGGATACCCATCTTCATTTGTCACGAATTTACCGTCCTTTTCATTTTTAATATTGCCGTCAATATACTTTACAAGGAGATATTCACTGAGCTTCTTCCACTTTTCAAAGGTGCTCTGAGCAGTTGTTACAGAATACCTTGTAAGATAATCACGTGCCTTCCAGACATCATTATCCCATAACTTCCTCGCTGCCTCATCGATTGTAGAGGAAGTTTCGGCGATATATTTTGTCTCCAGCTCTTTCTGAAGCCTGACGGCATCGGCGCTCATCATGTCATAACGGGAATAACATTGGTTGGCAACCTGGTTGAACAGCCAGAAAGCTGAAGTGGGTGAGTAGGTGACCATGTTTCCGTTGCCTACTTTGAAACATTCAGGTATTTCGGTAATTCCGCAATAGATTGGATTGAAAACAGTAGTGGCAGCATCATCGACACCGAACCAGAATATTCCGCCTATCGGATCAGGAAGCCAGTTTCTGGACTCAGCGACGAAAACAAATCCGGTCTGCTGTGTGGATGTTGCTCTTTCATTGCAATATGAAGGAGGGTTGGGATCACCGGTAACTTTCCAGGTAAGAGGGCGCCAGCGGTAGGGGGAGCCGAAAGGACCTGCACCGATATCTTTTCTCATGTCGAATTCGGTTCCTTCAAGATGATCGCGCATAAAGTTCATAAGGTCGTAGCTGGAAATCTTGCGGCCGGGTTTGACCCAGAGGGGCATACGCCTTGTGAGATCATGTCCGGAAGCGTAATTCTTGTATTGTTCCATATCATCATTGACTGACCTGAAAAAAGACCAGACCCGCATCTCGCAGAATCTCGCTCCTTCAAAAGATATCGGATTAAAAGTATCAGAAAAGCTGAACTGCTGATCTGTACCGGTATAAAGATTCTTGCTCCGTGCAAATTCGATTACATCAAAAGCATAGACGCAATCAACAGTCGGGTCAGATATCCGCCTCAGGTCCTTCGATGTGATTGCGTTGCTTGTTTTTTTGCCTGTTGCCAGAGGAAATGTCTGAATCCTGGCCTGATTGGCATGTGCACTTACGAATCCGTCGGGGATGAGCCGTGCAACCCAAACTGCTCCCTTGTTGCCCTTGCCTTTTCCAATTATTTCAAAGATCCATGCTTCATTCGGATCTGCTATTGAAAACGATTCGCCGGAGCTTGCATATCCATATTCGGAAACAAGGTCCGACATAACCTTAATCGCTTCCCTTGCATTTTTAGCCCTTTGGAGTGTGATGTAGATAAGACTCCCGTAGTCGATGATTCCATCAGGATCAACGAGTCCGTCAACACCGCCGTAAGTGGTTTCCCCGATCGAGAGCTGATGCTCATTCATATTGCCCACTACCGAATATGTGTGACGCACCTGTTTGATCTTTCCCAGGAATTTACCTGTATCCCATTCATATACATCAAGCCAGGCGCCATCAGGGTAATCCCGTGAGGGCCAGTGATACAACTCCCCGTAAAGAACATGAGAATCGGCTGAATATGTTATCATTACCGACCCGGTTTTTGATGCTCCCCTTGTTACGATAAAATTTGTACAGGCGGTGGTGTTCTGGACATGAAAAAGGCCAGCAACAGCTAAACCGGTTAAGAGTGCAAATAGTCTTTTCATTAATTATGGTATTTTTTTAGTTATTATCTGATTGATTTAAATTCGGAATTGCAAAGGTAGCAAGAGAGACAGAATTTCAAAGCGATATCATATCATTTTGATAGCTTCGATCATTTTTTTTATTCTTTCCGGATCGGCCACCTTACGGGAAAATTCAGGAACGCCTTTAATACCTCCCATATTTATGCCCTGACGTCTGAAGATCATTTCGCTGTCGATGACTTTCCTTCCTGTAAGGTGGATCTCCTTCGCTTTGGTTGCCGTTATTATCAGCGCAGCATTTGTTTCATCTATTCCGCCACCGGGCATGATGATGATCCTGTCGCCAGCCTGGATCACAAGCTGTCGTATCAGTTCTATACCATCCTGTGCCTTGTTCCTCAATCCTGATGTGAGCAGCCGTGAAGCACCGGTGGCTATGACATCCTCAAGGCCCTGAACAGGATCACCGCACATGTCAAATGCACGGTGAAATGTGGTTGCCATCGGATAAGCGAATTCAAAAAGTCTGGCGGTCCGGTCAACGTCAATGTTCCCTCCGGGGAGCAGCATCCCTGAAACAATTCCGTCAACTCCGTTCTCTCCGCAAATTTCAATATCCCTCCGCATAATATCAAATTCAAGATCGGAATAGAGGAAATCTCCGCCTCTTGGCCTTATAATTACATGAAGCTTTATTGTCAGATTGTTTCTTGCTGAAATGATTGACCCATATCCCGGTGTGGTACCGCCCTCAATAAGATTATCGCAAAATTCAACCCGGTCTGCCCCTGCATATTGGGCATTGATTGCAGATTCAACGCTATCAACACAAACCTCAAGATTGAACTCCATCTACAAAAAATTATCGGAATAATAAAAGTAACAATATTTTCTGTATAATTGTGAATCCAAAAATTTTATCAGATGAAGCCGACACTTTTAGTTCTTGCTGCCGGAATGGGCACGCGTTACGGAGGAAACAAACAACTTGACGAGGTTGGTCCTTCAGGAGAAACAATTATTGATTATTCAATCTATGATGCAATCCGGGCTGGCTTCGGGAAGATTGTATTCGTGATCCGCCGCGACATTGAGGAACAGGTCAGGGAAAGGTTTGTCGACCGGCTGCAGGGTAAGATTGAGGTGGATTATGTCTTTCAGGAGATAACCAATCTGCCGGAAGGTGTCAGTGTCGCTCCCGACCGGTCAAAGCCTTGGGGAACAAGCCATGCTATACTGGTAACCAAGGACAAGATTAAGGAACCGTTCGGCGTTATTAATGCAGATGATTACTATGGTGTTGAATCTTTCAGCCTGTTAAAGGATTTTCTTATAAATGACAAGGATCCGAATAATTACTGTATTGTCGGCTATAAACTTGGCAACACCCTTTCAGATCACGGACATGTGAACCGCGGAGTCTGCAAGGCTGATGAAAATGGATTCCTTATGAATATCGTCGAGACACGCCAGATTGAAAAGACCCGGGAAGGAGCAATAGCTCCGGGACCTGACGGGAATCAAATTATTTTCACCGGAAATGAGATTGTTTCAATGAATCTGTGGGGATTCAAGCCATCGTGTTATGATTTCCTCGGTAAGGAGTTCCGTAACTTTATCAATGCTTACGGGATGGATCTAAAATCAGAACTCGACATACCTACCTCTGTTGATAAATTTGTCAAAAGCGGGGAAATCACAATTAAGATAGTGATGAGCAACGAGCGATGGTTCGGGGTAACATACCGTGATGACAAGCCATTTGTTGTTGAAAGTATCAAAAAGATGATCAGGAAAGGCGTTTATCCGGCAAGGATCTATTGAAGAAGATAAGGTCTACCAGGTAAATTCACATTTATAGGTACTCAGGTTATCCCTGTTATCCATGACTTTAAGTATAAGATCATGCTTTGAACCCCTTAGTATTCTTTTCGGATCAAAATTGTAAACCAGCAGGTTATTCTTCTGGTCATATTCAAATAAAGCCCATTTATCGTCAATAAGAGACTCGTACGACTTGATTCCGGAAAGTTCATCCATGATCTTTATTTTCAATGTAGACCTTCCGGTAAGGTTGGCACCGGAAGAAAATCCATTATTCTGAATAACCGGGGGAATCGTATCGATGCCAATGAAAAAGGTTCCGAAAGTATTGGGATTGGCTGAAAGAAAACCGTCGTTCCATGTACTGGGCAGCGGAATCCTCCTGACGTCATCAACAATCTGAATAATCAGCAGCTTTGATTCCTTTCCTGCCGGTATCTTTTCAGGCTTGATCGAAAGGTTATAAGATCTGTGCAGGGGTGTATACCTGTTGTGAATCTCGTAAATCCCGGAAAACATTCCCGGATTGCCCGCTAAACTCCTGAACTGGAAAAACAATGTGTCATAAAGCGCTCCCGAGGGAATATTGACGGCAATGTTTTTGGACACAAACTTGTTGTTTCTGTTATAGGGCATCACTATTTCACCGTTTTCAGCTGTTTTTAGCTGATCATTCTCATGTGGAGCAGGAACCGATTTTACGTAAAAGGCAAGGGTTGATTTATTGCCGTGAACGTCATGGACAATGATCTCGGCTTTATGCTTCCTGTTGTCTGAAAAATTGACAATACCTTTATTGACTACATTCTGATAAATGCTGAGCCTGTCGTTGGGCAGCCTGAATGCTCTTTCAATATATATGTTTTCCCTCTGCAATGTTTCGTAGTCAACGTGACTGTTGACATACCTGGATTCACTGAATGAAAAGGCATCCATTATATAGCTGAAAACAGGTATACTGTCAATTTTAAGCTGGAATGAATAAACTGAACATTTGTTATTGCTGCTATTGAGCAGATCATATGCCTTGAACCCGAAACCGGCAGGACCACTGATAGTTACCTCATTTTGTGATAAAATGCCATAATTACCGCTACCGCCGGTCACATTCAGTCTGAGCATCCTTTTCTGATTATTTATCAACGTGTTCCTACCGGCAGGATAAATCACCAGCTTTTCAATCACCGGCCTGATATCGTCATCTACGCCGAATTCAAACAGCAGGGGATTGACAGGCACTTCTTCATCGGATCTTCTTATTTCATAATGGAGATGGGGACCTGAGGAGCTTCCGGTATTTCCTGAATAAGCTATCACATCACCCTGGTTAAACTGAAATCTCTCCCTGGGTGGCCAGAGTGTGACCATAAAGCTCTTCTCCTCGTATTGCCTGGAAATAACATACTCTTCGAGTTCAGGGGAGAATTTGTCAAGATGACCGTAAACCGTTGAATAGCCTGAAGGGTGCCGGAGGTAGAGTGCCCTGCCGAAACCTCCGGGAGAAATGCTGATTCTGTGAACATAACCCGATGCAGCCGCAACTACCTCTTTACCCGTTACCCCCTGTGTCTTTATATCAAGTCCTGAATGAAAGTGATCTGTCCTGAGCTCGCCGAAATTCGCAGAAAGGGCAAGGGGAATTTTGACGGGTGAAATGAAGATTGACCTGTCCTTGGGCTCTTCACCGGCGGAAGTATTTAATAACAGGTTTACAAGTAAAATCAGCTTAATAATCATATCAGTAAACAGTAATTACAAATCAGTGCATGCAAAACTATGCTTATGAGTTGTTCTTCCAAACTATTTAAGTTAATTTTTTGAAAAATACATTAACAATGTTAACTTTGTACCAAAGATTTTAGTATGTCCGGACATGGTCTTGAGGAGCTGGAGTTGCTGAACAAAAAGCTTGAAGAATTGTTTGAGAGATATACTGATCTGAGGACAAAAAACAGGGAGCTGAAGAACGAAAATGATACATTGAAACGTTATATAGAAGAACGTGAAATAAAAATCAGGGACCTGGAAAAAAGATACGAGAGAATTAAAATATCGGGAGCATTAATGGGTGAAGGAGAAGGTGCCGGGGAGGCAAAGAAGAAGATAAATGAATTAGTGCGGGAAATAGACAGATGTGTTGCTCTTTTGAACAGATAAGATATAGCAATGGATGATAAGCTTTCGATCAGGGTTAATGTGGCAGACAGATATTATCCATTGAAGGTTGAAAGGGAAAATGAAGAAAAGATCAGGAAAGCTGCAAGAATGATTAACGAAAAAGTGCTGCAATACAAGCAGCGCTATTCGGACAAGGATGTGCAGGATTTTCTGGCGATGGCTTCACTTCAGTATGTCATAAAGCTTAACGAAGAGGAGGAAAAGCTTGACAATGGTGAATTCCCTGATACCATAAAGGAACTGATCAACAAAATTGATGAGGTTCTTAATGAAAGAGAGTAACGGCGTTCTTTAAAATAGACAGACTTATTGCCCGCATTGTTTCTTCATTCGTTTTTGAAACTCAACACTTAAAACTTTGGAGCATACCTTAGTTCAGGTAGAACAGGCCTCATCCCGGTTCTCCGGGAATCCCGCCTAAGGGCGGATCGGTGGAAGTTCGAGCTGTATTAGAGGCTCCAGCCATGTAGATATGGGGTTTTATAAAAGTTGGAGAGACTTTGCGGGTTTTTTATTTATATAATACTACTATAGAAATGATAATACTTATTAACGGACTCATAAGCGGAGGATTAACATTGATCCTGAGTTTATCGGCACTGATCCTGGGGTTCGGTGCTTCATACATTATATGGCAGACAGCTCTGAGAAACAAGAGCCGTAAGATTGTAAGCGAGGCTGAAACGGAAGCCGAAGTTATAAAGAAGGAAAAAATACTTCAGGCTAAGGAGCGTTTTTTACAACTTAAGGCAGAACACGAGAAGGTCATTAACGAAAAGAATAATAAGATCAATCAGGCAGAAAGCCGGATAAAGCAGAAAGAGCTCACCCTGTCCCAGAAGCTTGAAGAAACACAGCGCAGGAAAAACGAAGCTGATTCAATCCGAGAAAACCTCTCTTCACAGCTTGAGCTGATCGATAAGAAAAACGAGGAGCTTTCGAAGCTGCACCGGCAGCAGGTTGACCAGCTTGAAGCTATTTCGGGCCTGTCGGCAGCGGACGCCAAGAACCACCTTATGGAGTCGCTGAAGGAAGAAGCTAAAACAGGGGCAATGTCCTACATAAACGAGATACTGGACGAAGCCAAAATGACAGCCAATAAAGAGGCAAAAAGAATTGTGCTTCAGACGATCCAGAGGGTCGCAGCGGAAAATGCAATCGAAAATGCCGTAACGGTCTTCCATATTGAATCGGATGAAATGAAAGGCAGGATAATCGGACGGGAAGGCAGGAATATCAGGGCGCTTGAAGCTGCAACGGGAGTTGAGATAATCGTGGACGACACACCTGAGGCAATCGTTCTGTCGGCATTTGACCCGATACGCAGGGAAGTGGCGCGCCTGGCACTGCATCAGCTTGTTACTGACGGCAGGATCCATCCGGCAAGGATTGAGGAAATTGTTGACAAGACCCGAAAACAGGTCGAAGAAGAGATTCTCGAGGTTGGAAAACGAACCACAATCGACCTGGGAATCCACGGCTTGCACCCCGAACTAATCCGGCTCGTCGGGAAAATGAAATACAGGTCATCCTACGGACAGAATCTGCTCATGCACTCCAGGGAGGTTGCAAACCTGTGTTCAATAATGGCAGCTGAACTCGGACTGAATCCAAAACTTGCGAAAAGGGCTGGCCTTCTTCATGATATTGGTAAAGTGCCGGATGATGAGCCTGAATTGCCGCATGCAATTCTCGGAATGAAAGTTGCTGAGAAATACAAGGAAAAACCCGAAATCTGCAATGCCATCGGGTCGCATCACGATGAGACTGAAATGACAACGCTCATAGCACCGATAGTTCAGGTTTGTGATGCAATCTCAGGCGCACGTCCCGGAGCCAGACGCGAAATTGTCGAATCATACATAAAAAGGCTTAAGGAACTTGAATCGCTTGCACTTCAGTACCCGGGAGTTATGAAGACCTATGCAATTCAGGCAGGCAGGGAACTAAGGGTTATTGTAGGTGCTGAAAAGGTGAATGATAAGGAGGCTGAAAACCTTTCATTTGAAATTGCACGAAAGATCCAGAATGAAATGACATATCCCGGGCAGATAAAAATTACCGTCATCCGGGAAACCAGGGCGGTAAACTATGCTAAATAACCCGGATCTATATTTGTAAATTTTTATTTCCTGATGGGATAATGTCAAAGCTAAAACTGCTCAATATTGTTGGTGCCCGCCCGCAGATAATCAAATCATCAGCCATTAGCAGGGCAATACGGACTGGATTTTACGGGAAAATCGATGAATTCACCCTTCACACAGGCCAGCATTACGACAAGGAGATGTCGGAAGTCTTCTTTGATGAGCTCGAAATTCATAAACCAGATTTCAATCTTGGAGTCGGTTCCGCCCATCATGGACGGCAGACTGCCGCAATGATAACCGGCATTGAAGATACCATCCTCAGTGAAAAGCCCGATGCAATTCTCCTTTACGGAGATACGAATTCAACCCTGGCCGGTGCCATTGCTGCCGCAAAGCTTCATTTCCCGGTTATCCACATTGAGGCAGGTCTCAGGTCATTCAATAAAACCATGCCTGAAGAGCTCAACAGGATTGTCAGCGATCATTCTTCAACTCTTCTGTTTGCCCCAACAAATGCTGCTTTCAAAAACCTTATAAACGAAGGATTCAGGCCTGAGAACAGCCCTCCGTACACAATTGATAACCCCAAGATCTACCTGACCGGAGATATAATGTACGATAATTCGCTCTTTTTTGCCGGACTGGCTGACAGAAAAAAAAGCGAGCTTCTTGAATCCCTGAACATTGAAAGGGATAAATTCGTCCTGGCCACCATTCACAGGGATATCAACACTGATGATCCCATCCGTCTGGAAACCATTCTTACGACTTTGAAGGGACTTGCAGAGGATTATTCAATACCATTCGTGATTCCATTGCATCCCCGCACCCTGAATTCATTGAGATCGGGCCTTAATAAACTTCTGGAAGATGTCCGGAATTCACAGTATGTAAGGATAGTACCTCCTGTCTCATACCTTGCAATGACCCTCCTGGAAAAGAACTGCTGCATGATAATCACCGACTCGGGAGGTGTTCAGAAAGAATCTCACTTTTTCAGGAAACCCTGCATTGTGCTGCGGAAAGAAACCGAATGGATAGAGCTGGTTGCCAACGGAACAGTAAAGCTGGCTGATGCAAGTCCGGAGATTATCCGCAATGCATTTGCCGGATTCACGCAATCGGCTCAGAATCTTGAGTACCCGGGGTTTTACGGCAACGGGAAAACGGCCGAATTCATTATCGGGGAGCTGCTTCTGCTATTCGAAAAGTGATTTGGGATGATTGCCGGGAAATAATCAGCAACGAAATCCGTTTTTTACTATAATCATTCATATGAATCGAAAAGTAAGCGGTCGCAATATCCTTATTACGGGGGGAGCCGGCTTTATCGGATCAAACCTCGTTGAATCCATGCTGAAATCAGGCAACCATGTTGTCTGTCTCGACAATTTCTCAACAGGAAAGCGCGAGAACATAAATCCCTTCATGAATAATCCTGATTTCCTGCTGATCGAGGGCGATATAAGAAATTATTCCGACTGCGAAAAATCATTAAAGGGAATAGACTATGTATTCCATCAGGCAGCTTTGGGATCTGTTCCCCGTTCAATCAAGGATCCGGTAACGTCAACGGATGTGAATATCGGCGGATTTGTGAAAATGATTTATGCATCCAAGGAGGCTAATGTCAAAAGGTTTATCTATGCCGCCAGTTCGTCGACCTACGGCGACCATCCCGATCTCCCTAAAGTAGAGGAAAAAATCGGCAAGCCGATGTCTCCATATGGCATTACCAAATATGTGGATGAGCTTTTTGCTGCCAACTTTTCAGGCACCTACAACATTGAAGTTATCGGGCTGCGATATTTCAATGTTTTTGGACGCCGCCAGGATCCCCAGGGAGCATATGCAGCAGTAATACCGCTGTTCGTGAAAAAACTACTGAATCATGAATCTCCTGTTATCAATGGTGACGGGTCTTATTCAAGGGATTTTACGTATATCGATAACGTTTTGCAGGCCAATCACCTGGCTGCCCTGGCTCAGGATCTGTCAGCGGTTAACCAGGTTTACAATGTCGCACATGGTGAAAGGACTAACCTGAATGAGTTATTTGAACTTATCCGAAACCTGATCGGGAATTTCGACAGTGAGGTTCTGAATATAAAACCAGTTTACGGACCAAACAGGGGAGGGGATATCCCCCATTCGCTGGCTTCAATAGAAAAGGCAAAACGATTAATTGGATACGAGCCGACTCATACAGTACGTGAAGGAATGTCTGAAGCAATAAGGTGGTACAGGGATAATTTGTAACATATGTTACAATTTAACCCCTTAAATGATCCGCATTACTTTCTCTGCAAGATCCATTACATAGGGTTTGTAATCATTTATGAATTCCCCGGTAACGCGGTTTCCTATAACGACACAAATAGTGATGGCCTTATGACCCAGCAATCCCGACAGGCCATAAATAGCTGAACTTTCCATTTCATAGTTGCTTATCGTCCTTCCCCTGAATGAGAATTCAGCAAGCTTGTTGTTGATTTCATTATCAAATGTTTCAAGCCTCAGCCTTCTGCCCTGGGGAGCATAGAATCCAGGTGCTGATATTGTTATCCCTTTAATGAAACTTTCGTTCCTGAACATTTCAACGAGCTCTTTATTTGCGTTCACGGCATATGGAAATGAAAGAGTGTCGGGCCATTCAAGATATTCTGCCAGCACCGATGTCAGAATATTGTCAAGCAGCCAGTCGTATCCTTCATAAAAATGTAAAAGACCATCAAATCCGATTGCAGTTTCGGCCAGTACAGATGATCCGGCAGGGATATCGCTTCTCAGTCCTCCTGAAGTCCCTAGCCTGACGAAGGTCAGGGAAACCGGGTCCTCCCTTATCTCTCCGGTCGTAAGATTGATATTTGCAAGGGCATCGAGTTCATTGATGAGAATATCAATATTATCGGTCCCAATCCCTGATGAGATTATTGTCAGTTCATTGCCCTCATAGCTTCCGGTAACTGTCCTGAACTCCCTGTTCTCTTTTCTTACCCTGATGTCGCTCAGAAGAGATGAGAGCATTTCCACACGTCCGGGATCGCCAACAATGATTATTTTATTCGAGATATCCTCCGGAAGCAGGTTTAAATGGAAAATGCTTCCGTCCCTGTTGGTTATCAGTTCGGTTTTTTTTTGCATATCAATAAATGAAAAACAAATATAGGGAATTCCGGATGATGGTATTACTGATAGTAATCCATAATCCTTCCGGATATAAGAAGAAGCGAAATTTCTGCCACCTTGGCCTGATACTGGATTGAAAGGAGACTTTCCTTAGCGTCAAGCAAGCTTTTTTGAACCTCACGAAGGTCTATGCCGGAGAGGCTTCCCAGCTTATATCTTTCCATGGCAATTTCCAGGTTCTCGGTCGCCGTTTCGAGATTCTGCTCTTCAAGGGTTATAAGCCTGAGATTATTACTATATCCGCTATAAATAGTAATCAGATCAGCCTTAACACCCTGTTCCAGTTCAAGATATCGCAGTTCCCTGTTTTGCAGTTCTATCGATGAATTTCTGATACTTCTTCTCTGGTTCATACCATCAAATATGGTTAATCCCATCGTTAAACCATAGTTTAAACCGTTGGTTGTCTGGTTTTTTATTGAACTGCTCGAGAAAGTGTTGAAATTATAACTATAGCCGGAAGATAAATTCAGGTATGGATAGGATCTGGATACGGCAAGCTTATAATCATACCCGGAGATTGTCTTGTTTCTTTTGGCAATAAGCAGGCTGGTATTTTTATCCAGCGTTTCCTCAAGTAGTTTTTCGTAAATCAGAGACGGATTCACAACAATGTCAGAATCCCTTGTGATGAATTCAATTGCCAGGTCCTGAACTGCCATTAATTCATTCAACTGAATCTGAGCCCTCCTCACAACTTCAAACTGACGTGACATTCTTGAGCTGTCGGAGTTCAGGTAAACCCTTGATTGCAGAACCTGCAGTTTTGAACTTGAACCCAGCAGATAACGATCCTCATCAATCCTGAGACGTTCTTTCGACAGGGTCACTGCATATTCAAGATTATTAAGAAGCTGGATATTTTCGATGTAATTATAGTAGCCGGTTATTATATTTGCAACAAGATTTTCTATCGACATCTGGGTATTTAATTCGCCTACCTGTTTCAGTTCATTTAGTTTCTTATATGTTGTCTGAACATTGAAACCGTTGAAAACTGTCAAACCCATTGTTACACCGGCATTGGATGTAGTATTGAAAACATCATTTGTAACATTCTGTGTTCCGTTGGTCAGGTTCTGCCTGGTATCGTTAAGTGTCCCGCCGTATCTGCCGCTTAAGTCGAGAGATGGAAGAAATCCAGCATTGCCGATAGTATAGTTGTTTGTCGAAATCGTTTCCGAATTCCTGGCTATCTTTATTGAAAAATTCCTGTCAAGGCCTATTTCAATACATTCCTTAAGTCCGTAAAATGTCTGCCCCCTGACTGTATTGATTAAAGAAGTAATAAGAATAAAGGAGCTAAGTAACAGGATCTTTAATTTCATTGGCACTTTTTTTAGGTTCACTGGATATATAGGTATAAATTGCCGGCACGACAAAAAGAGTCAGAAATGTGGAAAAAAACATACCGCCGACCACAGCGATACCCATTGATATTCTGCTTTGTGCTCCTTCACCCAGCCCGAGCGCAAGCGGAGATATTCCCAGAATCGTCGCCAGGCTTGTCATAAGGATCGGACGAAAACGGGCAGCTGCAGAACTTTTTATTGCTTCAATTTTACTGAGTCCTGCATTTTTTCTCTGGTTTGCAAACTCGACAATAAGAATGCCGTTTTTTGAAACGAGGCCGATGAGCATGATTATTCCGATCTGACTGAAGATATTCATTGTAATGTTAAAATACCACATGAAACCGAGTGCGCCAGTCAGCGCAAGGGGCACTGTCATCATCACTATCAAAGGATCTTTAAAGCTTTCGAATTGGGCTGAAAGTACCAGGAAGATAAGAATCAGGGCAAGCATGAATGCAAACATCAGGCTTGATGAACTCTCCCTGAAATCCTTTGAATCGCCGGCAAGGGCTGTTCTGAATGAGTCATCAAGAACTTCATCGGCTATCCTGTCCATCTCTGCCAGTCCCTCACTTATTGTCTTTCCGGGTGTCAGACCTGAAGAAACAGTTGCAGCTACGAACCTGTTGTACCTGTAAAGCTGTGGCGGGGCAGTTTCTTCAGTTAGAGTAACAATGTTATCGAACTGGATCATCTGACCGGTATTGGTTCTGACATAAAGAGATTTTAGATCCAGTGGCTTGTTGCGGTCCTCCCGTGCCAGCTCCCCAAGAATCTGGTATTGTTTCCCGTTCATAAAGAAGTATCCGAACCGCTGTCCGCTAAGTGCCAGCTGAAGCGTTTGACCGATATTCTGTGTTGATACACCCAGACTGATTGCTTTTTCACGGTTTATATGAATTCTGAGTTCAGGTTTTGTGAATTTAAGATTCACATCAGCCATTTGAAGTACATCACTCTCCAGAACCTTTGCCATGAAAACAGGTAGAATTTCCCTTAGCTTTTCTATAGAGGTTGCCTGAAGAACATACTGTACCGGCATTCCTGCACGTCTGCTTCCAAAAGTTGATTGCTGCATGACGAAGGCCCTTGCTTTGGTCTTTTTCCTCAGATCGGCCGACAGGGCGTCAGCAACCTTCTGCTGGGTTCGTTCCCTCTCATCAGGTTTCCTGAGCATAATCCGGATGTTTCCCATACCTCCGCCCCTTATCATTGTTGTATAACTAAGCCTTTCAGGCACTTTCTGTTCAACCAGCTTCGCAATGTCATCGGCATAGGCAAGCATATATTCATATGTTGCTCCTTCGGTTGCAGTAGCATTTATTGTGATCTGTGACCGGTCTTCAAGGGGAGCCATCTCAGAAGGAATGGTTTTCCAAAGAAGAAAAATTAACCCCATAGCAACGGTAAGTATTATGAGTGCAAACCTTCGGTGTCTGAGAAATGCGTCCAGATATCTCCTGTAAGTGTCGTTAAGTTTAGTGAAGAAGTTTTCTGTCTTTCTGAAGAACCAGCTGTGCTTTTTTTCATGCCTCAAAAATTTAGTTGATACCATTGGAGTAAGCGAAAGCGCAAGGAATGCTGAAATAGCTACAGCTCCTGCCATAACTATGCTGAACTCCCTGAAAAGACGTCCGGTAATTCCTTCAAGAAAAACAATGGGGAAAAAGACTGAAATGAGTGTTATTGTTGTGGAAATAATAGCAAAGTATATTTCTTTGGAACCTAAAAGCCCTGCTTCGACCGGATTCATTCCGGATTCCACCTTGACGTATATGTTCTCCATTACAACAATTGCGTCATCAACTACTATTCCAATAGCCAGAACAAGCGCAAGAAGTGTCAGCACATTAATTGTAAATCCAGCCAGGTACATTATAAAGAAAGAACCAACAAGCGAAACGGGGATAACAAGGATGGGGATAAGGGTAGCCCGCCAGCTTCGGAGGAAAAAGTATATTATTATTACAACAAGGATGAATGCAATATAAATCGTGTTTTTAACCTCCTTTATTGATGAACGTATATATTCAGTATTATCGTAATTAACATTGACCTGAACATCATCCGGAAGGTCTTTTTTGATGTATTCCAGTCGACGGTAAACTTCATCTACTATGTCAATATGATTTGATCCGGGCTGGGGGATTATTGCAATCTGAACCATAGGAACGTCATCTCTTTTCAGTATTCCCCTTATATCTTCAGGCCCCAGCTCAGCTCTGCCAATGTCCTGGAACCTTACAATCTGATCGCCTGACTGTTTAATTATGAGATCGTTAAACTCTTTAGGCGTTGTCATCAAACCTAATGTCCTGATAGTAAGCTGAGTATTTGTGCCTTCTATTGTTCCTGACGGTAATTCAACATTTTCGCGCAGGATCGCATTTCTGACATCCATCGGAGTCAGCTCATATCCAGCCAGTTTGACAGGATCGATCCACAAACGCATCGCATAGCGTTTCTCTCCGAAAATACTCACCGCACTCACTCCTGAAATTGTCTGAAGTTGTTCTTTAAGCGTCAAATCTGCAATTTCAGAGAGCTGAAGCAATGATCTTTTACCGCTTTCAACAGTCAGAAACAGAATCGGATTCGCATCAGCGTCTGCCTTCGCAACGGTTGGGGGATCACAGTCTCGGGGAAGCATTCTCATTGCCTGTGATACCTTGTCCCTGACATCGTTTGCGGCGGTTTCAAGATCGACTGACAACTCAAATTCAACGGTGATGTTACTTCCTCCCTGACGGCTTACACTTGTAAGTGACCTGACTCCAGGTATCCCGTTTATTGATTGCTCAAGCGGTTCAGTTATCTGTGTCTCGATTACGTCAGAATTTGCACCTGGATAGGAAGTGCTGACGGAAATGATTGCAGGATCGACACTGGGGAACTCACGTACACCCAGGTATGTAAAACCAACCACTCCGAAAAGCAGAATCACGATTGCAAATACGGTAGCAAGTACCGGTCTGTTTATGCTAACTGATGAAAGACTCATATCTCGGTTTCCTCCTTTTACCTGGTTGTTATCAGAGTGTCAAGCACAACCGGCAGATTGTGCCTTAGCTGAAGTATTCCGGTCGTTATTAATGTGTCGCCAAATTTAAGGCCGCTCACGATCTGGATCAGTGATTCTGTTCGCAGTCCGGTTTCAACCTTAATAGATGTAGCCTTGCCGTTTCTGTAGACATAAACCATTTCACCCTCCATTTCAGGAATCAGGGCTTCAGTCGGGATAGCTATTGCATCATCAATCTGTGAAAGAAGCAAAGTAACAGAGGTGTAACGACCAGGTTTCAGTTCTTCCTTATTGTTTGGATACAATGCCCTGATTACAAGTGTCCTGGTGTTTAAATCAATTTTTGGATCAACAGCATATACGACAGCATTGTATTTCTTCCCGTCAATCTCAAAAGTGACAGGAAAGCCAATATTTACTTCATCAGCATATCTTTCAGGGATTGAAAACTCTATCTTAATGGGGCTAATCTTTACCAACCGTGCAATTTTGGTTGAGGGGTTAGCATAACTGCCTTCACTAAGGTATCTCAAACCTATTATCCCATCGAAGGGCGCCCTGAGTTCAGTTTCAGATATACGTGCCTTGATCAGGTTTATATCGGCCTGAATAGTCTGAAGTTCGGTAACAATCTGATCGTAGCTTTCCTTGCTGATGGCATCCTTATCAAGAAGGCTGCGCTGTCTGAACTCCTTTTCCTCAACGAGTTTCCTGCTTGCCTGAAGTTTTTCAAGCTGGGCCTGCAATGGCTTATCATTGATCTTGGCAAGGAGATCTCCTTTTCTGACCCTCGAACCTTCAGTAAAATTGATCCCGATAATTTTCCCGGATGTCTCAAATGCCAGATCAACTTCTTCATCAGGCCTTAAAGTTCCGTTGCTGTTATTCAGTTGGCTTAGACTTGCGGGTTGGATGAGGAATCCACTGACATTCAATAATTGGCGCCCCTGTGATGCAAATGAGCCCCTTCCCGGTCCCCCCGGCCCATCGGTCTTTGAAACGAAAAGTGGCTTTATCTTAGGATAAAAAATTATTCCTGCAATCACCGCAATCAATAAGATTGTAATTAGAACCCTGGGTCTTTTATTCATATTTATTTTTAAAATATTAGCTGCTAATTGTCTTCAAACAGTTTAATTTTCTGAAAGTTCAATGGCTTAAGTGTTCTTTTTCAGGACGGCACAAATTTAGATAAATTGCATGTTGGTAATTCGTTGAATTGATTTAAAATATGTTAAATTATCATAAAAGCGAATTTTCAATAATCTATGACAAAGTGAATAAGAATATTTGGCTGAATAAAAATAAACAGACTATTTTTATAAACTCAATTTCGAAAATTCATTCACTATGATACAAAGGATTCAGTCATTATACCTGCTATTGACATCTTTACTGGCAGGATTATTCCTTAGCGGCACTTTTTTAAAATTCTTTAACAAATCAGGATCTGAGTTTAATCTGAACTACAGAGGTTTATGGGAATCCGGGGCAGCAGGGGATCTTCAGATGATAAGCAGGCTAATGCCGATGCCGGCTATAATGATCCTTATAATTATTGTTTCAGTGACTGCCATCTTTCTTTTCAAAAAGAGACGAATCCAGATGAAGATGGCAGGTGCCGTCATGCTTTTAGCGATATTTTCTATTGGGTTAATGCTTTATGGCATTTTTCTGGTAACCGGAGAATACCAGGCTGAAATTGTTCCGGTTTACCGGATGTTTATACCTGTCCTGATTCTGATTTTCGGGATCCTTGCTTATCTTGGGATCAGAAAGGATGAAAACCTGGTGAAATCATTGGACAGACTCCGATGAATACACAGTAGGGGAGTAGCATGCTACGCCCCTGCAACGCCGTTTAAATAATATGCAGATTCTCCTGGCTGGTGATCTTCTCGCAGTAGTGGCATTTAAGCGAAACATTCTTTTTGGAGACCACCCTGAATCGTGTAGTTACTGTCTCAAAGTTGGTTATGCACTTTGGATTCATGCATTTTGCAATTCCAACAATTTCATCCGGAACTTCAACAACCTTCTTTTCAACGACTTCATAATCGCGAATGATATTCAGCTTTGCGTCGGGTGCCACCAGCGCAATCCTGTTTATGTCGGCATTCTCGAAAAACTTGTCCGATATCTTGATGATAGCCTTCTTTCCTAGCTTCTTGCTTTCAAGGTTCGTGCCGAAAGTTATCTGGGTGTCAATATGGTCAAGCCCAAGAATTGAAATGACCTTGAACAGGTTTCTTGCAGGTATGTGATCAATAACGGTTCCGTTTTGTATTGCACTTACGCTCAGTTGTTTAGGTTCCTTCATGATTTACCTCCACGTTATTTTATTCCTAAAAGGTTACATAATATTGCCTGCCTTGTATAGACTCCGTTTAGAGCCTGTTCAAAATAATACGCCTTCGGATTAGGATCCACGTCAGTGTGGATTTCGTTGACCCTGGGAAGGGGGTGCAGAATTCTCATATTCGGTTTTGTGTTTGCAAGCATTGAATTCTTCAGAACATAGACATTCTTTACTTTTTCATATTCAATGGGATCTGAGAATCTCTCCTTCTGGACTCTTGTCATATAAATAATGTCAGCCCTGGAAATGATATCAGTAAAATCGAGGTGTTCGTAATACTTCAACCCGAGGTTCTCAAGGTAGAACTTATATTCCTCCGGCATCTTCAACTCTTCAGGTGAAATAAAGTTAAAGGTGGTTTTCCATCTCGACATTGCCATCATGAGCGAGTGTACTGTCCTGCCGTATTTAAGGTCTCCCACCATGAAAATATTGAGATTGTCGAGGGTCCCCTGTGTCTTACGGATCGAGAACATATCCAGGAGGGTTTGGGTCGGATGCTGGTTGGCTCCGTCACCGGCATTTACAACCGGTACCGAGGAAATCTCGCTCGCATATCTTGCGCTTCCCTCGATGGGATGCCTCATAACTATCAGGTCGCTGTAATTGCTGACCATCCTGATAGTGTCGTGGAGCGTTTCACCCTTTGAGACGCTCGAAACGCCTGCATCCGAAAAACCGACAATCTTTCCTCCAAGACGGTTGATTGCACTTTCAAAACTCAGCCTTGTCCGTGTTGACGGCTCAAAAAACAGAGTTGCAACCACCTTGCCTTCAAGAAGCTTCTGCACGGGTCTCTTTTCAAATTCTTCGGCATCATCAAGTATCTTGAGAACCTCTTCTGTCGTCAAATCATCGATCGACACCAAACTTCTGTTTTTCATTGCTTTAGCTGTTTCAGGAAGAAAAAAATACTCAAAACAAATTTATTCAGGAAAAGAGTCTAAAGAAAATAATGTTGATAATTAACTCACAACTTTTAAACATTGGCTGAGCATCAGATTGTAGAAGCATGAGTGTATTTCAAACCCCCGATCCTCGACAGGGCCTTGAGTATCCTTTCCCTCGACGATGTCCTGAAATTTATTGTCATTTGACATCTGAGCTCAAATTTCTGCTGAGATAGGCCGGCATCCTCCTCCTTTATGATTTTCATCACATCGTTGACGCAGGAGTATGGGAAGTCCAGCTCAAAATAATCCTGAATGCAATGTTCAGTGATTTCACCATTCTTCAATGCTGATTCTGCTGCAGAACGGTAAGCGTTTATCAATCCGCTTACACCCAGAAGCTTACCTCCGAAATACCTCACCACGACAATGAGGACGTTTGTAACCTGAAAGGCATTTATCTGGCCGAGTATTGGCTTTCCTGCACTTCCTGAAGGTTCTCCGTCGTCATTTACACGGAAGTTTCCCCTGTTCTGCCCAAGCATCCAGGCGTAGCAATGATGCCTGGCGGAATGATGTTCCTTCCTTACATTCTCCAGAACTGATTTTATCTCTTCCTGATTCGTAACTGGCCACACCATGGAAATGAACCTGCTTCCCTTCTCCTTATAAAGGCCTTCAGAAAAAGCTTTGACAGTCAGGTAAGTGTCCGGTTCCATCAGTGAAATAAAGAGAGTGAACTTTCGTTCATACTTTGATACAATATTAGCTAATAATGCTCAGACAGTAGAGGAAGAAGGCAAAAAATGATATTTTTGTTTCAAATGAAATAAGCGATGAGCGTATTACTGGATGATAAAGACCTTCAGAAACTGATAGTGATAGGGGACAGGATCCTGATAAAGCCAAAGGTCCCGCAGGCAAAGACAAAAAGTGGACTTTTCCTGCCGCCCGGTGTAAATGAAAATGAAAAGGTGCAGATAGGTTATGTGGTTAAAGTAGGTCCAGGTTATCCTATCCCATCGGTTAATGATTCCGATGAACCCTGGAAAAACCGGACTGAGGAACCTAAGTATGTTCCGCTTCAGCCCAGGGAAGGTGACCAGGCTGTTTACATACAGAACAGCGCAATTGAAATTGAATTCAACAAAGAGAAATATATTGTTGTTCCCCAGTCTGCAATATTGATTCTTTTAAGGGATGACGGACTTTTTGAATAAAGACCATTTAAAATGGAAAATGAATATCTGAAGACGAAAAAAATACTGATAGTCGAGGATGATTTGTCAAGCCGGCTCTATCTTAACAAAATCCTTGAAAAAACCGGGGCATCCCTTCTTATTGCATGCGATGGGAAAGAAGCTATCGAAGCAGCAAAGGCAAATCCGGATATTGATATTATTCTGCTTGATATACAGCTTCCAGTTATCGATGGCTACGGTGCCGCCAGAATTATCAGGGAATTCCGTAATGATGTCATAATAATTGCCCAGACAGCCTATAGCCTTCTTGGCGACCGCGAAAAGATAATCGCTTCCGGATTTGATGACTACATTGTAAAACCTATCTTCCCGCAGCAGCTTATTGAAAAGCTTACAAAATCGGTCAGAAAGTTCTGACCTGCCGTATTAAGAGGCTTAATTATCCAGGATAAGCTGACATTTGAATAAAATCTTCCCTGAATTCCTCAATTTCGCTTTGCCATCTTTGTCTTTCTGAAGAAGCAGGGACGCCGTTAAGCAAGGATGTCCTCATAAAAGAATCACCCGAAAGTATATCAAAGGGCATAAGACTGTACTCATATTCATAAGGCGGATCCCTGAATAGAACCGATCCCTGGGGAGTTGTCTGAATAATTGCTTCAAAAACCTCATATGCAGCTGCTACAGGAAAGTAAGACGACGGATCGGTTACGTGGATCTGAAGTCCATTGCATTTTTTTCCGGCAAATTTGTTGAATGTCGGTATAAAACTATGTACCCTGAAAACACACCCATGAATATTCCTTTTATCAAGGTTTCTTTTAAGCCTTTCAGGATCAATGAATGGAGCCCCAAACAACTCGAATGGTATCGTTGTTCCCCTTCCTTCAGATATATTGAGGGCTTCTGCAAGCACCATGCCCGGATAGACCAGGGCTGTCTTTAGGGTTGGCATATTTGGAGAGGGAAGAATCCATGGAAGACCTGTATCATCATAAAGTGAATTCCTATTCCAGTTCTTCATCCAGACAATATTAAGATCACACTTGATTATATAATACGTCTTTATCCATAGAGCCATTTCTCCAATTGTCATCCGGTGGCATAAGGGTATGGATGCACCACCCACGAATGAGAAGTATTCTTCTTTCAGTACGGGTCCGTCAAATGGCAATCTGCCAATGGGATTCGGACGGTCAAGTATCCATACAGGAATGCCTGCCTCGGAGCAGGCATCCATACAGAGTTTAACCGTCCATATGTAAGTGTATAACCGCGCACCAATATCCTGAAGATCAACCAGAAAAACATCAATTCCGGCAAGCATCTCAGATGTGGGTTTACGGTGTTCCCCGTAAAGGCTGTGGACAGGAATACCGTATAGAGGATGGAGATTGCTGTTCCACTCAATCATGTTGTCCTGTGTCTGCCCGTAAAGGCCATGCTGGGGTCCGAAAACTGAAACCAGCGAACAATCGTTTCTTTCATGGAATATTTCAATTATATGAGTGTAATCAGATGAAACACTCGGGGCATGACACAAAATTCCTATTCTTTTTCCGGCCAGGCCGGAAGGGAGCCTGTATCTGATCTGATCAAGTCCTGTTTGCACCATAATTCAGGTTATTAAAATAACTCACTTTAATGATATTTAACGGAAGACAGACTATTTCCAACTATAAAGTTAAACGAAAGTAAATATTCTTTTCTATGTTTATGGTCTTAAATAAATCTCAACCAAAAATCATGAGGAGACTTTTTTTTCTGACTTTCATCGCATTTATAATAGCTTCCTGTTCAGGCGGAAAGGAACAAAGGCTTACAATTCTGCAGACTACCGACCTTCACGGGGTGATCCTTCCTTACGATTTTATAGAGAAACAGGAAATGAAGGCCTCTCTTGCAGGTGTTTCTTCATTTGTTAAAAAGGCACGCGACGGGAAGAACCCCGTTGTACTCCTCGATAACGGTGACAATTTGCAGGGCCAGCCACCTGTCTATTACTACAATTTTATTGATACAGTATCGCCTCATATCATGGCAGAAGCACTTAATTATCTCGGTTATGATGCAGGCACGGTGGGAAATCACGATATCGAGGCCGGACATTCGGTTTATGACCGCCTTGTAATGGAGTACAATTTTCCACTGCTTGCTGCAAATGCAGTGAGCAAAGCTACTGGTGAACCATATTTCAAGCCCTACACCATAATTGAGAAAAAAGGCATTACCATCGCCGTCCTCGGACTTATAACACCTGCAGTTCCAAACTGGCTTCCTCCGGAACTCTATTCTGGAATAGAATTCATGGATATGCTCGAAACTGCCAGAAAATACATGCCTCTAATCCTAAGGGAAAAGCCCGATGTTGTTATAGGCCTCTTTCATTCGGGTTGGGATGAGCCAAATGATGCAGAACCGGAGGGAAGCCGTTATGATGAAAACGGCTCTTCATCAGTTGCATGGAATGTCCCAGGTTTTGACGTGATCCTTTGCGGACATAATCACAATGTCATAAATAAAAAGCTTGTCAATTCAGCCGGTGATACTGTCCTTGTTATGGAAGGAGGGAGCAGGGCCCAGAAAATTGCCAGGGCCGATGTGGTCTTCAGAAAAGACAAAGTCACAGGGAAAATCCATAAGACAGCTGTCGGAAAAATAATAGATGTTGATAAATATGAACCTGATCGTGATTTTGTTGCAGAATTTTCTTCCCGGAGAAAAGTGATAATGGATTATGTAAATAAAATCATAGCAACATCCGAAACTTCAATTTCATCGCGCGAATCCTACTTCGGATCATCACCATTTATCGACATGATCCATGTCATTCAGCTTGATATAACCAAAGCGGATATCTCATTCACTGCACCCCTCTCATTTGACGTAAGTATCTCAAAGGGCCCTGTTACAGTGGGGGATATGTTCAAACTGTACAGATTTGAGAATATGCTATATACAATGTCAATGACAGGTTCCGAGATAAAGAAATACCTCGAGTTCTCCTATGCCGATTGGCTGAATACAATGAAAGGGCCTGGTGATCATCTCCTGAAATTCCAGGTTTCAAGGAATGGGGATCTGATTATGAGAAATGGAGAGGCATGGCTGAAAAACCAGCCATACAATTTTGATTCGGCAGCAGGGATCGATTATACTGTCGACGTAAGCAATCCTGACGGGAATAAAGTGATTATCAAATCATTTACAAATGGAAATCCATTTGAATTTGACAAGACTTACCTGGTTGCAGTCAATTCCTACAGGGGGAACGGGGGCGGAGGGCATTTTACTTCCGGCGCCGGGATCCCTAAAAGCAAGTTGCCTGACCGGTTGGTGAAGTCGACTGAAAAGGATCTCCGTTTTTATATTCTCAATTACCTCGAGGCAAAAAAAACCATCAGGCCCGTTGCCCTGAACAACTGGAAAATTATCCCCGAAAAGTGGGCCAAGGAGGCAGGGGAAAGGGATTATCAACTGTTGTTTGGAAAATAAAACATGCAACTGAAACGTTTTGAATGATGGGTAAGACACAATGTTCCGCCAGGGAGGGAATGTATCTTCCTCTTGTTGAAGAATTCCATTCAATCCAGGGAGAAGGGTATCACACTGGTGAGGCAGCCTGGTTCATCAGGCTTGGCGGATGTGATGTTGGATGCAGCTGGTGCGATTCGAGGTTTTCCTGGGATCCTGATATTCATCCCCTTGTGGAAACCGATGAGATAATAGAGAATGCAGCCAATTCCGGCACGAAATCTGTTGTAGTCACCGGGGGAGAGCCATTGATGTGGAACCTTGATTATCTATGTGAAGGGCTTAAAAAAAGAGACATCAGCACTTTCATCGAGACATCAGGATCTTATCCCTTAAGCGGAAAATGGGACTGGATTTGCCTTTCTCCGAAAAAGAACATGCCTCCGGTTGGCAATATATGCTTAATGGCTGATGAGTTGAAAGTTATAATTGAAGACGGGGATGATCTGGAATGGGCGGAGAAATACAGGAAGCTGGTCGGAAGCCGGTGCATTCTATTCCTTCAGCCGGAATGGAGCCGGTTCAGTACTGTTATTCCTGAGATCGTTGCTTATGTCAAAAGAAATCCATACTGGAAAATCTCACTCCAGATCCATAAATACATGCACATTCCGTAAAATGAGAGTGAGGCTTACATTATTTACGGCATTTGTTCTTATTTCCTTCATTTGGCCGGAAATCTGCCTTTCCCAGCAATATCACACAACTTCCTCCAAAGCCCTTAAGTACTATAAAGCCGGCCTCACTGCCTTTGACTATATCGATTACCTGAATGCAGAACGCTATTTTGACCAGGCCATCGAGGCAGACGATAAGTTTTTTGAAGCCTATATGATGATGGGGGACCTTCTGCTGAAACAGAGGCGGTACAATGAAGCTGCAGGTATTTATCGACAGGCTGTCAGGATCGACTCAACATTCTTCATGCCGGTCTTCTACAATATGGCTACTGCCGAAATGATGTCGGGCGATTATGCGAATGCACTGATCCATTATAATGTTTACCTGTCGCAGGCTAAGATCAACGAGAAGAACAGGATACTGGCTGCCAGGAATGTAAAAAACTGCGAATTTGCAATCGAAGCAGTAAAGAATCCCGTTCCATTCAGTCCGGAAACCGCAGGCGATGGAATCAATACTACGAATGATGAATATTGGCCGTCCATAACAGCCGACGGGCAAACCCTTATGTTTACCCGTCAGACCAGATCCGGAGAAAATGTATTGAGGAAGGGTATATCCCAGGAAGATTTCTATATAAGCTATCTTTCGGGAAAGGTCTGGCAGAAAGCTGTCAACGCAGGATCACCCCTTAATACCAGTCAGAATGAAGGCGCCCAGAGTCTGTCTTCCGACGGGAGTTACATGTTTTTTACGGCTTGTGACCGGCCCGGGGGACTTGGGAGCTGTGACATTTTCTTTTCAGCTCTTGGCAACGGCCGATGGTCAATTCCCGTGAATCTCGGAAGTCCGGTGAATACATCCCACTGGGAATCGCAGCCATCGATAAATGCCGACGGAAGAATACTGTTCTTTTCAAGCAACAGACCCGGAGGCATAGGCGGAAAGGATCTCTATTACTCGGTGTACAAGTCAAACGGAAAATGGAGCCTGCCAAGGAATATGGGAAATACTGTCAATACACCCTGGGATGAAATGTCTCCGTTTATTCATTTTGACGGGAAAACCCTCTATTTCTCGTCCGACGGACGACCCGGAATGGGAGGCCTTGATATATATTTCACGAGGATGCTGGAAGACAGCACCTGGACAGAACCAAAGAACCTGGGGTATCCTATCAATACATTCAACGACGAAATGGGCCTCATAATAGAGTCGGGCGGACAGAAAGCCTATTTTTCATCGAAAAGGGACGAAGCGGGCGGGAAAAACATCTATTCTTTCAGGCTTTATGATGCTGTTCAACCTGATCCGGTAGCATATTTAAAGGGAAAAGTTTCAGATAAAATAACAGGTCAGATGCTTAGGGCAGAATATGAACTTGTGAACCTTTCAAACGGGAAACAGGTTTTTAACAGCCAGACCGACGGCAACGGAAATTTTCTTGTGTGCCTACCTGCAGGAAACAACTATGGTCTCAATATCAGTAAGGACGGATACCTTTTCTATTCGGAGAATTTCATGCTCGAAGGCCAGCATTCTGCGATGGAACCTTTCCTTAAGAATATCAGGCTCAGCCCGTTCAGGGTAGGGGAGAAAATGCTCCTCGCCAATGTATTCTTTGAGGTTGATTCATGGCAGCTTAAAAAAGAATCCGTCGCAGAGCTTAACAGGCTTTCTGACCTTTTAATGGACAATAAGGAACTAAAAGTCGAAATCGGAGGATATACCGATGCAACAGGTTCAGATGAGCATAACCTGTCCCTTTCAGAAAAAAGAGCCCTTTCGGTTGTGGATTTCCTGGTTGGAAGCGGAATAGAGAACGACAGGCTTAAATATAAAGGCTATGGCAATTCATCGCCTGTGGGAGATAATATAACTCCCGAAGGACGCAAGCTTAACAGAAGAACAGAAGTCCAGATAATTGAATACAATAAATAAAAAGACAGCTGCATTGGGAGGGCAGCTGTCTTCGCTCATACTTGGAAAATACAGACATTGAATTGACCAAACATCTGGTATCAGATAGTATTCAAGGTGTTTGAAAATCTATTCATTTCATTTTCAGCATTGGATGTACATATAACGGGAACGCTGAAATAAGTGGCCGATCCGGATAATCCGTTGCGTTCAATCCATAGTGAACCCTCCATCATCTGCAGGAGCTTCCGCGTAAGCACCATGCTGACAGCAGTGAAGGTATCATTGAATTTCAACAGGGATTGATTCATATCATGACTTTGAAGAAACTCCCTGCATTTAACATACCCTTGCCCCGAATCCAGGATAAAGCATGTCAGTTTATTATTCCTTATATCATACCCTGCTTTGATATACCCCGATTTTGTGTTGACAAGGGCAATCCGGAAAAGATTCATTATAACCTTTGCCACCCTGTTTGCATCAATCAGGTAATCTGAATTTTGAAATGGCGGGCTGTCATGCACAAGTATTATGTCCTTGCATTTGTTTTTTTTCAGCGCCTCACTGAATTCAGAATAAAGAGCTCCGAACATTTCATCCGGATTGCAAACTGCCGGCTCTGAAACTGTATTACCCGTATCAATTATGGCAGAATCGAGGAAATCATCGAACATCGCGATTATCTGTTCGCATGAACTGTAAATCTGATTACTGAATTCCTCCCTCTCCTCCTCACTGTGCTCTTTTTTGTTCAAAAGGAATGTGAATGCAACTATTGCGTTCATCTGGGTTCTCATTTCGCGCGACAGTCCGGTCAGTATTGAGGGACAACCACCTATAACCTGGCTGAATGATTCAGTTCTTCTTCCGGTTTCCCTGATTCCGGATCCGGATCTGCCCGATTCTCCCTTGCTGTTTTCTGATAGATCAAACATTTTTTCCTTTTTTAGGTTGATCGCTTTACTTAAGGCTCCTCAGGATTTTTCTTGCTTCTTTCCTGTAAATGGTTTTGGATTTTTCAATTATTGCCAGCTGTACAACAGCTTTCTCCGGTTCATCTGTTTTGAGGTAGCATAGAGCGAGATACCATTGTGCATGATCAATGTAAAAGTTGTTATTATCGGCAATAACCCTTGCAAATGAACCCTCTGCCGCAGGATAATCCTGGTTTTCAAAATTTGAGATGCCGTTAAGCAGCTCAGTCTGCATGTTTTCAGGATCAGATTCAAGCACCATGCTGAAATACCTGGCTGCATTCCGGTAATCATGAATATTATAATACTCAACCGCCAGATTGAAGTAATCCGGTGCTGACGAGGCTTCATCCGACCGCGAGGTTGACACCAGCTCGTATGGCTTGTAATACTTGCTGATTATTTCGTCATTGCTCATTTTTCGCGATGAGAGAAGGGCAATGCTTCCGATTATTACCAGCCCGGCAATTGCAGCTGCATGCCTGATATCCAATGCTCGTCCGGGTTTCTTCAGAGGGATCGGTTCCCGCCGCTGTTTCTCAATGACATTCAGTTTATTGCGCAGTTTCATCAGATCCTGATTCCTCAAAATATCATCTGTCCTGCTTCGCAGTTCAACCTCCTTCAGGAGCCTTTCGTTTTTCTGCAGTTCCTTTCTGAACCATTCCTTTTCAGCTTCGTCCATCTCTCCGGCATTATACCTTTCGATGAAGTATGAAAAATCGATTGTTTTCATCATAATATAATTTTGGTTTAATTGTACGATGGAACCCACATGTCGATAAAACCATATTAATAAGTGATTGTTTTTCAAACACATGTGGGTTTCATAGCTTATTGTGTTAAGAATATTTCTCAAAAGCCGTATGTCAGATCCACGGGAGCAAAGTTCCCGGTATGGTCCGTACGTACCTCCAGCGTCTGGATCACAAATTGATCCGACCTTTGAAATCAGCAATTCCAGATAAATACAGTTATTAACACCAATTCAAATGCTTCCGCAAAAGCATAATCCGGTTTGTTTATTGTAATCAGATCTTGACAGGGGGATTGGATGATTTGACAATAGGTTCTCCGGCATCACCACCCCTGACGCAAATCATCTCTTCCACCGTTAGAGCTAACTCACTTAAAATCTCGTCGAAGTTTTTCATATGAATGGGTTTTATTGATTTATTAATTTTACAATTGATAGGTGTTTCTGTAATTCCTATTTGGCCTTGTAATTCATTGTATCATGTCGGACAACCCTGTTTTGTGACAATAAAAAATCAATTATTTTTCGGTTATTTTATTAATTCAAGAAAATCAGTTACTTACCGGAAAGGATTTTTTATAGTTTAATCATTTTTATAATAACATTTTAATTAAACTTGCGTTTTTGGCACGGGGAAAGACATAAATCAGCGAACAGGATGATCCTAAAAAATCTGACAGGGTGCATTTTTCTCATCTGCTTTTCTTTTGCCACCATTTCAGGTGCATATGCAAATAAAAAAGCGGGGCAGGATCTGGCAAAGCTTAACAGTGGATTCCAGGCTGCGATAACTTCAAATGATACTGTAAAATCAGCATTTCTTCTCAGATCCATCATTAAAGCCCTGAGCGAACAAGAATATGACAGCTTAACAACATCAAATTCACAGTACCTCATAGGGGTATACTATCTACTTTCCGGCAATAACCTGGAAGCATTTAGCTGGCTGAGCCTTTCAGCCTCACTGCGTGAGCAAACGGGAAGCAGAGATGAGATCTATGCAAAGTGTCTTTTCAATCTTGGTATTGCATCTTCCAATCTTGGGGATTACAAGAGGATGGAGGAGTATTCGCTCAGATCGCTGGAGGTTGATGAATCCCTGTACGGCGAAACAGATCCTATTCTCCTCAAGGGATTGTCAGCGCTTGTAACCGCCTATTTTAATCTTAAGGATTACAGCAAGGCAATCCTATTTGGGAACAAAGCTCTCAGCCTAATATCGGAACCGAGAGAAGAGGATGCATCAAATCTGGCAATTCTTTACTCCAATTTAGGGGCATGCCACACACAGTTATCAGATTATTCAAAGGCAGTGCTCTACCTTGAGAAGGCTGAATCGTTTTACAGGGATTATTCCCTTCCTGAGGATGAACATTATATTAACCTTCTTAACAGCATTGCAGCAAATTATTTCTTTCTGGGTCAAACTGATAAATCCGATGAATACTTCAATAAGGGAATCGAAAAGATAGGTTCATCCAAATCGGTTTTGTCCCTCAACCTGCTTAACAGTTTCGCCATTATACTGGGGAACGCAGGGAAGGTAAACAGGGGAGAGGAACTGATTTCCGGTTCACTGGAGAAGGCAAAAAAGTTTTATGGACCTGAATCGAGAGATTATTACGAAGTGCTGAAAAATTATGCTGAATATCTCAGGACATACCGTATCGATATCGGCAAATCGATCAGGCTTTATGAGGAATGCATCACATACCTTAACAGCCATCCGGAAGATTTTTCACTCAGGGAGCCTGTACTTCTGGGTTATGCCCTTGCACTTTCAAAACATGGCGATGCGGTAAAAGGCCTTGAAATAATCCAGAAAATGCTCTATTCTGATACCGGTAAGACTGATTATGACGGAATTAAAAATCCGGATGCTTCCTCCATCGAACCCGATCAATCGTCCGTCAGGCTATTGAGGGCCAAGTACGAAATTCTCTGGGATATCTACAACAGCAATAATAAGACAGAATACCTTCTGGCTGCCTCCGAAACTTCCGGATTAATAATTTCACTGATTGAAAAGGTCAGGATCAATATAAGCGAAGATGAGAGCAGGTTCGTTCTCGGCGACAGGTTCAGGGATTCATACCTGTTGGCAATCCGCGATTTTGACCTGTGTTACAGGAAAACCGGAGATAATACTTTTCTTGACAAGGCTTTTGAATATTCCGAGAAAAGCAAAGTAGCAGGGCTCCTCGCTTCAACCCGAGAACTGAAAGCCACTCATTTTCATATTCCGGAGGATATTGCGGAGCTTGAGCGGAAACTAAAGCTGGAAATAAGCTATTATGACGAAAGAATATCGGAAGAAAATATGAAAAACAATCCCTCTTCTTCCCTTATCCCGGAATGGAAGGAGATTGTTCTCAACGCAACACGGAAACGCGATTCGCTTATCCTTCTGTTTGAGAAACAGTATCCCGAATATTACTCACTCAAATACAATACAGGGGTCATTAAACCTGCTGAAATACCCGATCTTGCCGGAAGGAACATCAATTACCTGAATTATGTTGTTTCGGATACGGTTCTTTATATCTTCCTGGCAAACAGGAAGGATATTCAGCTATTCACAATTCCGGTTGATTCGGGCTTCTTCGATGATATAAGGCAGTTCAGGACTCTTTTATCGATGCCCCTGGCTGATGCGGGATCCAGTCTTAAACAATATACTGCGGTAGGGGACAGGCTGTACGCCATAATTTTTGAACCTGTAAGGAAACATCTGATTTCCAACAAACTGTTGATTTCTCCCGACAACATTCTATCATATATCCCGTTTGATGCTATTCCTTTCATGCACGATCCGGAGGAAAATGTCCTTTTCAGGGATCTCCCCTATATGATGAAGCATTTCAGCATATCGTACACTTACTCAGCAACACTTCTTGCAGAGTCGCTGAAAAATGATTTCAGGCTTTCCAACAGCCTCGTAGCGTTTGCCCCGGTGTACAGTGGAAGTATAAATGTAGACTCAATCATGAACATCAGGCAATCCCGGGTATCGATGCTTCATGACCTGAAATTTGCACGGGAGGAGGCTGAATATGTCGCAAATCTGACGCGAGGCCGGCTTTATATGAACGACAATGCCAAGGAATCGGTCTTTAAAAACGAGGCTGCCGGATACGATATAATACATCTCGCAATGCATACTATTTTGAACGATCATGATCCCATGCATTCCAAAATGCTCTTTTATCAGGAAAATGACTCAACCGAAGACGGCAACCTGAATACATACGAGGTTTACGGAGTACCGTTAAAAGCCAAAATGGTAATTCTCAGCTCATGCAACACAGGAAGCGGTGTCCTGCATTCAGGTGAGGGAATCCTTAGTCTGGCAAGGGGATTTATTTATTCCGGGAGCCGGTCGGTTGTAATGTCGATGTGGGAAATCGAGGACAGATCAGGTGCCGAGATTGTTAAAAGCTATTACAGGTACCTCAGAAGGGGAGCATCAAAAAGCACTGCACTCAGGAAAGCCAGGATCAGTTATCTTGAGGACTCGGATATGCTCCGGTCACATCCTTATTTCTGGGCCTCCCTTGTAGTTTACGGGAACAACGACCCCTTGTATTACTCAGTTAAGATTGCGATAATAATCGGATCAATTGTTCTGATTATTTTCGGAGTCCTTTTTCTTCTTTATCGCAGATTAAGGTAATCCTTGTATTCAGGATCCGATTTGATTAGTTCCATCAGGGCTTCCTTGCTCAGGTATTTCTTTCTCCTGGCATAGGTTTCGTTTTTCAGGTTCATCCTGCCGGAAATCTCCCGGTATGAATAACCTTCAGAAAATAGAGTGAGAATCATTTGCGAATCATCACTTAATTTTCTGAAAGCCCTGTTCACTATTCTTTCCAGAAGGTCATTACTTTCGTCATTATCAATCTCATCGGGAAAGTCAGATTCAATTTCGGTATTCCTGACTTTCTTTCTTAGCTGGGCGCTCCATATATTCCTGGCAATGCCAAAAAAATAGCCTTTAAGATCAGATGTAAGCTTCAGGTTATTTTCCGAAATCTGCCTGTACAGTGTGATTATCGATTCCTGGAACACATCTGAGACATCTGCATCAGAACCGCTGTTTTTAAGAACATGATTCCGCACTGTTTCATGGTATTTATCATAAAGCCAGTTTAGTATATGGTCGTCCTGCTTTCGGACACCGTCAATTATTGCACTATCTGAGATTTTACGGAACAAGCGCTGATTTTTTGCCCTGATTAATTGACAAATATACGATTTCCCGCGTCGGAAAGTGACGATTTGTCAGTGCAGGGTATGACTATATTAATAACTTAAGCCTGATTCTTCCAAATAATAAATATCTTTACTTCACATTATTAAACGGCTGGACGTCAAAAAATGGTATTCCCGTATGTAAAACAATATGATGCGATGGATTGCGGCCCTGCTTGTCTGAAAATGATAGCAGGGTTTTACAAAAAGAGTTTTTCCCTCGATTACCTGAGGAAGAAGTGCTACATCACAAAAGAGGGAGTTTCATTTCTGGGATTATCGGAGGCTGCTGATTCTGTGGGATTCAGAACACTGGGTGTAAAAATCCCTTTTGACCTGCTCATGCAAAAGGTAACCCTGCCCTGTATTGTCCATTGGCGGCAAAGGCACTTTGTTGTGGTTTACAGGATTAAGGACAACAAAGTATGGGTTGCCGATCCAGCCGCGGGTCTAATTACTTATTCCAGGGCAGAGTTCGAAAAGAACTGGGCAACCACCATCGCTGACGGCAAGCAATGCGGACTGGCATTAATAGTTGAACCGACCCCCGAACTATTCAAAACAACGGAAGAGCCCGAGAAAACCCGTGGTTACAGGTTCCTCCTCAGGTATTTCAGGCTGTACCGTAAATACCTTGGACAGCTGCTCCTTGGTCTTCTGGTGGGAAGCTGCATCCAGCTTATCTTCCCCTTTCTGACACAATCAATAATTGACGTCGGCATTAATAACAACGATATAGGATTTATATATCTGGTGCTGTTTGCCCAGCTTGCACTTGTTCTTGGCAGATTGTCGGTCGAGTTTATTCGCGGCTGGCTGCTGCTTCATATTGGTTCAAGGGTAAATGTTGCAATTGTTTCCGGATTCCTGCAGAAGCTCATGGCCCTCCCTGTTGCCTTCTTTGATACAAAGCTCACCGGAGATATCCTTCAGCGTGTTGAGGATAACAACAGGATAGAAGAGTTCCTGACCTCAGCAAGCCTCAGCATTCTGTTCTCCTTTTTCAATCTGGTAGTGTTCGGGATCGTTCTTGCAATTTTCAGCATTAAAATATTCGTATTGTTTCTGGCAGGAACAACCCTTTACATTCTGTGGGTTTCCCTTTTCATGAAATCCAGGGCCATTCTCGACAACCTGCGATTCAGGGAAATGTCGGCCTCAAATTCCAAACTCATCAATCTGGTCAATGGCATGCAGGAAATAAAGCTTACCCAGAGCCAGCTCAGCAAGAGATGGGACTGGGAGAATCATCAGGCTTCATTGTTCGGGTTAAAGGTAAAGGGCCTTGGGTTAATCCAGTATCAATCGGCAGGTGCTACATTCATTAATGAGATAATGAACATCCTGATCACTATTGCCGCTGCTGCATCGGTCCTCAGGGGTAATATGTCGCTGGGTATGATGCTTGCGGTTCAGTTCATTATTGGACAGATGAATGTCCCTGTAAACCAGATTATTGCTTTCTTCCGTATGTCGCAGGATGCAAAAATGAGCCTCGACAGGCTGGCCGAGGTACATGATATGGATGATGAAGAATCTGATTCGGAGAACAAGGTTCAGAGGCTTCCCGGGAATAAAACCATTACAATCACCGACCTGTCCTATCAATATGAGGGTCCGCGTTCACCTTTTGCCTTACGGAATGTGTCCCTTCAGATCGATGCGGACAAAATAACTGCCATTGTTGGAGCAAGCGGAAGCGGAAAGACCACTTTACTTAAGATGCTTCTATTGTTTTACCAGCCGGTAAACGGAAAGATATTTATAGGAGAAACGGAGCTTTCAAACATGAGCCTGCATGTATGGAGGGAAAAAGTGGGAGCAGTTATGCAGGACGGATTCCTGTTTCCCGACACAATAGCAGGCAACATCTCCCCCGGATATGAACCAGTTGATGAACCCAGAATGATAATGGCGGCTGAAACCGCAAACCTTAGGAGTTTTATTGAATCACTGCCGCTGGGGTACAATACGAAGTTAGGTGCCAATGGCCATGGACTGAGTGAAGGGCAAAAGCAGCGGCTGCTTATTGCCCGGATTGTCTATAAAAACCCTGAAATCGTGGTTTTCGACGAGGCAACAAACTCACTTGATGCCAACACAGAGAAGGCAATAGTTGAAAATCTCACTGATTTCTTCAGTGGAAAAACAGTGATAATTGTTGCACATCGTCTGAGCACAGTAAGGAATGCAGATAAAATTATCGTCCTGGATGGCGGCAGGGTGATTGAGACAGGAAATCATAGTTCCCTTATTGAAAAGAAGGGAGCCTATTACGAACTGGTAAAGAACCAGCTTGAGCTTGGTAAATGAAATGGTACAATGGAAGAGAATAAACTGGATGATATAATATATTCAGAATCCGTCAATGAAATTATGGGCCGTCCTCCCGGAAAAATCCTAAGATGGGGGAACAGCATTATTATAATTGTTTTTGTACTTTTCATCATCCTCCTGTGGCTTGTCAGGTACCCTGATACCATCCCGGCCCAGGTGGAAATTACCACTGTCAATCCGCCAGTTACCCTAATTTCAAAGCTGACAGGACGGATCAAAAACCTGTACGTCGCTGATAAAAATGAGGTAGGGGAGGGCCAGATCATTGCGGTGATGGAAACAGCCGCCTCAATAGACGAAATCAACCAGCTGAAAACAATTGTCGAAACTATAGGTAATCCTGAGGGAATAAAGCTTTCTTCTTTACCTGAATTTGCTGAGCTTGGTGAGATCCAGAACTACTGGGGATCATTCCTTAAAAGCCTTTCCGACTTCAACAATTATATCCTGAACGACTACTACGGGAACAAGATCCTATCCCTGACCGATGAAATCGACGGTATCCTTGTCTATATCGGCAGAATAAAGGTCAAGGAAGAATTATTTGCTGAAAATCAGGTTCTTGAAGCCAGAAAGTTCAGACGCGACTCACTTCTTTTCATAAACGGGGTCTATTCCGAAAGCGAACTTGAAAAGTCGCGCCAGGCCCTGCTAAGGATCAATATCGAGCTTCAGCAGGTACGTCTCGACCATTCTGCAAAGTCAATAGAGCTTTCTGAAAAAAGACAGGTGTTGCAGGACTATAAGATCAGGAAACTTGAAGAGAGGGAAAAATATTACTCTGTGCTTAATGAATCATTCCTGAACCTGAAGGCCCAGATAAAAATATGGGAGAACAATTACCTGCTTATCTCTCCTGTGAGCGGTACTGTGACATTTACAAAGTTCTGGAGTGAGAACCAGATAGTTAACAAGGATGAGCCGGTATTAAGCATAGTTCCACTGGATGCCGGGGATTATGTCGGCAGGATAAACCTCAAAATGAATCGTTCGGGCAAGGTAAAGCCGGGTCAGGAGGTTAACATAAAGCTCACCGGATATCCATATCTTGAATATGGAATGGTAAAAGGTAGAGTAAAATCCAAATCGCTTGTCACTTCAGGCGACTCTTACATTATCGAGCTTATTCTTCCCGAAGGGCTCACGACACTCTACGGCAGAAAGCTTGATTTTACCCAGAATATGCAGGGAACGGCTGAAATCATAACGGAGGATCTACGCCTTCTTCAGAAGATAATGAATCCGTTCCGGTATATGGTATCAAGAAACAGAAGGTAGTCTATTTCCTGGAATATGGTTCATAGTCATCCTTTACCGAGGAAAAGGATGATCCTGTGTTTTCAGGTTTCTGAAATGGCTTTATACCCTGATTCTTTCTCACATATTTTCTGTAAAAGCTTGCCCCGACTGCAATAGCCACAAATACAATTAAAAGAATATCCTTACTCTCCATTCTGATTATGTATTGTTTGAAGATTAAATAAAACCAATCTTTTATTATAATTCAAAGATATTAGATATAAGCCAATTATTACTCTTTCCCGCACCTATTCTGCATTTCTCTGTTTTTTCCATAATTCTTTGAGTTTTTACAAATAATTCAATATTTTCGTAGTCTGAAAAATCCATGGGTAACCATGGTGCGACGTGCCTTGGAAGATATTGAACCTTAAAGGATTGGATATGAATAAAGAAAATCCGGATGACTCTGTTCAGCAAGAACAGAACGGGGCAGAAATGACTGCTGCCGGTACTGAAGATGCAAATAAAGCTGAAATAAAGGAAGAAATTGAAGCTTCTGACAACAGCGATGAACGTGAAGAGAATGCTAAAATCTTGAAGGAACCGAACGGTGAAGAGGAAAAGGAAAATGAAAAAGAAAAACCTGTTTCTCAGCCTCTTGAATTTCACGATATAGAAGAAATCGAGCTCCCTCCGGTTGATTATTCAGGATTCTCTAAAAATGAGCTTGTCGAGACCCTTGCACTTTTAATCGACAACAGACCAGCCTCTGAAATTCGTAACGATGTCGAGAGGATCAAGGCACTCTTTTACAAAAAACTCAAGAGCGAAACCGAGGAAAGGAAAACCAAATTCCTGGAAGAGGGAGGGAAAATCGAGGATTATAAGGTCTGGGTTGATCCCCTCGACTACAGGGTAAAGGAACTGCTTGAGGAATATAAGGAGAAGAAAAATGACTTTTCGAGGGTTCAGGAAGCTGAAAAGTACGAAAACCTCAAAAGAAAATATGATATCATCGACAAGATTAAGGATCTTGTCAATCGCGAGGAATCAATCAATAAAACATTCCACGATTTCCGCACCCTTCAGAATGAATGGCATTCAATCGGTGTTGTTCCACAGGCCTCACTGAAAGATCTCTGGGAAAATTATCACCACAGTGTTGAGGTTTTCTACGATTACATAAAAATAAACAAGGAGTTAAGAGATCTGGATTTAAGGAAAAACCTTGAATTGAAAGTGCAGTTATGCGAAAAGGCAGAGGAATTGCTGCTTGAACCGAATCCGGTAAATGCATTCAGATTGCTTCAGGATTTCCATAATAACTGGCGTGAGATCGGACCAGTTCCTCAGGAATCCAAAAACGAAATATGGGAACGGTTCAAGGAAGCCACATCGCAGATCAACAAAAGACATCACGAGTATTTTGAAAAACAAAAAGATGACCAGCGGAAGAACCTCGAAGCCAAACTGGCATTGTGCGAAGAGGTGGAAGCTATTAATCTGCTAGAGATAAAGAACTTCAGGGATTTTGATGATAGAGCCGACAAAATCGTGTCGCTCCAGAAAATGTGGCGGACCATAGGGTTTGCACCCAAAAAGCAAAATAATAAGGTTTACCAGCGTTTCAGGGAAGCATGTGATGCTTTTTTTGAAAAGAAGAGGACCTTTTATGCCGACAACAAGGAGATTCAGCTGAACAACCTTCAGCTTAAAACCGAACTGTGTATCCAGGCTGAATCCCTGCAGGAGAGCACAGACTGGAAGGCAACATCCGATGCACTAATCAGGCTTCAGAGGGAGTGGAAGGAAATAGGTCCTGTCCCCAGAAAACAATCGGAAAAGACCTGGAAACGATTCCGTAAGGCATGTGACCGTTTCTTTAACAGGAAAGCCGAATTTTTCGCAAACCTTGATACCTCTTATGAGGATAACCTCAAGTCCAAAACAGCTCTTATCGAAGAGCTTGAGAAATTCGATCCCGGAACCGACGTGCATTCTGCTTTTGAAAGGCTTAAGGAGATTCAGAGGAAATGGACCGAGATAGGCTTCGTCCCCTTCAATAAGAAAGAGGAGATCACAAACAGGTACCGTAATGCACTTAATAAAGAGTTTGATAAGCTAAAGATAGCGGACGAGGATAAGAGTATCCTGAAATACAGGACCAAGCTCGACAGCATGAAAACAAATCCCAAGGCTTCAAGGAAAGTTCGCAACGAACGGGATAAATTCTTTACCAAGATCAAGCAGCTCGAAAGTGATATAGTCCTCTGGGAAAACAATATCGGGTTCTTCGCAAAATCCGCAAATGCTGACACCATGATAAAGGAGGTAAGGGAGAAAATCGACAGCGCAAAGAAAATGATCAAGACACTTGAAGAGAAAGTCAGAATGATAGACCAGTCAGGTCTTGATGAATAATAATATAAGTCAGAACCATAATTTTTAAATTTCCTTGATTTGGCCGATGTTAAGTATGTATTTGTAACAGGTGGTGTAACATCCTCCCTGGGAAAAGGTATTATTTCCTCTTCACTTGCAAAACTCCTGCAGGCAAGAGGCTATTCTGTCACCATCCAGAAGCTCGATCCGTATATCAATGTCGATCCCGGAACCCTTAATCCGTATGAGCATGGCGAGTGTTACGTTACCCTCGACGGTGCCGAGACCGATCTCGATCTGGGCCATTATGAGAGGTTTCTCAATGTTCCCACAAGCCAGGCCAACAATGTCACGACAGGCCGGATCTACCAGACAGTTATAAACAAGGAAAGGAAAGGCGACTATCTGGGTAAAACGGTGCAGGTTATACCTCATATTACAGATGAAATAAAAAGAAGGATAAAAATCGTCGGATCGGGAAAAAGGTTTGATATCGTAATTACCGAGATAGGGGGTACGGTCGGCGACATCGAATCACTGCCATATATTGAATCCGTACGACAGCTTAAGTGGGAGCTTGGCCCTGGAAACTGCATTGTCATTCATCTGACCCTTGTTCCTTACCTGTCAGCTTCCGGTGAACTAAAGACAAAGCCTACCCAGCACTCGGTAAAAGCACTTCTCGAAGCGGGTATTCAACCGGATGTTCTGGTGCTCCGTACAGAAAAAAACCTGACAAGTGATATTCGCAGAAAAGTTGCACTGTTTTGCAACGTTAGGGAAAATGCAGTCATCGAATCGGTTGATGTTTCCACAATATACGAGGTTCCTCTTAAGATGCTGGAGGAAAAGCTCGATCTGACTGTTCTGGAAAAGCTTGCCCTTCCCGCAGGAAAAGAACCTCCCCTCACTGAATGGAGGAAATTTCTCAAAAGACTCAATAATCCCAGGCATTCCGCCCGTATTGCTCTGGTCGGTAAGTACATAGAACTTCCCGATGCCTATAAATCGATAAATGAATCATTTATCCATGCAGGTGCAATGAATGAATGTGAAGTTGATGTTGTTTTCGTTCATTCTGAAGATATTACAAATGAAAATGCCGGAAGGTTACTGGAGGGAATGAAGGGCATACTTGTGGCTCCCGGATTCGGATCACGCGGAATTGACGGGAAGATCATTGCGGCAAAATATGCCAGGGAACATAATGTACCGTTTCTAGGAATATGTCTTGGAATGCAGTGCGCTGTCGTTGAGTTCGCACGCGACGTTCTTAATCTTGAAAGCGCCCATTCCACGGAATTCGATAATAAAACCAGATACCCTGTCATCGACCTTATGGAGGAACAGAAAAGCATCACCGACAAGGGTGGAACCATGAGGCTGGGCGGTTATAAATGCAATATTCTGAAAGGGACCCTGTCGGAAAAGATTTATGGAAAAAATGAAATAGTGGAAAGACACAGGCACAGATACGAATTCAATAATACCTATTACGATGATTTCAAAAGAAATGGAATGGTCCCTTCAGGAATAAATCCTGAATCAAACCTGGTCGAAATAATTGAGATACCTTCACACAAATGGTTTGTTGGAGTCCAGTTTCACCCTGAATACAGCAGTACGGTCGAGAATCCCCATCCGCTATTTGTGAATTTCATCAAAGCATGTATAAATAAGGACCATAGTTGAAGTTTTATAATGTTAATACCTAAGAATGGACAAGAATACGATTACCGGTTTAATACTGATCTTTGCAATATTTATCGGATTTAGTATCTATAACGGCAACCGGATGAACAGGGCGTATAAGGAAGTCATCGAAGAGGCTGACTCCCTGTATGCTAAAGGCGACATGGAAAACGCCCGGGCCGAATATATAAATGCCCTGCGCTTCAAGCCAAACCAGGCTGAGGCTATTGCAAAGGTAAATGAGATAAATCGTCTTCTCGGATTTGCCCCTGCAGCAGAAAAAACTGATTCGGCAGCAATGCCCGGGACAGTGACAGGCCGTACCGTGGAGGTTCCTTCCATACTTGTTGCAGATTCGGGCAGATACGGAGCTTTCGGTGCCTCCGTAAGAGGCGACACTGCGCTTATTACCCTTGAAAACAATAAGATTGAACTTAAAATCTCACCAAAGGGAGGAAGGGTCTACTCTGCCAGGATAAAAGATTTCAGAACGCACGATTCCCTTCCCCTGATCCTGTTTTCCGGAGATTCAACAGTATTTGGCTTTAATTTCTACACTACCGATAATAAAGCAGTTCAAACAAGTGATCTCTATTTCACCCCGGCTTCAGAGAAAAGATTATTTTCAGTTGCTTCAGGTACTGAGAGCGTTGTACTCAGGCTGACGGCAGGCGAAGACAAGTATATCGAATACAAATACACCCTCGAACCCGACCGTTACATGGTTGACTTTGATGTAATGTTCAAATCGATGGAAGGAATCATCGCTTCAAATCAGAACAGCCTTACTTTCGACTGGAGGATGTACCTTCCGCAGCAGGAGAAAGGAAGACAGAATGAAGAATTCTACACAACCATAAAATACAAATACTACCAGGATGATGTTGAAGGGATTAGGCTGCGCCAGTCGAAGGATGTTGAAAAATCAGATCTGCCTACAAAGCTTAGCTGGATAGCATTTCAGGATCAGTTTTTTTCTTCGGTGCTTATAAGCAAAGAATCCTTCCTGAACGGCACAGTTGTCTCCAATAAAATTCCTGAACCATCCAGATATATCAGGTATTTTACCGCAGAGGTAGGCGTACCTTTCAACCCCGGACAGGAGACCTCGATAGGCATGAAGCTGTATTACGGGCCAAACCATATTTCAACATTGAGAAAAGAGGGACTTGAGCTTGATAAACTGGTGTTTCTCGGAAAGAACATCATCGGGTGGATCAACAGGTTTATTATAATCCCGGTTTTCAACTGGCTCGAAAAATACATTGCGAGTTACGGGCTTATTATACTTATCCTTACAATTCTGATTAAAATAGTTCTTTTCCCGCTCACTTTCAAATCATACCAGTCCACGGCTAAAATGCAGGTTCTGAAGCCTATGGTAGACGAAATCAGTAAGAAGTTTCCCAAGCAGGAAGACGCCATGAAGAAACAGCAGGCCACAATGGAACTCTACAAGCGGGCCGGAGTAAATCCTATGGGTGGCTGTCTCCCGATGCTTTTGCAGATGCCGATTCTGTTTGCCATGTTCAGGTTTTTCCCTGTTTCGATCGAATTGAGACAGGAGCATTTTCTCTGGGCAACCGATCTTTCAACGTTTGATTCAATCCTGAGCCTGCCGTTCAAGATTCCTCTTTATGGCGATCATGTGAGCCTTTTCACGCTTCTTATGACTGCCTCCACCCTGCTCACAATGAAGATGACCGGATCATCTCCCGGATCCGATCAGCCGGGGATGAAGATGATGATGTACATGATGCCGGTGATGTTTATGTTTATGCTCAATAACTTCTCGTCGGGCCTTACATACTATTATTTCCTCGCAAACATCCTTACCTGGCTTCAGAACATAATATCCAAGAGATTTATTGATGCAGATAAGGTCCTGGCCACTCTTGAGGAAAACAAGAAAAAGCCTCTGAAGAAATCCAAATGGCAGCAGCGTCTCGAAGAGGCTGCAAAACATAGGGGAATACAGGCTCCGAAGAAGTAGGATTCTTTCGGATTTTAGCAGAATCTGTTTCTGAATGGTCTCTGATCTGAATATTCAGGTATTGAACTATTCTTATAAGTTAAAAATAATTAAACTGGTGCCTCACTTTAGAAAAAAGATGTAATTTAGTTCATCCAATTTTAGGGGAAAAATGGGGGGAAAAGTCAAGAATAAAGATTTAGCTGAAAAGCTGGGCGTATCCAGTACTTTGATTTCACTTGTTCTTAACAACAAGGCTGACCAGCATGGAATCAGGAAGGACACACAGGAAAAAGTCCTTGCCCTGGCAAGGCAAATGGGATACTTCGATCTCTTAAAGGAAAATAATCTGCCATCGCCTGTCGAGGAAAAACCCGGTGTTATGGGCATGATAGTCCCATCGCTTCACGATCCGTTCATTTACGAAATAACACCTTATCTTCAGAAAGCATTCAACAGCATCGGAGTAGGGTTTTCAATAATCACAAAGGATCCTGACGACGGAAGGTACAACAGGCTGGTGGGGGCTTTTAAGAAGTTCTACAGCGGCCTGATTCTGGTCGGGGAAACAGCTGATGATTATACAATAAGGTCACTCAGGGCAATGAGTTACCCCTTTGTACTGCTTGAGAAATCAGTAAGGAACCTCAGGCTCAATACAGTATGCACCGACATGAAGGAAGGAACCCGGCGCATGGTTGACCACATTGCCAGATTGGGCTATAAGAATGTTCTGATAGTGACAGGCAGAGATTCTGCATCCAGGGATAAACCCGTAATCGAAATGCTGATTAGTTCAATTGCAACAAAGGAGGGCATGAACAAACCTCTTGTCGTGGATTTTGATCTTCAGCCGGGAGGAAAGGAAGTTGAACAGGGCCAGATAGATAAATATCTGAGGCCTCCATTCAGCGCAGAAATATTGATCGTAATGCAGGCTGAAATGGTTTACAGTCTGATGGATTTTATCAGGAAAAAGAAGCTTCGTGTGCCTCAGGATGTGGCCATTGTCTCGATGGAGGAGGGTATAGGTTTTGATCTTATGTACTCACCCGTAACATGCCTCAGGAAACCTCTTGCCGGCATGGCATTGAAGATTGCAAACATGATTTGGACGGAGGTAAAAAACTCTGGAAAAACCAAATATAAACGGCAGGTAAATATTCCGCCCGAACTGATTGTCAGGAATTCCTGCGGTACAATGTGATTAAGGCGTTTCAGCCGTTTATCAACAATTGTTGATATCTGTTGCCAATCATTCTCAAAAAATAATTTACCTTTGACAGGTATTGGTGTTGCAATGAAGTAAAATCGTTGCAATGAAAAGGGAATGCGGTATGAATCCGCAACAGTACCCGCTGCTGTGATGCCTGATCACGCTTTGCGTGATGATGGCTTCAGGAATTACCTGCCACTGTCCCGGATCCCCGGGATGGGAAGGCTTCCTGAAGCCGGGACAAGTCAGAAGACCTGCCAAGCAATTATATGTTCAAAGCTTTCGGGAAGAAAAGCATAGAATCACTAAATGATTCCCGCCTTTCTGAATCCCGTAAGCAGACATTAAAACGTAAGCCTTGAAAAGACTATCTTTTCTCATTGCATTGTTCATATCCTTGCATCTGCATGGTCAGATATCCATGCACGATAAGGCGATTCTTATCGGGGAAGTGGAAATAAGGGCAAAATCCGAACGTAATTTTTTCACTGGATTTAAGGGCACACACATCGATTCCTCTATAATCGGAATCTATAATCAGCGGACTCTGGCTGACCTCATTTCCCGAAACTCAGTGATCCATGTAAAAACTTATGGTTCAGGCGGCCTGGCCACACCATCCTTCCGCGGAACAGGTCCCGGCCACACTCAGATCGCATGGAATGATATCAGTCTGAATAACCCCATGATAGGACAATTTGATATGTCGCTTGTACCTGCAGGACTCATCGATGATGTGAATATTTATTATGGAGGCGGTTCGATGGGGATACACAGCGGGGGATTTGGAGGAATCATCAATCTGGAAACCAGTCCCGGATGGGATGATACGGAAGTTGTCAGCCTGAATCCTGCACTTGGAAGTTACGGAAGGATCTCAGGGCTTCTGAAGGTAAAAGCAGGTTCAAAGGGTTTTCAAACGGTAACCAAGGCTTTCCTCATGAATTCAGATAACAATTTCAGTTATATTAACAATGTATCGGGTCCGGAACCATCTTGGCAAACCAGGGAGAACAGCGAGGTCCTGCAGAAGGGATTTATCCAGGAATTATACTTCAGAAATTCAACCAGCAATATCTCGGCAAGGATGTGGTATCAGTCAGCGGCCAGGAATCTTCCTGTGCCCATAATAAGTCAGGCAATGGATCCGCCTGAGAAACAATTTGATGAATCAATGAGGGCAATGGTTGAATACGGATCTGTAAGTGGAATGAACGGAATAAATATCACGGGGGCATTCATTTCAGATAAGCTGAATTATATCAATGAACTTGCTTCGGTTGATTCCAGAAACAATTCCAAAAGGATAATACTGAATGGGGCCTTTGATCGAACGATAAAAAACATCCTGAGACTTGAACTCTCGCTGAATGAGGAGCTGAACATTATTAAAACAACTAATTATTCCGGATCAAAAGCCATGAACCTCTTTTCTGCCGATGTTGCCGCAGAGGCTGATGTAACTCATTGGCTGGGCCTACGGATACTGGTTCGTGAATTGCTCCGCGATAGCAGATTCCTGATACCTGACTTTTCCGCCGGCACAGAAATAAGGCCATTCAGGGAAAAGTATTATTTTATCAGGGCGAGCTTTTCAAAAAATTCGAAGATCCCCACACTTAACGATATGTACTGGATGCCCGGCGGAAATCCGGATCTGAAAAATGAAACCGGATTCTCTTCAGAGATCACCTGGGAAATGACCAGCTTTCCGTCAGGTTCACTGAAAATCAGAAATGACCTGACCCTTTTCAGGAACCACATAAACAACATGATCCAATGGCGTCCCGGGGATTATTCTTACTGGGAAGCCTCAAATATTGGCAATATTTTAACCCGCGGAGTGGAAACGGGCCTGGATATTGGCTATTCTTTCCGGAAATTCGATGCCAGTCTGAATGCCGGATATTCCTATACCAAAGCTTCCAATGCTGGGAAGGCAGCTGAAAACAGCGGTTTGTCAGGGAAACAGCTTATATATGTCCCGGCAAACAATTTAAACGCAATCCTCAGGCTGGGCTGGCATCAGTTCCATGCAGCTTTCAGCACCGGATATACCGGAAAAAGATATCTTACCGCTGACAATTCACAGTACCTGCCGCACTATTCGGTAAGCGACCTCAGCATCGGGACTAAATTGAACACAGGACGGACGGCATTAGACCTGAACATCACTATTGAAAACCTCTTCAAAGCCAGTTTTCAGAATATTGCTTATTATCCGATGCCCGGAAGAAGCTTTTTAATTTCACTTGTATTTCAAATCAAGAAATAATATCATGCATAAAGTTTTAATTCTGATCACAATACCATTGTTTTATTCTTGCATCAGGGAGGTGGATCCGGTAATAACCGGCATAAGCGAAACGTATCTTTCTGGCAGTGGTGTTTTTATTCTCAATGAGGGTAATTTCAGGTCAGGTAATGGCTCACTTTCATTTTTCTCTTACGATTCACTGAAAATATTCAATCATGTATTTATGGATATTAATAACCGGCCGCTGGGTGATGTACCCTATTCAATGGGTATTGATGGCAGCCGGATATACATTATTGTCAACAACTCCGGTAAAATTGAAGTGGCGGGAATGAATGACATGAGGTCAGTGACTACGATAAGCAAGATTACTTCTCCCAGGTACATTTCATTTATTCGTGGATCGAAGGCTTATGTTTCGAGCCTTTATTCCGATTCGGTTACCATTATTGACCTTACATCAAATAGAGTGTCGGGTTTTATTAATCTTAAGAAATCGTCTGAAGCGGTGGTGGCATTGTCATCAACTGCTTATGCCGCAAGCTGGGTCGGAGGCAATAAGATTATGGTTATAAACACAATTAAGGATGCGGTGATTGACTCAATTGAAGTGGGCGCTGAGCCTGAAAGCATGGTGATTGATAAAAATGAGACATTATGGGTTCTCTGCAACGGGGGGTGGAAAAGGGAGAATTTTGCCCAGCTTATCGCTATAAATACAAAGACAAACACTATTGAAAAGAGATTTGTTTTTCCATCAGTAACCGATTCCCCAACATGCTTGCAGATAAATGGCACCGGGGAAACCCTTTACTATTTGCAGAACGGAGTCAGACGTATGGAAACTGATGCTTCAGATCTGCCTTCAGAGGTTTTCATATCAGAGCAAAATAACGTTTTTTACAGGATGGGAGTGAATCCTTCAAACGGCGAGGTATTTGTCACGGACGCCGGTGACTATGTTAACAGGGGCAAGGTTTTAAGGTACGGCAGGGAAGGTGTTTTTATCGCTGAAATGACTGCCGATATCATCCCGGGCAATCTTTGTTTTAAAATCAATCCTGATCCGAATACTCAATGAAAATCACGGATCACAGGAACCGCTTTTTTGTCCTGCGGGTGGTAAACCGGTTTGTTTTCACATCGGTTATTCTCATTTCCTGCACCGGGAATACCACCAAATATCCTTCTAACCTGAAAACAGCTGAAACGCCCATTGTATCATATGCGAAGAGACTCAAAATAGAATATATAAATGGGTATTCGCACGTCTCTGTGCTGAATCCCTGGCAGGGGGCCCGCGATATCGCACAGGAGTGGTATCTTTTCCGGTCAGGTGAAGAAATACCCTCCTTTATCGACACAATGAAAGTGATCCGGGTGCCCGTTAAAAAAGTAGTCTGTATGTCGACAACTCACCTTGCAATGATTTCAGCTCTTGGAGAAGCTGAATCAGTTGTTGGATTTTCAGGTACCCGTTTCATCTTCAATGATGCTCTTGTTCAGGGTGTCAGGAGAGGGGAAATACGTGAAGTTGGCTACGAAGACAACCTTAACAAGGAACTGATAGTGAAGCTTGACCCCGATCTTGTAATGGTTTACGGCATCGGCAGCGAGTCGTCGGGTTATATAGTCAAGCTCAGGGAAATGGGCGTAAGGGTTGTATACAATGCCGACTACCTCGAAAACGATCCGCTTGGAAAAGCTGAATGGATCAGGTTCATTGGAGCGCTCTACTGCAATGAAGAGATGGCCGATTCCATATTCGCCGGAATTGAGAAGGAATACAATATACTGAAATCTTATATAAGTGCAAACACCGGTGAAAAGCCAAAAGTTCTTCTTGGCCTGCCATTCAGAGATACATGGTACATTTCCCCGGGGAATTCATACATCTCCACTCTTGTCGGAGACGCCGGGGGTGATTACCTGTGGAGGGATACAGAATCATCAGTATCGATGCCACTCGGGCTCGAGAATGTCTACATGAAAGCAGTTTCTGCTGATTATTGGCTGAACACTGGCAGTGCCGGCACGAGAGGCGAAATTGCCACAATTGATGAAAGACTGACACGGCTCAATTGTTTTAAAACAGGCAATGTCTTCAACAACAACAAAAGGACTGGCAAAGAAGGAGGCAATGATTACTGGGAAGGCGGAACCCTGAATCCTCACATAATCCTGAAGGATATTGCCGCCATTCTGCACCCTGACCTTTTTGAAGGGCATGAATTTATTTATTACAGGCGATTAAACTAAAATGACGCTGATGTCAGAGATTAGGCAAAAAGACAATGCAGCTTATCCAGCCACTGACAAACCGGTTTTGCTATTCGGCGGATTATTGATTTTGCTTATCCTGGTCTTTATCCTCGATCTGTTCCTGGGATCAGTAAGTTTAAGGCCTGGTGAAGTAATCAGGGCGATATTCAATAATTCCGACGAAACAACAAGAACCATTCTGTCGGAGTTCCGGCTGCCAAAGGCAATAACTGCTCTGCTTGCAGGGATTGCACTGTCAATCAGCGGACTGCAAATGCAGACCCTGTTCCGGAATCCCATGGCTGGTCCCTATGTACTTGGTTTGAGCTCAGGAGCCAGCCTTGGAGTTGCATTTGTGATCCTTGGATTCTCTTCAGACATGTCTCCAGAATCCATCAGGGGATTCGGCAACTGGGCCATAGCGGCTGCTTCATGGGCCGGTGCCGGGATTGTAATGCTGTTTATAATGATTATCTCGTCGAGGATAAAAAATATAATGACAGTCCTGATCCTCGGTATAATGCTTTCAAGTGCCATATCCGCAATTGTAAGCATCATGCAGTATTTCAGCAACGAAACAATGCTCAAGGCATATGTAATCTGGACAATGGGAAGTCTTGGAAACCTGACCGGTTCACAATTGAATGTAATGATTGCATCAGTGGCAGCCGGAGTCTTGTTAAGCCTGATTTCGGTAAAAATGCTGAACGCTCATCTGCTGGGTGAGAACTACGCAAGGAGCATCGGACTTGATGTAAGAAGATCGCGGTTTATAATAATTGCCGGCACCAGCATCCTGACCGGCACAATTACCGCGTTTTGCGGGCCTATAGGATTTATAGGCATCGCAGTCCCTCACCTGGCAAGGATAATATTCAGGACATCCGATCACAGGATCCTGATCCCCGGAACAATTCTTGCAGGTGCAATAGTCATGCTTGCAAGCGATATAGTATCTCAGATGCCGGGTTCAGACAATACATTGCCCGTCAACTCCGTGACAGCCCTTATAGGAATACCCGTTGTAATCTGGGTAATTTTACATGATAAGAGAAACAGGGATATCTTCTGATGGGAAACAGTACAGCCGGAATATTATCCTTCAAAAATCTCGGAATCGGATTTGAGTCCGGAAAGTCAAGGCAACTGCTTCTTCCACCTCTTGCCGGGTCTGCGGAAAAAGGTGAGCTTATAGCGGTAATTGGCAAAAATGGCATCGGAAAAAGCACTCTCCTTCGCACATTCGCGGGACTTCAGCCGCCGCTTGCCGGCAAACTGACGATTGACGACAAAAATATTGCTGAATTCTCAAGAATGGGGTTGTCCTCAAGGATCGGCTATATCTCGACTGAGATCATAAGGGTAAGCAATATGAAGGTTTATGACCTGGTCTCTCTTGGAAGGTTCCCTCATACCAACTGGCTGGGAAGAATAGATAGTTCTGACCACGAAGCCATAATTGATTCCATAAGTAAAACCGGGATGTCCGGATTCCGTGAAAGGCCGGTTACAGAGCTTTCGGACGGAGAGCGCCAGAGGGCAATGATAGCCATGGTTCTGGCCCAGGATGCGGATATCATGATTATGGATGAGCCTACTGCCTTTCTTGACATCAGCAGCAAATTTGAGATAATCCATCTTTTACATGAATTGACACGAAGCAGAGGTAAAACCATTGTTTTCTCAACTCACGACCTTGCCACAGCAGTCAGCCAGGCCGACAAAATATGGCTCCTGAGAGAAGAGGGTCTTGCAGGAGGAGCTCCCGAAGATCTGATGCTTGACGGGTCGTTCAAAACCCTTTTCGATGAAACAAAAGTGAAATTCAATTCTCTTGACGGCAGCTTTTCATTCAGGAATGATGAAAAAGGAAGGGTTTTAGTAAGGGGAGAAGGGGAATTAAAGCACTGGACCGAAAAAGCACTTTCAAGGGCAGGTTATTCAATTGCTGAAACAGAGTCATTGGCGGAGGTGGAGGTGCCTTCACTCTTGAATTCACGGTGGAAATGCAAAGCGCCGGGATACAGCCTCGAGTTTGAATCAATTTATGACCTGGTTAACTGGATCAGGAGGAATGACTCTACTTTCTGAAGTATTTCCTGTAATTGTCAATAAAGGAGGGAACATCATCAACACCAAGCTTTTTTGCAATAATGGTTTTGTCCCTGTCAAGGATGTATATCATCGGGGTCGATTCAATATTGTAGTAATATCCATAGTTAGTTCTCCTCTCCGGATCCCACCCGTTTATCCAGTCAAGTTTTTTCTCCTGAATATATTTCTCCCATTTTACCTTATCTCCTGTGGTGCAGACAGAAAACACTTCAATCCCCTGCTCCTTTGCCTTGTCGTAATAGGCTTTTAGCTTTGGCGTTGCTTCAGCGCAATGGCCGCAATCAGGTTCCCAGAAATAGAGAATTGTGAAATCCTTTTCAATGTCATAAAGGGAAACAAACTTTCCTCTATAGGAATCCATCACAAGATCCTGCGCTTTTTTGCCGATAAGGGTGGGCCTCATGCGGTCGACCTGTTTCCTGAGTTCAGCCTTGAAATCTTCCGAAACCCAGTCAGCCCTGCCCGACAGGTAGATATCGTCAGCAAGCTTGACCACAATTGCATCATGACCCATTATTTCGCTTTCCCTGAAATGGTTGAACAGATATACCGAAACGAACTGAAAAACCTTGTAATTGTCCTTCACCTTTTCGGTTAACCTGTCGATCTCCCTCATCAGTGTATCGGGAGCCTGGATCAGGACATTCGTAAAGTAGGTGTTCAACCTGGCCTGCAGAATTGGAGTACGCAGGAGCCGTTCGTCAGTAATGTTAATATTGTCGAAGAAATGATTTTTATTGTAATTGTAGTTCATAACCCATTTTACCGAATCAGGATTCCTGCTCCCCTCCGGCACCTGAAAAGCAGGAACCTCGACTGGAATCATGGCCTTGACCAGCAGCGAAAGAAGGTTGCCGTCATTCCGCTTTGCCACCTCGTGCAGGTATGATTTCATCGATTCTTCCTGTTTCTTCTGCATCCCCGTGAGGATCCCCAGGGAATCAGGATTCTGCCTGCTATTCTGAAGCCTTTTGTTTATTCCTGAAGCCTTCTTCTGCATTTCAATCCAGCGCTTCTGGTAAACAACGAAAGCACTGTTTTCCTCCGATCCTGAGAAATTCAGAGTGTTGAAATAATCGGAAAACGTGCATGAGGCTGTAAAATGCTGATCTGCCGACAAAAGGATCTCAAAGTACTGCTTCCCCGGCAAAACGATCATGTAAATACCCTGTGGAAGGGCCTCCTCTCCTGAAAAAAACGCACTGCCTTTGCTGTCGAGCCTGACTGTGTCCTTGATATACTGCTTATCGCCCAGATGGTAAGCTAGGAAAACTGTTGAATCCTGCAAACCTGATATATTCACATTAATCTCATATCCCTTCTTCAACTGCCCGGAGGAGCAGAAAGCTGTGGAAAGCATGATAAGGAAAAAAATAGTGTTTCTCATTTTATTAAAATGATATGGAATAACGGGTAACAAAAATAGTTATTGCATTTTCTTTGCCAAAGGATGGCTTTAGGAATATTGGAAATATATTGTATTTTTGAACCGACTAACCTGCTTCTTCGCCAAAATGAAGATTTCAATCCTGATTCCGGTGAATGATTATGATATTGTGGCACTGGTGCACAGCATGAAAGATGGAATTGAACAGGTGCCTGAATTTTGTGAGATCATTATAGGTGATGACGGATCATCGGAAGAATTTAAAAAGAAATATCGATCGCTTGCCGGCGGTAAGGTAAAACTGGTTTCATCAGAGAAGAACATCGGAAGAGCTTCAATAAGGAACCGTCTTATTTCTGAAGCAGCAGGCGATTTTCTGCTTTTTATCGATGCAGATGCAATGGTCATGGGCACGGCTGAAAATTACCTTCATAAATGGCTCGAATACCTTGATCACGACCGTGTTATAAGCGGCGGAATAATGTATCGCGACACGCCCCCGGGCGACCCCGACAAGATACTGCGATGGAAATATGGCAGGAAAAAGGAACAGAAAAAAGCCTCCGACAGAAATAACCACCCCTATTCAAGTTTTTCGACCTTTAATGTGATAATAGACAAATCCGTATTCTCCAAATTCAAGTTCTACGAGGAGCTCAAGCAGTACGGCCACGAAGATACGCTCTTCAGTTACCAGCTCAAGAAAGCGGGGATACCCATTTATCACATCGATAACGGTTTGGTTCATGAGGGACTGGAGACAAACAAGGATTATCTGGCAAAGACCAAAGAAAGCATTGAAAACCTGAGTAAACTGTATGACAATGTAACTGATAAGCAGACTTTTTCATTCACGGTTGGACTGCTTCGAAGTTTCTGGGCGCTTAAAACACTGCATCTCACACGGCTGGTTGCAGGTGTTTTCATCCGCTTCAGGGAAAGGATGGAGATCCGCCTCGACTCATCAAAAGTATCACTTACATTATTCGGCATTTACAAGATTAGCATGTTCTGCACCTTCAGGGAGATTCACAGGAGGAGAAAACTTCTGCCGATTTTTAACATACCGCCTGATATTATCTAAATATCGATTCTCCCTATATCAATGTTACCGTCGAGTCTTCTTTCTGCTTTAAGCACGAAGCTGAACCTGTCTGCCATTGTGCACAGGAAGAAATCGGTAGGAGGGGAGAAATCAATATTTTCCGCCTTAAAGAAACGGTTACCCGATGTATTCCTGAGACTGGATATCCTTTTCTGAAAATTTCCATTCCTGCCGGCAATGATCGATTCAATATATTCCGCGCACAGCAGATCCTCTTCCGCCGGTTCGGTTGCCCTGTATCCCATTGCAACCAGTGTAACCCGTTCGGGCCTTGAAGCTGCAATGTAACTGGCAGTGGCTGATGCATTTACAAAGCTTCCCGCCAAAATCTGATCAGCATTGATTGCACTGACAAGTCCGCTGGTTCCGGCTGTGGTTGTATGAATGACTGTTTTTCCTGTAAGATCAGCTTTGATTATTTCGGTCGGACTGTTCCCGTAATCAAAACCTTTTATCTTCCTTTCTTCCCTTTCACCCACAAGGATAGCTTTTGAATACCTCTTTCTCAGCTCAAACGCTTCACCGGGTTCTCCCGTAGCAATGATTCTTGCTGCTCCTGCATCAAAAGCGTAGCATTCGACCGAAAATGCCCTGAAAACATCAATAATAACGGTCAATCCCTTCGCCTGTCTTGCCCCTTCAACAAATTCCGAAATCTCAATCTTCATAACCGGAAATCTTATGTGAAATATAGCAAATATTTTTGTATGTACTATTTTGTATCTTTGGACGTTAGAGAGATAAATAAATCTGATGGCAGATCCGTTTTCCTGGGCAATTCATAAGATCAAGCAGATCAATGATTTCATCTGGCATACTTCTATGGCAGATATATCAAAGGGGAAATCATTCATTATTAGGCAGCTAAGGATTATCGTCATTGCAGCCAGGGGCTTTATGTCCGACAGGGTCCAGCTCAGGGCATCTGCACTCACATTGTATACGATGCTGTCAATTATTCCTTTCGTGGCAATTGCCTTTGGAATTGCCAAGGGTTTTGCACTCGATCAGAAGCTTCAGGAATTGCTGACCAGCGAGTTTCAGACACAGCCTGAAGTTTTGACCTGGATACTGAATCAGGCCAATATTGCCATCCAGGCAACCAGAGGAGGCTATATCGCCGGTATCGGGCTTATAATCCTGATATGGTCAGTAATGTCGCTACTCGATCAGATAGAGAGTTCCTTCAATCATATCTGGCACGTCGAAGAATCCAGGCCATGGCTGCGCAAGTTCACTGATTATCTGGCCATAATGATAATTGCCCCGGTTATCCTTATACTGTCAAGCAGTTTGACGGTTGTAATAAGTACTGTCTTACCCGATTTGATTGCCCGGGCAGCAATTCTTGAATTCTTCAAACCGGTGGTGGGGTTTCTTATAAAGCTGGCGCCATACGTTCTTACATGGATTGCCCTTACTGTGCTTTTCATAATAATGCCCAACACCAAGGTAAGGTTTGGTCCTGCCTTTGTATCGGGAATAATAGCAGGCACGATCCTTCAACTGCTTCAGTGGCTCTATATCGACCTGCAGTTTGGAATTACGAAACTGAGTGCGATTTACGGCAGCTTTGCGGCAATTCCGCTTTTTATTATCTGGGTCCAGAGCAGCTGGATAATTCTTCTCCTGGGAGCAGAGCTTACATTTGCAAACCAGAATATCTCAAGGTATGAGGTTGACTCTGAAGTCCTTGAGGTCAGCCATTTTCAGAGAAGGGCGCTGGTGCTGATGATAATGAGTCTGATAGTAAGGAACTTCGTATCAGGAGAAAAGCCTTACAGCTCTGCAACCATTTCAACCCTCCTTAAAATGCCGGTCAGGCTTGTGATCGACGTCCTTCAGGATCTGGCCGGCGCCGGCCTGGTTTCGGTGATCCACGACAATGAATATCAGGACAGGCTCTACCAGCCATCCGTTGATGCAAGCAAACTGTCGGTGAGCTACATTATGGACAAGTTCGACAAGAAAGGAACTGATCAGAAGCTATTTGTAAACAGCGGGGAATACGGGAAAGTGGTTTCAATGATGGAGGAATTTGATAATCTCATTGACAAATCGGATATCAACATTCTTGTAAAGGATCTTTGATTGAAATTCGCAGAAGCTGAAAACCCGGTTCACTTCTTGCCGGGTACCTCGTACCTCCTGACAAATTCTATGAATTCCCTGTACGAGTTCCACTTATGAAAAAAGTAATGTGGGAACGGCAGGACAATATGCCTGGTGTTTTTTTCCTTCTCCCAGTAGTCATTAAGGTTTTTCGCGGGAAATACCCTGTCGATTTCGCTGGTAACGGCATAATCCCATCTGAACCCTGGTTCCTTTTGCTCCATTATCCGGTTGTACATCCACCTAAGCTCATCATGCAGTGATTTTATTGACCTGTGTGGAATTCTGTCTGAGTTACGAATGTAGTTGTTTCTGTCACCGAACATTCTCAGGTAAAACTTCTCCATATTGGTTTCGGTGATATTGTTGAGCGTCCCTTCAAAAACATTAAGAGGTATTCCGTAGCGGTTATCCGCCGGAATTGGCGTCCCGTTTACCGCGATAGTAAGGTCTGGCCTGATGCCTGAACGGGGGGATAAAAACTCAGCTGCCCAGACACCCAGCGACCAGCCGATAAGAGTGATCGACTTGTAGGTCTTTGTTTCGGGAAGCAGAAGGGGGTCGTCAGCGGAATAATTATAGAAAAGTATAAAATCGAAATCATCCGTGCAAAGAGGTGTGAATACATTCTCGTCGGTTCCCCATCCTCCGTAAAAGACAACCAGCTCATCATTCTTTTCCCTTCTTCTTATGTATGTCTTCATTTCTGGTCTTTTAGGGTGTGAAAGAATCTCTGGCTATTCCGGCAGGTTGATCAAAGATATCTATTTTCCATTTCAGTGTGCACCGGTAAATGTGCAAAAAAAAGCAGCCTTCCGACTGCGTGAAAAAAAAAGAGGAGAAAGGGTTGTAGTGAAAACCAGGGAGCGGGCTTTATTAGTGAGATAATTCCCGTGTCTACTGTCTGATAAAAGGACGGAACCATGGTAAGCTGGCGCTAATCCTAAGGTTCCAGATGTGAAAGTCAATGTCTGCAATACAATCCTGATGATTTTCACTCTCAACCCTTGCTTTTCTCCTCTTTTACCAATAGCATGAGCTAGGAACAAATTTATTATAAAAAATATTATTATCAAAACAATTTTTAAAATAATAAAATGATATAATTTTTTTATTGATGAAATCATCCTATAAATTGATGAAGCACGACCGGTTGTTGACTAAATAATCCTTATATTTGATAACAATCCCTCCATGTTTTGTAATGTAAGGAGCATTGTTGTCAATCGCTCCGGATTTATTTACTTTATAGAAAATTAAATCTTTTCGTTATGCCAATGACCATGGTTGAAAAAATCCTGGCAGCCCACTCAAAATACGGGCAGGTTAAACCGGGAGACATAGTGGATATCCTGATTGACGCCAGGATTGCACGCGATTTCGGAGGAGCCAATGTTGTAAAGAATATCCTTGATCACGGCCTCAGGGTAGAAGATCCTGAACGAACTTTCTTCACATTCGACTGCAATCCCACAGGCTCTGATCAGAAATATGCCGTAAACCAGCACATCTGCCGCCAGTTTGCAAGGCAGAACGGGATCAGGGTGTACGATATTGATGCTGGAATCGGTACTCATGTAATTATCGAGGAGGGGATAGTATATCCCGGAGCAACTGCGATCTCGACCGATTCGCATGCAAATATTCTCGGAGCCATAGGCGCATTCGGCCAGGGTATGGGAGATATGGACATTGCTGCAGCCTGGAATCATGGAAAAATCTGGTTCAAGGTCCCTGAGTCTGTCAGAATCAACCTTAATGGTGACCTTCCTGAGAACATTTCCGCAAAGGATGTGATTCTTAATCTGCTGGCCCGGTTCGGAGCAAATTCGCTTCTCGGATATTCAATTGAATTATATGGAACATCTGTCGAAAGAATGACGCTTGACCAGAGGATAACAATTTCATCAATGGCTACAGAAATGGGAGCCATTATTATTATTTTCCCGCCTTCCACCGGGATAATTGAATTCTGCTCAAAGCGGGCACCAAACAAACCGGAAGCGGTTTTTGCAGATCAGGGGGCTTCATATTCAAAGACTTTTGACATCGATATTTCGGAATTCAAAAGGATGGTTTCGAGACCCGGAGCCCCTCATGATACAGTGGATGTTGCTGAAGCTTACGGGAAGAAAATCGATTCAGGTTTCATTGGAAGCTGCACCAACGGAAGATTGGAGGACATGCTAAATGCTGCAGCCATCCTGAAGGGAAGGAGGGTGGCTCCGGGAGTTGTTCTGAAAATCGTACCGGCAACCGATTCAATATGGAAAAACTGCCTTGAAACCGGACTAATCGATATCTTTAAGAAATCAGGAGCTCTTGTTTCGAATGCCGGTTGTGCTGGATGCGCTGCCGGACAGGTGGGCCAGAATGGGCAAGGCGAGGTTACAATCAGCACCGGAAACCGTAATTTCCCCGGCAAACAGGGCAAGGGAAGTGTCTGGCTGGCATCCCCTGAAATTGTTGCAGCCTCGGCAATTGCCGGGTTCATTACAACACCTGAACTGATCCCCCCAAAACCTGCTGAGTTTGAATTTCAGCCTTCAGAACGGTCAGGTGCCGCTGATGCACAAAAATCCAAACCCGGCCGTGAGAGGCAACCGGTGATTGAAGGACGTTGCTGGTTCATAAAGAAGGACAATATCGACACAGATATGATCTTTCACAACAGGTATCTTGCAATAACCGATATTAAGGATATGGGGCAATACACATTTGATAATCTCGCCGGCTATGAGGATTTTGCAAAAAAAGCGCAGCCGGGAGACATTCTGATAACGGGAAAGAATTTCGGATCAGGAAGTTCCCGCCAGCAGGCTGTTGATTGCTTCATTTCACTGGGAATCAGTGCGGTAATTGCTGAATCATTCGGGGCCATCTACGAGAGAAATGCAATAAATGCCGCATTCCCGATAATTACCTGCAGGGACATTTCCGGCCTTAAACCGGCCGACGGTGACAGGATAAGTATCAGCCTTCTGACCGGAGAACTGAAAAACCTCAGGACTGGAAAGACAGTAATGGCTGAACCCTTTTCCGAGGTACAGTTTGAAATATACAATAATGGCGGACTATTTTAAAATGACCTTTTATGAACCCCACATGTTAGGCTAACACAAACACATTTAAATATAATTTTATATACATGTGGGTTCCATCATACCATTAAAATCAAAATTATATTATGATGAAACCAATGACATTCGCTGAAAAGATTTTCGGAGCAAATGCAGGAACAATAGTGTTTGCACGGCCTGATATCATTCTTACACACGACAACACCTCCAGCATCTATAAAACCTTTCAGAAAATGGGAGGAGTAAAGGTTGCGGACCCTTCACAGATGCTGGTTGTTCTTGACCATAATGCACCTCCTCCCGATTCAAAAATTGCGAACCAGTATCAGGAGATCAGGGATATTGTTTCCAGTCAGGGCATTACCAGATTTCACGATGCCGGCAGGGGCATCTGCCATCAGATCATGTCATACTATGCCCGGCCCGGAATGCTGATTGTGGGAAGCGACAGTCACACCTCGACGGCAGGCGCCTTCAACGCATTTGCCGCGGGAATAGACAGGACCGAGGCGGCCGGTATCTGGAAAAGGGGCGAGACGTGGTTCAGGGTTCCCGAATCGATAAGGATCACACTGAAGGGAAGCCTCAGGGAATACGTTTATGCCAAGGATCTGGCCTTATGGATTATAGGGATGATCGGATCGGATGGGGCAAACTACATGTCGGTCGAATACCATGGCGACGGGGTCAGAAATCTTACGATATCCGACAGGATGACTATAGCCAACCTGGCATCGGAAATGGGAGCCAAGTGTGCTGTTTTCCCATACGACCAGGTCCTCCGTGAATTCCTTATCAGCGATCAGGATGACAGGGCCGGTGTGTGGGCCGACGAAGGAGCAGCCTATGTCCGCGAGATAAATATCGACCTTGATGAAATAGTTCCTGTGGTTGCTGCCCCGCATAATGTCGACAACGTCAGAACCGTTGCCCAAACTGCAGGAATCCCCGTGGATGAGGGACTTATAGGCACCTGCACCAACGGAAGGATCGAAGATCTAAGAATTGCCGCCGGAATAATAAAAGGGAAAACGATTAAAAAGGGATTCCAGCTCAATGTAATTCCGGCATCTGATAAAATATTCCTCCAGGCTGTAAGCGAAGGGATCATTACTGCGCTGATGGAATCGGGAGCAAGTATTCTAACTCCGTCGTGCGGGCCATGTCTTGGGACAGGACTTGGAATCCCGGCAAGCGGGCATACGGTTATTTCAACTGCCAACCGTAACTTTCCGGGCAGGATGGGTAACAAGGAAGCAGGTATTTACCTTGCTTCACCGGCCACAGTTGCCGCTTCGGCACTCACAGGAGTGATAACCGATCCGCGTGTGAATCCTGATAATTCCGGATATCCATTTTCTGCGGAACAGAGCATAACTTCGTTTATCAGGGAAAATGAAAACAGGAAGTCAGGGAATGTCTGGAATTATTCGGATGTCGATAATCTCAATACCGACCAGATGTTCGCCGGAAAATACACATACAACGTGTTAAGCTCCGATCCGGCATCGATTATTCCTCATCTATTCGAGGATTTTGATCCCTCATTCCGGACAAATGTCAGGGAGGGAGATTTAATTATTGCCGGGGATAATTTCGGATGCGGGAGCTCACGGGAGCATCCCTCGGTCGGCCTGGCATATGCAGGGATCAGGGCCATCATTGTTAAATCGGTTAACAGGATATTTTACCGGTCATCCATTAACCAGGGACTTCTCCTGATCGTTCACAAGGAAGCGGTGGAGGCATACAGGCAGGGTGATAATGTAAACATCAGCCTTGAGAAGGGTGATATAATTATAGGGGATAAAAGATTTCTTTTTGAACAGCTTCCGGATAAGCTCAGGGAGATAATCGACAGGAAGGGACTGGTAAATTACATGCGGTCGGCCGGATGACCGGATAATATATTGGTATTTTGTGTTATGTATTACGATAATTAATTTACCTGAAACAATAAATAATTTACCTAAATCAATAAATACTTTCCCTGTAACAGTATAGAATTACCATCAAAGAACATTTTCAAGGATTGCTTCGGATCGTGAGAGGGGATTATTTTTCTTGACCGCAATCAAAAAAGTTATATTTTTGCAGGCTGAACAGGGTTTCGTAGCTCAGCTGGATAGAGCAATCCCGAGGCTTCGGGATGGGTCGCGCGTTAGAGGTTTGAAATATTGGTTCCGTAGCTCAGCTGGATAGAGCAATCCCGAGGCTTCGGGATGGGTCGCGCGTTAGAGGTTTGAAATATTGGTTCCGTAGCTCAGCTGGATAGAGCAATCCCGAGGCTTCGGGATGGGTCGCGCGTTAGAGGTTTGAAATATTGGTTCCGTAGCTCAGCTGGATAGAGCAATCCCGAGGCTTCGGGATGGGTCGCGCGTTAGAGGTTTGAAATATTGGTTCCGTAGCTCAGCTGGATAGAGCAATCCCGAGGCTTCGGGATGGGTCGCGCGTTAGAGGTTTGAAATATTGGTTCCGTAGCTCAGCTGGATAGAGCAACAGCCTTCTAAGCTGTGGGTCGCGCGTTCGAATCGCGCCGGAATCACAAAAATTTATGAGTAAAGGAAAACGCGATTCGAACGCAGAAGGGAGGCAGGTTCGAACCGAGGAGCATGGCGACGAGCTCGTGAGTCACGAGGACTCGGGACGAACGATCGCGCCGGAATCACAAAGAGGCAGGTATTTACTATTAGCAATCTTGTAACTATGAAAATTCAGCTAAACACCGACAAAAACATTCCGGGAACAGAAAAACTGGAAGCGTTTGTAACTGAAAAAATCAATCGCTCGTTAAAACGCTTTGCAAGCAGGATAACACGTATTGAAGTGCATCTTTCAGACCAGAATGCCCAAAAGTCAGGCTCAGACGATATGCAATGCAAGATTGAAGCAAGGATTGAGGGTGTACATCCGATAATAGTTACCGACAGAAACAGCACAAAGGAAAAAGCCCTTGACTCTGCCATTGACAAATTGAAATCGGCACTTGATACGGTTACCGGGAAATTAAAGGATAAATCTCCCAGGGGCTGATAGATCAGGGTCGGAATATTTTAATACCCCTTACTAATTCCATTTAAATTCAACTATTATTCTTTCCCCTTATTGCTTATCATAGTAATGATTTTCCACTTTCCGTCAATCTTCTTCCATATATCGATATAACGGCCCTTATCCTGAATAGTTCCGTCTTTTGTTTTCATGGTTATCTCATCATGACCCCGGACATAGGCAAGGTCGCCTGAAGCGGAAATCTCCATTACATCAATCGCATATTTGTATGTATTGAAGATAAGGGCTGTATCGGAAAGCATCGATTCAATATGCTTTCTTATCTCCTGAATTCCCGTGAGAGTCGGTTTTTCTGAACTCATACTCACTGCATCCGCAGCATATAAATCCAGTATTTTATCCCCATCTTTTGTCATAAAACCCTCGGACCACTGATCCTCAAGGTTCTGCAGTACTTCTTTTTCAGTCTGAATATCCATATCAAATCCGGTTTTGCACCCAGACAGGATAATGCAAGTCCAAAAGAGCAGAGTAATATTTTTCATGCCATAAATTTTAAGCTGATTTCTATGAAAATTTATTGCATCAAAGTTACACCAAGACTATATTAAAGTCAATTATATTTATGTAAGACTTTTCAGAACTTAATACAAAATCCGGATACTCATGAACCTGGCTTTAAGCCTAATTTCTCAATTTACGGCATATGACCAGGATCATAGGTTGGCCACATCTATATTTTAAGATTAAAGCCCACGGGATTAATTTTGGGGCTTGTTCAGGCGGCAGATATTACTGACAAAGGGTATTTATTTGTTGTTGGGCTGCATCGATAGCATCCTGCAATTCATCACTTTGCTGTGTTGTCCATGAAGCACAGTCAACAAAAGGTTCTAACGCATTCAGATAATTCTGGTAGGCTGTCTTAAGGGCATTACAGTTAGCTGTTGTCGGATTTGCTGCATATGTTTGTGCTGCAGCGGATACAGCGTTAGTTTGAGATGTCACTTGTGAAGCCCATGCGGTGCCACAGTAATCAGGGTCGACAGATTTCTTTTTGCAAGACCCCATTCCCAAAAAAGATATTACTAGCAATAAAGAAAGAAACCGGTACACAGACAAACTAATTGTTTTCATTTTGAATGATTTTGGTTATTGATATTTGTTGAACGACTAGATTATAAACAATCAGAATCTCCCTTTGTTAAATAAAGTGTCAATTTATTTTGCAACTATCTTCAGATTTCATTACAAAATTAGGATCCCCCGAAACAAAAAGCTAACACTTTTATATGAAAATATGTTCAGCTTGTATCATTTTAGTGCAAAAGATGTGCTATAAGTTCTGAAAATCAGAACATTGTTAACCGCGGATCAGATACCCGTAGTCCTGTCCGATACAGGGGGTGTCGTGGGTTTTGCTCCAGTAGCCGCTTTCGACGAGATGATAAGTACTGTACTTCAATTTGCTGATGGTCCTTCCCTCCATTACCCCCATGACGACTGAAGTTGAGTTGAAATCAATTTCATATTCATCACGGCCGTAATGCTTGGCATAATACTTGCCAACCCTGCCATTTTCGCCAGGGATGTACCTTAATGCGATCTCTTCAATTGGATTCTCAAAGTAGACCATCCTGCCTGATCCGATTCTGTTAAGGATTTTAGCTGATCGGATCCTTTTCAGGATCCTTTTTATCGATTCTGTCATAATTTTTTTGCTGATAAGACAAATTAACACTGACTTCATCCTTAAAACGGAAGTCAATATTCTGTTATTGTCTTAAAACCTCCTGAACGGGACAAATCTAACGAATGTCAAACGTTTTTTCTCAATATTTCCGTTCTTTTTTTCGATTAAAATAAGTTCCTGGACAGCAGAGGCCGCTCCGACAGGGATCACGAGCCTGCCGTTTTCGGCAAGCTGGTCTATAAGGGGCTGGGGGATCTGTTCGGGAGCAGCCGTCACAACAATTATATCAAAAGGAGCATGTTCGGGCCACCCCTTGTAGCCATCTCCGAACTTGCAGGTAATATTCGTGTAGCCCAGTTTTTTGAGTCTTTCAGATGACTCGCGCGCCAGCTCCGGTACTATTTCAATTGTATAAACATAATTTACAATCTCTGCCAGGATGGCTGCCTGGTAACCCGATCCGGTTCCTATTTCAAGTACCTTCTTTTCCGGATTTGGCTTCGAGACCTCAGTCATATATGCCACGATATAGGGTTGGGATATGGTCTGGCCATAACCTATAGGAAGCGGATTGTCATTATAGGCCTCGTTCCTGTATTCCTCCGGGACGAAAAGATGCCGTGGAACCTTCTGCATCGCCCTAAGGGTTGGCTGATCGGTTACACCCCTGCTGACGATCTGTTCTTTAACCATTTTTTCCCTGGCAGAAGCGAATCTGTCATCCTGCTGAAGAAAAGAACTTCCCATGGCTATCAATATGATAAGGAAATATTTCACATCCCCTCTGTTTCCTCCAAGATACAGGATTTATGTGAAATATCCAAGCAAAATGACGATTGGCAGGCGACTGACGGTAAATCAACTATAGCCGACCAGAGACAGGAATCCGTTGCCAAGAAATTGCATCGCGGGCCAGATAGGGAACAGGTTCACTTTTGTGAAGACTGTGACGAGTATGAGACCAAGAAAGATATAGGATCCGTACCTGTAAAAACCTTCATAGAGCCTTGGGAATCTTCTGAACTGGTTCAGCAGCAGATGGGAGCCGTCGAGAGGAGGGAGGGGGATCAGGTTGAAGATAAAGAGCCCCCAGTTTATATATATTGCATACATGACAACCTTATTGGCTATCTCGACAGCGCTGCTGTAATTTCCAGATGTAAAATGGCTGAAGATTGAAAATGCGATAGAGAGGACCATTGCCGTTATTGCATTCGAGAATGGGCCTGCAACGGCTATCTTAATTATGTCAGCTTTGGGATTTCTCAGGTTCTGTTCATTGAACTGAACCGGTTTTGCCCATCCGAATCCTGCAATAAGGAGCATCATGAATCCCATTGCATCGATATGTTTGAAAGGGTTGAGCGTAATCCTTCCCTGCAGTTCAGAAGTTGTATCACCACACCTTTTAGCCATCCATGCATGGCTGAATTCATGAATTGTCAGGCCGAGAATAATACCAGGCAGAAACTCGAGGATACGGCCAATAGCAAGATTCTCCAACTTTCAGATCCTCTCTTTTTTAACCGGAAGGAAGAAATCAGTCTCCGTAAGTTTGCATTCCCTGATCATTTTAAGGGCATATTCTGCCCCTGAGAAATTCTCATCGGCATTATTGGTTCCAACTGTGAATTTAACCCCTGCCTTCTTTGCCCTTTTTATGAAATCAGCCGATGGAATCTCATACCTGTTGTTGATCTCGATTGCAATATTGTTGTCTTTTGCAGCCTTAATGACCTTATCCATCCTCGCAGCCGTCCAGAAGAGATCATACCTGTTCTGCATCTGTGCAGGAAGGAATGTTGAGTTCACGTAAACATCAATAGGTTCAGTGTTTAGTATGGTAACCAGTGTATTCACAAGATAGTCCATGAACTGTTCTTCATCATCAATCCATGTTTCATCCTTCATCCAAATTCGGTTCCTTCTTCCTTTCTCATCGGTAAATGTCATGCAATCGGTGAATACATAATCGAATTTAGCCATCGATTCCCTCGAAAAGGTATTCACCCATTCACGTCCCTCAGCCTGCATTGCAAGATAAAACTGCGGATAGTTCTTAAAGAGGGCAACAACAGAATCGATCTGGCTGTCTTTATGTATCGGGAACCCGATGCCGCAGTTAACGGCAATCCCGTAATCGATGTTTTCAGCTTTCGATTTTGCAATGGCGTCGTCAATGGTGAGCTTGCCCTTGAGATGAACATGGAGGTCGGTGATCTTCATCTGAGGCTCGCTGTTGCATCCTGACAGGAATAATCCAATGATTGCCGATATCGTGAAAAGGTGCTTCTTCATTTTGATATTTATTTGATTTATTAATATTTCCGTAAATAGAAGATCCGGGTTAAAACCGGCATAAATCTATCAAAAAACAAAGAATAAACCGCAAAGGCCACAAAGAATAAACCGCAAAGTTCGCAAAGAGCTGTTTTTTACCACGGATTTCACGAGTTTTCACGGATTTGCATTTGATTTAATTCCTTGTTCTTTTCCGTGTCAATCTGTGGAATCCGAGGTTAATGGATTTCATTTTCTTATCTTAAATCCACACATGACACACTCCAGTTGAGGAAGACTCTTCCGGGAAGGGATCCTGATGGATTGCCCCGGTCATCGGTCCTTAATCATAAAATTCTTTTTCTCAAAAAAAACCTGTAGGTTTACAGGAGAATTATTTATTAATGATAAAGAGGCAAAAATTCCTGCTGTTTTTTCTTCTTCTACAGGCTCAATCACTTTCTGCCCAGGATACTCCAAAAGCTGAAGTTTTTCTTCTTACATGCGGACCCGGAATTGAAACCTATTCGGTATACGGGCACAGCGCCCTGCGGATAGTTATTCCTGAGAAAAACAGCGATCTGGTTTACAACTGGGGGGTTTTCGATTTCAACACCCCGAATTTTGCCTGGAAATTTGCCAAAGGCAGGCTGAACTATTCTCTGGGGATAAGCACCTATGACAATTTCCTCCGTGATTATTTCCTTGAAAAGAGGTGGGTGGTATCCCAGAAGCTGAATCTGGAACCAAATGAAATTGAAAGGCTGTTCAAGCTTATAGCCGAGAACCTCAAACCTGAAAACATTACATACCGTTATGATTTCTTCTACGACGACTGCTCTACAAGGATCCGCGATCTTATTGAAAAATCAGTTGGTGACAATCTTTTATGGCCGCCCGAGGAAGAAACCAAAAACATGTCGACATTCCGGCAGCTTACCGGAAAATATGAAGAGGTATTCCCCTGGACCAAGCTGGGAATTGACCTTCTGATGGGATCACCGGGCGATAAAAAAGCTTCATTCAGGGACAGGATGTTCCTTCCTGTTGAAATGAAGGACGGATTGTCGGAACTTCAGATCCGCAGGCAGGGAAAAACAATACCGCTTCTTACAAATCCGGTACTGGTTGTCGACTTCGACCAGCCGGCTTTTAAGAAAAACCTTTTCACAACTCCCTTTTTTGTTTTTTGTGTTGTGCTCATAATGATGGTCATGCTTACCGGGTTTTTCCGGGAGAAAAAATCCAACAGTGTAATCGATATAACAGTATTCTCCATATTCTCAATACTGGCCCTTCTGATGATCTTCTTCAATTTCTTTACGGATCATCAGCAGATGAAGTGGAACCTGAATATATTATGGCTCAATCCTTTTATTATTATGTGCCTGATCAGCCTGATTCTCAATAAAGAGTGGCAGTTGTGGTTCAGGATGGTCTTTTTCATGGCTGCCGGGTTCCTGGTTTCCCTTGTGGTCCTTCCCCAGAGTATCAATAATGCATTTGTTCCCCTGATAAGCATACTTATTCTCCGAAGTTCAGTCAGGGCGAATTTCCCATGGAATCCTCTCTCAATACCTTATTTAACACAACTTTAACACTTTTTAACTCCTTGTTATAATACTTCCTTATTCTTTTGTACCGGATTTGCAGGCAGATTCTCAGGGCCCGCAAGAATTTCATTTTATTATCTTTGCGACTTAAATTTTTAGATATGGAGCAAACAGCAGATATCAGGATCCTCAATGAAAAAATTGAAAAAGAGAGCTCATTCGTTGATATCATAAGGATGGAAATGAATAAGGTCATAATTGGCCAGAAGCATCTCACAGATTCCCTTATGATAGGGCTTCTCGCCAACGGGCATATCCTTCTGGAAGGTGTACCCGGACTTGCAAAAACGCTTGCTATAAAATCGCTGGCATCGGTGATCGATGCCAAGTTCTCCAGGATCCAGTTCACACCCGACCTTCTTCCTGCCGACCTAACAGGTACAATGATCTACAGCCAGAAAAAGGAAGAATTCCTGGTGAAGAAGGGTCCTATCTTCGCCAACTTCATCCTTGCCGATGAAATAAACAGGTCGCCTGCAAAGGTACAGAGCGCACTTCTGGAGGCAATGCAGGAGAGACAGGTGACAATCGGCGACTCGACCTATAAACTTGAAGAGCCTTTCCTGGTGCTTGCCACCCAGAACCCGATCGAACAGGAAGGCACATATCCGCTGCCTGAAGCCCAGGTCGACAGGTTCATGATGAAAGTACTTATCGACTATCCAACCATGGAGGAGGAGAAACTTATTGTAAGGGAGAATCTTGCGAAGGATTTCCCCAGGACCAGCAGTGTACTTAAAACAGACGACATTATCAGGGCAAGGAATGTGGTCAGGGAAGTTTACATGGATGAGAAGATCGAGAATTATATACTGAATATAGTGTTTGCCAGCCGTAATGCCGAAAAATATGGCCTGCCGGCATTTAAGAATATGATTTCATATGGCGCTTCACCGCGTGCATCGATATACCTGTCGCTTGCATCAAAGGCATATGCATTCATTAAAAGGAGGGGATATGTGATCCCCGAGGATGTGAGAACCGTTTGCGCCGATGTGATGAGGCACAGGATCGGACTCACGTATGAAGCTGAAGCTGAAAATGTGAACCAGGATAAGATTATCGCCGAAATACTTAATGTGGTTGAAGTCCCATAAAAAGGTCTGGGTGCTGGGTGCTGGGTAAATTCAGACCAGGATCGAGGAACGAGGAACGAGGACCGAGGAACCGAGGAACATGTAACCAGAAAAATGGAAGCTGTCGATTTATTAAAAAAGGTAAGAAGGATCGAGATTAAGACCCGAGGTCTCACAAGGCACATTTTTGCCGGTGAGTACCACAGCGCTTTCAAGGGACGTGGAATTTCCTTCAGCGAGGTAAGGGAATACCAGTACGGTGACGATATAAGGAATATCGACTGGAACGTAACGGCAAGGTTCAATCACCCCTGGGTAAAGGTATATGAAGAGGAAAGGGAGCTGACCGTAATGCTTCTTATTGATGTCAGCGGGTCAGGCAATTTCGGCTCAGCTGTAAGCTTCAAACGCGATATAATGACGGAAGTTTCAGCAGTGCTTTCATTTTCAGCAATTTATAATAATGACAAAATAGGGGTTATTTTCTTTACCGATAAGGTTGAAAAGTTCATTCCGCCCCAGAAGGGAAGGAAGCATATTCTTAGGATAATCCGTGAACTGCTTGATTTCAGGCCCGGGAGCAACAACACGAACCTGAGCGAACCGTTAAGGTTCCTGACAAATGCAATAAAGAAAAGGTGTACAGCCTTCATAATATCCGATTTCATTGCACCTGATTTTGAGGAGGCCATGAGAATAGCTTCCAGCAAACATGATATTGTAGCACTTAAGGTATCGGATCCGTTGGAAAAGCTCCTCCCCGATGTAGGGCTTATGAAAGTAATGGATGCGGAAACCGGATATGAAAAGTGGGTCGACACCTCATCAAAATACGTGAGAAAAAGTTATTCCGATTGGTGGAACTCCCACATGGAAAGGATTAAAAACACATTTAAAAAGTGCGGCGTTGACTTTACAGAGCTCAGCACCAATGAAGACTATGTAAGGCCGCTTATAAAACTGTTTGAGAGCAGATGATCGTTTTTAAGAGGATAGGTTATTTGACAGGCCTGATACTCCTGTTTTTTCAGCCCCTGCTGAAGGGCCAGGATGTTTCAGTCACTGCAGCCTTTGACACAACGAGGATACTAATTGGTGACCAGACCGGTTTTTCGATCAGGATAGACCAGCCGGCTGACCTCAAACTGTCACTTCCGTTTCTCAGGGATTCGATAATTAAAAATATTGAGATACTGTCGGGTCCCTCGATCGACACCTCTTCAATCAGCACTGACAGGATCAGGATCACTGAAAGATATCTCGTAACCTCCTTCGATTCTGGACTTTACAGGGTTGATCCCGTGTTTGCCGAGATATCAGATGCCGGAGGCATCAAACGATTCTATTCCGATTATTCCTTCCTCGAAGTGGCAAGGGTTAAAATTGCTCCCCCCGACACTATTTCGAAGATATTCGATATTGCATCGCCTTACCGTGCTCCTCTGACACTTGGAGAGATACTCCCGTGGCTTCTTCTCGTTCTGCTTGTTTCTGTAATAGTATGGTTGGTAATCAGGCTGATAAATAAGATAAAACTGACAAAGAAGGAAAATGTCGTTCCTGTCATTACAGAACCGGCACATGTCATTGCATTCCGCGACCTGGAGAAGCTTCGAAGCGAGAATTTATGGCAAAGCGGGGAAACCAAGAAATATTACATACGACTTACTGAAATCATCAGGCAGTATCTGGAAAACAGGTTCAATATCAACTCCCTCGAGATGACAACCTCAGAAACCCTGGAGGCCATGGTCAGAACAGGATTTAAAAAAGATGCTTCATATAATTTGCTCAGATCAGTACTTACGGGTGCCGACCTGGTTAAATTTGCAAAATATAAGCCTGAGCCTGCTGAGAATGATTCAGCATTCTCAAATTCATGGGATTTCGTTGCAGCAACGAAACTGGAAGAAGTTGCCAGAGAGGAGGCAACTGTAAAGGAAAACCAGGGAGGGAAAGAGAAATGAGCAATATCACTTTTTCAGATCCTGGTTACCTTTATCTGCTGCTCTTAATACCAGCGATAATCGCCTTTTATATCCTGAAACAGCGAAAAGCCTTTGCATCGTTCCGTATGCCGGGTCTGAATCCGCTTTCGAAGTCAGGAACAACAATCAGGAATTATTTGCAGAATGTATTGTTTGGGGCGAGAATTACAGCTGTTGCGCTCCTGATAATAGTCCTTGCACGGCCCCAGTCGACCGATAAATTCCAGGATGTCTCAACCGAGGGAATTGATATTATGCTGGCCCTCGATATTTCAGGCAGCATGCTCGCACGCGACTTCAAGCCCGACAGGTTGGAAGCCTCAAAGGATGTGGCCACGGAATTCATCTCCGGAAGGCCGTACGACCGTATCGGGTTGGTCGTTTTCAGCGGCGAAAGCTTTACCCAGTGCCCGCTTACAACCGACCATGCAGTACTTATTAACCTGCTGCGCGAAATACAAAGCGGAATGATAGAGGATGGGACAGCTATTGGCATGGGTCTGGCAAATGCCGTTAACAGGATAAAGGATTCGGAAGCCAAAAGTAAAGTGATCATCCTGCTGACAGACGGCATAAACAACAGGGGAGAAGTCGCACCTGCAACTGCTGCCGGAATAGCAAAAACTTTCGGGGTGAGGGTATATACAATCGGTGTAGGGACCATGGGAACAGCCCCTTACCCGGTTCAGACACCATTCGGGACTCAATATCAGAACATGCCGGTCGAGATTGACGAAGCCATCCTGAAGGAGATTGCGCAGACAACCGGAGGAAAATATTTCAGGGCAACCGACAACGACAAGCTTGTTCAGGTTTACGGCGAGATCGACAAGCTTGAGAAATCAAAGATAGATGTTAGACAATTCTCAAGGAAAGAGGAGAAATACCTCATCCCTGCCATAATTGCCTTTTTTATCCTGGCTGTGGAACTGCTGGTGAGATACACATTTTTAAGGAAGCTGACATAATTTTAATATAACAATGCAACTCTTCAGATTTGCAAATCCCGAATATCTATACCTGCTGCTTCTGCTTCCGGCAATGATCCTTATTTTTATAATTAATCAGATAAGAAGGAAGAATGCGCTTAAGAGACTTGGTGAACCAGCGTTGATCGGCAGACTTATCCCCGAGATTTCAAAGGCAAGGCCTGTCATAAAATTCATTTTGCTTCTGTTCAGTCTTTCTGCCTTAATCATAATGCTGGCCAGACCGCAGTTCGGTTCCAGGCTTGAGGAGGTCAGGAAACAGGGCGTGGAAGTGATAATTGCCCTCGATGTAAGCAATTCAATGCTTGCTGAAGATATCCAGCCCGACAGGCTGACAAGGGCTAAGCAGGCTATCTCGAAACTTGTCGACAACCTCGAGAACGACAAGATCGGGCTCATTGTTTTTGCAGGAGATGCTTACACCCAGATACCCATTACCACCGATTATATTTCGGCTAAAATGTTCCTTTCGACAATTAATCCTGACATGGTTCCGAAACAGGGAACTGCAATTGGAGCAGCTATAGCCCTTGCTCAGAAGTCATTCAGCCCGGGAGAAGGGAAAAGCAAGGCTCTGATAATTATCACCGATGGGGAGAACCACGAGGACGATCCGGTTTCGCAGGCAGAGGAAGCGGCTAAAATCGGGATAATCATTCACACAATCGGAATAGGTTCCGCTGAAGGTGTTCCGGTGCCGGTTACCACCGGAGGCAGAAGGGATTACCTTAAGGGACCCGACGGCACAACCGTCATAACAAGGCTTGACGAAGAGATCCTTAAAAGAATCGCGGGAAGTGCAGGAGGAAACTACGTAAGGGCAAGCAGCTCAAGCATCGGACTTGATGAAATTTTCAGTGACATCAGGAAAATGAAAAAGGATGAGCTCGAAAGCACAATGTACACTGAATACAATGATCAGTTCCAGATATTCGCCGTTATTGCTCTCTTCTTTCTTATCCTTGAGATCATAATTATGGAGAGGAAGAACCGGAAACTTCAGAATGTTAAATTGTTCAGGTTTAAGATTTAACAATTAATTGATAAACAAATGCTTAATAAACTTCATATAAAATATTTCAAATTGTCCGGACCGCTTTTAATGCTTTTTTTGCTTTGGTATTCAGGTTCCCTTTTTGCACAGGCCGACAGGAAATTCATCAGGCAGGGCAACAGGGAATATGAGAAGGAGAAGTATTCCGAATCTGAAATATCTTACAGGAGGGCAATTGATAAAAACAAGTCGTCAGGCGATGCTGTTTTCAATTCGGGAGACGCCCTTTACAGGCAGAAAAAGTTCGAGGATGCCGGAAAGCAGTTTATTGAAAGCCACAGGATGAATGAAGATAAGGATAAGAAATCGGCCAGCATGTACAATATGGGTAATTCATTGCTTATGGCAGATAAGCTTAAGGAGAGTATTGAGGCTTACAAGAACTCCCTGAAACTCAATCCCGGCAACATGGAAGCAAAGTATAATCTTGCATACGCCCAGGATATGCTTAAGAAACAGGAGCAACAGCAACAGCAACAGCAACAGCAGAATAAGGATAATCAGGATCAGAAAAAGGATCAGGACAAACAGGAAGACAAAAATAAGGATCAGAATCAACAGGATCAGCAGCAACAGGATCAGCAAAAGCAGGACGAGAACAAGCAGCAGCAACAGCAGCAGGAGATGTCAAAGGAGGATGCAGAAAGACTTTTAAATGCTATTGCAAATGATGAAAAGAATGTCCAGGAAAAGGTTAAACTTGCAAAAGCGGCAAAGGCAAGGGTAAAAACCCTTAAAAACTGGTAATCTGAAATAATGAAAAGCAAGTATTTATTAACGGCGATGTTTGTTATGCTTCTGCACTTCACTGCAGAAGGGCAGGAAATATCCGTTAAGGCAGATTATCCCGAAGTGGTGCAGGAAGGTGAGCAGTTTATGATCTCCTGGACCATCAATTCGGGAGGGGGTAATTTTTCGGAGCCTTCATTTACAGGCTTTTATAAGCTTATGGGCCCCCAGACTTCCTACAGTTCAAGTACACAGATGATAGGCAGTAAAATTACAAGGGAGACAACATATACCTATGTTTATTACCTGCAGGCATTGAAGGAAGGCAAATTTGTGATACCACCCGCTTCAATTTCAATAAAAAACAAGACTTATTACTCCGATTCACTGAGAATTGAGGTAATAGGAAGCAGTGCAAACCGTCAAAATGCTGCGGCTCCCGGACGTTCTTCCGGGAACCAGGAACAGGTGGAGGAGACGGGAGATGACATATTCGTCAACCTCTCCCTGGATAAAAAGAATGTTTTTATCGGAGAACCAATCGGCGTTACCGTAAAGATTTACACACGAGTCGACATAACAGGAATAAATGAAATAAAATACCCGGGGTTTGAGGGATTTCTCAAAACGGACCTTGAGACTCCTCCGCTGACATCGCTTCAGCGCGAAAATGTAAACGGAACCATTTACGGGACAGGAGTTGTTCAGCAATTTCTCCTCTATCCCCAGTTCCCGGGAGAGGTGACTATTGACCCGGTACAGATATCGGTCCTGATCCGGCAGAAAACCGGACAGTCGGACCCGTTCTTCGGTGATTTCTTTTCATCATATACCACCATTCCCAAAGCTGTAGCCAGCAGACCGGCTAAAATTAAAGTGAATCCTCTTCCGGGTGATAAACCTGCTGATTTTTCGGGAATTGTGGGTAATATTACCCTTAATTCGTCACTCAGCAAAGATACGGTCAACGTCAATGATGCAGTAAACCTGAAAATGGTGATTTCCGGTAGCGGCAACCTTAAACTGGCAAACGCCCCTTTGATGAAACTGCCGGCCGATATTGAGGTATATGATCCCAAAGTCACCGATAATCTCAGGAGCGGCATCAGAGGGACCACGGGGCAGAAAACGTTCGAATACCTTCTTATCCCGCGTCATTACGGCGATTTTACGATACCTCCCGTCACTTATTCCTTCTTCAATTCGGCTTCGAGGCAATATGAAAGGATAACCACACCGGAGCTTCGTTTCCATGCACGCAAGGGAACCGAGCAGAACACCGGGATAACCGTCTATGGCGGTGTTGCAAAAGAAGAGGTTAAATATCTTGGTAAAGACATCAGGTTTATTAGCTCAAACCCGGGAGCTTTAAGGAAAACAGGCAACCTGTTCTCTTCTAAAAGATCGTTCTACAGCTTTTACGCTTTTGCGTTGATTCTCTTCCTCGTGATACTATTTATCAGAAGAGAACATATCCGCCGCAATTCCGACATATCGGCAGTGAGGAACAGAAAAGCAGGGAAAGTGGCAGGAATGAGGCTGAAGGAAGCAGAAAAGTGCATCAAGGAAAAGAAACCCGATAAGTTCTATGAAGAAATACTGAAGGCTTTATGGGGTTACCTCAGCGACAAACTGAACATCCAGGTTTCAGGACTTAACAGGAGCAGCGCTGTTGAAGCGTTGAGACAGAAAGGCATAGATGAGACGGAGATAAACAACCTTGCAGCAGTGATAGACAAATGTGAATTTGCAAGGTTCGCACCCTCTTCATCGGCTGAGGAGACCGAAAGAATTTATGATGAAGCTGCACGGTTCATTCGATTACTTGAAAATTCAATAGGCTGACATGAGATCCCGGAGAATATATATACTTATTGTGCTGATGCTGGTTTTTTCAGCCGGTCTGGTAATCGGACAGGAGGAACGATCAGAAAAATTCAGAAAGGGAGTTGAATACTATACTGCATCCAATTACCAGGGAGCCCTGGATGAATGGCTGGAAATATATGACACCGGCTACCGGTCGGCCGAGCTCAATTACAATATAGGCAATGCCTATTTCAAGCTTAACAATGTTCCGGGTGCCATACTCTTTTTTGAACGGGCCCGTCTGTTAAAGCCAGGTGACAGCAATATCAATTATAACCTGCAGATAGCAAGGACGCTTGTAGTTGATAAGTTCGAGGAGATTCCTGAACTCTTCTTTGTCAAATGGTATGATTTTCTTGCACTTATGCTTCAGACTAACAATTGGGCCGTAATAAGCATAGTGACTTTTGTGCTTTTCCTGATCCTTTTGTCGGTTTACATCTATTCGCGCGGATACAGGATCAAGGTAATCGGATTCTGGACAGCTATGCTGCTGCTTTTAATTTCCACCTCATCTCTCGCATTCACGGTACGCAACAGGAACCTTGTCTACAACAGCAGGGAAGCCGTAATATTTGCTCCCTCCGTAAACGGCAAAAGTTCGCCTGACAGCAGCGGAACTGACCTGTTTGTCCTGCATGAAGGTTCAAAGGTTAAAATTGAGGATAATGTAGGAGAATGGTATGAGATAAAACTCTCCGACGGCAACAAGGGCTGGGTGCCTTCAAACAGCCTCACGATAATTTAGAACTGCCCCATTATGAAAAGAAGACCGGTTAACAGCTCGCGCATGCCGATTTACAGAGATGCGGGATTCGAGCTTTTCGATGCTGAAACAACAAAAAATGCATTTTCGCGCGAAACGGAAAATGAGAGGATTCCTGATCTCTATATCTATTCACGCTACAGAAATCCAACCGTCATAGCTGCGGAGGAAGAGATCATGACGCTCGAGGGTTGCCGGTGGGCTCTTCTTACTCAGTCGGGCATGTCGGCAATTGATACTGCAGTATCGGTTTTCCAGAAGGCTGAATCGACAAGATCATGGCTCTTTTTCAGCGAAATATACGGAGGGACAATCTCTTACACCGATTCGGTGCTCAGAAAAAGAAGAGGACTTACTATTCATAACTTTTATCCTTCCGGTGAGAGATACGACCTCGCTGAATTTGAGCTCGTTCTGAAAGATATCAAACCTGAACTCGTTTATATAGAGGCAATATCCAATCCGATGCTTATAGTCACCGATGTTGAGGCTGTCGTAACGCTGGCCCATAAGTATGGCTCAAGGGTTATTGTCGATAATACCTTTGCCACGCCTTCACTATGCAAACCTCTAGGTATGGGGGCTGATATAGTTGTACACAGTGTCACAAAATACTTTTCAGGTCACGGAAACATAACTGCCGGCGTTCTGTGCGGGAACGACACGGCACTGATGAAAGACTCCATAGAATACAGGAAATTTGTCGGCCATATGATTTCGCCGGATGATGCATACAGGCTGAATACGCAGATACAGACTTTCGGACTCAGATTCAGGGAACAATGCAATAATGCTGTAATGGTTGCTGAGCTTCTTAGAAACCATGCTTCAGTCAGAAAGGTCTGGTATCCCGGACTGAAGGAGCATCCGACGCACCCGGATGCCCTGAAATTATTTGGTGCTAAGGGCTTCGGAGCCATGGTTACATTTGATTTCAGCGGAAGTTCGGACCAGGAGAAAAAACAAAAACGGAATGGTTTCATCAGGGCTGTTTCTGACAATATTAAGATTATTCCGTCACTGGGTGATCCGAAAACAATAATGATGCCTGTTGAGTCGGTCTGGGGAGCCAAATTTCCGGAACCCGGCATAATCAGATTATCGGTCGGATTTGAAAATCCTCACACCCTGAAAGAAACCATGACTGAGGCTCTGGATAAGGCCAAATGAGTATAGCAGTCACTACCTCCAGTCAACGGGTTCAATTCCGTGGCTTGACAGATAATCGTTGCATTTGCTGAAGTGCCTGTTCCCGAAGAATCCCTTTGAAGCTGAAAGGGGAGAGGGGTGAACCGATTCAAGAACAAGATGCCGTGACCGGTCGATTGATTCCCCTTTTTTTTGGGCATAGGCTCCCCAGAGGAAAAACACAAGATTCATTTTTTCGCTGTTAAGCGCCTTTATGACATAATCCGTAAATTCCTCCCAGCCCTTTTTCTGGTGAGATCCGGCCTGATGAGCCCTGACAGTGAGCGTAGCATTCAGCAGGAGCACTCCCTGTTTTGCCCATCGTGTGAGATCACCCGATTTTGGCCGGGGTATGCCAAGATCGCCTTCAATTTCCTTGAAAATATTTAAGAGGCTTGGGGGGAAATCGACTCCTTCCCTGACCGAGAAACATAACCCATGCGCCTGACCCGGGCCATGATACGGATCCTGCCCTATGATGACCGCTTTGACCTTATCAAAGGGACAAACATCGAAAGCGTTGAAAATAAGGGATCCGGGGGGATAGGCAACTACTTTAAGGTATTCATCCCTTACGAAATCCGTTAGCCTGATAAAATAATCCTTTTCAAATTCGGGCCGGAGCCTGCTTTTCCAACCTGTTTCTATCTTAACATCCATACTTAAAATTACTCAAAATAAAATTAATAGGAAAATCCAAAATGGGGATTGTTGAAAAAGTCCTTCTTAACCGCAAAGCACGCAAAGAAGGCGCAAAGCACACGAAGTTAAACTAAAAAGTAATACCTTTACAATAAAAGAATGGCTAAGGAGATCGAACGCAAGTTTCTTGTCGCGGGAGAGTTCATGGATCTTGCTGTAAGGCAGATTGAAATTACCCAGGGTTATCTTTCAGTTGATCCAGAAAGGATAATAAGGTTAAGAATATCAAATTGGGCCACGGCAATCCTGTCGGTAAAGGCACCAGTCAAAAAAACTGATTTTTCAAGACATGAATGGGAATTTGAAATTCCTGTTTCCGAGGCTCTTGAAGTCCTTAAAGTGTGCCTTCCGGAGGCTATTTCAAAGACGAGATATATAGTTCCATTCTCAGGACACAGGTTTGAGGTCGACGTATTTCATGGCAGGAATGAAGGACTTATAATCGCTGAACTTGAATTGGACAGCGAAGATGAGTCTTTTGAGAGGCCTGGATGGCTAGGGGAGGAGGTGACAGGAAAGCCTGAGTATTATAACTCCAATCTTATTTAAAGTACTTTAGAGTAAATTTGTTTTGGATCCCCGGGCCCGTAGAAATCTTTCAGGCTGGCTGCAAGCTGATAGCCATTTTTACGGTAAAAGCTCTCAGTTGAAGCATATAATGGCCGCCCGGAAGTCTCAATCCAGAGAATTTTACCTCCCATGTTTTTTACATCCTCTTCAATTGCTTTAAGCATCACTGTGCCCAGCTTTTTATTCCTTGAATTCTGATGAACGGCAATCCAGTAGAGATCCCATGAATGTGTCGAAAAAGCATTTTTGCCATAATTTGCAAATGCGATCACACCATCCTCATCAGTTGCCTTAAGCCAGTAATATCCGCTTTTATCGGATCCTTTAGCCAGGGTTTCATCGGCTATCTCGAGAGCGGTTTCGATTTCAAACTCATAGAAAAATCCTGAGGAACGCAAAATATCCTCTATGCTTTTCCTCTCCTCCGACTTAATACCTTTTGAAATCATTGCCATAATTTTAATGATTAAGATCGCCGATAATTCGCTGGAGGACGACAGTTATGGGCAAGCCTGCCTCGATCGTAGCCGCAATCAGTCCGCTGTCGGGAGACATGCAGGGATTGGCGTTGACCTCTATCACGTAGGGATTTTCATATTTGTCAATTCTCATATCAACCCTTGCATAACCTTTTAATCCAAATACCTGCCAGCATTTCAATGCCATTTCCCGGATTTTTTCAGCCAGGACCGGATTAAGGTTTTTCCCGGGAAATTCCCTGATAGTATTTTCATATTCAAAGCTGTCAGCAACCCATTTTGCTTTAAAATCAACAATCTTCGGCATATCTTCCCTGAAGTTATGGAATACCATTTCAGCCGGAGGCATTACATCCGGGCCTGTTTTACCGGCAAGGACACTTATATTGAATTCACGTCCGTCGATAAAATCCTGAATTATCCAGTGAGAGTCATCAAATTCCATTAGCCTGGCTTCATATTCAGCATTGTAAGTGAAGACTGAATCTCCTGTTATTCCAAGGGATCCGTCTTCCCAAACCGGCTTGATGATGTACATGTTTCCGGATTTCAGCATTTCATGCTGAGACGGGAAATATGATGAGGGTGAGCTTATTCCATGCTCACGCAATATTTTGCCTGTCAGCGCCTTGCTGGTTGTGATAAACAGCGCTTCAAGAGGATTGCCAGAATATGGGATTGAATACATGTTGAGCAGTGCCGGAACAAAATAGCAAAGCTCTCCCTTATTGTCAATTGATTCAACAAGGTTGAAAACAAAGTCGGGCTTCTCGCCGGCAAGAACAGCCACTTCATTCATGAAATCCGAAGTGATGCCTTTAGTGTATGTTTCGATTCCCAATTTATTGAGATTCTCACCGATGTATTCCACCTGTTCAAGTACATCAAGTTCATCGGCAAGGGCTCCTTCTCGTGGCTGGTTGAACAGAATGCAGCATTTTTTTATCATCAAGCGGTTAGTTTATGCCGTTTTATTGCTGAGTGCATTATCATTTCGATAAGCGTCTGGTATTTGATCCCAATCATATTGGAAAGAATCGGCAGATCCGAATGAACGGGATGAAGTCCGGCCAGAGGATTGACCTCCATGAAGCAAATCCGTCCATTTCGGTCAGCTTTTACATCGACTCTTCCTCCGTCGACAGCTCCAAGAGCCTTCCAGACATTCAGGGCAACGGTTTTGCATTCTTCGGCGTATTCGCCTGCCATAGGCATATATTTGCAGAAGATCTGATAGTTTTCCTTGAATTCCACCGAATATGGAAGATTATCCTTGCATTCTACTTCCATTCCTCCTATTGCAACGGCATCATCGCCTGAGCCAATAACTCCAACGGTAAATTCCCTTCCCGGGAGGTATTCCTCAACCAACACCGGCTGACTGAATCTTGAAAGAAGGTATCCAACCATCTTCCTTAATCCGGCTTCCGAACGGACAAGGCTTTCTTCGGTTATTCCCTTGCCGGTGCCTTCCGAAACCGGTTTGACAAATAACGGGTATTCAAGAATGCATTTTTCTACATCCTTAATGTCAGAAATAATCGTCCCGGGGCTTACAGGCACTCCGGCAGCTGAAACAATAAGCCTTGTAAGGTGCTTGTTAAGCGAAATCCCCATTATTACCGGGCCGCTGAAAACATAAGGTATCCTGTACTGATCGAGAATGGCCGGAACTACCGATTCCCTTCCGTCCCCATATAATCCTTCTGCAATATTGAACACCAGGTCCCATCTTTTACCTTCCGTGAGAGCCTCTATAAGCTGAAAACAGTTGCCAACAGGTTCCGTTTCGTGACCCATATTCCTGAGTGCGGCACTTATAGCGTCAACTGTGTCCTGCTTGTCAAATTCTGCGGTATCTTCCATAGAATATCCACGGTCAAGATACCACGACCGCAAGTCATAAGTCAATCCGATTTTCATCTGTATTCAGACCTTATTTTTCAGGATACTCGCAGAGAACACCCTTGTAATTTCGCAAAACAACATGTTCATCGTTATGCTCCACAACATAATTGGGAAGCAGAGGGATTTTACCTCCTCCTCCGGGAGCGTCGACAACAAATGTAGGAACAGCATATCCGCTTGTAAACCCGCGGAGGCCCTTGATGATCTCGAGACCTTTAGCAACGGTTGTTCTGAAATGGCTTGAACCCGGAATAAGATCACACTGATACAGATAGTATGGTCTAACCCGAACCATCAGCAACTTGTGCATAAGCTCCTTCATTACGGGAACATTGTCGTTGATGCCTTTAAGGAGAACAGTCTGGCTTCCGAGGGGGAATCCGCCGTCAGCAAGTTTATTACAAGCCTTTGCACACTCTTCAGTGATCTCGAGAGGGTGTGAAAAATGAAGGCTGATGAAGAGCGGGTGGTATTTCCTGAGTACATTGATCAACCCGTCGGTAATTCGCTGCGGCAGAACCACAGGGGTTCTTGTTCCGATACGGATCATCTCGACGTGCTCGATTCTGCGGATATTTGAAAGGATATAGTCAAGGGTTTCATCAGTGAGGGTGAGAGGATCACCGCCGCTGATAAGCACATCCCTTACTTCCTTGTGAGAGGCTATATAATTAAAAGCTTTTTCATAATCCTGCCTTCCCAGTTTGTCGAGCCGTCCTACTGAATGGGAACGGGTGCAATACCTGCAGTAATTTGAACATACCTGGGTGACAGTGAATAAAACCCTGTCGGGATATCTGTGAACAATACCCTTTACAGGTGAGAAAGACTTCTCATGCAGGGGATCGGATTGTTCACTTCTTGTCTCAAGCAATTCTTCCACAACAGGTACAACATTGCGACGAAGGGGATGAGAGGGTTTGGTGTTGTAAATCAATGAAGCGAAATAGGGGGTAATCCTTAATGGAAGACGGCCTTTAAGGTTGTTAATTGCCATAATCTCCTTCTCGGTTAACTTCATGATTTTTCTCAGATCGTCAATGCTTGTGAAAGCATTGCGAAGCTGCCATTTCCAATCATTCCAGGATTCGATGGTTGTCAGGGGGAAGTAGCGGTGCATGAATTCCGAACTCCGGGTGCTAACTGACAGGTTTGGGATTGCGTTTTGCGAAAAAAACGTGGTTTTCGCGCCAGGCTCTTCATCAGAAGAGCAACCCACGAGGCGGCCCTCACAGCGGGGGGGTGCAACCTCATTATTGTTAGCGTTCATTTTTGTCGATGAAAGATTTCATCAATTGCTTTTAATTTGCTTGGTTTAAATCGTTTTAGTTAAAAATAAATTGCGCCAAAAATATATATTCCATAAATACATTGTACCATTTGACCCGAATAAATATTAACATGAAATTTCTTTTATTAACAACAGGTGTGCCAGAATTGTTCACGCAACTAGATAAATAATTGTCTGTCATTATATTATGCCCGTTTAGCATATACTCCGAATCACGTGAAAACAACTGTTTTCCTCGTCATGTCCCACACTGTTCTTCGAAACATTTTTCATTTAATACTTTATCAAAATCCTGATAACCTTCTTTAACTTTCAAGAATGCAGTTTATCAATTATTATGCCAGAACTTTATATCTGATATTTAACAAAAATTTCCTTGTGTCAAGTGGTCCTTTCTGGTAAAAAAAGTATGCTTTATAACGGATGTTCATAAGTTAAATTATTTCAGGAAAGGAAATATTTCAGGATAATTGACGAGCGGATATATAACGATAACCGTATGGCTCGTATAAAGAATGTGGAAATGAAAGATTCAGAGGATCTTACCTGGGAATAATAACCTTTGCCGTATTTCTGATGGCTGACCCTGATAATACAACAATATAAATGCCAGGCTGTATGTATTAGATGAAAATATATTTATGAATAATCATTCTGACCGGTGTCATCTGAACGCAATCTTTTTATTCTACCCCTCTTTTTCTTTTCATCGAGCCGATCTGTTTTCGATTTCATGGTTGGTGTTGTGGGTTTGCGAGGAGGTCTTTCAGTAAGACATTCAGAAAGGAGAAGGAAAAGCCTTTCAATGGCTTTTTTCCTGTTGTTCAGCTGGGTACGCTCCGACTGGGACCTTACAACCAGCTCGCCTTCTGAGTTTATCCTGTTCTTAAGCTTCCTGAGAATCCTTTCTTTCTCAGTATCCGAAAGTCCTGAAGAGAGGCTGATGTTGAAATGTATTTCAACCTTGGTATTTACCTTATTTACATTCTGACCTCCCGGACCGCTGCTTCTGGAGGTTAAGACGAGGAACTCGCCTTCGGAAATCCTGTTTCTTAATTCCTCAGATGTCATTAGTGTGTTATTCGATAGTAATTGATATTTGCAATATAATGCCGGTTAAATAAAGAACAATGCAACACCTGCCACACTAATAATTGCGCCGGCAACTTCTGCAATAGTAACTTTTTGCCCGTACAAAACCACTGCCGGAAGTATAATCAGTACAGGAACCAGGGCCATAATCGTCGACGCAATCCCGGCTTCGGTGAGTTTTATTGAAATAAGTGAAAAAGAAACTCCGAGAAAAGGACCAAAAAAGGCACCTACTGTAGTTGGTAACATTGCCGGTCTGTTCAGAACTGCAGCAGTTACAGTATTCCACCTCCTCAAAACTGTTACCAGTAAGGCAAACCCTGCAATTCCAGCAAGGATTCTTATCTGAGTGGCAGCAAAAGGATCATAATCCCTGATCCCCAGTTTGCTTAATATCAGACCCAAAGCCTGTCCCACAGCTCCACCAAAGGCATACAGGATTCCTCTTGGGGATAGTTTCAACGACAATCTGTCACCTTTTCCATTCCTGCTGAAAATTGCCATTGCTATTCCAAGGAATGCCAGTGCCATGCCAAGAAAGTTGAACATTGTCAGCTTTTCGCCGAGAATCAAAAAGCCGAAGAATGCCGTAATAGGAGGGACGAGAGTCATTATCAGCATCGCAAACCTTGATCCTATTAGAGTATATGACTTAAACAGGAAAAGATCACCAAAGACAAAGCCTACCAGCCCCGATAGCACAAGCCAGAACCAATTCCCTGAGCCCGCGTCGACCGGAAATATCATTCCACGGTATACAAGCGTAAAGATGCTCAGGAAGATAAAACCTATAATGAGCCTGAGAATATTGACGACAACCGATCCTATCTTTTTACTGGCTGATTCAAACGATAACGATGTCACAGTCCAGAAGCATGCAGTTAGAAGGGCTGCAAACTCACCTAAATGATTTCCAGGAAAGCTCATAGTAACAGTTCAGGAAAAGAGGCTAAAGCTAAAAAAGTTCTGTCAACCGTTTCTGTTTTCTATTCAGTTATTTCAAAGAGATACTCTCCTGAACCCGAATCGACAAGAACTTTTTCACCACTGATCCGGATATTCCTGAAATCCTGGTTTTCAGAAAGCGCTTTGTTACCTGTTTTAACCTTTTCTGCAGAATTGACCGGCAGGCAGATTGTTGCTTTGGTATTCGCAGGTATTCTGACATTCAGTAGAATTTTGCCGTCCTTTCTTTCCCATCCCGAAGTGATAGTACCATAAGGGCTCTCAAATGAAGCTTTTGAAAAACTGAGTCTTCCTGTCAGGGAGGGTTGAATAATGATTTCCTTATATCCGGGACTTACATTATCGATACCGGCAGATACCCTGTACATCCAGTCGCCGATAGCACCATAGGCATAATGGTTAAATGAGTTCATTCCCGCGTCCTGGAAGGTGCTGTCGGTTTTTTGACCGTCCCAGCGCTCCCAGATTGTTGTGGCTCCCATTCTTACAGGATAAAGCCACGACGGGTAGGTCTCCTGAAGAAGAAGATCATAAGCAACATCGTTATAACCATTCTGTGAGAGCACATGGCAGAGGAAAGGAGTTCCGAGGAATCCGGTCGAAAGATGATTCCTCCGGCTTTTTATATCATTGACAAGGAATCCGGCTGCCTTTGGCCTAAGATCCTCTGGAAGCAGGTTAAACATCAGCGCCAGTACATAGGAGGTTTGTGAGTTGGTCCCAACCCTACCTGCGGGTGTGACATACTCCCTGACAAACACATTTTTGATTTTGTCGAACAGTTCGGTATAATTTTTTTCATCGTCTGTTTTGCCGAGCACCCTGGCTGACCGGGCAAGCAGGTCGGCTGAATAGGCAAAAAATGCGGTGGCAATGAAATCATGTTCGGTAAAACCGTCAGGTTCGCTGTGGTTATTGACGGGAGGATGATAAAAGAGCCAGTCGCCGTACTTGCTTCCGCCCTTCCAGATGAATGAATCTCCCGATTTCGTACGTATGTATTCAACCCATTTCTTCATGCTGGGATACTGGTTTTCAAGGAATTCCCTGTCACCATAAACCTGGTACATGGTCCAGGGAACAATAACTGCAACATCACCCCATCCGGCAGAAGGGGCAGCAGTTTTCGCATCCTGCCTGTTTAACACATCAGGTATTACATCAGGTACGGCCCCATCGGCCTTCTGATCGAGGGCAACATCTTTAAGCCATTTGGTAAAAAATGCGGCTACATTATAATTATAGGCAGCCGTGCGGCTGAATGCCTGGGCATCGCCGGTCCATCCGAGACGTTCATCCCTCTGCGGGCAGTCGGTCGGAACATCTACGAAATTACCTTTCTGGCCCCATTGGATATTATGCTGGAGCTGGTTTATGAGAGGATTGGAGCTTTCATATGTCCCTGTAACAGGCATATCGGAATGTACAACAACACCGGTGATATTGTCAGTTGTCAGTTCGCCTGGGAAACCTGTTATTTCGAGGAAGCGGAATCCCATAAATGTGAACCTTGGCTCGAATATCTCTTCCCCGGTTCCTGCAAGTGTGTAGTTAAGCTCGCATTTTGCAACGCGAAGGTTTGCTGTATAGAATTCCCCGAATTTATCGAGGACTTCTGCATGACGGATTTTAATTGTCGTTCCCCTTGGCCCGGTAACTTTCAGCCTGACCCAGCCGACCATGTTCTGGCCCATATCGGCAAGAAGAGCTCCCTTTGGTGAACGGAAGACTTTCACGGGTTTTATCTCCTGGATCTTTTTTATGGCTGCTCCCTCGGAGGCAATTATATTATTGTTGTAAAGGCCGGTTCTGACGGGTTTCCACTTTGAATCATCATATCCCGGAAGATTCCATCCGGTAAGCTTTCTGGTCGCATCGTAGGTCTCACCATTATAAATATCGTTCATCCGGATTGCCCCATCATTGCTGCTTTTCCAGGAGTCATCCGTTATTATGAGCGATTCGGAGCCGTCGGTGAAAGTAATTTTCATCTGCATCAGAAGTCCCAGCCTCTTGCCATATATGGCCCAATTATTCCCCCAGGCAAGGGTTCCGCGGTACCATCCGTCACCCAGTACGGCACCGACAGCATTTTTCCCCTTGACAACCTGGTCTGTAATATCATAAACCTGATATTGAATCCGTTTTCCATATGTGGTCCACCCAGGGGTCAGAACCTGGTCACCAACCTTTTTCCCGTTAAGGTGAAGTTCATAAAACCCATGGGAGGTAACATAAACAACAGCTCTTGCAATGTTCTTTTCAATGGAAAATTCCTTCCTGAAATGGGGTGAGGGGGAGTACCGGTTTGTATCTCCTTCCATTTCGATCCATTTCGCTTTCCAGTTCCCGGACGACATCAAACCGGTTTCCCATAATGCAGTTTCGCTCCATTTTGATGCCCGTCCCTTATTATCCCAGACCCTGACCTGCCACCAGTATCTTTGACCGGGCCGGAGCTCCTTTCCGCTGTAGTTTATCAGGACAGACTGGTCAGATACTATTTTGCCTGATTGCCAGACAATTGCCGAAGAGGGAAACCCTGGATCGTTAGCCACCCTTATTGAATAGGCACTCTGCATAATACCTGTGCCGGAGCCTTTGATCTTCCACGAGAGGCGGGGCTGTGGAACATCGGTTCCTACAGGGTTCTTCCTATGCCCGCATGTCAGGTCATAAGTCGACAGATCCTGTGAAAATGAGAGCACCGGAATTATCAGAAGGCAAAGGATCAGTTTTAATGATTTCATAATATGTGATTTAGGTTTTAAGAATCGAGATTTGAAATTTATCTATTTTTATCGGATTAAGGAAAGGTAAAATCACTATTTTTATACTCTTTAATTTTTTTTACCAAAAAACAATCTTACAATTAATGAATCCAATTGCGGGTATACTCTTAATAGCTCTGGGCAGTATAGGTGCCGCAAGCTTTTATGTTCCCCTGAAAAAAGTAAAGGGATGGGCCTGGGAATCGTACTGGATTGTTCAGGGTGTGGCTGCCTGGCTTATTGCTCCCTGGTTGTTTGGCCTCATTTTCGTCCCAAGGGGTGAACTTATCCCGATACTTAATGAAGCGCCTTCCTCGGCCAAACTGATGGCAATGTTTTTCGGAGTGCTGTGGGGGTTCGGTGGTCTGACATTCGGGCTGAGCATGCGTTACCTGGGTGTGGCACTGGGCCAGAGCATAGCCCTCGGCTTATGCGCCGCATTCGGCACTATTATTCCTGCCGTTGTTGCCGGGCAGGACCTGTTCTCATCAAGGGCAGGTATCCTTACCGTGATCGGAGTGGCGATAACCGTTGCAGGAATTTCCATTATAGGTTACGCAGGAGCTCTTAAAAGCAAGGAAATGACCGAAGAGCAGAAGAGGGCATCTGTAAAGGAATTCGCATTGAAAAAAGGTATCCTGATCGCAGTATTTGCAGGTATAATGAGTGCCTGTTTCAATTTTGGATTTGAAGCGGGAAAATCCATCGAAGAGGTTGCACTTGCTCATGGCACCAACCCGTTGTTTCAGAAAAATCCTACTCTTATTTTTATCCTTTTCGGCGGGTTTATTACCAATCTTATTTATTGCGGATATCTGAACATCAAAAATAAAACCTATACTGATTATTTTTCCACATCAGGCGGAGTGCTTCTGAATAACCTTGCTTTCACATTTCTGGCCGGATTCCTCTGGTTCCTTCAGTTCCATTTCTTCGGAATGGGATCAAGCAAACTGCCTGAGGGCATGGCTGTTTTCGGATGGAGCATACTGATGGCACTGAACATCGCAATAAGCAATATATGGGGAATCGTTCTAAACGAATGGAAAGGGGTCAACCGGAAAACGGTTGTCATTCTGGTGATCGGCATTGCGGTTCTTATACTTTCAACTTTTGTTGTAAAATTAGGTTAATCCCTGGATCATGAAAAGATTTGGATTCAAGATGAAACTTATCCCTGGATTCAGGGATGAATACCGGAAGAGGCACGGCGAAATATGGCCCGAACTTGTAAAAATGCTTAAGGATCAGGGCATAGGTAACTATTCAATATTCTATGATGAAGAGACGAATATCCTTTTTGCATATCAGGAACAATCGGGTGAGAGCTCCTCGCAGGACCTTGGCACTGAGGAGATTGTAAAGAAATGGTGGAAATACATGGCCGATATCATGGAAACGAATCCCGACAATTCGCCGGTGACGATACCACTGGAACAGGTATTTTTCCTTGAGTAGGGATCTGAAAGGAAAAGAAATAAAAGAAATAAAAGAAATAAAAGAAATAGAGATATAAGGAAATAAGTCAGAACAATATAAACTTGATAATATGGATAAAGAGCTCATTAAAAAATCATACCAGCTTGCTAGGGAACAGTATGCTGAACTTGGAGTTGACACTGAAAAGGTCCTTCAGCAAATGGACGATCTGGTAATCAGCCTTCATTGCTGGCAAACCGACGACGTAGGAGGATTTGAAAAGGAGGGCGCTGAGCTTGGCGGAGGAGGAATCCAGGCAACCGGGAACTATCCGGGAAAAGCTAAAACCATCGCTCAGATGCGAGATGATCTCGACAAGGTCATGTCGCTTCTTCCGGGAAGGCAGAGACTCAGCCTCCATGCCATCTATGGGGAGTTTGGCGGTAAACTTGTCGACCGCGACAAGATTGAGGTGAAACACTTCCAGGGATGGATCGACTGGGCAAAGAAGAGGGAAATAGGCCTTGATTTCAATTGCACCTGCTTCTCACATCCGCTGGCAGATGATGGATTTACCCTTTCGAGCAAGAACCCCAGGATCAGGAAATTCTGGGTGGAGCACAACAGGAGATGCCGCGAAATAGCAGCTGAAATGGGGAAACAGCTTGGAACGCCATCGGTTCATAATATTTGGATCCCCGACGGATCTAAGGATACTCCGGTCGACAGGATGGGATTACGCAGGCTCCTTAAAAAATCGCTTGATGAGATATTTACAATAAAATATCCGAGGAAATACCTGAAAGACTCAATTGAAAGCAAGCTTTTCGGAATAGGTTCAGAGGCGATGGTGGTTGGATCGCATGATTTCTATATGGGGTATGCAGTTCAGAACAATACCATGATCACTCTCGACAACGGCCATTTCCACCCCACCGAACAGGTGGGAGACAAAATATCATCAATTCTGCTGTATATTGACGAGATACTTCTGCACCTTACAAGGGGAGTCAGATGGGACAGCGACCATGTTCTGACATTCAACGATGAGTTGCTGATGATCGCACTGGAGATAGTAAGGGCAAAGGTTCTTGGCAGGGTAAATATCGGCCTCGATTTCTTTGATGCAAGCCTTAACAGGATCGGCGCCTATGTGATCGGAACCAGGTCGGCCCAGATGGCCTTCATGTATGCAATGCTTGAACCTTACCAGACCCTTCTGAAATTTGAGGAGCAGGGAAAAACCTTTGAAAGGCTCTCATGGCTCGAACTCATGAAAACCAAGCCGTTTGGGGCAGTATGGGATTACTATTGCCTGAAAAGCAAGGTCCCGGCAGGGCAGGATTATATTGAGGAGATAATAAAATATGAAGCTGACGTATTGACAAAAAGATAGAAATCACAATAATTCCGTTTGATCCATTAGCATAACCGGGGGGAATATGAAGGAGAAAGTTATCGGCATATTTGACGTTGGAAAAACCAACAAGAAACTGCTGTTGTTTGATTATGCTTTCAAGGTTGTTCTCGAGCAGGAGATAAGAATTCCGGAAAAACTCGATGATGACGGATTTGAATGCGACAATATTGAGCTTATCGAGACATGGATCAGGGAATCCATTACAAAACTTGTACATTCAGATAAATATGACCTCACTGCACTCAATTTTGCCACCTATGGTGCCACGATAATTTATCTTGATGAAGAGGGTCAGAGAATAGGGCCGGCCTATAATTACCTAAAACCGATCGATGAAAGAATTCCTGAAAGGCTTTACAGGAGATATGGCGGTCAGGATGAATTCTGCAGGAGAACTGCTTCTCCTGCTTTGGGCATGCTTAATTCGGGAATTCAGATACTCTGGCTTAAAACCGAAAAGCCTGAAGTGTTTTCAAGGGTGCGGTATATTTTACATCTGCCTCAATACCTTTCTTATCTGATAACAGGCAAAATCTGCTCGGAGCACACCTCAATAGGCTGCCATACAGGGCTGTGGGATTTTGACAATATGAAATACCATGCATGGGTTTCCGACCATGGGCTCAATCTCCCGGAGCCCATCCCGGTCAATACATTCAATCAGGTTGATATTGACGGTAAAAAAATCAATGTTGGGATAGGAATTCATGACAGCTCTTCATCACTCGCACCCTATTTTACGGGAAACAGAGGGAAATTCCTCCTCATCTCCACCGGAACCTGGTGCATCAGCATGAATCCGTTCAACAACGAAAAGCTGTCAGTCGAACAACTCGACAACGACTGTCTTTGCTATATGAGCATTGCAAGGCAGCCGGTAAAATCATCCAGGCTTTTCCTCGGGAACATGCATGATAACGGAGTAAAGATGCTGAATGAGCATTTCAGTACCACTGACAGCTTTTATAAGAATGTAAAGTTTGACCAGGATCTGCTTAACATGCTGAAAACCAGGTATAGCGGCGACAAAAGGGCATTTTTCATCAGCGGACCGGGATCGAGGGAATTCAGGGAGAGGATTGACCTGTTTGATTTTAAATCTTTTGACGAGGGCTATCATCAGCTTATGAGTGAACTGAGCGAACTGGTCCATGAAGCCATAAGGCTCATACTTCCTGACATTGATGATACTGAAAACCTGTATATAACCGGAGGATTTGCCAGGAACAAAATCTTCCTCAAGCTGATCGCCCAGGCATTTCCTTCAAAAAAGGTATATACATCGGTTATAAACAATGCGACCGCCCTTGGTGCAGCCCTTGTTATCCACGAATCCCTCAGCGATATACTGCCCGAACCAAATCTGGGACTGACAGAATATATTGCCTAGATCCGGCGAACAGAACTTTTTAGTGTCATATGGACACTTTTAGCACTTCCGTTACGTTAAAATAAGCTATAGCACATTAAAGATGAAAACAGCAAGAATCATAATGCTCCTGTTGCTTACGATAAGTCTGAATGCGACAGTAAGCGCACAGAAAAAGGAGCCTGACAGGAAGATAAAAAGCATTATTGTCTACCAGGAAAAGTACGATATGCTTGTAAGCCGCAAGTACAAGGACACTGAGCAGTATTTTGATTCCCGCGGAAACCTTATTGAGGATATAACCTACAAGCAGGGCAAGGTGACCAAACATTTCAAGTACCAGTACGACCCGGATGACAATAAGATAAAGGAAGAAGAATTTGACCCGTCGGGACGGCTTGTTGAAACCTCGGAATACAAATATGCCGACGGGATGAGGATCGAAAAGTATGTATATGATGCCAATAAAAAGCTGAAGTCGAAGAAGACATATCAGTACACAACTTATTAATCAGCATGAACCCTGAGATTTTAAATATTCTGGATTCCTTTAACAGTATCAGGCTTGAGGAGTTGGATAAGGTTAAGCTCATGGACAGGATCGACACAAAGTATCTTCTTCCTGCAAACCGTGTCCCTTATCTTCTGGATCTGATGAAGGGAAGGTACAGGGTTCTGGAGATATGCAAACAAAGGATCTCATCCTATACCACAGTGTACTTTGATACACCTGACTTCCTTTTTTTCAGGCAGCATGTAACGGAAAGAACAGGACGATTTAAGATAAGGTTCAGAACCTATAACTCCACCGGAAATACATTTCTTGAAATAAAAAGGAAAACAAAAAAAGGCAGGACCGTCAAATGGAGAATCGAGAACTCACCTTCGGAACGTTTCTTTGATGAAACGGCGAAGGATTTCATTAAAACACGGGCAGCATTCGATCCCGGATCACTCAGGCAGGTCCTTGAAAACAACTTTACAAGGATAACGTTCACAGGTTTTGATACGCCTGAGAGGATCACGCTCGATCTCGACCTGACGTTCACGACGCAGGAAGGAGGAAGTGCTGAATTACCCATGATTGCAATACTTGAGCTTAAAAGCCAGGGAGTCGCCGCCCGCTCTCCGTTTTCAGCAATGATAAAGCAGTTTTCCGTTTATCCATCGGCATTCAGCAAATATTGTACAGGATGTGCAATCCTTTATGATTTGCCCCTTAAAGGCATTCTTAAACCAAAAATTCTTTTATTAAACAGGATCGAAAATGAATACAATGGATCTCTTAGTGCCTGAAGCCGTAAACATCGCCGGAATCCGGCTGATTGATATCCCGGGATTTCTCGAATTTGTCCTCAGGTTTATCCTTAACATGTCAGTGATAATGATACTTGTGAGATGGCTCTACTATTCAAAAACCAAACGTAAGGATTACCTCTTTACATATATCCTGATATCCAGCATCGTTTTCCTCCTTTGCTTCCTGCTTGAAAGCGTCAAGCTTCAGATAGGATTTGCCCTAGGAATGTTTGCAATATTCGGGATAATACGATACCGGACCGATGCAATTCCAATCAAGGAAATGACATATCTCTTCCTGATTATAGGGGTTTCCGTCATCAACGCACTTACAAATACCGAAACCAGTCTTATTGACCTCCTGTTCTCCAACTTTGTAATTATTTTCATAACCTACGGACTTGAAAAGCTTTGGCTGATAAAGCATGAATCATCAAAGCTCATTATATACGAAAAGATCAATCTTATAAAGGAGGAGCGCTATGATGAGCTGATCATGGATCTGCAGGAAAGGACCGGCATCAGGAAGATCAACAGGGTTGATATAGGCAAAATAAATTTTCTTCGTGACATTTGCGAACTTACCATTTATTATTATTCCGATAAGATCAGCCAGTTCAATTCTTCAGTAAAAAATATTAATGATGATGACGATGAGGATTAAGAAGAAATTGCTGCTGTTACTGCTGATTATCACAGCCCCGGTCACATTTTCACAGGAAAAGGATTTTGGCATATGGGCCGGCATCTCTGCCGAAAAGGAACTTATCAAGAACCTTGATTTGAATTTCGATGTCAATCTGAGGACCTATCATAATGTATCGGAAATTGAAGAAGCATTTTTTGATATCGGATTTAATTACAAATTCAATAAATACCTTTCAGCGGCTCTCTCATACAGATACACCCAATTCAAGGAAGATGATGAGTTATTTCATCCAAGGCACAAATGGTTTGCAGATGTAAAGGCAAAACTGCCTCTCGGGGATTTTGACATCTCCGCCAGGTTCAGGTTTCAGCAGCGATACAAAACATACTTTGAGGATGAAAATGACAGGGAGTCGAAGGAAGTGGGCCGCTTCAGGCTTAAAGCAATTTATGATATCCCGTCATTCCCCGTGAATCCATATCTTTCCACAGAGCTGTTTTTCCCGATGTTTTCCGGGTCTGCAAGAACAATTGAGAATGAGAGGTTCATGGCTGGTTTTGAATATAATATATCAAAGAAGAACTCAATTGAAATAGAATATATGTTCCAGCGGGATTTCTTTCCGAAGCTGTCGGACATGAATATTATCTCCGTCAATTACAACATTAAATTCTAAAAGCTTAGCATTAATTGAAAATGACGTTTTGATTTTCTATTTTTAATCAGTTATTTTTCTAAAGTGATTATAAATATGAAATTGAAACATTTTATTACCGCCATTCTGATTACTTACTGTTTTCACTCATCAGTATCATACGGTCAGCTGCTGCCCGAACGGCAGTGGCCAGGATACCGCGGATACATGGCATCAGGTGTGCTCGACAATGCAAATCTTCCCGGAACGTTTGATTTTGAGAAGCAGGAAAATATAAAATGGAAAATTGAAATACCGGGGTTGGGTATTTCCAGTCCCGTTGTCTGGGGTGAAAGATTGTTTATTACGACTGCCGTAAGCGAAGGGGATAATGCGGGTTTCAAGCCTGGCCTGTATGGAGATGTCGCCCCGGTTAATGATGCATCGGTCCATGAATGGAAAGTTTATTGTATTGATAAATCATCCGGCAGGATTATATGGGAAAGAACTTCATATAAAGGGGTTCCTAAAATTAAGCGGCATCCAAAATCGACTCATGCAAATTCGACGGCGGCAACCGACGGCCGGCGTGTTGTGGCATTCTTCGGATCCGAAGGCCTCTATTGTTATGATATCGATGGCAAGCTGTTGTGGCAGAAAGATTTCGGAGTTTTGAAATCCGTGTTTTTCACAATGCATAATGCAGAATGGGAGTTTGCCAGTTCTCCGGTCATATACGACGGAGCTGTCATTATTCAATGCGATGTCCTTGAAAACTCATTTTTAGCTGCTTATGATGTCAGCACCGGGAAAGAGCTCTGGAAATCGGAAAGGGATGAATATCCGGGATGGTGCACACCCGCCATTTACACAAATGGGGGAAGAACTTATATTGCGGTAAACGGATTCAAGCACATTGGAGGATATGATTTTAAAACGGGAAAAGAGGTTTGGAGAATGGCGGGTGGTGGAGACATTCCTATCCCCACGCCGATAACCGGGAAGAATCTTATCTTTTTCAACAGCGCTCATGGAAAAGCCTCCCCGATAATTGCCGTCAGGACAAGCGCGACGGGCAATATCACCCTGAAAGAGAATGAAACCTCAAACTCAGGTGTTCAGTGGAGCCAGCAGCGGGGAGGTTCATATATGCATACAATGCTCCTATACAGGGATCTCCTGTACAATGTCAACTGGAACGGATCTATAAACTGCATTGATCCGGAAACAGGGAAAGAGGTTTATAATGCAAAGCTCGGATCTGCAAGAAGCTTCATAGCATCTCCCGTTGCATCCGATGGCAGGATCTATATCGTTGACGAAGAGGGAACGGTTTACATTATAAGCGGCGGCCGCACCTTTAACCTCCTTGCCGAGGTGCCGATGAAGGATATCTGCATGACAGCTCCTGCAATTACTGACGGGATGATATATTTCAGAACCCAGCACCACCTGATTGCAGTCGGGAAAAAATAGGTCTATTCTTTTCTGATCCTGGTTATCAGTGTATCCTTGTTAACCGATCTTACCGAAACAGCTAGCGCAATAATACCGGAAAGGAGTATCAGTATTATCATCACAGCCAGAGTACCCCAGGGGAGATCAGAATTATTCATCACAGATGGCCTGGTGGCAATAAGAGCTGAGATTATACCGGTAAGCATTCCCGCCAGAAGGATCCTCGCATGTTCCCCGAAAATAATTTTGCGGATGCTTTTTACGGAGAAACCCTGCGCAAGCATTAATCCGAAATCCCTTCGCCGCTGGTTGAAGTTCCTGATGAGTATCAGTCCCAACCCTGCCACTCCAAGTATCAATCCTATTCCTCCCAGAATTGTGAACACTGACAGGTATGTGTTCGTAACGACAAAAAATGAAGCAAGCCTCTCCTGTGCCGGCTCGAAATGCACACCGTATTCCGAAAGTCTTTCTGAAAGAGTGTTTTTGTAAAGCTCCGAAAATGCCGGATCTCCGTCGGCCAGAAAGACCTGACTGCCTGAGATTGAAGGGAAGAACCTGCTGAAATTTTCAGCGCCGATTATCACATAGCCCTGGAATACGGATGATTTCAAGCCGGCAGAAATAACAACGTTGAGAACCTGACCGCTTTCAGTACGTATTTTCAGTGTATCTCCTGGTTTGACCTTAAGGCCATACTGAAGAACTGTCTGGTCGGCAATTCCGTAAATTGTTCCATCTGCAGGGGGAATATCAAGAGTCTGCCAGGGATTTGAAACGTCAATTCCCTTCATCGTAACAGCAAATGAAAATGATCCTCTCCTTACGAATTCCGAGGGATCAATACCAAGGAGAGGTGGAGAGGCGATATGATTGAGGTTCAGGCAACTTGCGTCGTTGCCCGGGGTTTTTCTTCCCTCAATAACCGAAAGCCCTTTCAATTCAGGCTCATCGAGTCCGTATTCTCTTCTACCTGCCTCGCTTGTCAGAGAGCCCCTTACGGAGACAGATGCTTCTCCCCAGAGAAGAAACCCGCCGGTACCTCCTGAAGGCTTCAGCATATTGTCGCTTATATTCATCCTGTTAACACCTGTGATTATCACAGCGAATAACCCTGCAGCAAGAAACAGTATCGGGGCAATGGCCTGTGATGGATTAAAAGAATAATAAGAACCCGAAATCTGATTCTTATTCCTGAAACTGTAGATCCCGGTCTTTTGTTTTCCAAGGTAATATTGACGGATCAGCAGGATCGAAGTGGCAAAAACCATCACACCGGTCGAATAGGAGATAAGGGAAGAATAGCCTGTTTTAATAAATGACAATGCAATTAATACATGTGTCAAAATCAGAACAATGATTGCCAACCTCCGGTTCTTTTTTGCAGAAGGCTTGTTTGTTACTCCGGTCTCAGCCTGGCTCAGATGTTTAAGAAAGCGCGCAGATCTTAATTTAAGGATAATCAAAATGATTATGGTTGTAACTGCAAATCCAATAAGCATTGACATTGGATCGAAGGAGGAGGTAAGTCCTTTAGTCTGCACTGCACCAACCCACACCGAATTCAGAGCCTTTATTATGAGCAAATTGAATAACCCGCCGGCTAAAGCTCCCAGAAGAGCCCCGGCTATTGCAGTCAGTCCTGATTCAAGAAACAATATTTTTTCAATCTCACGGTTTGCAAACCCTATAGAATAAAGGGTCATAACCTGATCTTTTTTTGATTCAAAGAATGTAGATACGACCAGTATCAGGAGGATAAATGCCGATAATATGATAAAAAACCCAAGGCCCAGGAAAAGAGTGCTGAAATCGACGCTTTTATTTGCAGCCATCACTGATTCCTGAGGAAGATCCGAAATGGTGAAACCCGATTTATAAGGATCGATGGCACCTTTTAATTTCTCCCTGAGTTCATTTTCGGTTACATCCTCCTTAAACCTGATTGAAGTGGCCGGACCAAAATTGCCGGCCCACAGCTCTTTACCTTTTGCATAGTTTATGAAAGCTTTCGGTGTTCCGCCGTATTTGTTCCAGTAATCCTCATCCTTCTTTCTGATAAGACTCATATTGATTTCGACGCCTGCATCCCAGTCGGTGCAGGATTCACTTCCGGCGATCCCGGGGAATTCAGGCATCAGCAATGAATCGGCCCAGACATGCTCCATTGTCACAACCCGGCTGACAATGAAATCCAGCTTTTGCTCAGTGAGCCGGTTCTGCGGATCAGGTGAAAACCAGGTAACCTGAAGGGTATCGCCTGCATTTGCATCAAGGTCATTTGCAAGCCATTCATTTATTACTATCCCGTTGCCTTCAGGAATTCCCCCATATAAAGATGCATCAAGGGCAGAAATAAATGAATATGGAGTAGACTTGTCATCTTTTGAAATGTTGTTTGCCAGGTATGTTATGACCGGATAAGAAGCGACCGGAAGCTTGCTTATTTCTTCAACCTGAGACTGATCAATGAAAATCCTGTCGGAAACCAGCTCATACCCGCCGGTGGAGGGTATAAGCCTGAGGGAGAGCCCTGTATCTTCCGGTTTCATGATATTCAGGAGATCATCATATATCTGTTCCGTGGAAACAGACTGGGTGCGGTCGAATAGAAGTCTGTTGATGCCCGGAATCTTTCCTTCAGCATCTGTGAGGTCTGACCGGTTTATGAAAATATTAATCGGGGTCAACTGACTGATCCCAAGCGAGAAATTACCTGAATTGCCTGGTCCGAGAATAGTGGCTGTCCTGAAAACCACTGATGGATTTGACTCTTTGCCTGGAGAAAATGGGGCATCAGCCGGGATATCCGTAATGGAACTGAAACGGATGATCAGGTCATCGCCTTCCTTAAGGCCGATGTAATCTGCCAGCCGTTCATTAACTGCCACTGAACCCTTATCTATTGTTATCTGCCCGTTATTGTGAAACGGAAAAAAATTATCGTCCAGCGCATATATTTTTACCTGCGGCACATATTGCTGCGTGGCAAAATTCTGGCAGTAGCCGTCTAGTTCAAGTACACCCGTACATTTCAATCCTGTTTCTGACGCCAGCCGGCTGGTGAGGGAGGGATCAAAATATCGGATGCCAGAGCTTATCACGATCCCTGTATTTCCCAGCTTTTCAAAAGATGTCTCCTTCAGGCTTTCCCTGACGGATTTACCGGTCATCAGAGAACCTGTGATAACCGCCGAAAGAAGAATTATTATTACAATCTGGTATAGCGCACCCTTAAGATTATGGGAAATCGAGCGCCTGACAATATGAAAAAGACTCAGTTTCATCAGGTCTTTCAAGTTTTACTCCCGGTGATCAGTTTACCTTCCGAGAGTGTATATTGAGTTCTCATCTTGTTGGCAAGCTCCTGGGAATGAGTGGCAAGAATAAGTGTAATTCCATGGGTGTTGTTCATCCTTATCAGAAGATCACCAAGGTTTTCAGCATTCTTCCTGTCGAGCGATCCGGTCGGTTCATCTGCCAGAAGGATAGAAGGTTTGTTGACTAGAGCCCTTACGAGGGTTGCCCTCTGGGCCTCACCTCCCGAAATCTGGTACGGATATTTATCTGCAATTCCCGTAATCCCGGTCTCCTCGATCATTTTAGCCGATTCATCGACTTTCTGAATGTATTCGGTATCGGTTGTTTTTGATGCAAGAAGCGGAAGCAGAATGTTTTCCCTGACTGTCAGATATGGCAGCAAGAGGTGATCCTGGAATACAAAACCAATATTCCTGTTCCTGTAAAGCGCCGATTCCTCCTGATCATATTCAAGCACTTTTTCACCCCTGAAAGTTATTTCACCGATGTCGGGCCTGTCGAGTAATCCGATAATGTTCAGCAGCGTGGTCTTTCCTGACCCCGAAGGACCGGAAATTGAAACTGAATCGCCTTCATTTACGGTGAGGTCAAGATCGCTCAGGACAATTCCCCTCTGATGAAACGATTTTGAAATCTTATTTACACGGAGCATTATTGATTGTTTTATAGTAAACTTCTGAAAGTCCGGCAGACATCCTGACGAGCGAAAGTTCCTGCCTTACCATTTTTTTGCCTTTATCCCCAAGGGTGGAAATCAATTTTTTATCTATAAGTAGCTTGTGAAGCGCCGAAATAAGCTCCGGAACCGTATCCGGGGAATAAATGACACCTCCTCCGGTTCTTTCGACTATTTCCGGAAATGCACCCGTGGCAGGCTGGACCACGGGAATGCCTGCGGTATTTGCCTCAAGGAGGTATAATCCGTATCCGTCGTACTTGCGTACCGGAACACTTATGACATCAACATCATTGAAGAATTCCAGTTTCTTTTCGCCCTGGAACTCCGGATATATCTTAACTGATTTCTCAAGTTTATTTTCCCTTATTTTCTTTATCTGGGCTGAAATGAAGGATTTGTCAGTCCCTGTAAAACCGCCGCAAACCCTTAAAGTCAGGCCCGGGATAAGGTCCTGCTTTTTCATCTCAATAAAAGCATCCACAAGTTTGTCAAATCCGTTGTAGTTGTTGATCCGGCTGAAAAATCCGATTGCTGATGGCACCCTGTCGGGCCTTGGCTCAGGTTCCCTGTCGGGATCGAATCCGAGAGGGACAACCATGACATTATCACACTTCAGTCTTGTTTTCTTCCTGAAAAGTTCTTTATAATAGTTACTTGGGGTTACAAAGACGTCCACATAACCTGCCTCCCTGGCTATCATTTCCCAGGCCCTTGAGCGGAATGGTTCAGCCATATCGTCGATCCAGTCATCTTCGTTCAGGAGGGAGCAGACAACCTTTACGTCCATCCTTTTCTTGAGCTGCCTGGCGATTCCAAGTATCAGGGCATTCGACAGGTGAATTATGTCAGGTTTTCCATCTTTCATAAGGTATTTCACGAGCCTGTTCACTTCTTCTTTCCTGAACGCGTTATCTCCCTCGATCATGCTGATTGTAAGTTCTTCCAGACCTTCGGTGCTTGTTGTCCCCGACTGCTTTGCCGCAAACTTCAGAAACAACCGGGAATCGAGGAATTTATCAAGGAAGGCCGGCATGTTCCGAAGGAATCCGACTTTTTCCCTCAGAAACATTGATATGGCTCCGAAAAACACATTTTTATCAAAACCACTCTCTTCCAGTGTGGTTTTGTCGGGAGGAAGATAGAGGGGTATTGCGGTTGCCTTAATACCCGGGACTTTCCGGATAGCCCTGACATAGAGCATGTCGCGGTAACAGTTTCCGCAATAAAATGATCCTCCCGATCCGGTAATCAGATATACTATTTTCATATTGGTTTTCTCTTATCTTCCTCTGTTTTTCGCCCCCAAACCCCCTAAAGGGGGCTTAAATAAAGTCCCCTTCAGGGGATTTAGGGGTTCTTATTTCCAAATGCCAATAATCTTCCGTCTTCGGTCAGGAAATAAAACCTGTCCTTTGTAACTGCAGGAGAGCTGCCTATGGGAGCACCCGCGTTGAAGCTCCAGAGTTTCTTTCCGTCCCTGATGTCCAGGATGTAAATATACCCGTCGAAGCTCCCGAAGATCACTTTTGTCGGTGTTATGACTGCTGAACCCGTTATCCTTCCGTTCGTCCTGAATTTCCATTTCAGCTTCCCGGTGATTATATCGTAGCAATACAGATACTTGTCTTCGTTACCTATAATGACGGAATTTTTTCCTATTGCCGGGATGGCAACCACCGATCCGGATGTTTCAGATGCAGGTATTTCCCAGGCAAGTTTTCCGGTAAGAAGGTCGAGGCAGAAAAAATTACCGTCATAGTCCCCAAAACAGGCTTTTCCGCCCGAAAGAGCCGGAGAAGAGGCAATGTAGGTGCCAATCTGGATGGTGTCCTTTTCCCTACCTGAATAGGCATCCACAACTCTTACGAAACCATCGCATCCTCCGAAAATGATATTGTTGTTCGAAACGGCCGGAGTCCCGTTTATGTAGTTTTGAGTCTCGAGTTTCCACTGAAGCCTGCCTGTGAGAGGATCAACGGAATGAAGGTAATAATCATAACTGCCTATAACGATCCCGGACCGCTTTCCGGTGGCCCATGCATTTGCCGAACCTGCTATCTGGCTGTCTGTTTTATATTTCCAGACCGGTTTTCCGGTTGCCTTGTTTACTGCATGCAGGGTTCCGTCATTGAAGCCTGTTATCACCAGGTCACCGGAAACAAGGGGAGGGGCTTCCGCAGCAGAACCGCCTTCGTACTGCCATCTTATCTTGCCGTCAGTTCCGGCCGCTATTAACGATCCTTTATCATTTCCAAAGAATATCATGCCTCCGCTTACAACGGGTGATGATTTGGTCCTGTTGGTGGTGGGGAGACTCCATAATAGGGAAGGGGATGAGGGCAATTCGATATTTGTGTTCCCGGTAAGGTCGGGCCTTCCCCTGAAGACCGGCCACTCCTGATCTGCAGTTTGCGGGTAACCGGTTCCGGCTGCTGCCAGCACGACCATAACCAAGCTCAAATATCTTCTCATTTGCCTACTATTTTTCAATCAATACTTTTAAACTGTCCTAGTGCGCCTGTGGGACATATTTCAATGCATTTTTCAGCCATAGATCCGGGAATATCAACAAAATCCCCTGTAAGAGGTTCAGAGATGATTGAAATAAATCCCCTGTTAATGAAACAGAGCGATAGTTCTTCCTTGCTGTCTCCGGACACCCTTACGCAAAGTCCGCACTTAATACATTTTGCATTTTCAAAAATCAGACCGGTTTTATGATTTATTTTTTTTGCAATCGGCGCATTGACGAATTTTCCCTTGGGATCCTTATGTTCAAATTTCTCCGCAAGGTCCCTTAGCTTGCAGTCAACAGAAGCCCTGCAGTCACAACGCATACAGCTTTCCGCCTCAGATGAAGCTGCCGTAAAATCAGAAATTTCCCTGTTCCTGGTGATGTTTTCCCTGCACTCCTTAAGCCATTCTTTCTGTTCATTGTCGTTCAGAACTCCGATCCGGGATGTAAATCTTTTCCGCACATCAGTTTCAGAGTAATACGGGGAGATTTTATCCTTGTCCGGGGGGGGCAGGTTTCGGCTGATAAATATTCTTGTATTCCTGATGGATACCGGAGCATCGATCCTTTTCCGCCGGCAGGCGTTCTCGCAGAAAGCCTTGCAGGTGATGCAGTTAAGTTCTCCACCGTTCATTTCAGACCTGATAAGTTCAGCAGTATCCTCATGTCTCCCGGCAATCAGAAGCCTGTTCATCAGGGGAATATTGTAACCCTTTGGGCAGACAATCCGGCATTGAGCCTCACATTCCGCCCTGTGCTCCGAAAGAAGGAGCGATACAGCCTTTTTCCTTATGCTTATAACTTCATCCCCTGAAGCATCAATGTCCATTCCGTCCTGTGCAAGTGCCGAGCAGGATGGGATAAAGCTGTTCCTCCGGTTATCCTTTACCATGCATACCATGCACGAGGAATAAGGTTCCAGCCTGTCGCTGTGGCAAAGGGTCGGAATTTCGATCCCTGCCTTGCGGGCGGCTGTCAGGATTGTCTGATCCTTCTCTATTTCGATTTCAATATTATTTATCCTGATTTTCATCATTTAAATTAACTAGTTCAACTGCGGTTTCCGGGCATACAATCCTGCAGTTGTTGCATTTTGTACACAAATCGAGGTTGATTTCATGCTTTTCATATGGGCTGAAGGCTATCGCGCTGACCGGACACTCCTGGAAGCATTTTGTGCATCCCGTGCATTTATCGGTAATTGTGTATTTTATCAGATCCCTGCATCTTTTTGCAGGGCACGTCCCCCTTGCATGGGCTTCATATTCTTCCCTGAAATACTTCAACCCTGTTATCACGGGATTGGGAGCTGTTTTTCCGAGACCGCAAAGGCTTCCTTTCTGAACATCATGGCAAAGTTTCTCAAGTTCATCGATTTCGACCAATGAAGCTTCACCTTTTGTTAACTTTGAAAGTATTTCAAGCATCTGTTTGGTTCCAACCCGGCAATAGGTGCATTTCCCGCACGACTGCTTATGGGTAAACTCAAGGAAATACTTTGCCATATCGACCATGCAGTCGCTGTCATCGAGTACCACCATGCCTCCTGAGCCCATCATGGCACCCAATCCTGTAAGCTCTTCATAGTCGACAGGAGTATCGGCCATGCTTTCCGGAATGCATCCTCCCGAAGGCCCGCCGATCTGCACAGCCTTGAATGACCTGCCTCCGGCAACGCCGCATCCTATCTTTTCGACTATATCCCTTATTGTCGTTCCCATCGGCACCTCAATGAGTCCTCCCTTTGCGACTTTGCCTGCAAGGGCAAAAACTTTCGTGCCTTTGCTTTTTTCCGTTCCTATTGAACTAAAGGCAGCTGAGCCATTATTGATTACCCACGGGACCATTGCCAGGGTTTCAACGTTGTTTACAAGTGTTGGCCGGCCCATGTAGCCTTTTACGGCAGGGTAGGGGGGCCTGAGGTGTGGAGTTCCCCTCTTTCCTTCAAGCGAGGCAATAAGTGCGGTCTCTTCACCGCAGACAAAAGCTCCTGCTCCTTCAAAAACTTCAATTTCAAATGAAAAATCCGAACCGAAGATATTCTTTCCCAGTATTCCCTTCTCCCTGCAGACGGTTATGGCTGCCCTGACCCTCGAGACTGCAAGCGGATACTCAGCCCTAATGTAGAATATCCCCTTGTCGGCACCGGCTGCAAAACCGCCGATAAGCATTCCTTCAATTACCCTGAATGGAAATGACTCCAGTATCATTCTGTCCATAAAAGCCCCGGGATCGCCTTCATCGCCGTTGCATACGACATATTTTGGCTTTTCCCTGCTTTCTGCCGATATCTCCCATTTCCTGCCCGTCAGGAATCCTGCTCCTCCGCGGCCCCTGAGCCCGCTCTCAATTACTTCCCTGACCACTGACGCGGGATCGGCCGACTTAAGGCATTTCCTAAGTGCCCTGAACCCGTCAAGAAGTATATATTCACTGTAGGAATCAGGGGTCATCATTCCTCCGTGCAAGGTGGCTATCCGCACCTGGGCTCTCTGAAAATCCCTGAGAGTGTGTTCCCTTTCTTCGCCGGGTATGTTTACCGGACTGTAAAGCATATCATCGGAAAGGAAAGTATCTGCAAAATTATTAAGCGTGAACCTGAACCTTTTATTCAGCGACCTTGGCTTTATGTGCTTAAGCAGGATCTCTTCCACCTGATCCTGACTGACATTTGTATACCTGGAACTTTCATCCTTAGCTGAGACTATCTCAAGCAATGGGGTTTGATTGCAGACGCCAACACATCCAACAGGCTTTACCTTTATGTTAAGATCATAGTAATCCTTAATGTCAAAAAGCTTCCCCAGGATATCCCTGCTTCCCCCGGCAACACAGCACGATCCAAGGCCAATCCTCACTTCGGCATCAAAATCATCTTTCCCGTCATGCTCCTCAGGTTCCTTCCTGTTTGCATGCGAAGCAAGAAAATCCGTTACTATCTCGTTTACCTGGGTAGGTTTTACATGGCCATATGTTTTATGGTCGATCTGGACCACCGGTGCGAGGGTGCAGCAGCCGAGGCATGCAACTTCCTCGATCGAAAACAGATTATCGGGGGAACTGTTCCTTTCATCTGTGATCTTCAGATCTCTTTTAAAAGCCTCCGAAATAAGTTGTGAACCCTTTACATGACAGGCAGTGCCAGCACAGATTTTAATTGTATGCTGTCCTGAAGGAATATGTCTGAACTGCGAATAAAAGGTAGAGACACCGGAGATCTGACCCGGAGTCACGTCAGTTATCCTGCAGATATGCTTAAGAGCTTCAGAAGGCAGGTAGTTGAGTCTTTTCTGGACCTCCTGAAGGATAAGAATTACCTTATCCTTACCTGTTCCTGTCTCCCGTACTGCAGCTTCAACCGCGGCATTAATCTCCTCAGTGGAAAAAGATCCGCTGTCGCAATTACATGTTTCCGTATGTTTGTTTTCCTCTTTCAATTGGCTGAGATGCAAAAAATGTTGTTTCTACTCCGCACATAAATGTTCTTTTCCGAAAAAGCCGGGGTGCAGTCCGAAGGTTCACCCAGCTGTGGTTCGGCAACGATCTCAAATTCTGGTCCGGCCTTTACGATATGCATCACCCCGCTGCGGTCGAGCAGATAAACCTTTTCATCCGCAACAATAGGCGAAGCATAGAACTGATCCATGAAATAGTGAGTCCAGAGAGTGTCACCTGCCACGGCGTCATAACATGCAACATCTCCGTTTCCTGTTGCCACGAAGAGATAATCTTCAGTTGCCACCGGACTCGATACATCGGAGGTAAACATGTTGTCCTGCCAGACGATTGAGGGACCTGGTCCGGGCTTTATTGCGGCGAGCCTGGCATAGTCGGTAACGGCGTAGACCATTTTGCTGTTCAGCGCCAGCGACGGTGCAACGTCTCCTGTGAGAACCTCGATCGACCACAGCTCTTTTCCCGTAACTGCATTAAAGGCAGTCACTTCCGGGTTTCCATTAATAATAACCTGTGGTTCACCATTGTAGGTGGCAATAACCGGAGATGCCCATGATGCCCTTCCGCGTCTTAAAGTTTCCCATTTAAGATCTCCCGAATTAGTGTCGAAACCCATCATTGAAACTTTATCGTTTGAGTCGAACTGAACGATCAGAGAGCCATCGTACATAATTACTGAACATGAATAGCCATAAACATTGGCAGGGGTTCCTATATTCTTTGCCCATTTCCTGTTGCCATCCATGTCGAGGCACACGAGGTTGCCGTTTGCGAAGATGGCGCAAACCGATTTGCCATCAGTTGCTGCCGTTGATGCAGCAATTCCCGTTTCAAAGTCAGTTTCGGGAGGTGCCGCCGGTTCTCCGGGGATACCTGAAGCCGAAACGCTCCATAAAATCTCTCCTGTATTCTTGTTCAGACAGTAGACCTCACAATCTGATCCTTCTGCACCGGTTACAAAAATCTTATCCTTCCAGATGACCGGTGAGCTTTTTCCGTTTTTCGGTACTTTGGTCTTCCATTTGATGTTGGTTCCATTCTCGCCGTTCCATTCCACAGGATATCCTTCTCCTCCTGCAATACCCCTGCCGTCCTGTCCCCTGAAAAAGGGATAATTTGTGTCATCCGGCTTGAAATCAGCCGCTGCGGACCTTCGGCCTGAATCTTCCTTTTTCTCTTTTTCCTTATTGGCTTTTGCCGTATTTCTGCCCGAAAGATCCGGCAGGCTGCTCCTAAGCATAAATGACGAGATGATTGCAGCAACGGTAAGTACCGCCACTGTTCCGGCCAGATATTTTGTATACCTTATTTTCCCCGATACCTGGTCCTGGCGTTCACCGGGTACTGATGGAATTGATTTTTCACTTCCTGCTATCAGTCTCTGGCACAGAATAAATATTGCAGCCCCTGCAAGCAGGAGGTAGGAACCCGTTTCCACCTGGCGTCGGGAGGAAAAATATGCCTTTCGTGACATTAAATCAAGTGCCCTTACCTGTTCAGCCTTGACAGGGTTCTCAGGGTCCTTGTCATATACCTCCTTTATCGAACTGATAGCCGGATTATCAAGCGGATCGAACGATTTCAGCTGGATAATGCTAAGAAGCATTGTCAGTGCAATGATGAGAGAAAATATTCCCGCTCCGGTACTGATCCCCCTGAGTATTTTAATGTCTTTTTCTTCAAGCTTTTTCATTGGAGACTTTATTGTTTACATGAACCGGGCAATACTGGAAGCATCTGCCGCAGCTGTAGCATTTTCCCCTGTGAGGTACATAACCGGTTCTGCGAGTACGTGTTGAAAGTGCAACTAGGCTCAGTCCGAAGGAGATTCCGAGGAAGATCCCGAACCACAGGGAGCCCTTCCTGAACCGCTGATGCATATTAATTTCATCCTGAAACAGTTCATTTTCAGTTTTTCCTGCCTCCTTGAATGCAATTGCTGCTTTTGAGAGGGCAATAATGCCGTCCTCCTTTTCAGCCCTTATTTCCCTTGCAAGCCGAACGTTGCTGTTTAGCCCCGCAAAAACGGGGGAGAGATTGGTGAAGAGAACTGCCCCTGCTACGGCAAACACCGGAACCAGAAGAATGTATGTAAGGAATCGTCTTCTTTCCTTTTGGGGATCTTCAACCGGTTTGAATATGTCGGATGGCAGAATTGCATCATATGGACAAACATCTTCGCAAAGGCGGCAATTGATACATTCGGCCGGTGTGATCGTTAGGTGTTTATGGGAGAATCTTGAAAAGATATTCAGTAAAACGCCATATGGGCACAGGTATCTGCAATAGGGCCTGTTGATGAATATTCCGGCAAGAAGAAGCAGTGCGCCAAAAATGACCATCGTGTAGGGAGCATCAAGCCTGAAAATTCCTACAAACGGGTCATACCTGCAGATCAGGAACTGGCTTTCAGTTGCTGCCGAAAGAACCGAGATCCCGAGATAAACGAAAGGGATTGAGATCATCACCGACTCAACTGCTTTAGGCAGTTTTACCGGCCTGAATCCAACGAGCTCCTGAATTGAACCCAAAGGACAAACACCTGCACAAAAAACCCTTCCGAACGCCAGGGCAAATACAAGAGGTATAATGAAAAACAGAAGAGCAGTTAGAGGAATTGAATACCCATCGTTGAATAATGCCAGGGCGACATTCTGAACCGATCCCACGGAGCAAACGCATCCCTCCCTGAAAAAGCCGAAATAGGCAAGGGAGAATACTGACAGCCAGACGAGCCCCTGTCTCGACCGTTTCTTCAGGGCCAGCCAGGAAGCGAGTGAAAGAGCTCCTATCAGGACAGCAAGGTCGATATATTCCCATGCCAGACCTCTTTGCAGGGGAAGCTGATGCTCAGGATAAACATATCCCGATTCGAATTCCGGACGCGGAAACCTGTCCTGCGCGAAAAGCACGGCATGCCATGAGAGCATGAGGAACAAAAGGATGTATGGCAGTTTCTTTTTCAAGGTAACTCGTCTTTTAATCATTTAATCCACCCCTAACCCCTCCAGGGAGGGGAACCGGGGGTATCAATGTCGTTGCGATCCCGCGCTTTCTAAGAAAGCGGGAGAAGCAATCTTTCTCCTTTATATTATATCTTTTCCTTATGTATGTATTGTTCTTTGTCAGGAATCCTTGAAATTGCGTCCGAGGGGCAGTTCCTTGCTATGGCGCACTCGTTGCAGTTCACGCAGAGATCCTGGTTTATCTGTAGATAGAGAGAACCGTTACCGAAATCCTTGCAGCCCAAAACACATTTTCCGCATCCATCGCACAGGTCTTCATCAATTGTGTATTGGAAATATGGTTCCTCTACAAATGTCCTGGTTATCGCAGCTGTCGGACATAGCTGGTTTTCGGCTGCGGTACTGATTGTTTTGGTTCCCTGTCTCAGATATCCTCCGCAGAGATCGCAATAACCGCACATCCTGTAATTGTGCATGCATTTCACGGCTGACGGTGTAAGTACGCAATTTGTCTTGCATTGCCCGCACTGCGTGCACTTATGCGGATCTATCTGCCAAACATTGCCAGAGGCAGTGACTTTTCTACCGAGCACTATAGGGAGGGCTATCACCGGGGCAATCACAAGGAATTTTCCTGCCTTCCGCACAAAGTCCCTCCGCGACTGATATATGTTTTTTTCGTTCTTCATCTTTTCAGTTTAATATTTACTGCAATCGGTCTCGCCACTGCAAATTCCGTTACCCGGGCAAGTGGTGCAATCATTTCTCGAAACAACTTTACTTCCAAGCAGAAAAGTTATAAGTATCAAAACTCCCAGCAGTCCGGCCTGAATTAATTTTGAAATGAAATTCTTTCTTGTAAATGGCATTTGGTTGTTCATTTTTATTATTCCTGTCTAAGACACTTCATTCATTACCTTTTTTTACCCCCTGCCCCCTGAAGGGGGTTTAAAACCATCCTGTTTTAATAGCCCCCTTCAGGGGGTTAGGGGTGCTTATTTGTGTTTGAAAATATAAAGTGTATTGTTTACACTATTTGCCGCATATATGGTTTGGCCGTCTGCAGATGCCACATCGAGTGGTACAGACGGTATAAAGTCATTCTGCGATGAGACAAACTCGACGAAATCACCATTGCTGTCAAGAATTTTTATCCTGTTAATCCCTTTTTCTGCAGTTACAAATCCCTGCGGGATAAGTGCAAAATGGGCAGGATTGCAGCATCCGCAGAAAGCTTCGGGAGCGGTACCGGGTTCTCCGAACTGCGACAGCTTTTTACCATTCGTTGTCCATGTTTCGATCCTTCTGTGACCGGTATTTGCAACAAAAAGCTTCTCCTCCGACAGGGCAACATCAAAATAGGGGCTGGGAACCACGAATTGTTCTTCCGACTGTCCCATCATTGAATTCATTTCCCCGTTTTTTTTCAGGATAAAAATCCTTTTGTTGCCGGCATCAGCGATCGCAATGAACCTTTTACCTGCTGAAACTGAAGTCAGAATACTGTTCCCCTCATACGGACCCCATTCCGCAAGCAGCTTTCCTGATGATGAAACAAGAAGGATCGTTTCCTCCGTAGCAGCAAAGATGGTATCACCCGAAAATGCAACCGAAGTGATCCTCGATCCGGTATTCAGGTTCCATACCTCAGCAAGCCCCTGATCGAGGGATTTGACGAATGAATCCCCGCCAAGAAAAACAGTTCCGTTTTCAGATACTGCTACAGAGGTCAGATTGCCGCCAGTGACCTGGAGTTCCCTGAAGAGGGTCCAGTTGTCATCATACAAAGTGTCCACGGATGACACCCCTGAATCCATTTTATCGGGGTCTTTTGTGGCATCGAATATTATGTATCCTATGAAAGCAAGGATTATGACCAGGGATAAAAGAGCTGTCAGTTTCTTATTCATGATTAATTGTTTTCTCCGATATAAAGACATAACATATTTCTCGCATCCCTCAAAAGGAGGTTATTACCGGCAATTGCCATGGGGCCCCATGCTTCAATTCCATCCAGGATATGATGCCTTGAGATCAGTGCTGCACTTGAACCCTCAAGCCTGAAGAAATATAGATTGGCATCGTCATCGAGGAGGATAAGCTTATCGTCCTTTACTATATAGGGTCCGAGGCCTCTTCCGAATCTCATGTCCTTTCCGCTGCTCCATACCAGTCTCCTGAGGTCGGACCTGTTATAGCAGACAAGCTGTTTTTTCAGGGGACCTGCATTTTCAGGCATCACCGACCACAGGAAATCACCTGTTAAAACTGGTGTTTGCTGGTCGCTTGAGATTCCTTCCATCGATTTATGTGATTCTTCAAGAACAGCTGTATATCCGTTCCCGTCAAAATCAATCCTGAGGGTACCGCCGCCGGCCCCATAGCTTCCGAAAACTGCAATCCTGTTGCCGTCAAGAAGTACAGGTGAGGCAGCCGTTGTGGCGGGGCTCCATTCCTTGTTTTTCCATAGAAGCTTTCCGACATCGGGGCCATCGGCCGCGATGCCTACGACACCGCCAACCGCATTGTAAACATACATTTTCCTTCCATGAATCACCATTGGCATTATCGAGCCATGCGACATAAGAAGGGAATCGGGATTCGGAGTTCGCCAAAGGATTTCGCCATCAGAACATTTTACCCCGATCATCAGGGCCTTGCCGCCGGGAGCAAGGATGGCAACATCATTGTCAATAAGCGCGCATTGCCCCGAATAAAAATCAGGTGTTATCTTTCCTTTCGGGCTTCCCGGCACTCCAAACTCCTTTTCCATGTCGATTGTCCAGAAAAGGTCTCCCGTTATAGGGTCAACACACATGACATGCGATCGCGGACCTACCGAAACCAGGTATTTGTCAGTCACGGCTGGGATGGTACGCGAGTAACCGTGATTTCGCTTCATGTCGACATTATAGTATCTTCTCCAGAGTTCCGTTCCCGATTTAAGGGAGAAGCAACGGAGCATGTCAGCCTTTCTTCTTTCATTATAATCGAGAAGATAAACCCTCCCGTTCTTAACGGCAGGGCCGGCATAGCCCTCACCGAGTGTAACCTTCCATACTAAGGGAGGGCCGGTAGTATCCCACGACTCTGCCATTTTGAAGGTATCCCTTACGATGTTGTCGAAGTTAGCCCCCCTGAACCTTGGCCACTCACCGGGAACAAGCTCATCAAATGTCGCAAGCGAGTCAAAAAACTCGCCCACAATGATAGTTTCTGATCTTGGTTCAATCTTCGGCCTGTTGTCCATCCCGGGAACCCTCACCGACAGCTCCGCCGGATAATGATCATCAGCAAGCCACCAGATTAGGATGGCCGCGAATATCACTGCAGATACTCCTGTAATGAGGGTGTTATTTTTCTTTAATATCATATGCATTCAACGCTTCGCCATGCCTAAGGTAAAGAACGCCGTTGTTAATCACGGGGTGCGCCCAGTATGGGCCAGAGCCGCTTTTAACCTTAAAGCTGCTGATAAGTTCAAATTTTCCGGGATTTGGTTTCACCAGTCCTGCAAAACCTGTCTTTTCATCGTAGATATAAAGCAACCCGTCGGCAGAAATTATTGATCCCTTGCATTTCCAGTGCTCCTCATACATTTTTTTCCCCGTCATCCAGTCGATACAGCACCAGTTTCCGTTGCTGTTGTTAAGCCAGTTTGCCCCATAGATATATCCGTCCACAAGTACCACGCCTCCATGATGAACATCCAGCACCTTATCTGTCCAGGCAACAGAAGCTTTCCTTCCCTGGTCCGAAATGTCAATCATTACTGCTCCGTGGTCATAACCGCCGGTTATGTACAATTTGTCATTGTAGAACAGTGGTGTTACGCACATAATCTGTCCGTCATCATCAAGGTCCTTTTTCCCAAGTGCTTCAGGATGATGTACTTTCCAGATTATCTTACCTGTGGAGACATCCACTCCAAAAATATACCTTGGTGTAATGTTGACAAGAAGTTTTAATCCGGGATATTCTATCAATATTGGTGAAATATATGACGCAGGGTCAGACAGGCTTTCTGTTTTCCAGATAGTTTCACCGGTATTCTTATCAAGGGCAATCGTCGTTGTCTCAGGGCCTCCCGTCGTAAAGAAAAGCTTCTCCCCGTCAATAATCACAGATTCAGCAATTCCCCAGGGGCCATAGGTCCCTTTATTCTCCTCACTTGATTTTGCATGCCAGATGATGCTTCCGCTGATACCGTCAATACAGGCAACATCCCCGTAACCACTTGTAACATAAACCATTGTCCCTTCAACGGTTGGGGTACACCTGCTTTCGGGATGAGATGCTTTCCAGACACGGCCGTACTCGGTCTGCCATATAATCTTGCCAAAAGGATCAATTGCAACCAGGATATCATTTTCATCATTATTGCCTGTAAGATAGATTGTATTGTTTCCGAAAGCCGGTGAAGAATGGCCTTTTGGCAGAACCGTGTTCGACCAGATAAGCATAGGTCCCTCTGCGGGCCATGATTTCATTAAACCTGTCTCTGATGAATTACCAGTTCTGTTCTCTTCTCTCCATTCCCATATTGCCTGATTATCAGAAATGTCGACTGACAATCCGGTCGGCTGACTTTCGGTTGTCCCGGAGACCTTCGGATCGGATGATATAAGGTAGAAAACACCGTAGCCAATGGCTCCAAGAACAACAAGCGAAAGAACAATGTACAAAATCTTCTTCATAACCACAGTAACTTATTAATTAACTTTTAGTTATACATTCAAACCTGTATTTTAAAAGGAGCCTGCAAGTTACAAAAAACTAACTTTAAAACTTGAGCTATGTGTCATTTAGCAATTCCGGGCTTTGGTTATTTAATGATTTTTAACACCTTGCCTGGAAAAAGCTTTAAATATCACTCACTATCCAGGCTTTAAATTCAGCAGCTTTGTTTTTGCTAATGTAGATCCGTTCTGGAGGTTCGACATCGGTTGTTACCAGTAGCCGGCTGTCGAACCATATTGTTATGTTTTTAACACTGCTTCTTGCGACAATGAACTGCTTGTTTGCCCGCATAAAATCTCTGGGATTCAGTGATTCTTCAATTTGTTCCAAAGTTTTTGAGTAGGGTAAAACATGCCTGTTCTTCAGGTATATTCTGGTGTTCCTGTCTGTTGTGTAAAAAAATGAAATCTCGGCCAGATCAACGGGCTGGAGTTTATCCTTTACGGGAATCAGGAGCTTATCCCTGTAACCAGGCACAGGTGTCAACAGCGATAACTGGGAAAGATACTTCAGGATATCCTGCCGGTTAAGCTTTTTAAACTTGTCCAGCGCCCGCCTCACATCCTCAGTCTTGATTGGCTTAAGCAGGTAATCTATGCTGTTGACCTTAAAGGCTTCGATGGCATATTCATCATACGCCGTTGTGAAGATTACAGGTGTTTCAAGCTTGATCTTTTCGAATATTGAAAAAGCCGAACCATCCGAAAGATGGATGTCCATCAGGATCAGATCGGGCATTTTATTGGCTTTGAGCCACTTTATGGTCTGACTTATACTTTCCGTGTTCCCGGCAATCTCCAGATCCGGGTCAATTTCCCGAAGGATCTCCACCAGGTTCTCGTATGCAGCAGTTTCATCCTCAACTATCAATAGTCTCATATTAATCTATTTAAGAGGCAGATATACAGAGAATAGATTACCGTCGTTTTCAACCCTGACTTTCTTGTTCATCAGAAGGAAAAACCGGCTTTCAAGGTTTTTGAGTCCTGTCCCGTTAGTATCTGGCGCAACGAGTTTGGGATAGACAGGGCATGAGACCACCAGTTCCGAATCTACATTAAGCCATATTTTGACTTCCATTTTATGATCGCTGTCAATCGTATTGTGCACAACAACATTTTCCAGGAGCGGGAGCAGGGAGAGGACGGGGATTTTCAGATCCTTCTTATCCTCAGGAACCTCGATATTGTATCCGAGTTTGTTTGCAAAACGGACCTCCATCATGTAGCTGAAAGCCCTTACGAACTCCAATTCCTCTCCAAGGGTCACCATTACCTTTTTATCACTCTGCAGTATGTACCGGAATACATCCGACAGCTTGGAGACATAGGCGAGAGTGTTTTCCTCATTTTTCTTGCGGATCAGCGAAGTAAGTCCATTAAGGGAATTAAAGAAGAAATGAGGATTTATCTGCTGGGTGAGGGCATCATAGCGGCTCTGGAGGTTTTCGAGCTTCAGATGTTCTATTTCCTGCTCTTTTTGCCTCTGGTCGGAATAAAGATGGATAACCTGTCCAAGCAGGGTACAGTAAATAAACATGATCAGGAACTGGAAGAGCATTATGGTTGAAAGCCATTCGTGCTTCGGGCTTAAGGTAAGCGAAAAACCGACGTAGGCAAGGTAAACGGCGAAAGTGATTAAAAACGATTGCCCCCACCTTCTGGTGACAGAATTTGTCTTGATCTTCAGGATATTGTGCCTAAGCAAAATCCAGATAAATGCTGAAAAATAGAGATACCTGAAGATAAAGTACAATAAGTGAACCGTTTGCTTTTCTTCACCAAGGTACTCCCGCTCCATCGAGAAAATGGAGATATTCGGGTAGATGAAGAAAACTGCGCTGACCAGACTTACCACCAGTACCTTGTAAGGGGAATATTTAGCAAAAAAATCAAATTTCTCAGCCTTCCTTGCCTTGTCCATTCTATTCTGTTTTATTCTGTTAATTCATTTATTTTATGCTACCATTACCCTGTTAAGCATTTTAAAATTCTATACAGTTAAAATTTTAATGTATTGCCTTAGTGAATCTTTGTGCCTTAGCGCCTTAGTGGCATTTTTTGCCACCAAGACGCAAAGTCACCAAGTTACACAAAGAAATTATATAGAATTGATAATTTTAGTGTTACGTTCATGGCAACTTCTTTGATTCCATAATTATTCTTCCAGGAATATTTAACCGCACAACATGAATACTTAATCATTTTGCAACCCTGACGCACATCAGCCGGCTTTGATCGCGGATCAGCAGCCTGCCGTTGGCAAGAGCCAGGGGCGCCCAGTTCTGGGTGGGAAATCTTTGATCGCCTGTGTCTCCTTTCAGTAGTTCAGATGTTGCAATGGATTTAAAGGCTGAAGGATCAGGTTCGACAAGATACAGCTTGCTTGCACCATCGGTAATGAGCAACAACCCATCTGCCAGGATCATGCCGCCCTTGTCAAACAGGGGAGCCCTTCTTGTGATCCATTTGACCTGACCGTCCAAACTCATGCAGACCAGACCATCCTTTCTTTCATTTGTTGAATACTGAGCATAAAAATAACCGTTTACAAGAACCGGAGGCTGGGTATGTGCGCCAAACTCAGGATTTTTATACAGTTCATTGACATTGTAGCTGCCATCGGCTTTCTTTTCAATTTTTATCATCGCAGCCCCAGCGTTGTATCCGCCTGTTATCAGCACCCTTCCCTCTCCGGCATCGACTGCACCGGGTACCGGAATTCCGCATTGCCAGTTCTTATATTCCCACAGTATTTTCCCGGTAAGAGGGTCAATTCCAACCACTTTGCCGCCGCTTGCACTTTCTCCGCGTCCTGCGGAAGCTGTAATCATTACTAAATGGTCCTCTTTGCCGACTTTAACGATTTCAGGAGTGACATATCCGACAGGACCGAGTGATTTTGTGGTCCACTTAACAGCGCCTGTCAGCTTGTCATATGCGACAACTCCAGCCTGAGGTGCCTGCGAGGCAACTAGAACCAGGTTATTGTAAACCAGGGGACATTGAGTGATTGCCCATTTTGGAATTTCACTGCCACCGTAATCGGTCCAGATGTTCTTATTCCATAATGGTTTATGAGTATTTATATCAATTGAATAAAGATGCCCGTAGGGACCGCATGTATAAATCCTGTTACCGTCAATGGCTGGCACGCTTCGCGACCCGGGAAACATAACGGATCCGGGAGCCGGATAAGCAAAATTCCATAGTTCTTTTCCGCTGGCAAGGTCAAAACATCTGAGATTATCCCCGACCTTATCATCCCTGTCGAGTAAATAGACCTTACCGTCCTTTACAACAGGCCCGCCAAAACCGATTCCAACATTAACTGTCCATTGGACCTCCGGACCTTGCTGAGGCCATGTCCGTAAAATACCTTTCTGATCTGAACTGCTGTTTCTTTTGGGTCCCAGATACTGGGGCCAGTCCTGGGCACTGACGCTTGAGATGCCGGCTATAAGTAAAACCGCCATAACGGAGATCCTGATCCTATTCATTTTCATTATTCTTTTCATATTTATTTCAATGTTAAATTTTCAATTTAGTGTGGTTCCGGTGTTCCGGTTAAAAAATCTGCAAAATTTAGCAAATCATCTACTTTCATGGATAATATTAAGCGCCAAAAGGAAAAAACCATACCTGATCACGAAGTAAACACTACCATACATTGAACGGCCATATCCCAGGATGGAGGTATTGAATAGTTTGAATTCTTCAACTTTCCAAAATCCCTGCTACGATTAATAGTAATATACTTAATATATTAAATATAAAACACATTATTACTTAACATATATCATAAAATATATTATATTACTTTCATATATTATATAATATTATGTATTTAATTTACATTTAATTATTTGATATCTCAGATTTATTCGTAGTTTCGCTGCCGTGTTTCTTTTAAAATACAAGATAATTGGGATGGCAAACAACCAGTAACAAGTAACCAGCAACCAATAAACCTATGTGCGGAATAGTAGCAGTCTTTGACCTGAAGGTCAATCATACAGAACTGAGAACCACGGTCCTTAAAATGTCAAAAAAGGTCAGACATCGGGGACCCGACTGGTCAGGCATATTCTATTGCGAAAAAGCAATACTTGCCCATGAAAGGCTCTCAGTAGTCGATCCTCAGTCGGGAGGACAGCCTCTCTACAGCAAGGACAGGAACCTTATTCTGGCTGTAAATGGTGAGATTTACAATCATCAGGAGATCAGGAAGCGATATGAAGGCACGTATGAGTTCCAGACTCATTCCGATTGTGAGGTAATACTACCGCTGTACCGCGACAAGGGTCCGGCATTTCTCGAAGAAATGAACGGCATTTTTGCCTTTGCCCTGTACGACAGGGAAAAGGATAGCTATTTCATTGCCCGTGATCATATAGGGATAATACCTCTTTACATGGGGTGGGATCAGTTTGGCAATTTTTACGTTGCCTCTGAGCTTAAAGCCCTGGAAGGTGTATGCAAAAGGATCGAGGAATTCCTACCCGGGCATTACCTCTACAGCAGGGATGGCGTGATGAAGAAGTGGTATACCCGCGACTGGATGGATTATGGCGCTGTTGAGAACAATTCAACATCAGTGGATGATCTGCGAACAGCGATGGAAGCCTCTGTCCACAGGCAGCTGATGTCGGATGTCCCTTATGGAGTGCTCCTTTCAGGAGGTCTTGACTCCTCGGTGATATCTGCTGTGGCAAAGAAATTTGCTCCAAGGAGGATAGAATCGGGCGACCTGGCTGAAGCGTGGTGGCCCCAGCTTCACTCTTTTGCAATTGGTCTTACAGGATCGCCTGACCTTGCGGCGGCCCGAAAAGTGGCGGACCATATCGGAACTGTCCACCATGAAATAACCTTTACAGTCGAAGAGGGAATGGATGCAGTAAGGGATGTGATTTATCACATAGAAACCTACGATGTAACAACGGTAAGGGCATCAACGCCAATGTACCTGCTTGCCAGGTTTATCAAGTCGATGGGGGTGAAGATGGTTCTTACGGGAGAAGGTTCCGATGAAATATTCGGGGGATATCTCTATTTCCACAAAGCCCCAAATCCTGAAGCATTACATGATGAGACTGTCCGGAAGCTCAGTAAATTACACCTTTACGATTGCCTGCGAGCAAATAAATCCCTGGCTGCATGGGGCGTGGAGGGCCGTGTTCCTTTCCTCGACAAGGAGTTCCTTGATGTAGCAATGCGCCTGAATCCGGCGGATAAAATGGTGGCAAAGGATAGAATCGAGAAGTGGATCCTGAGAAAAGCTTTCGAGGATTATCTGCCTCCAAGCGTTGCCTGGAGGCAGAAGGAACAGTTCTCCGATGGTGTCGGCTACAACTGGATCGATTCGCTGAAAGCCCTATCCGCCAGGGAGGTTTCCGATGATCAGCTTGCAAATGCAAAGTACCGTTTCCCGATAAATCCGCCTATGTCGAAGGAAGAATATTATTACAGGTCGATATTCTCCGAGCATTTCCCTTCCGACAGCGCGGCAGCCTGTGTGCCGTCGGTGCCTTCGGTTGCGTGCAGTACGGCTGAAGCCCTGGCATGGGATGCATCGTTCAGGAACAATATCGATCCTTCCGGCAGAGCGGTAAAAAACGTGCATGTCGATTCGTATTAATAATCATTGAAAAATTGTTTGTATTGTTGTTGTTGTTGTTGTAGAGACAGGTCTGAGACCTGTCTCTACGATACCATGTTTTTAATATAATTGTTTTATATTTATATTTCAAATACCGATAATTCTACCATATATGGAAATGGACGACTATGATGACTGGAAGATAATCCTGTGGCTTATTCTCTTCCTGATTTTCGGAATTGTAATTATAACCTGTAAACCGTCACCCCGCGAATATGTGATGACCGTAAACGGGCCCGAATCTGCGGGGAAGATGGGTATTACCCTCGAACATGAACATATACTTGTCGATTTCATTGGGGCCGACAGCACAGGTTATTTCAGGTGGAACAGGGATTCGGTGATTGAAAAGATACTGCCTTTCGTCAGGGAAGCCAGGGATAATGGCGTGAAGACAATTATCGAATGCACTCCTGAATGGCTTGGAAGGGATCCTCTTCTTCTAAAATCGCTTTCAAGGGTTTCAGGGATGAATTTCATGACCAATACCGGCTACTACGGAGCCGTAAACAATAAATTCCTTCCGGAAAGCTTTTACCGGCAATCAGCCCGGGAACTTGCAGACAAATGGATCGATGAAGGCAAAAACGGAATAGAGGACACCGGCATCAGGCCCGGATTCATCAAGATAGGTGTCAATCCCGCCGATACTTTATCCTCAGATCACAGAAAAATAATCACAGCGGCAGGACTGGCACACCTCGGCACCGGACTTGTAATTGCATCGCATACCGGTCCGGATAAACCTGCATTTGAACAGATTGGAATTTTAAAGGAGCTGGGAGTCGATCCTTCAGCGTTTATCTGGGTCCATGCCCAGGGAGGAACCCTTGAGGGAAATATCAGGGCGGCCAGGGAAGGAGCATGGATATCACTCGACAATATCCGCAAAAGGAGCAATCTTGAGCCGGGAGCGCCCAACAGTCCAGGGTGGTATGCCGAAAGGATCGTCAGTCTGAAGAAAGAGGGCCTCCTTTCCAGGGTTCTTGTTTCGCACGATTCGGGCTGGTACGATCCGGCAAAACCAGGTGGCGGAACAATCAGTGGCTACACCGATATATTCGAATCTTTCATCCCTGTCCTGAAAGAAAAGGGATTCACAGATGAAGAAATTGATCAGATACTTGTAAAAAATCCGCAGGGAGCGTTTAAGGTCGGGATAAGAAAACTATAAAAGGAAGGCGTCGGGCGTCGGGCGTCAGGCGTCAGGAAGTAATAACAAGCAACCAGAAACGCAGTAACGAGTAACGAGCAACAAGTACCCCTTAATATAAAACAATCCGAACTATGAGATCAAGTATCCCTGCAGCAATATGCGGATCGCTTGCAATAGTATCCTGCACTCAATCGAAAAAGGAAAAGCCATTACCCAACATAATTTATATTCTTGCCGATGATCTGGGCTACGGTGACCTGAGCTGTTACGGCCAGCAGAGATTCTCAACCCCGAATATCGACAGGCTGGCTCAGCAGGGAATGCTCTTCAGAAACCATTATACAGGATGCACTGTAAGTGCGCCGTCACGTTCATGCCTTATGACAGGACTGCATACAGGTCATACTCCGATAAGGGGAAACAAGGAATGGAAGCCCGAGGGACAATGGCCCCTGCCGGCAAGTTCACTTACAATTGCGGAGGTGCTCAAAACAAGAGGGTATGTAACAGGTGCATACGGAAAATGGGGACTTGGCTTTATCGGCACCGAAGGAGATCCAAATTCGCAGGGATTCGATGAATTCTTCGGGTATAACTGCCAGCGACTTGCTCATAATTATTATCCCGGCCACCTGTGGCATAATCAGGACAAAGTACTGATCCCTGAGAATGACAGCGCAAAAACCGGCGCTTACAGCGCTGACCTTATCCACAGGGAAGCGCTCGGATTCATTGAAAAGAACAGGGACAAGTCTTTCTTTATGTTCTATCCCACCACTATTCCTCATGCAGAGCTATTCGCAAAAGAGGAGTTTATGTCAGGATTCAGGGGAAAATTTCTTCCTGAAAAGTCATTTCAGGGGACGGATGAAGGACCTGATTTCCGGATGGGGCCCTATGGTTCACAGCCTGAAGCCCATGCAGCTTTTGCTGCTATGATCACACAGCTTGATGATTACGTTGGGGAGATATTATCGAAACTGGCTGAACTGGGGATCGAAGAAAACACGATTGTGATTTTTGCATCCGATAACGGACCTCACCTCGAAGCCGGAGCAGATCCCGATTATTTCGACAGCAACGGCCCGCTGAGAGGATACAAGCGTGATATGTATGAGGGCGGGATCAGAACACCTATGATCGTTAAATGGCCCGGAAAAGTCAAACAGGGATCTGTATCTGACCATGTTTCTGCTTTCTGGGATGTTATGCCAACACTGGCTGAAATAGCCGGTTCGGAGGCTCCCGAAGGAATTGACGGGATCTCCTTTCTGCCTGAACTGCTGGACAAAAAGCAATCCGGGCATGAATATCTTTATTGGGAATTTCATGAACAGGGTGGTAAAACAGCTCTCAGGATGGGCGATTGGAAGGCTGTGAAACTTAATATCGACAAGGTTCCCCAGGGTACAACCGAACTGTTTGACCTCTCGAAAGACGAAGGTGAAACTACTGACCTTTCGGCATTAAATCCGGAAATTGTAAGAAAGATGGAAGAACTCATGAAACAGGCACATACTCCGTCAGAGGTATTTCCATTCGCAAATGAAAAATAACAACCCCCAAACCCCCTATAGGGGGCTTTAAAAATAACTGGATTTAGCCCCCATTCAGAAGTTTCGGGGTACAACAATGGAGCACAAATGAATAAAATAATTAACTCCGTGAAGCTCCGTGTGAACTCTGTGAAACCCCGTGGTTATTTTTTTTTACCACAAAGGACACAAAGGAATTAATAAATGTGTTATGAAGACAAAAAAGATCTTACCAGGTTTACTTGGGCTGGTATCTGCAGCAACTCCATTTTCAAATGGCCAGTCGTCTGAAAAACCGAATATAATAATCATTTATGCGGACGATTTAGGCTATGGCGATGTCAGCTGCTACGGTGCAACAAGCCTGAAAACCCCTAATATCGACAGACTTGTAAACCAGGGACTTAGATTTACAAATGCCCATTGTACATCGGCAACGAGCACCCCTTCGCGGTATTCATTGCTTACCGGTGAGTATGCCTGGAGACGAAAAGGCACGGGTGTATTGCCGGGTGATGCATCAGCCATTATCCTCCCCGGCAGGATTACCCTGCCTTCGCTATTAAAAACTGCTGGGTACTCAACAGGTGTTGTCGGAAAATGGCACCTTGGTCTTGGTCCTGAAGGAGGTCCCGACTGGAACGGCGAGATCAAATCTGGTCCTCCGGACATCGGATTTGATTACAGCTATATCATCCCTGCCACAGGCGACAGGGTTCCCTGTGTTTTTGTTGAGAACAGAAGGATAGTTGGTCTTGATCCCGCTGATCCTATTACTGTAAATTATAAGGAAAAGACAGGAAACTGGCCCACAGGCAGGGAGAACCCGGAACTCCTTAAGATGCATCCAAGCCACGGGCACGACATGACAATTGTAAACAGTATAAGCCGTATCGGATACATGACTGGCGGCAAATCAGCTTTGTGGACCGATGAGGATATTGCCGATGTCATAACTGGAAAAGCTGTTGAATTCATTGAGGACAACAAGGACAACCCGTTCTTCCTGTACTTTGCCACCCACGACATCCATGTGCCAAGGGTTCCGCATCCGAGGTTTGCCGGGAAAAGCAGAATGGGACCGAGGGGAGATGCCATTCTTGAATTTGACTGGTCGGTGGGGGAGATTGTAAAAGCCGTAAAAAGGCTTAATCTAACAAAAAACACCCTCATTATTGTAACAAGCGACAACGGTCCTGTTGTTGATGACGGATACAGGGATCAGGCTGTTGAGCTTCTCGGATCACATAAGCCTGCCGGTCCGCTGCGCGGAGGAAAATACAGCGCATTTGACGGCGGGACGAGGGTGATATTCATTGCAAGCTGGAAGGGTGAAATAAAAAAAGGGGTATCGGATGCACTTTTCAGCCAGATTGACCTGATGGCTTCATTTGCTTGGCTGACGGGTGCGTCCATCCCGGAAGGAGCAGGTCCCGACAGCAGGAACTACCTCAATACCCTTCTCGGGAAAAATCCGGTAGGACGCGAATGGCTTGTCGAACACGCTTCAAACGGAAGATTATCACTTATAAAAAGCGACTGGAAATTCATTGAACCAGGTCCCGGGGTAAAAATCCAGGTAAATACTAATACCGAAACCGGGAATGATCCGATGCCTCAGCTTTACAATCTCAGAACTGATATCGGAGAGAAGAACAATTTAGCTCCTGAAAATCAGGCTATTGTTAAAGAATTAACAGAACTGCTTCAGGATAAAATAAAAACCAATTGAAAAAATTAACCACGGAGTTCACGGAATTACACGGAAGAAGGACACGGGAAAATCCGTGATAATCCGTGTTACTCCGTGGTAAAAAAACACTATGAATAAAATTAAATCATATATAACATTTGGTATTGCTGCATTGATCCCTGTTTCAGCTATGGTTATTTCTGGCAAAACAGAAAAGCAACAGCCTAACGTGATTTTCATTCTTCTCGATGATTTCGGTTACACTGACCTTGGCTGTTACGGAAGCAGGTTCTATGGAACTCCCAATATCGACCGTCTTGCAAGGGAAGGAGTCCGCTTCACAAATGCCTATGCCGCATGTCCGGTATCATCTCCCACACGGGCTTCGATATTGACCGGGAAATACCCGGTAAACACCGGTATCACTGACTGGATCCCCGGACGGCAGGCAACAAACAGCGGATCACCATCCGACAAGCTCATTGCCCTGCCATTCAAGCTCCAGCTTGACACTTCAGAATTTACAATTGCAGAACTCCTCAGGAAAAACGGGTATTCCACTATGATCAGCGGGAAATGGCATCTCGGAGCCGATCCAAAATACTGGCCAGAGAACCAGGGATTTGACATAAACAAAGGGGGTTATAATGCAGGTCAGCCAAACAAAGGCAAAACATCGAACGGATACTTCTCACCATATGGAAATCCACGACTCGAGGATGGTCCGGAAGGAGAATATCTTACTGATCGCCAGACTGATGAAGCAATAAAGTTCATTGAAAAATCTGGAGAAAAACCATTCTTCGTCTATCTTTCCTATTATGCGGTCCATAATCCAATGCAGGCAAAGGAACATCTTATTGAGAAGTTCACTAATAAAGCGGATTCATTGGGTCTGACAAATACAGAAGCTTTTACCAGGGAGAAAGAGTGGATCAGGGAATCGATGAACGACAATTTCAGGGAAAGGATCATTCAGAGCAATCCGGTATATGCTGCAATGATTTACAGTGTCGATGAAAATATAGGAAAGCTGGTTGACCGGTTAAGGGAACTTGGCCTGGAAAAGAACACAGTAATAATTTTTACTTCTGACAATGGCGGACTTGCAACTTCAGAAGGATCTCCCACCTGCAATTCCCCGTTAAGGGCAGGCAAGGGATGGCTCTATGAAGGGGGAATAAGAGTTCCTCTTATTATTAAATATCCCGGTAAAACAAGACCCGGTTGTGAAAGGAAAACAGCAGTATCATCAATCGATTATTTTTCAACAATAGCGGAACTGTCAGGTTCGGTAAATACCTCCGTAAATACTGATGGTGTCAGTTTAATGCCGCTTCTAAGGAAGGACAGAATGAAAGAACGTCCGCTTTTCTGGCATTATCCTCACTATTCGAACCAGGGAGTAGAGCCGGGAAGTGCGGTAAGATTGGGAGATTACAAGCTGATCGACAACTTTGAAAAAGGAAGGCAGGAGCTTTATGATCTTGGAAAAGACCTGGCTGAAACAACTGATATTTCTGCTTCAAATCCCGAAAAAACAAAGGAATTGTATAAATTGCTTGAGGATTGGCGGGATAAGACAAATGCTAAAATGATGGAACGAAATCCAAACTGGAGGAAAGAATGAAAACGGTTTATTTAAGATCCGGTCTTGGCCTTAGTATTGCAGCTCTTGCGACCCTGAATGCTTCGGCTCAAACCACGAATCACCTAAGAAGCAATTCTCCAAATATTGTCCTGATCCTGATGGACGATATGGGTTACGGCGATATTGGCCGTACCGGAGCGAACCTTTACAACACCCCAAACCTCGATCGTCTTGCAAACCAGGGAATGCAGTTCACCCGCTACTATTGCCCGCAGGCGGTCAGCAGCGCCTCCCGTGCAGGTCTCCTTACAGGCTGTTATCCCAACCGGGTTGGCATATCAGGTGCCCTTATGCCCTGGGCAACAAACGGCATCAATCCGGATGAGGTAACAATTGCAGAAATCCTGAAGTCAAGGGGCTATCATACCGGAATTATCGGTAAATGGCACCTGGGTCACCATAAAGCATTCCTCCCGCTTCAGCATGGCTTCGATGAATATTACGGCATACCATACTCAAACGACATGTGGCCTGTCGATTTCGACGGGATTCCCATACATCTTAAAGATACAACCAGCAACAAAATGAAATATCCGGTTCTGCCTCTGATTGAAGGTAATGAAAAGGCAGGAGAGGTGAGGACACTGGCTGATCAGGACAAGTTGACCACCGATTATACCCAAAGGGCTGTCAGGTTCATAGAGAATCATAAAAATGAGCAGTTCTTTCTATACTTTCCGCATTCGATGGTTCATATACCTCTTGGCGTATCTGAGAAGTTTAAAGGCAAGAGCGGTCAGGGCATGTACGGGGATGTGATGATGGAGGTCGACTGGTCGATTGGTGAGATAATGAAGGCGCTTGAAAGAAACGGGCTTGAAAAAAATACACTTGTCATTTTCACAAGCGACAACGGACCATGGCTCAATTTCGGAAACCATGCCGGATCGACGGGGGGATTGAGGGAAGGAAAGGGGACAAGCTGGGAGGGCGGACAAAGGGTCCCCTGTATTATGAAATGGCCCGGAGTTATCCCTGCAGGTGATATCTGCAATCAGCTTGCCTCCTCGATTGATGTTCTGCCAACCCTTGCAAAAATTACAGGTGGGTCGCTTCCGTCACATAAAATTGATGGGGTAAGCATTCTAGAGCTTATGCTTGGCGACAAAAACGCTTCACCCCGACATGAATTTTACTATTATTACGAGGTTAACAGCCTTGAAGCGGTACAGCGCGATTTCTGGAAACTTGTTCTTCCGCATAAAAGCAGGACGTACAGGAACATGAAACCGGGATCGGACGGATGGCCCGGACCAACTGGAACGGAAACGGTTTTGGAGCCGGAACTTTATGATCTGCGCCGGGATCCGGGGGAATGGTATAATGTGGCCCAATACTATCCTGAAAAAGTTAAGGAACTTCAGATTTTAGCGGAACAGGCAAGAAAAGATCTTGGGGATAACCTGACAAATGCGCCGGGTGAAAACAGGAGAAAAGCAGGATCAATTTTGCCTCGAACTCCCTGATGAGGGCTATCATAAAGCTCCCCTCCCGGGAGGGGTGGGGGTGGGTTTACCCCCCAACCCCCCAGGGGGGGCTTTGAAAACCTCAGTAAATCAGTAAGTCCCCCTTGGGGGATTTAGGGGTAAAAAGATAGAGGGGAATTTTTTCATTTCCACCATGGGGGCTGAATGTTGTGAGATTAAATAATTTAGAATATGATTAACCTGAAATCACTCCTGGGTATCAGTGCAGCATCATTGCTGGCTGTAAATTCTTCCGGACAGCAAATACCGAAGCAGCCAAATATCCTCTGGATCTCAACCGAGGACCTGGGCCCTCACTTTGGATGTTACGGCGACAAAGTCGCAAAGACACCCAATATCGACCGTCTTGCCTCACGGGGAGTACGCTATACCAATGTATTCACAACTGCTGCGATCAGCGCTCCCTGCCGGGCAGGAATAATTACCGGCATGTACCAGACCTCGATAGGCTGTATGCACATGCGGACCACTTCATACAGAAGAGGAGTGGAGAATCCGGTTGAATTCACTGCCGTACCTCCTCATTATGTGAAAGCATTCACCGAATATATGAGGGTCGCAGGTTACTATTGCACAAACAACAATAAAACCGACTACCAGTTCGCAAAAGACCCTGTCCCGGCAAGCATATGGGATGAGTGCAGCAGAACAGCTCATTACAAAAACCGCCCGGATAAAAACCAGCCCTTCTTTGCAGTTTTCAACTGGACAGGCACTCACGAGAGCCAGAACTGGGATATTACAAATGTTAAAACGGATCCAAAGTCAGTAACCGTTCCTCCCTATTATCCCGACAATGAAATAATAAGGCAAAATATTGCAAAAATGTATGATAATGTTGCCAGGTTCGATTCGGTTGTCGGCGTCCTTCTGAATGAGCTGGAGAAAGAGGGTGAACTGGATAACACAGTTATTTTTTTGTGGGGCGATCATGGAGATGGGCTGCCAAGGGCGAAGAGATGGCTCTATGATTCGGGGCTTAATATTCCTCTGATTATCAGGTTCCCCGGTAATGCAAATGCCGGTACAGTTAATGGCAGGCTGATCAGCTCAATCGATTTTGGTCCAACGGTTCTTTCTCTTGCAGGGGTGCCGGTTCCGGCTCATATGCAGGGTATCCCGTTCCTGGGGAACCAGACCGGGAATGAGAGGGATGCCGTATTCGCTGCCCGCGACAGGGTGGATGAATCATATGACATGATCCGTTCGGTGCGCACAAAAAACTACCTCTATGCCCGCAACTATTACCCCAATGAGCCATTTCCGATCTGGGTGCCGTACCTGAGCAATATGCCGATATACAAGGAGATGCTCCGTCTGGAGGCTGAAGGCAAACTATCCGGGCCTCAGAAAAGCTGGATGGCCTATTCAAGACCTCCGGAAGAGCTTTACGATGTGAGGAAAGATCCTTTCCAGATAAATAACCTGATAAATGATCCGAAGCTTAAACCTGTACTGGAGGATCTCCGGAAGCGTCATGAGGAATGGACACTCCGCACATCCGACATGGGACATATGAATGAGCCGGAGATGATTGAGCAGATGTGGCCCGGAGGCAAACAGCCGGTAACCGATGTACCGTATTTCATATTAAACTCACCTGAAGAGCGTCATGCAAAAAATTATCGGCAGGGAGGAACGTATTCGTCACCCATGACACTTGGATTTTATTGCCCGACACATGGCTCATCGATTGTATATACTTTCGAAGAAAAAGCAAATCCTCACTGGCTGATCTACTCAGGTCCTTTGCATCTTAAACCGGGAACATATGATTTACGTGTCAAGGCAGTAAGATACGGCTACAAAGACAGTGAAGAATTGAAAGGACATTTTGAAATTAAATAAATATATTTAACCACGGAGTCGCAAGAGTTTTCCACCGAGTCACACAGTTTTATCAGTGAAACTCAGTGGAAAAATCCGTGTTACTCCGTGGTTAAAAAAAATTCCAACCCTATGAATTTCGATCTCAAATACACAGCATTACTTGGAATGGGTGCACTGTTTTGTCAGAATTCTTCTGCCCAGAACACTGCACAACAGCGTCCCAACATAATTTACATAATGTCGGACGACCATGCTTACCAGGCGATAAGCGCTTACGGCGGGAGCTTGAAGGACCTGGCATCAACTCCCAATATCGACCGGATTGCCAGGGAAGGCATAAGGTTCGACAGATGTCTTGTAACCAACTCGATATCCGGACCATGCCGTGCCGTGATACTTACCGGGAAATACAGCCATCTCAACGGGTTTGTTGCAAATGAAGGACAAAAGCCATTCGACGGATCACAGCAGACTTTCCCCAAGCTGCTTCAGAAAGCAGGCTATGCAACCGCTATGATAGGCAAATGGCACCTGGGGTCCGATCCGACAGGGTTTGATCACTGGGAAATACTTCCAGGACAGGGCAGTTATTACAATCCGGAGTTCATTACAAAGGATGGCAGGCATACTGAGAAGGGTTATGTAACTGAATTAATTACCGATAAGTGCATTGAATGGATAAGGGAAGCCGGGGGATCAGGCAAGCCTTTCATGCTTATGATGCATCACAAGGCACCTCACCGGGAATGGCAGCCCGGACCAAATGAACTTACTCTTTATAAGGATGTCAGATTTCCCGAGCCGGCAACGCTTTTTGATGATTATACCGGAAGGGGCACTGCCGAAAAAACCCAGGATATGACCATCTCCAAAACGATGAGGATAGAGGAGGATCTCAAACTATACAGGGATAAGGCAAAAATGAAGTCCACCGGCCTTGCCAGGATGGATTCCGTCCAGATGGCAAACTGGAACGCAGTTTATGATCCAATAATAAAGGAATTTTATGACTCAGGGCTGACTGGTGATCAGCTTGTCAAATACAAATATCAGCGATACCTGCAGGATTACCTTGCATGCATTGCCGCCGTTGATAAAAGCGTGGGAGAGGTGCTTGATTACCTTAAGGAGAATGGCCTTGACAAAAATACAGTTGTCATATACGCCTCCGACCAGGGATTCTATCTTGGCGAGCATGGCTGGTTCGACAAGCGGTGGATGTTCGAGGAGTCTTACCGCACTCCGCTCCTTATACAATGGCCGGGAGTGATAAAACCGGGAAGTGTGAATAATGACATGGTTTCAAATATCGATCTGCCTGAAACTTTACTTGAAATGGCAGGTGTTAAGGTTCCCTCGGATATGCAGGGAAGGAGCATGGTTCCGGTTCTTAAAGGCAAAACCCCCTCAAACTGGAGAAAAGAGCATTATTACCACTATTACGAATATCCCGGATCACACATGGTAAAGCGTCATTATGGCATGAGCACCGAACGGTATAAGCTGATGCACTATTATTATGACATTGATGAATGGGAGATGTATGACCTGAAAACTGATCCGCAGGAAATGAAAAATGTTTATGATGATCCATCCTACGCATCAGTAAGAAAGAATCTGCATAAGAGACTCAAAAAGCTGATGAAGGAATTCGGCGACAGTGAGGCATTAGCCAGATCTTATATCCCGAATTAATGCTATCACAAAAGCATGAATGCATAATTCCATATCTTTACATTGCATAGTTAATCAATTTTCTTTATAAGCTGGCCGTCGCTGATAAAGCCCGTAACCTTATTGTCCTGACCAGTTCGGAATCTGGCCATAACTCTTGACTCCCGAAGAAAAAAATCGCTGTCGGAAGTAAAATAGAGCTGCCAATGTACATTGCTAAACGGATTTACTGACAAGCCTGTATCACTCATTGTTATTGTAATTTGAGTTCCGTTTAAATCATACTTACCAGTGTATTTTGCCAGAACCGATTTGTCCACATTGACTACTTCCTTTATTTCTGGCAGATAATAATCCTTCCAGTTATACACACTCGCGACACTGTTTGCAATCTCTTCAAGAATAGAAGAATTGTCAGAATTTGTCATTATCACCACTCCTTCACCACTATCACGGCAACCAATTGAAGTACAAGAAAATCCTTCGTTTCCTCCGTTATGATTGAAATACTTAAAGGAGCCTGTCACCCTGCTATTGACAAATGTACCAAGTGCTGCATCCCCAAGCACTGGTGTAAGTCTTAACCTGGTCATTTCAGGAATCAATATCATGGACGACTCACCCTTATATGAAAGCTGAGTTTCAATAATGTACCTGCAAAGATCGGAAGCATTTGTCCATAATCCGGCAGCAGCCTGTTCGGGATAGATATGAAATTTACCAGGCACTTCACTTCCATCTGCTTTGTAACCTGTTGCCAATAAATTCTTTTTTCTGGCTGGAGGCGGTTGGGTAAAAGAACTTACAGTCATACCTAACGGATCCAATACATTCTTCTTCATGAACACATCATATGGCTGATGTGTTATATCCATTACTATGAGCTGTGTAATTGTAGTGCCTCCACCGGAATAGATTACATTCATACCAGGTTCGGACAAGGATCTGACTGCCTCAGTATTGGCTGGTTTCTGTCCGTCAAGTATCTGAGGAAGTGTTGGAAGAGTATCTCCTCGGGCATACCCAGGGAAACCATGAACATTCAATCCACCCGTATGGCTTAATAGACTGGCTGTAGTAATCTTTTTGTTATTGGATTTTTCATCGTATGGGAATTTCCATGAAACGAGATAGTTGTTAATATCTGCATCAGGATCAATCTTCTTCTCCTGGACCAGTTTCAGCACACCCAGGCTGTTCAGCGATTTGCTGATCGAGGCTGCCTGGAAAAGTGTAGCTTCAGTAACTGGACGCTTTTCTGAAACATCAGCAAAGCCATATCCGCGAGCCCATTCGATCTTGTAATTGTGAACTACGGCAATACTGACACCATTGATGCCATATTGTTTCATTCTTTCCATCAGGTTCCATCTGTCATCAGTTCCGGTCTGTACCCAGCCTGCAAGGTTATTCTCAACCTGTTTAATCTTTTCTTCAACTTCGGCAGGATATTTCCCGGAGTGATCACTTGGTGCACAGTTACAGATTAAAATGAGAATAACCAGCAAAAAGGCATTTCTTTTCATGACATTTTTAAATTTACTAAATTAAGTTACGGTGGATTTCTATTCATTAAAGCAAAGAGATCTTAATGTGTGATAATTTTGTAGCTATTAAGACCGCAAGACCGCAGGACCGCAAGACTGCATGACTTTAACTATTCCTCCCACGTAAACGCCTCCCTTATCAGCTCAAGACTTTTAGGCACAGCGGTTGCAGGATCTTCATTCCCTTCAAACTCGATTGAGACATATCCCTGATAGTTAACCTTTCTGAATATCTCAGCCACACGGTTATAATCGATATCCAGCGTGTACCATTTCCCGCCACCATAATAGGTTTTAGCCTGGATCAGGAAGGTTTTTGGAGCCATCATTTCAAGCTGTTCGTACTGGTTTTCGAGGAAATTACCCGTATCTGAAGTTATCTGAAGCCATGGGGATTTGATAGCATCGACAATCCTCAGGACACCGGCAGCTGTACGGCCAAGCCCCCAGTGGTTCTCGAGGCCCAGGACAACACCGCATTTCTCAGCCGCGGGAATGCACTGACTTATTGAATCTATGACCCATTCAAATCCCTGATCATCGGTATATCCCGGAAGGTTTGGCTCAATTCCCTTGTTTGCCATAAGGTCGTCAAAAGATGCAGTTGTGTTCCATCGTCCGGTATTGAGGCGCATTGTCGGTATACCTAGCTTGTATGCAAGCTCGATCTGGCTGATTGTAAGAGCAATCTCTTCATCCCGTTTCTTCTTATCGGGATATACAAATGCTTGATGAGTGGAAAATCCCATTATATCGAGTCCTGCATGGAATGATTGCCTTTTAAGCTTCTGCAGATAGGCATTGTCTTCCGATTGCATCTGCCTGAGAAGGAACTCAATACCGTCAAATCCCATTGCGGCTGCCTTTTCGATGCAATCTTCGATCGGAGAATTTTCCTTTGGTCCGTTAAACTGCCAGAACGAATAGGTCGATACTCCGATCCTGTTCCTCCTGATCTTTTTTGGTGCGGCATCCTTAGCAGCGGCGGGTGCCGGCTTTCCGTTGGAGCATGAAAATCCGATACCTGCAGCTGCCGTAACCATCGCAGCTTTCCCGATAAATGAGCGACGTGTTGAATTCATAGGGTTTTTTATTTTAAATTTACAATTAATAAACTTAGAAACTGCTTTTATGAAAAAAATTTACCTGCTGACATTAATCTGTTTATGCCTCCTGACAGCATGCAAGGAGAGGAAAGCGGATTTTAATCCATCGTTCCGGTTAATCCCGGTCGAAAAAGTACAGTTTAACTCATTTGTCGACTGTAATATGGCAGAGGCATGGATTGGTGATACATTCAGGATTTTTCCGGGTAAATATGGCGAGGATCCATTATGGGGTGATGCCCGGGAACTCAAATTCACTGACGGAAAAAACGGTCCGGATGCGTTTGATAATGATTCTTCGGAGTTTGTGAATCCGGTAATGCCTGAAAATGTTCCCCCTGGTCAGAATGGCCTTCATGGAGCGGTATGGTTTGAAACAATCTACCAGGACAGGAACGATGCAACGGGTAGGACACTTTATGCCGTATATCATAACGAAAACTATCCCTCGACCCTGCCATATGATTCAACTACAGGTGAAGGATATAAAAACGAAAAATGGCCCCAGGGGTTGCTTGGTCCCGACTCTCCGGCTGCCGTCTGCAGGATTGGGATAATGAAATCAACCGACGGCGGTAGAAAATGGGAAAACAAGGGTATTTTCATTGAGGATCTGAACGACAGGCTTATCCTCAAACCCCATAATACTTCAAACACTTTTGCCGGGGGAGTAGGCGATCCTTCGGCTGTTGCAAGCGGTGACCACCTGTATCTCTTTTACGGGGAGTACGGATATCCGGGCATTTATGATGAAGCCGGCTATGACAGGGAAACAGAATGGAAAGGTCAATGTATAAGTATTGCCCGCATAGCACTCAGTGACCTTGATGATCCCGCCGGAAAAGCCAAACGCTGGGACGGCAGCGATTTTACGGTTCCCTTTAATGGCATCGGAAAACCCGTAGAGTCATTGCAGATCCCCCGCGATGAGGGCGGCGGTCCTGCATCATCCCCTGACGGAGGATTTCACTGGGGACCTTCGGTAAGCTGGAACACATATCTGAATTGCTGGGTGATGCTAATGGGGCATGTTACCGGGTCGTCGTGGAGAGGGAGCAAGGTATTTATTTCATTCAACAGGAATCCTGACTTCACCGATCCGGCAAGCTCGCAGGAATGGTCAAAGCCACAACTGCTGCTTGATAAACCGGGATACACATTATGGTATCCCTCCCTTCAGCCGCTAAATACACCGGAGGATATTGAAAATAAAACAACCTGCCTTCGTCTCGGTAAAAAAGCAAGGTTTTATGTGAAACGGCTGAATCCGGCCGGCGATGAATATGCCTCAGAGCATATAATTGAGTTTATAAAGGAATAGGGAGGTTGATAAGAAATTAAAAGACGGCATTTAGCAGGGAGCTGGGGGCGGGGGGCAATGGAAAATATGCCTAAGGTTTATATACTGGATTCCCTATACAGCAGTTCTTGAATTTCTTCCCTGATCCGCACGGACAGGGTTCGTTCCTTTCCGGCATTGCCGGTCGGATAACCTGGTTTTCCCTGTTTCTGATCCAGTTCATGACATTGGCAGGCGGACGTTTATTCTTTAACTCATCTGCCATGAATTTCATGTATGGCTCGGCATGTTTAAAGAACATCTTGTATCCCTTGCAAAGATAGTTTAGTCCGGGTTTTCCGTCGGGGGCAGAAAGGAACCTGTGTTTCGGGCATTCACCATGGCAGGCATAGCGGACATCGCACTGAAGACAGTACCGGGGAAGTTTATTCCTTTTGTCAATTCCGAAATCAAACTGGGACTGCGATTTTACAAGGTCGATAAGCGGTGTTTCTGAAATGTTTCCAAGAAAGTATTCCGGATAAACAAAATGATCACATGAGAACAGATCTCCGTTATGCTCCATGACCAGGGCATCTCCACATGTGTCGTTGAAAACGCAAAGTCCGGGATTCTCCCCGGTATAGTTGGCAAGGGTTGCGTCGAAGATCTGGACAAAGTATCTTGCCACATCAGTTTTTACCCATTCATCAAAGATTGAAATAAGAAATCTGCCATAGTTTTCTGCTGTTACTGACCAGTCGGTAACTATCACATCTTGTGAATGATTAGGTGCAATTAACTGAAGTCCTGCTTTATCATCACCGGAAGGAGTAATTTCCACCACTGGAAGGAATTGCATAAATCCGCTTCCGATCTTTTTAAGAAACCTGTAGGTTTCGGCTGCAAAAGCGGCATTATAGCTGTTGACAGTGCTAAGGGTATTGAATTCAACCTTGTGCTTTTGTAAAAGTTCGATTCCCTTCATTACCTTTCTGAAAGTCGGGCGGCCCGAAAATGTCTTCCTGAAATAGTCATGATTATGTTCTGCACCATCGATTGAGATACCCACAAGTATGTTATTGTCAGCAAAGAACTTGCACCAGTCATCATCAAGCCTGGTCCCGTTGGTCTGGAATGCATTTTCAATTTTTTTCCCGCCTGAATATTTATTCTGCAGGTCAATTGCCTTTTTGAAAAAACCGAGTCCCATGAGGGTAGGTTCACCACCTTGCCAGGTAAAGGTTACCTCTGGTACCTGGTGGGCCCCGATGAACTGCCTGGTAAAGATTTCGAGGAGTTCAATCGACATCTTCATTGGTCCGGCCTGAGGGTAAAGCTTTTTCTTCTCAAGGTAGTAGCAGTAGGTGCAATTCAGGTTGCATGACGAACCGGCAGGTTTGAGCATTACATGAAAGGCATCGGGCCTTTTCAGTTTAAGGGCATCTGCAAAGAGAAGATTCGGCTTCATGAGGCCAAAAGTACAAAAAAAGGCGTTACGGCATGAAGGAGTAATGGCGTAAAGGCACAACAGTATATTGGCAGGATTAAGAAATAGTTATTGTATTACGATAATTATTTTACCCAAAACGATATCTGAATCTAATTCCTGGCGTAATAACCTGTTTTGTTGAATTCAATTTCATCAAATTTATTTGACTTGTGTCTGGATTTTGTTTACCTTTTATTTTGAAAATGAATTGATTGAATCAGGAGGGTTTGTTTTTGAAATAACCTTCTAAAATGAGTATCGCCGGAAGAGCTCTCGCAGCTGTTATTTTAGCATTTCTGTTTCAATATTTACCAGCCCAGAAACTGCTTATTCCCGAACCAAATGGTTTCCAGGGCAGGTTCATTCATTATCCCGTTACGGAACCAGGGGCCGATATTTCTACAAATAAACTCTTTTTCGACAGCAAGGGATTTCTGTGGGAGGGGACATACAACGGGCTTTACCGATACGACGGGAACAAACATGCGAGCTTTGGTTCCGGCACAATCCCCGGAAAGAGCCTGGCAGGCCGGATAATCACAGACATTTATGAGGACAGTGAAGGAACTATGTGGTTAGGGACCTATGGCGCCCTGAACAGGCTCGACCGGAATACCGGCACAATAAGCCAGTTTGTACCCTATCCGGCAGATTATCTTAGCAGAAACAACCGGATATTACATATCGAGGAAGACAGTTTCGGATTGCTGTGGATAATCACAAACGGAAATGTATATGCTTTCAACAGGGAGAAATCAGAATTTGCAGGGTACAACCTTGGTGGTCCGGCATCATCCTGGACAAACAAGCCGGGGCAGTTTCTGGAGGATTCAGGAGGAGGAATCTGGATAGTATCAGCCGCCGGGCTGAACAGATACAACAGGGAAAGAAACAGATTCGTGACATGCGATTATGATCAGGATGATCCGGCAGGCATCAGATGCGAAGGTGTAAACTGCATAACTGAAGACAGATCAGGCACCCTCTGGTGCGGTACAAACGGTGGAGGCCTTAACAGGATCACTGATCCCGAAAAGGGAGTATTTGAGAGGGTCAGGTTCAACACCAGAGCCGGAAACAGGCATGGGCTTGATACCATCCATAAAGTTATGCCCGGCAGCGACGGCTCCCTCTGGATCTTTGGCAACAGCGTATTTGCAAATTACTTTCCGGAATCTGGAGAAATCAAAAGCTACAAGATCGGACCGGTAAATCATCTTTTAAATAATCAGAGGGGCCAGAAGCTGCAATTTGAAGATGCATTCCAGGATGAGGAAGGCCTGGTATGGTTCCTCGACAGGAAAGGAATTGTATTCAGGTTTGATCCTGAATCTGAGAGACTCAGGTTGTTTGCCGTACCAAACTGGGTGATTTTCGACTGGATAAGGGATGATTACGGTTCACTCTGGTTTGGCTGTGCCAATGGCAATAAATGGCGGCTGATGCTAAATACTGTTCCATATACGTCGCTGCGTGTGACAAATATGTTCAATGTTTCAGTTGTCAGAAATCCAAGAATCGCTGAGGAAAATAATAGAAAATTATGGCTCACCCTGTCAACAGGTATTTATGTATCAGTTTTTGATGACGATCCAGATTTCAACTTTAAACAGATCAGGCTGCCAACCGGGGACACTGTTGCCTACAGCATCAGCAGGGACAAATCCGGGAACCTTTGGATGGATCTCAGCAATGGCAGGGTTGTCAGATTAAGCTCAGGTAATAATAAATATAAAGTATTTCATCTTCCTGATAATGCACATGATATAATAAATAACATTGTCGAAGATAACCGGGGAAATATATGGTTTATATCAAATTACAGGATCTTTTTAATGCAGGCGGATTCTGATTACATCAGGAACTTCATTATTGATAACAGGGAACTGAACGAGGCAATGAAGGATGGTATCTTCGACATCCTTATTGACGACAGGGAAACTATCTGGTTCGGGGCTTTCGGCAATTGTCTCCATGCATTCGATATTAAAATGAAAACCCTGACAAGGTATTTTTCAAGGCAGAAGGAAGAAATGCAGACAGGGGATTACTGTATAAGGATCAATGAGGGCGAAGGAGGAAGGAAATGGATATTGTTCGGTTACAGCGGACTCCATTGCCTCGACAAGGACAAAAGTGAACTGGTACCTGTCAGGCTGATGGATCAGATGCCTGACGGAATCTTTTTTACTGATCTGTTTATTGACAAATCTGGCAGGTTAATGGTCTTTCACAACTATGGACTGACGGTTTATGATCCGGTCACATCCGATATCCGGCATGTATCTTACAGCCAGCAGCCCGGAAGCTATTCCTGCTTTCAGTTAAGCACCGGCCAGGTACTGAACTTGTCAGGTTCCGAATTGAAGCTTTTCCGGGAAACAATTCCATTCAACAGTGTGAAGCCGGATGTATACCTGACCGGCATAAGTATTAATGACCAGCCTTTGAACAGAATGAACGCCGGAGCCGGAGAATCAACTTCACTGGAAAAACTGGAGCTGAAGAACAGTCTGAACAATCTGAAATTTGAATTTGCCTCGATGAATTTCCTTTACCCCGAGAATAACAGGTATAAATATTTCATGAAGGGCCTGGATGAGGATACAACTCTATTAAATAGCTATAAACCTGTTGAATACAGGAATCTAAGGACGGGAAGATACAGCTTCTGGTTCACAGGATCTAACAATGACGGTGTCTGGAACAATGAAGGGAAAACGATCGATATTCATATAAAACCTCCGTTTACAAGCACTGTTTTTGCATTCATTGCCTATGTTATCCTCATGCTGTTATTACTTGCAGCCTTTATGAGAAGGCATTTTCAAAGGCTGAACATGGATAAAAAAAGACTTGAAAATGAAGTTCATATCAGGACGATTGAACTCGAAAAGAAGAATCAGGAGATAGAACAGATCGACAGGATGAAAACGCGCTTCTTCACCGAGATCTCGCATGAATTACGGACACCGTTATCGCTGATTATCGGTCCAGTCGATAACCTTATCGCAGGCAACGGTTTGATTGACGATGCAAGAAGATCGGGCCTGCTGGATATGATAAAGAGAAACAGCATGCGTTTGCTGAATCTTGTAAATCAGCTTCTTGATATCTCGAGGATCGATGCCGGAAAGATGAAGATAACCCTTGCCGAGTCGGATCTTCTTAAATCGCTAAGGATACTGATCTTCGAATACCTATCGACCGCAGACAGCAGAAAAATCAAATTTATTATTGACATACCCGACGGTGCATATATAACCTTTTTTGACAGGGACAAGATTGAGAAAATAGTGTCAAACCTCCTGTCGAATGCTTTCAAATTTACGCCTGCACATGGAACGGTGCACTGCAGGATAGAGATCAGGGAACCCGGAGATAATGCTGCCCCGGCCATCCTCACTATTTGTGTCCGGGACACCGGTGTAGGTATCAGCAAGGATAATCTTGACAGGATCTTTGACAGGTTCTTCCGGGTGGAGGGAGAGTGGGAGAAGGATGGAAGAGGAACAGGCATAGGACTCTCACTTACAGCCGAATTTGTTACGTTACTTCATGGAAATATTGAAGTCACAAGCGAAAAGGACACCGGGTCGGCATTTACTGTCAGGCTCCCGGTCGGAAAGGATCATTTGTTGCCAGGTGAATATGTTATGACCGATGCCCATCCTTACGGTCAGGGAGAGACGGAGCTCTATGTCGATCATGCCGCTTTGCTTAAGGAGAAGGAAAGGGAATCAGCCGGAAAAAAGATCCAGGTGCTTATTATTGAGGATAACCGGGATTTAAGGGAATTCCTGAAAGAGAGCCTTTCGGACAATTATCATGTTTTTGAAGCCGACAACGGGAAAACCGGTCTTAGTATCGCCTTTGCAAGGATCCCCGATATCATTGTGACTGATATAATAATGCCTGATCTGGACGGCATAGAGGTTTGCAGAAAGATCAGGCAAGACGAAAGGACCAGCCATATCCCGGTTATTATCCTTACTGCGAAAACAACCAGTGAGAATAAAATCGAGGGGCTGACCACCGGAGCAGATGATTACCTGAGCAAACCTTTCGAAATTAATGAGCTAAAGGTCAGGATCTCAAATCTTCTTGCCCAGAGAGCCAGATTAAGACTTAAATACGGGCTGATTGGTGAAATAGGTGAAAATGAGGCTGCTGCTGACACACTGGACTCCAGTTTCATGAAAAAAGTAAATCAGATCATTGCTGAAAATATCAGGAATTTTGATTTCGATGTCGGGGTGCTGCAGGAAAAACTGGGGATGAGCAGGATCAATCTCTACCGCAAGCTCAAGGCGCTGACGGGTCAGACCCCCGTATCGGTCATCCATCAGTTCAGGATGAAGGTGGCGGCAAGGATGGTACGTGAAAAGAGAGGGAACCTTGCAGAGATCTCCCTGAGCATAGGAATTTCAAATCCGTCATATTTTTCAAGGATTTTCAGGGAGTTTTACGGAGTGTCGCCGAAGGATTTTATAAATGAGCCGGAGGATGTCGGGAAGGTGTAGGTAGCGGGGAGCAGGGAGCAGGGAGCAGGGAGACAGGGCTTAAACCTGCAACATGCAACCTGAAACATGTAACATGCAACACGCAACAAGCGACACCTTCAAAATAAGAGTATTCTGTCATAAAAGAAAAAATTGACTTTTGTTATTGCCGGATTTAACTTTGTAATGAATTGTTTCTGTTGAATTAAACATATCCAACTTCGTAAATCAGTCAGGAGGGAATAATTATGAGATCATTGATAATTTCATTCTGTATTTTGTCTGCCATATGCTTTTCTTGGGTGCAGAAGCTGGATGCCCAGGACAAGTCCTCATACATGGCTTTGATAACGGCCAAGACCGGAAATGTACTGCTGAAGAAAGCCGGCAGGACGGAATTCGTGAAAACCGACTGGGGAACCCAGCTTTTCAGGGGAGATCAGGTAAAAACCGAAGTCAATTCTGAAGTAAGCCTGACCTTTTCCGATGGCACCATTTTCAAAGTGCCGCCTGGCAGAATTTACGAAGTGCCGGCGGCCAATCCCACCAGCCCTGCGGTTGACGGAACCGTTAAGAAAGCAACATCTTCAATGATGGCCAGCATGTCGGCATTAAATACCAGAAGAGAAAACAGCAGGGATGCCGGTGCGCTTGCCGGCTTACGGTCCGCAGGGATTGAAGAACCCATTGAGCTGACTTCACCGTATAATACAATGATAAAAACAGGCCGTCCCACATTCACCTGGACCCCTAAAAAACAATTTGACAAGTACATTGTGAATCTCTACAACAGCAGGGGACTGGTGTGGAGCAACAGGGTATCGCAGAATTCCCTTAAGTTTCCCGAGGGAGAAAAAGCGCTTGAGCCCGGAGAAACATATTTCTGGAATGTAGAGGGAGAAGATATTCTGGATAATAAGAAATCGCCCAGTTACAAATTCTCGGTCCTTTCGTTTGAAAAATCCAGGGAGGTACTGGATCAGGAAGCGCTTATCAGAAAGACATTTGACAATGATTCGGACAGCAGCAGCCTGCATTCGTTCCTTGGGGCATTCTATATCAATCAGGGGCTCTTTCAGGATGCCATAAATGAGTTTGAGATCATTTCAGGAATGAATCCCGACGCTCCTTTGCCTCATGAAATCCTGGGGTCATTATATTCTGATGTAGGTAATAAGGAGAAGGCAATTGAGGAGCTGCAGAAGGCGCTGGCATTATCAAAAACCAAGGAGAAATGAAAAACTGCTTAAAAGCCGTTTTGTGTTTGTGCTTGCTATTTTCACAGGTGATAAATGCACAGGAATCGCAACAGCTGAGTCGTGATGAGCTTTATGCTGAACTAAGAAATGCAGTTCTGAAGAATGATGAAATAAGAGCTGCCGAGTTAATAAAGAAACATAGATTGCTTATCAAGCCTATCGTTGGTACTATAATTACCGAAACCATAACCAATGAGCTAAAAGGGAAAACTGCCGAGTCGAACCAATTAAGTCTTTTATGTGAAAAAACTGCGGAAATCTTTTATAGGACTTTCAATGAGAAGAGTCTCTTAATCGCTGTTAATTATTTGACAGAGTGGTCGAAGGAGCAAAAGAAGTTGAAATTACGGGGTGATAGTCTCTATGCTCTCGGATTAGAATTTCGTGATACAGAACCTGATAAAGCAATTGAATGTTATGAAAATGCATTAAGTACGTATATAAAAATCCCTGATGAAAGGGGGCAGGCTGAAGTTTTGGGCGCCCTGGGACAAGTAAATTGGGATAAAGATAATCAGGCTTCCCTATCTTATTATAAGCAAGCACTTGAAAAAAGGATAAAAGTGGATGACAAACAATTGATCGGAAATACTTTAAGTAGTATCGGATTATTTTATTCTACATTCTCAGATGATTATCAACAAGCAATGGAATACTTTGACAAAGCTTTAAAGTTAAGAACCGAAATTGGTGACCAGAGTAATTTAAACAGAACCTTATCATATAAAGCTGAAGCATATCTCAAAGTTGGAGACAATTTAAATAGTACAGGGGAATATCCGGAAGCAATTGAAAACATGGAGAAAGGATTACAGATTTACGATAACTTAAATAACAAGATTAGAACAGGAGTTATTCTTAATCAGATAGGTTATGTTTATGCAAATATGGGAGACCTAAGCTCAGCCCTTAAAAAGCTTAATGAAGCTGCTGCTATAATGAAGGAAGAAAATGATACACTGGAACTTGCGAGTGTATATAATAATCTCGGCATCGTCCTGCAAAGCGCTGGCAGGACTGAGAAATCGCTTGAGTATTATAATAATGCCATTGCATTATATGAAAAACAACAGGCGTTTATGGAAGAACTTCCCATACTAAGCAATATTGGTACCACTTTTTTTGATTTGAAAGATTATGCTAAAGCAGAAGAATACCATTTAAGAGCTCTCCGGATCAGTCGCGATATAGAAGCAAAAGATGAAGAAGCCCGATGCCTTTTAAATCTGGCAAATGATCAGAATCTTCTTAATAAACTGCAAGATGCGAGATCAAATTATAATAAAGCACTTGAAATTGCCCGATCTTTAAATAACCCAGACCTTATCTGGCGAATTATGGTGGGAACGGCTGAATATTATGAACAATCAGGCGATATAACCAGAGCAGTGGAACTAAACGATTCTGCTCTAACAGTTCTTGAGGAAATGCGAAAAATCCTCAGGTCAGAGGAGTGGAAAACCAGTTTTATGGCTCAGGAACGCTATGTTTTTGAAGATTTGGTAGATATGCTAAGTAGGCTTCATAAAGTTGATCTGACTAGAAGTTACGACAGGTTGGCTTTCAAGTATGCTGAACAAAGTAAATCAAGAGGTCTGCTGGATCTCCTGTCTGAATCAAGTCCTGAAAACCAGACTGCGTTAAATAATAGTGAGGAAGCGCCTGTTTATAACAGAACCGTCTCACTGGAGGAGGCACAAGACATGTGTTCTGATAAAAATATGGTCATTCTTGAGTATTTTGTCGGCGACAGCAGCTCTACTCTTTGGGCTATTACTAGATCAGCATATCAGATTTATGTTCTTCCAGACCGAAAGACCCTGCAGGAAAAAATCGAAGCCATCAGATTTGCTCTGCTTGATCCACAACAAGGCATTTCAGAATTCTTCACTCAGGCCGGTATTTCACTATATGAAGAATTGATAAAACCAGTAGAACCATTACTTTCAAAAAAGAGCAGGCTGGTTGTAATTCCTGATGGAGTATTGAACTATTTACCATTTGAAGTATTATTAACTGAAAAGATGAAGCCTTCCGAAGTGACCAGCTTTTCAGATACTCCGTTCCTTGTTAAAAAATATCCGATAAGCTACGGACAATCAGCAAGTGTATTAAAAAAGCTTATTTTAAAAACTGAAGAAGCAACTGGGCAACAAGCAGTTGGCAATAGACTATTGGCAATTGGAGATCCATTATATGAAGATACTTTGTTTAACGGCAGGGTTAATTACACAAGGCTTGAATTCAGCGGCAAAGAAATTGAAAGAATTGCTTCATTATTTCCTGGGGGATCATCAGAAATCTATCTCAGAAATAAGGCAACAGAAGAAGGTTTTAAACGAAACAGTGAGTTGAACAGATTCAAATATATTCACTTTGCGACACACGGATTGATTGACGAAGATGAGCCCAATCTCAGTTCTCTGGTTTTAACATGCACTAACGGCTCCGGAGAGGATGGGTTGCTGCAGGCAGATGAGATTTTTAAACTGAAGCTAAATGCTGATCTTGTCGTATTATCAGCCTGCCAGACTGGTCTTGGGAAGCTGGTCAAAGGTGAGGGTATAGTTGGCCTCACACGGGCATTTATGTACGCAGGGACACCTTCTGTTCTTGTAAGCCTTTGGAGCGTATCAGATATGTCAACTGCAGCTCTGATGGGCGAGTTTTATAAGAACCTGATAAGAAATAAGCTTTCTAAAACAGATGCCTTGCGAAAAGCCCAGCTCACTCTGATCAGTGATCAAAAGTATGCTCACCCTTTCTATTGGGCGCCTTTCGTTCTGATAGGGGACTGGAGGTAAGAACCTGTTGCTGGTTCCTGGTTCCTGGTTGCTGGTTAGTCGCCTATAGCTCGAAGCCAACTTACGACATTGCGAGTCCGTCCGCCAGATGGCGGATGGCGAAGCAATCTTCTTCAATCTAAACTGCTTTAATTACACCTAAACCATGATTCCTTTATAACTTTTTCGATTTCTGACAATAGCTTCATGTGATAATTTGATTAAACCACTATTTTTTTTGACAAATGTGCTTGACTTTGGTAATGTGATAGCTGAACTTTGTTTAAGGATCTGTTTAACAAAATTATAGGTGAATGGAAATTTTATAATTCACCTAACTGTCTCTCGTAGGATTTCTTTAATCCCATTTGCTTCTTAAATACTGATCGAAATTTTTCATCTATAAATACTTCATGTGGTGTTTTTTATTACCACCTATTTTGTTTCCGGTAATACCAGCCTACATGCTTGTCATGTTGAATTACGTATATCGCTTAATTTCAGAATACTTATGTAAGAGAATTTGAGCTGGAAACAGAGGTTAATTCATTTATTGATAATTTATTTCAAACAACATAATCGACAGAATATTATAATTAAAAATACCTGAAAATGAAAAACCTGAAAAAAATCATCAGCCGGACTTGTCTGGTTATTATCTGCTTCATGTTTTTATCAGAGGCAGTGAGTTTAGCCCAGGTAAAGAAAATGTCACATAAGCATATGACTGAGGTATCCACTGCTGTGCTTTATGGCAAATGCACAAATAAAAGGTGCGAATGGAATGAGAAAAAGAGCATAATCTACACTTATGTAACAATTGCGCCCGAGGAATACATAAAAGGCAATCTGGGTTCGGAAGCGGTTATCACTATTCCCGGTGGAAGGGTGGGTGATATTATATACGAAGTATCTGAAATGCCTGCATTTACAGAGGGTGAAGAAGTTGTAGCATTTGTCTGGACCAATCCCAGAGGTAAAAACCTGATTACAGGAGGCTACAAGGGAAAAATGAAAATTGAAAAGGACGCAAAGACCGGTAAAAAAACTGTGCAAGTCAATGATGAAATGATGGATGATGCTGAAGGTCCGGATAAAGTCCCGCCGGGTCAGACCAAAAAAATGCTGCTTGATGATTATGTTATTAAGCTGAAAGGTTATATGAATCATTAAGCAAAGAATGAATGAAAACAAACCTCAAAAGATGAATGTCATGAAAAAAATAAAGGTGCTTATACTGGGTATAATCTCATTATTATTTACAAACTCAGAGACGTTGGTAGCCCAATTTGATCAGCCTGGATTTTTCGTTCATTCTGATCTCACAGAAAACCCAAGCCTATTATTTTTCAACTTGGGTTTTGATCCCGGAGATTTGCCTGTTCCGTTTCCTCCAGATCAAAATAACAGGTTTGAGGTCTACGGGGACAGGATCTATATCTCGAATGAAGGTAGAGGTACCTCAGGCAATTATATCAACAATATATTAATTTATGACAATAACGGAACTGATGTGGGCAATGTTGTTCTTCCGGCTGAAATGGAGTCTTGTCTTGATTTTGTTGTCCTGCCTGATCTGAAATTTGCATTATTAGACAATATAGAAGACAAGGTATATATCATTGACAATAGTGGCTCACTGCTTGAAACAGTAGATATGATTAATGCTCCGGCTGGACGTAGTCAAAACGTGGATGGCGTTGTTGCAGGCAATTCATTGATAATTTTGGAAAATGGTAATTTGCAGGTACTGAAAATTGATTTGGGAAATTATAATGTGTCAATATTCAGGGATCTTTCCGGTTTACCAGGCAACAACATTGGTTCTATTGATTATTATAATGGACGGTTTTACGTTGGCTCAACGGACGAATCTGGAAGATATATTTACTCCTTCATTGAGGGTCAGCCTGAAGATCTTATAGCCACTATACCTTATGAACCGTATTATATTACAAGCATTAAAGTATTTGATAATTACATTTATGCATGCATAAATTATGAGTTTAAGATTCTTAAAATTGATATTTCGACTGGTGATTTTACAGTCTTTTATGAAGCTCCAGCTGGAACTTTCTACCCGTCCGATATTGAGGGTATCAATCTAACTTCATATCCTTCACCAATGGCAGCTTCTGTTGCGGCAACAGATGTTTCAATTACTAGTGCTGGTTTAAATGGAATAGTAAACGCCAATGACATAAGTACGACTGTTAGCTTTGAATACTGGACAGAAAATAGTGAAATAAGCAGCTCTCCTGCCACACCAAGTCCCGTTACCGGAGCAGGCAGCACAGCTGTAAGCTCAGATATCACAGGGTTGGATGCCGGCACAACCTACTATTTCAGAATAAAAGCAGAAAGTACCCAAGGTATTGCCTATAGCGATGTTTTGACTTTTAGGACTTATAAAGATGGCGCTGTAAAAGATATTGATAATAATTATTACAACGTAGTCACAATTGGTACACAAACATGGATTACTGAAAATCTTAAAGTCACCCGCCTGAACGATGGAACAATTATCGACAACGTAACTGGCGATGCTCAATGGGTTGATTTGACAACACCAGGTTTTTGCTGGTATAATAACGGAATAGTTAATAAAGAAACATATGGAGCATTATATAACTGGTATGTATTAAATACTGGTAGTTTATGTCCGACCGGATGGCATGTGCCTGATGAATCTGACTGGACAGAATTGGAGTCCTTTCTAGGAGGAACTCTTGTTGCCGGTAGTAAGTTAAAAGAAGCGGGTACCTCACACTGGCCTGACAACCTGGCGACTGGAGAAAGTGGTTTTCTAGCTCTTCCGGGGGGAGGTCGATATGTCGATTCAGAACATTCTGGACAATTCGAAGGTAATCCCTGGTATGGATATTTTTGGAGTTCCACTGAAGATAATTATGATCCTGTAAATAATGGTGTTGGCCGATATATGATCAATAATGATATCAGGGTAGAAAGGCTGCCTTATTCAAAGAAAAGCGGCTTTTCTGTTCGTTGCATAAAGGATATATCATTACCAATAGTCACCACCAATCCAATTACGAATATAACACCTGTATCAGCATTCACTGGTGGTACTGTTGTTACGGATGGAGGAGCGATATATGCAGTGGGGATTTGCTGGAGCATTTCAGAGAGTCCTACAGATGAGGATAATCAATCAGGATTTGGTCCTGGAGTAAGCTACTTTACAGCCAGCGCGACCAACTTGGATCCTGATACCAAATACTACCTGAGAGCTTATGCTATCAACAAGGCAGGAATAGCTTATGGTAATCAGTTGGAATTCACAACCACTCATGATTTCGGTCAAATTATCTTCAATGACGGACTGACTTATGGGACAGTGACAGATATTGATGGGAACCCCTATAAAACGGTACAAATTGGCTCTCAGGTTTGGATGGCTGAAAACCTAAAAACAAAGAGGCTAAATGACGGAACACCAATTCCTGAAATTACCGGTAATGCAGACTGGAGCAATCAGAATAGCTTATCTTTCTGTTGGTATAAAAACAGTGAATCAACCTATAAGGCTATTTTCGGGGCTCTATATAACTGGTATGCAGTAAACACCGGCAAACTTTGTCCAATTGGATGGTATGTACCGGGTGGATTTCCGAGTACAGCTTTAGGTGCCCAAATGAAGGAAGTTGGCACAACACACTGGCCTTACCCAAACAGCGGAGCAACAAATGAAACTGGATTTACTTCAATCCCTGGAGGATATCGGAATCTTTATGGTGAATTTGAACTGATGGGAGATCAGGCCTACTGGTGGACGGCAACAAGGTATAATAATCCGGAACAACCTAATTCAGCTTACTTCAGGTACCAGGTAAGTTCAGATGACGGAGTTCACGCAATGTTTGCACGTAATGTAACCGGGTTTTCTGTTCGCTGTGTTAAAAATGTCGATCCGACAATTGTTACAAATACGAACGATATTGGTATTGGAAGTCTTCGAAATGCTATTGAATATGCAAATTCAACTGTCAACGTTAAGGAAACCATAACCTTTAACATTCCGGGCCCGGGTCCGTTTGTGATCCAGCCTTTAACTCAATTGCCAGCGATTGCTGATCCGGTCATAATCGATGGATATTCACAGCCAGGTGCTTTACCCGCCACTGATTCTGAACCAGCAACAATCCTGATTGAAATTAATGGAAGTGCACTGGGCAGTGCAACAGGCTTAAATCTTGATGCCGGAAATTCAACTCTTTCAGGGCTTTTTATTAGATATTTTCGGGTGAACCTAACTCTTGGAGGTACTGGCAAAAATACAATTAAAGGCAATTATTTCGCAGGAACGGTAGGTACAATTAATAATATTTACGTAAACAGTCCCGACAACGAAATTGGCGGAAGGTCACCTGCAGCAAGGAATGTAATAACATCAGCCGGGGCAGGTGATGGTATAGAAATTAATAACACAAATGGACACCTTGTCGGACGGAACAGAATAATCGGAAACTTTATCGGCATTGATCCAACTGGTGAAATAAAATTGGGAAATGATTTTGCCGGAATATCAATAGTCGAATCGCCTGAAAATATAATCGGTGGATCAGATGAGAATGAACGCAATGTAATATCCGGGAACATCGTAGCAATATCAATATCAGGTGTTGATGCGACTGGTAACCGGATTGAGGGGAACTACATCGGAACAAACGCCGAAGGCACTGGTAATATTGGTAATGATACCGGAATCTCCGTCAATGCTCCCGGCAATGTTATCGGTGGTTCAACACCGGGAGCAGGGAACCTTATTTCGGGTAACGGAGGGCCTGGCGGAGGTTATACTATCCGACTGAGGGAGGAGGCTAATGGGAACATTATCCTGGGGAACATGATTGGAACAGACCGGACAGGATTTAAGGCAATACCAAATCAATTAGGCGACGTGATATACATCCGAGGAGGAGACAATAACCTGATCGGCGGATTGCTACAGGGTGCACGCAATATTATCTCGGGCAACCAGGAAAATGCTGTCCGTATCGAGGGAACTGAGGGAAATGAAGCTGAAGGAAATAAGATCCAGGGAAATTATATCGGGACTGATTTAAGTGGCAAAGCAGCACTTGGCAATGGGATGAACGGGATTGTGTTCGGGAATTATGCAAATGATAATGTAATTGGCGGCGTAGAACCCGGTGCCGGCAATATTATTGCCTTTAATGAAGGTGCCGGAGTTACAGTAGGGGGCACTACTAATCCAGCAACAGGGAATTCAATACTTACCAATTCAATTCATTCAAACGGAGGACTTGGAATTGATCTTGGAGGTGTTGGCATAACTCCAAATGATTCATCCCTAAATGAGACTTTGGAAGTATACGAATATGATCTGGATGATGGCCCAAACAACCTCCAGAACTTCCCGGTTATTAAATCAATTACATATAGCAGGAATGAGGTTACCATAACGGGATCTTTAAGAACTAATACAAATACTGAAGAATATAACATTCAGTTTTTTGCAAATAAGTTAGGCGATGGATCCGGTTATGGTGAAGGGCAAACATATCTTGGATCTATTGATGTTCTTCCCAATTCATATGGAATTGCTCCATTTTCTGTGACTTTCCCCAGGAGTACATCAGCCGAGGTATTCACAGCTACTGCAACCGACCCGGCAAGGAACACCTCTGAGTTTTCAATGGCTATTGGCGGCCTGGCAGGCCAGGAACTATCACCAGGTAAATTCAGTTACCAGGTCAATGGAACCGGTGTTCCAAATGTACCTGCTCTTAACGTGGAAGGAGCAGTTGACGCATCTTTCCTGACCTGGTCGAACGTCATGAACGAATCCAATGTCAAGACTGCTGACATCTCATTTACTGATGGAGGAACTACAACTGAAGAACATGCTTCTAATGACGGGATTAACCTGGTTACTTTTACAGATAATGAATATGACATTCCGTGGGGTGTATTGGCAATTGCTGCAAAAACATGGCACGTTGATCAACAAACCAGTACTGCTCAAATTTTGGATGCCGATATTGTTGTTAATCCGTTTTTTGTGACCCACCCTACGTATGATCTGGGGATAGAGGGTGAAGGAACTTATGACGGGTATTTTGATATTCAGAGCCTTATAACGCATGAGATCGGACATGTCCTCGGATTATTGCATTCAGGTCTTATTAATTCAACAATGTGGTTCCAGATAGGAGAAGGCACATCAGTAAGAGATCTTACCCAGGATGACAAATCATGGGCAAGCTATCGCTATCCAACGGATACTTATAACGGTACTTTTGGCTCAATATCAGGTAACATCACTTACGGCTATGATGGGCAGCCGGTAGCCGGTGCATTTGTGCAGGCCATCTTAGTCGGAACAACGGACACTATTCATTCTTATAGTGATGCAGAAGGTAATTATTTAGTTCCAGGACTTATTCCAGGATCATATAATATATTCATTGAACCACTTGATGGAGATGTGAACGGTGAGGAACTTTGGCCCGGTAACATAAGCGAATATATTGGCAGTAATATAGTATATCTTGATTATCCTGATGAATACTACAGTTCAGATGAGAGTGCTGATGAGGTAAATGATACGCCGGTTCCTATAGTTGTTTCAGCTGGTTCAACATCTGGTCCCTGTAATCTTGTTTCTAATAAAGACAATATACCCCCAACAGTTGAGCTGGTTAAGCCGACACTGACTTCGGGTAATCTGGTTAACGTTTTATCAAATTTCAACATAAGGTTCTCAGAGTCGGTGGATATGACGACTCTTACCGGTGCAACGTGCTTTCTAAGTTCAGTTGGAACAACTGAAACTGTTCCCGGAAGTGTTACAAAACCATATTCAGAATATCCCAGTACCGTACTTTTTGATCCTGCAACAGATCTCAAACATGATAAAACTTATACCCTCCATTTAACAACTGGAGTTATGGACCTGAGAGGTAATAATCTGGAGAAAGAGTACACACAGGTATTCACCACCGTTTCTCTGGATGAAACAGCACCTTCGATAAATGAAGTGATCCCTGCAGATGATTCCATTAATGTATTTATATCTTCCACAGTTAAGTTAATATTCTCTGAACCAATGAACATGACTTCTGTCGAGGAAGGATTTACACTTACATGGACTGAAGAGAGTACCACAAATACTGTTGATGGCTCATTCAGCTGGAGAGATTATAACAAAATGGTGATTTTCACACCATCGGGATATCTGAAAGAAGGAACATTATACACAATCAGTGTTTCAGAAGCAGTTATGGACCTGTCAGCGAATCAAATGGGAAGCAGCAAAAGCTTTTCTTTCACAACCGTTGGGGTGGCGGCCCCTGTAATACTTTACCTGGGACCCTCTGGTGATAACGTAACAATAAATACTCCGGTAGTAGTGGATTTCTCAGAACCAATAAATACATCCTCTGTTAATTCAACTACTTTCAAATTATTGCCGGGGCTGAATCCTGATGTGAACGCTATGTCGATTAATGGTACTTATGAATTCTTTAATGAAAATTCAACTGTTGTGTTCAGACCGTTGGCAGATCTGACCGAGTTTACGGATTATACTATTATACTTACTGATGGGATTACAGATGTTTCACAACCAAATTCGAGTCTGGCTAAATCCGAAACGACCTTCAAAACTGCAGACAAAGTAACAGAACCATCAATTTCGTACCTGGATCCAACATATGGAGTTGCAGGTAATGCAGTTACAATTGCAGGTGCCGGATTTGATCCCAATCCTGCATTTAACACAGTAATATTCAATGGTACTCAAGCTGTTATTACTAAAGCTTATCTGACAAGTCTTGAGGTTGTAGTACCCGCTGAAGCACATTCGGGACCTGTTACAGTAACGGTGAATAACAAAATATCAAATTCCAGGAATTTTGATATTTATACCGAGATACTTGACCCGGCAGGTTATGCAACCGCTAACGCCCCGATAGGAATAAAGTCAACTCATGGTTCCGATGTAACACCTGAGGGTGCATTTGCTTATGTAACAAATCCGGAGGAGGGTACTGTTTCTGTCGTTGATATGAACACACTTGATGTTGAAACTATTGTGATCGGAGAGGGAAAATACCCGTTAATGATAGATATTAATCCTGAGGGTACAAAAGCCTACGTTACCAATTTCTATTCATCTGATGTTTCGGTAATAGATCTGGAACCGGGCGATAACTATAACACAGTGATTAAAAGCATTTCTGTAGGGATCGGGCCATGGGGTGTTGCAGTAACACCGGATGGACAGAGGGTGTATGTCGCCAATTATTATTCGGGGAGTTTGTCAATGATTGATGCAGATCCGGCAAGCGGTGGATATGACCATGCTACTTCAAATATACCCATAGGGAAAAATCCTACCGTCACCAAAGCAAATCCTGACGGAGCATTAGTTATTGTGGTCGGTGATTTTGGCCTTATGATCATAAATTCTGATCCCTCGAACAAAGATGATTATAATACAGCTACAGTTAATATCCCTATAGGGAAAAAAGTCACTGCAGCAACTACAACCCCGGAAGGAGCTTATGCAATAGTATCCACGGACGATGGTTATTTGTTATTGATCGATCTGTATCCTGAAAGCGGTGATTATTCCGATGCTGTCGTAGCCAACGTGAAAGCCGGATGTGATCCTTCGGACATAAAAGCCAGGGGGGATAATGCATATGTTTACCTGACAGATACTGATGGTGATCGGATAATAGTATATAAAACTGGAGTTGGCGGGACCGGAAGTACTGGTTCATCAATGCCTTCAGGTTTGGGGATGACATTAGTGTATGAAACTGAAATCCCGGTCGGTGACGCTCCTCAGAGCCTCGTTATAGATGCAGACAGACTCTATGTAGTGGACGGAGATCCATCAGAACCCGAAGTAAGAAGAGTTACTGTTATCCAGTTTGGTCTACTGAGTCTGTCCAATGGCTTCTCCGATTTAATTAAAGCCATTCAGGGAATGATAGATGCGGGTGATATAAAACCGGTTAACGGTAAAAATATTATCAAAAAACTGGAAGATGCACGGAAATATATTGATGCGGGTAAAACCAAGAATGCCCTTAACAGCCTTAATGCTGCCGGTAATATGATAAAAGCTCTTATGAACAGCCATCAGATAACTGCTGACCAGGGCAATTATCTGCTCAATTTGTTAAACTTAATTATTGCGGAGATAGATAACAGTAAAAAATCCGGAGAAATAGAATATTACAATGTTGATCTTGAACAGCCTGCTTCGGATTTGATAGCCGAAACAAAACTCGGTATTATCTATCCTAATCCGACAAAAGATGCTATTACCATCAATTATGAGATCGCTGAAAATGAAATGGGATCGGAAAAGGTAACAATCCAGATCTATGACGTGATAGGACGGCTGGTCAGCAACCTCGTCAATGAGAATATGGTACCCGGGAGATATACTGCAATATGGAATGGGAACTTTGACAACGGGGAAATGGCCTCACGGGGATATTACTTTGTAAGGCTTTCAGCTGGCAAAACAAGGGAAGTAAAACAAATAATGCTGGTCAGATAGGTTAATTTAGGGTTGTTCTGCGTTAATCTGCGAAATCTGCGGGAAACAAAAAACTCCCGCAGATCGCGCGGATTAACCAAATCTCAAATTATTGATTTGTGATCTCCCTGAGCTGTATTATTGCCAGATCTTTCCGGTGTATTTTGGCTTGACTGATTTTTGCAGTATCCGTCTCAAGGTCAATATAATCCTGCCATTTATCAAGGCTTTTGGAAAATTGTCCCGAAGCTTCGTAGGCCCTCGCCAGAAAGAGTTTAGTTTCACACTGCGAAGACAGAAGCCTATCCGAAAGCTCAAGGTACTTAAGTGCTGAATCAGTCTGCTGCCTGAGCAGATAGGAGTTGCCAAGGTTTTTGTAAACGTATGGGATGTATTTCGAAGCAGGAAACATTTTCATTGCCCTGGTCAATATTACAGTTGCCTCAACCGGCTGATCAAATGAGTTGTAAAGCCTTCCGAGGGCGCTCGATGCTGCTGTGAATACAGTATCGGCATTGTATACCGAATCTATGCTGATTGCTTTTCTGTACCACCTGATCGCCTGATTGTAATCCTTATTGTCGTCAAGTGCAATTGCCAGGTTATATGGCGCCCTGCTGTTCTTCGGATCGAGGTTTACAGCCTTTATCGTCTGGTTTATTGCCATGTCAAGGTCACCCTCCCTGTAGGTGATCACAGCTAAATTGCTCCAGGCGTATGAGTATTCCGGATCACTATCAAGGGCAAGCTCTACCTCTCTTCTGGCTGATTCAAGATCACCGTTCTCAATATAGGCAGTGGCATTCCCATTGTGCAGCCTGGCTGTTTCCCTGTTTTTGCTGCCGGGTCCAAACGCTCCGGCTATCCTTTCCTTGTTTATAACCACTGCAATCACCAGGACTGCGATCAATAGCGGAACACCGATCTTTTTAAGGAATACCGGCCACATGGATCTCACTGAGGCTTTTCTGGCTTCCTTAAGCTGATCTTCAAGGGCTGACACTTTCTTTTTAAGTTCACTTTCGCTGGCTCCGGTCCTTACGCTGTCATCTGTTTCAGGAACAGCAATCTTTTTCTCTGTTTCCCTTATCTCTTCTTCCGGAGTTGATTCAAGATCCCTTGTAACTTTAATCCCTTCGGGGGTAATATCATATACCCAGGTGAGAACAATCACAAGAATGAAAATAATGACAAGCAGGATCAGTACGAAAGTGACTGTCCATTCCGGAAGCCCGAGTCTTGGGAAGATAGTGTCAGCTGCCTCAAGTATTGCCCATGCCACGGCAACATAAACGAAGACCGTTTTGACAACCTTGCGTCTTTTTAGTTCATTCCAGAAACTGAAGATGTCGGGGGGTTTCTTTGGCATAGATTACAGTTTGTAAATCGCAACTCAAACAAAGTTAAACCTAAATGCGGAAAAATCTTTGTATTCCGGGCTAAAAAAGATAAACCACGGAGTTACACTGGGTTACACAGAGGAAACACGGAGTAAAACTAAGTATGTAAATTCCACAACGAAGCTAAACCCCGTTAAACTCAGTGTTACTCCGTGATTAGATTCTTCTGCTTCACATTATGGTTTTTATCCGATTTTTTTTATTTTTAAGGAATTATTGCTTTCACCATGAAAAGAAGAAAATTCATTGAAATGGCATCATTCGGCTCAGCTGCCGCAGTATCCTCATTATATTTTCCGAATTCCTTCCAGGAGCGGAAGATCAAAATCGGACTGATCGGTTCCGGATGGTATGGAATGGTAGATGTTATCGCCGCCCTGAAAGTCGGCGGAGTCGAGGTTACCGGTATCTGCGATGTCGACTCCGAACATCTCTCTTCCAGTGCCGATGAGCTGGAGAAACTTCAGGGAACCAGGCCAAAGACCTTCAAATACTATCCCGACCTGCTCGATATGAAGGGTCTGGAAGCGGTGGTTATCGGAACCATCCCGCACTGGCATGCACTGCAGTTCATTGAAGCCTGCAATAAAGGTTTAGATATATACTGTGAAAAGCCTCTGGCCTATGATGTTATGGAAGGTTTATCGATGGTAAATGCTGCAAAGAAGGCAGGCAATATTGTGCAGGTCGGCTTCCAGCGCCGCCAGGCGGAATCGTTCAGGAAGACAAAGGAGCTTATTGAGGCCGGAAGAATAGGAGAGGTACACCAGGTTATTGCTCAGATTCATTACAATCCCGGACCGCAGGATACAAAAATTCAGCCCCCGCCAGCCTCCCTCGACTGGGAGGAATGGTGCGGTCCGGCTCCGAAGCTCGACTACAGGCCAAGCATCGGACACAAATCATGGAGACTTGAGAAGGAGTACGGAAACGGCCATCTTGTGGACTGGGGGATACATCATATCGATATTATACGGAAAATAATGGGAGAGGGGATGCCAGGCGATATTTATGCAACAGGAGGCATTTTAGCCCTGAAGGACCAGATTACGAGCCCAGACACACTCAATGTCAAATTCGGCTTCAAAAAAGCACCTGTTATATGGCAGCACAGGCTATGGGGAAATGGAGATGTTTCAAGGGAATTCAATAACGGGATCTTCTTTTATGGCGATAAAGGGACAATATTTGCCGAAGATTCAAAGGTTGTAATAATTCCGGCAGTCAGGGATGCCAAAAGGGAGGATCTGCAGGTTCCTGCTCCACTGATGCAGGAGAATCATGTTGAGAATTTTCTTAAAGCAGTGAGGAATAAGGATAAAGCCATTATAAACTGCACACCTGAAGATGCTTTCCAGTCGACGGCAACGGTACAGCTGGCAATGATATCATACAATACCGGCTCAATTGTGAAATGGGATCAGGACAAGAAAGAGATAATTGACAATCCATCAGCCTCTGCACTGCTTAAAAGGGAGTACAGGGGAAAATATGTGCATCCTTAGGAAAGGTGTCAGGCTTTGACAGGTGCTGCCCGGCGGGCAAAATACCTGACCCGTGCCTCTTCAGGATCGGCGCCAAGTGCTATATAGATCTTGGTCCTGTGATCAATCACTACTGCCTGAAGTTTATTGAGATCGGGAGATTTGAATATTGTTTGCTTCTTTTCAAATACATTGTTGTTCATCGAATAGTTATTAATTGGTACTGTTGATTTCCTGAAATTCAAAAAAAAGTCCCGCCTTTGGCGGGACCAAAATTTTTAAATGATTACTATAGATAAACTATGCAAGTTTAACATTTACTGCATTTAATCCTTTTTTACCCTGTTCCAGATCGAAGGTTACCTCGTCATTCTCGGCAATTACATCCTTCAGTCCTGATGAATGTACAAAATACTCTTTTGGCGAATTTTCCTCTTTGATAAATCCAAAACCTTTTGATTCATTAAAAAATTTAACTGTTCCTTTACTCATAATGTGATTTTATTAATTCGGTGCAAAGGTAATGTTATTATCGGGATATTTCATTTATTTTCAATAAAATAAATAATTATTCCAGTTTACAGATGCTTTTGCTGAATTTCGATGAGAGGGTGTCTCAAAAGCATTTCTTAACCGCAAAGAACGTAGAGCAGGCGCAAAGAACACAAAGTTAAATCATTGGTTATCATTTCTCTGCGACCTTAGCGTAATTCCTTAGAGACCTACTATCTAACTAATTTAAGAACTTACACAGAGGTACACAGAGAAGTCACAGAGACACACAGAGTTAAGAAATCAGATCTCCGTGGAACTCTGTGTAACTAAAAATTATCTTATTGATGTTCCCATCTTTCATAAATGGGGGGAAAAACTTTGCGGTTAATTAATTTTGGCTTTTGAGACACCCTCTTGAATTTTATAAGGTTTTCTTTTTATACTTTTGATTTGGCGGGTTTGTCTTTTATTAACCTAAAATCCGGAAATGTCTGAGATAGTACACAGGATATATCTGGGAACAATGGCTTTAATAGTCTTATTGGCCATTATCATCCTTACAGCCAACGGACTGGAGTTTTATAGAACCGGTATCCAGGAACGGGTGATTCATAAGGATTACAGTTCTTTAAAACCCAGCGGACCGATTGGCCATGGCCTCGGGATTTTTGGCTCTGTATTTATAATATCGGGAGTTGGCCTTTACATGGCCCGGAAGAGGTACCGGTTCCTGTCAAGGTCAGGTTTATTGAAACACTGGCTCGAATTCCATATTTTTCTTTGCACCCTGGGACCTGTCCTGGTCCTGTTTCACACATCCTGGAAATTCGGAGGCCTGGTTGCAATAAGCTTCTGGAGCATGGTAGCGGTTTTTCTGAGCGGTGTTGCCGGAAGGTTCATATATCTGCAGATCCCAAGGTCAATTGAAGGCAGGGAGCTGAGCCTGAATGAAATCCGTACTTTGAAGGATAACCAGGCGGAACTTCTGAGAACATCACATAACCTTGGAGAAGAGGAATACAGGAAGATTGTAGATGCAGTAAGAAGAAAGCCCGGCAAATATCATAAGTCCCTGATTCTTCGTTTTATCAGTAACAGTTCTGAGGACAGGAGGTCGGTCAGGGCGGCCAGAAAAGTACTAAATGATATAAGGCTGCCGAAACCTGATCATAAAAGAATTCTCTCGCTGTTAAAATCGGATATTTCAATCAACAGGAGGATTGAAAGGCTTGACTTAATGCAGAACCTGTTTAAATACTGGCATGTTGCGCATTTGCCATTTGCCCTTGTGATGCTGATTATAATGCTCATACATGTTGCCGTTACAATACTTTTCGGATACAGGTGGATTTTCTGATTATGGAACAACTTTCTGAAAATATTCTGATCTATTCCCTTGCTGTCTTATTGTGCATTATCGTTGTCACTTTGTATCTGAGGAAAAAAAGAAGGGAATCGGGAATTGTTGATGAAAAAATAAGAAAGGCAAAGGAGGAGGGATTGCACGAGCCGGTCTCGCTTCACCCCGTAGTGGACGTAAATTCATGTATCGGGACCGGCGCATGCGTCGCAGCCTGCCCGGAAAAAGATATTTTGGGAATCAGGAACGGGAAAGCAACCATTATTAATGCCTCAAAATGCATTGGTCACGGAGCTTGTTTTCACGCATGCCCCACAGAAGCCATTTCACTCAGGATAGGTACTGAAAAACGCGGCGTGGAGCTCCCTCATGTAAACCAGAATTTCGAAACCAATGTTCCGGGAATATATATCGCCGGGGAACTGGGAGGGATGGGACTTATCAAAAATGCTGTTGAACAGGGTCGTCAGGCCGTTGAGAACATTGCAAAATCTGTCAGAAAGAATCACGAAGCGGCATATGACCTGATAATAATAGGTGCAGGTCCTGCTGGGATTTCCAGTGCACTTGCTGCCAGGAAACATAATCTGAAGTTCCTGTTGCTGGAACAGGATACCCTGGGGGGGACTGTATTTAATTTCCCCAGAAAAAAGATCGTTATGACATCGCCTATGGATCTTCCCCTTTATGGCAGGATCAAGCTTTTTGAAACCACAAAAACCGAGCTTCTCGGTCTCTGGCAGACAGTACTTGAAAAAAATAATATCACGGTAAAGGAAAATTCGAAGGTGGAATCAATAGTAACTGAAGGAACCCTGTTTCAGTTAAAAACTGCAAATGGTGAATCATACAGTTCAGCTACAGTACTTATCGCAATCGGCAGGAGAGGTACCCCCCGGAAGCTTAATGTTCCCGGCGAGGAGAAGGAAAAGGTTGCATACAGGCTTCTCGAACCGGAAGAAATTACCGGCAAGAATGTACTTGTCGTCGGAGGAGGAGATTCAGCGGTGGAATCCGCACTTCTGCTGGCCGACAGGAATCAAGTGGTGCTATCATACAGGAATGAGGTCTTTAACCGGATTAAAAGTCAGAACAACAGTTCCTTGAATAAAGCAGTCAGTGAGGGGAAAATTGAGGCAAGGCTAAGGACAAACCTTGTTTCAATTGAAGATGATTGTGTTTATCTCTCTTCCGGAGATGAAACGGAACCCATGAAACTGAAGAACGATCTTGTATATATTTTTGCTGGTGGAGAACTCCCGACCAGGTTCCTCGAAATGGCAGGAATCAGGATAACCCGGAAATTTGGTGAAACGGTTTTGAAGCATTAGATTTACCTTTTACCGTCGGCTAAAGCCAACGGAAAAGTATTTGAATTACTGCATATGCACGTAAAGAAGAAAATAAAAGGAATTCTATTCTTTTTCATTTTTGCGGTCTTCAGATTGCATGCCCAGCTTTCACCCGGAGCATTATCGGATGCTCATTCACATCTCGAGGGAATCTCAAAGTGTACGCAATGTCATGTGCTTGGCAACAGGATTTCGGACGAGAAATGCCTTGCATGTCATACCGAAATTCAGGAAAGGATTAAACTTCAAAAAGGTTATCATTCTTCATCGGACGTAAAGGGAAAAGAGTGTTTCACCTGCCACAGTGAGCATAATGGAAAAACTTTTCAGCTGATTCGCATGGATAACGGAAAATTCAACCACTCCCTCACCGGATATTCCTTATCTGCCCCTCATGCTGCCAGGCAATGCCAGGATTGCCACAATCAGAAATACATTACAGATCAGAAGCTTAAGACGAAAAAAAGAACGTACCTCGGACTTAAGACCGAGTGTCTGAGTTGTCATGCCGACTACCATCAGCAGACTCTTTCCTCTTCATGCCTTACATGCCACGACCCTGAATCATTTGTTCCCGCATCAAAATTCAATCATGCCAATGCGAGGTTTCAGCTTGCCGGAAAGCACAAAACCGTCGATTGCCTGAAGTGCCACAGGAAAGAGATCATAAATGGACAAGCCTTCCAGGAATTCAGGGGAGTGCCATTCAGCAACTGCACCAGCTGCCACAAGGATCCGCATCAGAACCAGTTCGGACAAAATTGCCGCCAATGCCACAATGAGACATCATTCAGCGCTCTGACCAAGGGTACCGGTGGTTTCGATCACAACAAGACAAATTTCAGGCTTGAGGAAAAGCATCTGAATGTCAGCTGCAGCCAGTGTCACAAGACCAAACTTACTGATCCCCTGAAACATGACCTCTGCACGGATTGCCACGAAGATTACCACGACGGACAGTTTGCCAAAAGCGGATCATCGCCTGATTGTTCACAGTGCCATAATGTAAAGGGATTCAACAGCTTCACCTTTACGGTTTCACAGCATAATGCGGGACCATTCCCGTTAAAGGGATCCCATTCAGCAGTTTCCTGTATTGAATGTCACAAAAAGCAGGAAAAATGGAATTTCAGAGGTATTGGCCTGAGGTGTGCAGATTGCCACCAGGATATACATTCGGATTATATCCAGAAAAAATACTACCCTGAATCAAATTGCCTGGTTTGCCATAACGAAAACCGATGGCAGGCTGTATCCTTTGACCATTCTGCGACTCTGTTCAGTCTGACAGGCGCCCATACAGTGCAGGATTGCAGGGCATGTCATTTCAGGCCTGATCAGGCAGGTGTAATCCGGCAGAAGTTTTCAGGAATTTCAAGAAATTGCGCTGATTGCCATACAGACAGCCATTACGGGCAGTTTGCCAAAAATGGGATCACAACTTGTACTGATTGCCATGGCACGGAAAACTGGAAAGCTTCCGGGTTTGATCACAACAAGGCTGCATTCAGGCTCGACGGAAAGCACATTGATGTTCCATGTGCCAGTTGCCATAAACCACAAAAGCAAGGAGAAAAACTTTACATCAGGTATAAACTAAAAGAATTCAAATGCGAATCCTGTCATTAATATTGTTTTGCGGTATTTTTTTCTTTTTAAGGCAGAAAGTGGATCATCCGCACGGAAAGGATTTCAGGCTGAGCTGCAGTATCTGCCACAGCCCAAAGGGGTGGACCATTGATAAAGAGATCTATTCGTTCGATCACAACACGGCAAAGCTGCCTCTTACCGGACAGCATAATGTTGTAAGCTGTAAATCGTGCCACCCCACACTTGTATTTACCGATGCAAAAACTGAATGCAGCGATTGCCATACCGATATTCATCAGGCAACCACCGGACAGGATTGCGCAAGATGTCATACCACAGTATCCTGGCTTGTGACCAATATCAATGACCTGCACCGTTACAGCCGGTTTCCGCTGCTTGGAGCTCATCGCACTGCCGATTGTTCCGATTGCCATCGCTCGGAGAGCATGGTCCGGTTTGACGTCATAGGAGTCAACTGCATTGACTGTCACAGGCAGGACTTCATGGCAACTTCAAATCCAAATCATACAGCTGCCGGATTTTCAGAGGATTGTTCCGTTTGCCATCCAGTTAATGCAAACCAGTGGACAGGTGCCGGATTCAATCACAGTTTCTTCCCCCTGGTACTGGGTCATTCAGGTCCTGTTTGCGCCGCATGCCATACATCAGGAACCTACTCCGATGCCAGTCCCGAATGCAGCTCCTGTCATCAGCAGGATTACAAGTCAACAACAAATCCCAGCCATTCAGCCCTTGGATTCCCCCAGACATGCAATTTATGCCATTCCCTTGAACCTGGGTGGAAACCTGCATCATTTACAGAGCATGATACCAAATCATTCCCGATTTATTCCGGGAAACACAAGGGTACGTGGACTTCATGCACCGAATGCCATACTAATCCTTCCAGCTACGCTCAGTTCACATGCCTCTCATGTCATGAGCATAACAAGACCTCCATGGATGAAAAGCACAGGGAAGAGAGTGGTTATTCATATACAAGCCAGGCATGCCTTCAGTGTCATCCCAGAGGAGTCGCAGATGATTAAAAACAATCTATGAAAAGGATCATTACCATATTATGGACCTTTTGCAGTTTGACAGAATTAAGCGGACAGTCACCGGTTGAAAATATAATCGGAAGGGTCTCATTTATAAGCTCCCAGAATGTTTATGTAAAGTTTAAGTCGACCTCAGGCATAACGGCCGGAGATACCCTGTTCATCACATCAGGAGAAAAGCTCGTGCCTTCCCTTGTGGTAAACAATTTATCATCAGTTTCATGTGTCTGCAGTCAGATAACCGATGAGAATATCCCCATTGACCACATAGTTATTGCCAGGGTCAGAATTGCCAGACCGGAACCTGGGGCAAATAAAGTTGAAGTTGTTAATGAAACACTTTCTGAAAAGGAGGTTCGGGCTGATTCTGTCTTTCAGCATACCAGTAAAAATAAAAATGTTCAGGCCGTCAGGGGAAGTATTTCGGTTAATTCCTATTCTGATTTTTCAAATACGGGAGCGCCTAATTCACAACGCTTCAGGTACACACTATCGCTTAATGCAGGAAACATTGGGGGCTCAAAGTTCTCTGCCGAGTCCTATATCTCTTTCAGGCATAAATCAGGTGAATGGCAGCAGGTGAAAAATGATGTTTTCAGCGCCATGAAGATTTACAACCTGGCAGTAAGGTACGACCTGAATAAGTCAACCAGCATAAGCATCGGACGAAGATTAAATCCCAGGATATCAAGCATTGGAGCCATGGATGGTATTCAATTTGAGAAATCATTAAATAAACTGACGATTGGCATTCTGGCAGGAAGCAGACCTGATTATATGAATTACGGGTTTGATTTTTCCCTGTTTCAATATGGCGGATATCTTGCAATCAGTACAGGGAATGCCGGTAAAACCTCGGAGAGTTCGGTTGCATTCGTCGGACAGACAAATAGTTTCAGGACTGACAGGAGATTCCTCTATTTTCAGCATTCAAACACATTTATAAGAAATCTCTATTTTCTCAGCACTGTGGAACTTGACCTGTTCAAGCTTGAAAATGACCTTCCGAAAAGCACGCTGGACCTCACGGGAACTTACTTGGCGCTTTCTTACAGGGTATCAGGAAAACTGTCACTCAGCGGTTCGTACGATGCCCGAAGGAATGTAATGTATTACGAAACATACAGATCGTATGTTGACAGGTTGCTGGAGAATAACTTGAGACAGGGATTCAGGTTAGGCGGCAACCTGCGGTTGACAAAAAACATGCTTGTTGGTCTTCAATCGGGTTACAGGTTTCTCAGGAGTGATCCTCATCCGTCAAGGAACCTGTATGGATACTTTACATATTCACGCATTCCGATACTAAATCTTTCTGCCACAATATCAGGAACATATCTTGAGTCGGGGTTTATTAATTCAAAGATTGCCGGAATCAATATCTTAAAGGAATACGCAGGCGGAAAGTTACAGACCGGCATTGGCTACCATCTTGTTGATAACACTATGCCTGAGAACCGGACCAATATTATCCAGCATGTCGGTGAAATAAACTTTTACTGGCAGTTTTATGAGAAAATGACCCTTTCAGTGAGTTATGAAGGAACACTTGAGTCCGGGAAATCGTATAACAGGGTCTACCTGCAGGCAAGAAAAAGGTTCTGATAAGTTAATGGTTTTAAATTACACTTGAAAAATCAGGTATCATACCCTGTCGATTACACTGAACCTCCAGGTTTCTATTTCATAAAAACCAGCCTTCCGGTTTCAAACTGACCCAGGCTTGTCTCAATTCTGAATAAATATAACCCTGAGGCCACGTTATTCCCATTTTCATCTTTGCCATCCCAGGATATGCTGAAAAATCCTTTATCCCGGCTTCCATTTTCAAGAACCCTTAAAATTTTTCCCTGAAGATCGATAATCTTTACACTCACTTTGCATGGACCCTCTAAAAAATATTCAATTGTAGTCTCTGCTTTAAAAGGATTAGGGTAACTCCTTGAAAAAGATGAAGTACCCGGGACCTTTATAAGACGGGAAAGAACTATTTCATCATCATATACCCGGCGTTCATAATCTGAATATGTAGAGCTTACAGGATCAAATACAGGAAATACATAAACGGGCTTAAGAATTGCCTTCCAACTGCCCAGTGCATCAGGAATTATATCGACCTCAAGGTGACCATAATGTTTGCCACCGCTTTTCAGGACGTTATTTTCCCACACCTCAGGAGCATCTGAATGTACAACAAATTTCCTATATGGATTTTCAAGCCCTTCTTCCGGTTCTCTAAGGCCATCGCCTCCGGTGCCGACATCATAGAACTGAATTTTGTGAATTTCTTCTGTTTTATCAGGTTTAATCTCCATCCCTTCAATCTCCGATCTTTCCCATATTTCATCATGTCCGGAGATGACTGCATCGACACCATATTTCATAAAAAGGGGAGTAAGCCGGCGGACGGGTGCTCCGGTTTGATTGTCGGTATATTCAACTTCCCCGGGCGGGTATCCGTGAGGTCCGGAAGAATAAGGAGCATGATGAAAAATTACGAATGTGAACAGGCTCTCCTTCTGGGACTCAAGTAGCCTTTCCTCAAGCCATTCATACTGTTGGGAACCAGGATTGAAGCCAGGGGCATTCCCCCCGCCCGGATCATCTTCGCCTAGCAAATAGAAATTAGTGTCATCGCCTGATTTGTTTATGCTATTGTTGCACACATCAAGGACAATGAAAGATGCTGGTCCGTATTTCAGAGAATAGTACCGGCCTTCATGTTCATCAACGGGGGAATTATTTGCAGGCGATTCAAAATAGGTCAGAAACCGTTTAACGGCTCTTTCAGATCCTGGCTGATTGTACTGATCCAGATACGGACCTTCGAAGTATTCATGGTTGCCCAATACTGCCATGAGTGGAACTTCTCCTGCAATACCCTGTTGACCCGGCCGGCCTTCATTATGAAGCCAGAATTCATCCCAGTCCCGCTGTTCTCCTCCTGATTCGACAAGATCCCCTGCAATGAAAATCAGATCAGGCTGCCGTGATTTTATCACTTCAAGATTATTGCGATAACCTGTGGTCTGGTCAATTAAATAAGGGCGTGAATTGCCGCTCACCGGATCAACCCAGTTTGTTAAATTGTTATCAGATTCAGGTTCGGTCTCAGGATCCCCATAAACAATAAACCGGATGGGAGCATTGCCTGCAGGTGCTGTCCGGAAAGATGAGCTGAAAGAATCGGTTCCCTGAGTTACTGTATATTCATATTCTCTTCCGGATTCAAGATTCCCGATCCTTATCCGGTGTCGGAACGGAACTGAAGGTGTATTTCCTCCAAAGAATGTAGAATTTTCCCAGTCTGAATATGCTAAATCTTCAGCTGAAACAGGGGAGGAGGTGATAGTTGTTTTTGCAGCAGCGCCTTCTCTTTGATATGTGAGTTGCCCTGGTGAGTTCTCTTCAGAAAACCAGAGAATAGTCATAGCATCTGAACCAGGATTTTGCAGATAGGGAAAAACTCGGAAACTGTCTTGTGCTGATAATGTATTGGACGAAATTATTGTAAGAAATACAATACAGAAGAAACCCCATGTTGAACCCCTTGAAGATTTATACATCTCCTGAAATAGTTACTATTGAAGAACTAATTATTTGAGATTAAATTATTCCATAAGTTAAAAAAATACTCATTTACCTGTAAAGCTGGCGTACATACTCTGACAACATTTCACATTTTCGGTGAAAATTATTTAAAATGGCGTAAAAGGCCAATAATAAAGTACAATAACAATCCAGATAACTCCATAACAAAAAAGCCCCCGGAGCCGATTTCCGTGGGGCTTTTTTCAATAATCCGGTCTCTGTTTTCCGGTAAAACAAGGTTACAAGGGATACAACCAATTCGGATACCATCAGGATAATGCGGATATTCTCGCATAAATAGATTTCTTTAAAGTCGTTCAGAATTGGAATAAAATCCCATTCAATAACAAGCGTGCGCATTGCATTATCAACATTGCCATCACCATAATCGAAAGGTTGAATAGGAACATCTTCCCATGTACCTCTCCAATAAAAAACAGCCAACATTTTCATCTCTATGATTTATTGATCACATCCTCCATTACCATTATTAGGTTCTACCCATCCCAATTATTATATCCATAATCAGTAAATAGTCATACAATTACCCCCATCAACCCCAAGGAACTGGACAACTTTAGGATCGAAGGGTTAACCACACTGAGATATCGTTCCAATCAACTGTCCGACATTGAGTATTATCGACCCAATACCAATGCTGTTCACCATACCCATTATCTGTTAGTCCAATCCAGAATTATCTTTCATAATGCTTTTGCTAAAGTCAATAGAAATTGTTTTCTCTTTCATCATTAATTATTACCAGATGACCATCATGCCAATTGGCAATACTTGACCATTCAAAAGCATTCCTCACCAGGAAATTCATTTGAATTAAGATTTGTCTTGTTAAGTAATATAAGTGTTTTCCATAAACTTTGCCAATCGTAAGAACTCCTTCAATCCATACTTTAACTTCTACATCCCTCCATCACCTTCCAATCTAACAACTAAATGAGCCCCATTGTGAAAGGCTTCTTAGTGCTTTTGTGCAAAATAATCCCTGGCTAAGCCCTTAGCTGTTATGATTACTACACCTCGATGGTGACTTCTAATTTTGAGATTTTTGCACTCACCACCTCTTGTATTTTGAACTTTAAGAACAAAATTGCCAAAATTAGCAAACCATGGAGGATTATCCATGCGTCAATTTGGCCCTCCGCCACCATAATTGAAATACCACGGGCCATCAAACATGTTAAGTAGACGTACTTGCCGCTTTCGGAGTAGGAACCATTTCATCCGTAACCGGTAAGGAATCCTGGTATGAGTCAGGCCTCTCACAACTGGGAGGTATTAGAAACAGCAGGCAGGTAATTAATAACCCTAAGGCTTTTAACCAGTTTGTTCTTTTCGAGGAATTGACAATTGCTTTTATTTACATAAGATTAATTTTGATTAAGTAATTAAAATTAAATTGGGATATATATGTAGAAGAAGAATCAAATAATAATCAGAAAAGTTAAATCTTATATATTAAACTCATTGTCACATTATTGTGAAGTTTGTGTTAAGATTCTGTGAAGAGATCTCAAAGAATGGATTCAGAACAATAAGGATTTGACTGTTTTGCTTTTTTAGTTTCAATCCCGGGCTGAAAAATCGTATTTCCAGATCAAATTTATTTCGCAACTTTTTACAAATTGTCACTGAAATGTCAAGATTTGTAAAAGTTTTGTCATGAAATGTAAAAACTGTCTTTATACTTCATAAAAAAAAGCCATGGCAACTGCTGATGTTGCCAGGGCTGCGCTAACTGCATGCCGCGGACCGGAATCCGTGCGCTCTGATCAGAATAAATAAATGGTTCCAAGCTTAATACTGATGAAACGGTCGGAGCCTTCTCCCATGCCATAATCTTTCTGTCTGAATTGAGTAAACAAACCTGCCCCCAGACAGGCAAACAGATTATCAGTTATCGGCAAAGTAATTCCTGCTCCGGGACTCACAAATAAGACTGTTTCTCCTACTTTTCTGTTGGAATTTAAAAGTATACCGGCATCACCATAAATAAAGAATCTCGTTTGTCCAAGGATAAAATAATACCTTAGGTCAGCAAAAAGGGGAAATAGTGCACCTTCATCATATATCGAAACTCCTGCTCCAATACCCCCTGTAAAGTTTTTTGCCAATCCGGCTCCGAAGACGGATGTCAGATTAAGAAATCTCCTTTAATAATCCCGGTCTATCGTATAATATCCTAATCCGCCATTTATTTCAGTTATGTTTATTAATCCAGGTTTAAGGCCTCCGGTGACATTTGACCTTGAGGCAAAGCTTCTTTTCTGGCCGTAAATTGCAGAGGAAACAACTAAAAAAACCAATAAAGATGTAAGGGCAAGTTTTTTCAATTTAATTATCGGGTATGTTTAAAAGTACAATATATTAAACGCACAAAAGCAAGTTCATATTTTACATCAGCAAAATAATGGATTAATCAAAAAGCCCTGACGGCCCGCACAAACGGGGTATTGTCGTCTTTCAGCCATGTTCTTTGTTCACTGGTATAAATGTTTTGCACCCAGGCACTGCAGCTTTGAGTACCTTCGCTCTCAATTGCTTCTGAAGAGGTCCAGTAAAAATGACCTTTCAGTCTATATTTTTTATCAGAAGCGGATAAGGCCTTACCCATACAATCAAGTTCCAGCAGCGATGGTAAAAACCAGTCATTATATCCATTCAGTAGCAGGTCATCACAAATCTTTGCCGGATAATTGCCCAGTCCCAGGGTTGAAACAATGCGGGTTGTATTTGATTGTCCCCTTCCCAGAGCTGTTGAAGTTACATTGGTCTTTTTGCAGTTTGTGCCGTTATCCCAGATAATTCCCGTGTTCTGGTCAATATCAGCAGCTATCAGACCATGTTCGCCACTCTCATCAAGCCAGATTATAAATCCTCCTTCATGGGCTTCTGCCAGGCCAAAAGCAGCCTTAAATTCAATGTCATTGCCATAGGTTGTTCCGGCCTGATTAACCGCTTTTGTCCTGAAGTGGTATGTTGTACCCTTTGTCAGTGAAGAAATTTCTGCCTTTACATTAATTCCTGAATCATAAACCGGATCGTTCACACCCTGGATGGTGTTACCGTAGCTCAGGTCAGTCCCGTATTCAAATGTTACCTTAACCGGCAAACCGTTTTCTTTTAGCCTTGCCTTTAATGTGGCACCGGCCGAATAAATGTCAGTCACTGATTGGGAGATAATTACCGGTGCTACCAATGCAGGCTCGTCCGTATTTCCGTTTCTCTCACATCCTGAAAGAAGTATGAATACAGTTATAATGGCAATAGTGAGCGGTAAATGAAATCCCTTGTCACTTTTCATGCGAGGCAATATAGATTAATTGCTGCCTGTGCCAAATCAACCAGGTGTCTTAGACTTTTATGCATTGCAAGGACTACTCCATCGAGAAACCATCAAGATATTTCTCAAGGCCATACTCATTGCATAATCCCCTGAATTCTTTAAGAAGATCTTCGCTAAACGGGATCCCCCTGTCGTTCCGGAACATCCGTGTCTCATATTCTTTTTCCCCGGCCGTATAGATCCTCGGCTGACCCGGCATTTTGCGCGAGGAACGCAAATCGCGGAGAATATTGCCGACTGTTTTTTTAAAGTCATCAGGATCGGTAAATGCGCTGATATCGATGGCCATAAAAAAGTGACCGATTGAATAGGGGATTTTCTTCCCATCGCTTATCCCTGAAAGCATTTTCAGGTATGAACCCTGCTGCAATGCCGACGAAAGTATCTCGACAACTGTTGCATACCCATAACCCTTGTAACCAGCTGTCTCTTCGCCTGCGCCCCCCAGAGGCAATAGAGATGCGCGCCCTGCAATGAGTTCTTTCAGGACCTCCCTGGAGTCAGTCTTGCTTTCTCCATTGTCATCAATAACCCATCCTTTCGGAAGCTCCTTTCCCTCTCTGGCATACAGCTCCACTTTTCCCCTTTGTGCAATAGAGGTTGCACAATCGAGAAGGAAAGGAAAAGCTTCATCGGACGGAATGCCAAATGTCATTGGATTCGTTCCCAGCATATTCTCCACCCCGAAAGTCGGGGCGATGGATGGACGGGCATTGGTTCCCGTGATCCCTATCATGTTTTCCCGTACAGCCATAAGGGGATAATATCCGGCAAATCCATAATGGGTGGAGTTCCTTACAGCAACCATTCCAAGACCGTACGATTTTGCCTTTTCTACCGCCATCTTCATGGCCCTGTACGATATCACCTGCCCCATTCCATGATGTCCGTCAATTACTGCTGTTGTGGGCCCTTCCCTAATAATCTCAGGATTTGTCATTGGGTTCATGATACCCTCTTTGATCCGATCGAGGTATATAGGTTTCAGGCGGTTTACACCATGCGAGTCGAATCCCATCTTATCAGCTTCAATCAGAACATCTGCCACAATCCGGGCATCTTCAGGGGGAATGCCTGCCTTGTTCATCACCTCGGTCATGAATTGTTCCGCCATTTTAAATCCTATATATTTTCCTTTCATATTTAACTGATCTATATTAATCTATATTAACTTACATTTACAAATGGTTAAGATACTACCTTATTTCCCTATACAGAAGTTTTTGAAGATATTGCCAAGGATTTCATCAGTCGTAATTTCCCCGGTTATTTCACCAAGGAAATGAATTGCCTGACGGATATCAATTGCAATAAGATCTTCAGGAATTTTCTCAGCAAGACCTGAAATAACCCTTTCCAGACTCCCGGAAACATGGCTCAGGGCTTCGAAATGCCTGACATTGGTAATTATTACATCTTCCTGATTATAGTTCCCCTTTTCGAGGATTTTGCTCAGCCTGGCGCGGAGTTTATCGAGGCCCGTCAGGTTTTTTGCAGAAATGAACAGAAGGGAATCATCGATATCCAGATAAATATTGCGTTTCAGGTTATCCATTCCAGACTGATCACCTTCGTCAATCTTATTTATAAGTACGATCAGCTTCTTTCCAAAACCGGTGATCATCTTTCGTATGCTGTCGGCTCTCTGATTAATATTTTCTGCTGGTTCAGTTATTTCATCAACCATAAGGATAACTGAAGCTTGTAATATCTTTTCGTTGGTTTTCTTGATCCCAAGACTCTCGATTTTATCTGAAGTATCACGTAAGCCGGCGGTATCTATGAACCTGTATTCCAAATCGTTAATTTTAATAGAATCCTCGATGATATCCCTGGTTGTCCCAGGGATTTCAGAAACGATAGCCCTCTCTTCATTCAGAAGTGAATTGAGCAATGTCGACTTTCCTGAATTGGGCTTTCCGACAATAGCTACCGGGATGCCATTTTTAATAACGTTCCCAAGCCTGAATGAATTTGCGAGTTTGTCAGCCAGATTCTTAACCTTTTTGATTATTTCAGTGAGTTCCTTCCGGTCGGCGAATTGAATGTCTTCCTCTCCGAAATCCAGTTCGAGTTCGATCAGTGAAGCAAACCGCAGAAGTTCCGATCTGAGCTTGCTTATTTCAGCAGAGAAACCTCCGCGCATCTGGTTCAATGCAATCCTGTGGGCAGCTTTTGTCCCCGATGCAACCAGATCGGCAACCGCCTCTGCCTGTGAAAGGTCCATTTTCCCGTTAAGGAATGCCCTTTGAGTGAATTCACCCGGCAAGGCAGATAAGGCTCCGTTCCTGATAAGAAGCTCCAGAATTTTTGTGATAATGTATGATGAACCGTGACAGGATATTTCGACTGAATCCTCACCCGTATAAGAATGAGGAGCTTTGTAGATATTAACAAGAACATCATCAACCACCTCTTCGCCATTGCGGATCTCCCCGTGAACGACTTTATATCCGGATTGTTCTTTAAGAATCATGGTCCTGCCGGCCGGGAAGAAGATCTTTTCGCAGATACCGAGGCTATCCCGACCGCTCATCCTGATTACTGAGATTGCTCCCCCCGATGAGGTTGCGGGGGCACAGATAGTGTCTTCTTTCCTTAACATTTACCGGTTCCTGATGACAACAAAGATAATAAGTAAGGGATCTTAAACCATTCAGAATATTGTGTAAATTTAAAATGCAAACAAAATATGCTGGTGACGCGGATTTTGAATCATGGATTATTTGTCCTGGCACGGATCACAGATCCGCGCCAGCGGTTACATTCCCGGATGGCTGCCGGCAGGAAGGGATCAGGGTTCTTCGCTGCGCTCTGAATGATTGTATAAAATTAAATAATTCAACATTAAGATGAAAAACAACTCAGAATGCTTTCAAATTGCCCGAAGGGATGCTGTGAAATTATTAACAGCAGGTTCTGCTGCGGGGATCCTGGGGCTTTTCGGATCTCCTTCAGCAAGGGCTGAAACACTGGTCACTCCATCATGGGCAGCCGGACTCCCGGCATTAAGGATCAAAAGCGTAAAGGCCATTGCCACAGCTCCCGAAGGGTCAAACCTGGTCGTCGTAAAGGTTGAGACAACTGAGCCCGGCCTTTACGGGCTTGGTTGTGCAACGTTTACCCAGCGTGCCATGGCCGTCATTCCTGCCATCAACAGCTATCTCAATGACTTTTGCGCAGGCAAGGATGCCGATAATATTGAAGATATGTGGCAATCGGCTTATGTAAGCTCGTACTGGCGGAACGGGCCAGTTCTGAACAATGCATTGAGCGGGCTTGATGAAGCGCTATGGGATATCAAAGGAAAAAGGGCCAATATGCCTGTTTACCAGCTTCTGGGCGGAAAATGCAGGATAGCAGTCGATTGCTATGCCCATGCAAGTGGTGCGACACCGGAGGCACTTGCTGAACGGGTTCAGCAATTCATGGAACAGGGATTCCGCCATATCCGGATTCAGCAGGGAGGTTACGGCGGAGTAGGGACAATGGAGAAAAAGCCCGATTTCAGGGAAGCCGGATTTGGAAGGGAAGAGGATATGTACATGGATCAGCGCACCTATCTAAAGAGGGTGCCTGAAATGTTTGATTACGTAAGAAAAAAGTGCGGCGAGGATATTGAGCTTCTGCACGACATCCATGAAAGGGTGGAACCGCTTGATGCAATCAATTTAATCAGGCAGCTTGAGCAATACCGGCCCTACTTTATCGAAGATCCATTCTCTCCCGAAAACATGAAATGGTTCAGGCAGTTAAGAACCAGCACAACGGTACCGATTGCGATGGGTGAATTATTCAACAACATAAATGAATTCAGGGATTATATGGTGGACCAGCTGTTCGACTATATAAGGGTTCACCTCTCACAGATCGGGGGAATAACGCCTGCAATGAAAATAGCCAGGCTGGGGGAGTGGTTCAACGTTAAAACGGCATGGCACGGTCCGGGCGATGTTTCGCCTGTAGGTCATGCCGCAAATGCACACATCGACCTTGCGGTATGGAATTTCGGGATACAGGAATCGCATTTCTGGAGTGAAAAGGCTCAGGCTGTATTTCCCGGATGCCAGACCTACAGGAACGGGTATATGTATATCAACGAAGCGCCCGGACTGGGAGTCGACATAAACGAAAAGGAAGCTGCAAAATACCCTATCGGAACAAAATCAAACTGGACCCTGAGGAAGGGAGACGGGACAATTATTAAACCCTGAGGGGGCAGAGGGCGGAGAGCTGGGGGCAGAGGGCAGGCAGACAAAGTGAATTTCCAGTCACCTTTCGAGGTTCTGGATCGTGAAATTTGAATCATCCACCTTCACTCCTTCACTGATGTTGCTGAAGAGGATCTCAGATCTACGGTTTGTGTTAAGGTTGCTTGCCAGCATATTCCTTACCATATATTTCCCGTCGCTGAGAGGGTAGAAGCTTTTGATTTCTATTATTTTAAAAAGCTCATTATCGAAATTGTAGAACTCCATTTTCTGCGCCTGGTTTTTGTCCATGCTGACGTAACTTATTTTCCTGGAGAAACCGTATTCATCGGCCTTGTCTTCATTGACAGGGATGCTTTCAATAATCCACTGGTTGTTTGTTCCTGATTTTTCAAGGTGTCTGTAGGTGAAGTCGGGAATAGCAGGGGAGGCCATATCCGCATTCGAGAACTCAGAGCTCATGAAGCTCTTACCTTTCTCAGAGGTTACAATCCGGCGGGTCTTTTTCAGGGCAGGCAGATAGATCCACATTTCGTCGGCTGAGTTTTTATTATCAAAGACCAGCATTGATGTACCTCTTACATCGGCAGGTTCAATAAACCTGATCAGCCTTTTTTCAAGCCCTTCGGAATAGCTTTTTGTCATCATCGAAATGGTCCGGCTGCGGGTTGATCCGTTTTTCTCCGTTATAGTCAGGACCACATTCGCGTTTAAGGAGCCGGTAAGGCTCAGATCGCGGCTTTTACTCATTATCAGCGCCGCATCAGGCTGTTGAGCAGCTGCCTGTAAAAGCGGCAGCAGTAACACCAGTAATCTTATTCTCTTTTTCATTTATCTCTGTTTTTTTCTTTCCTGTTACAAATCCTAAAAATCCCGGTTTATATCTCATCAAAAAGGCTGGTATTATAACAAGTGAACCGATCAGGCACGATCCGATAGAGATAATTACCAGGTATCCGAAAAAGCGGATCGAGGTGAACCCTGAAAACATAAGCGCTCCGAATCCGGCCATTACAGTCATGGCGTTTATTATAATACTGCGTCCGATTGTCCTCAGTGCCGCAGAAGTCGCTTCAGGGTAAGACAAACCTGCTTTCAGTTGAAGATTAAAGCACCAGATATACTGTATGGTGAAATCCACGCCGACACCTATCATAATGGAAGAGAGGAGGGCTGTTGCGGCATCAAGGGCAATTCCTGTGTAACCCATAAAGCCGAAGAGAGCAAGTATTGATACAGTGAGTGGAATGGAGCATATAATTCCTCCCTTTATTGATTTGAATGCAGCTGTCAGAAGCAGCAGGACGGTAACTACTGCAAATAGCAATGATGATATCTGTCCCTTGATTATGGATTGAGCAAAATCCGCCATAATTACAGCATAACCGCCAACACTGATTTCAGCCGGAATATCCCTGGTCAGTTCTGAGATCCTTGCCGTAACTGATTTTATGATACTGTGCTCCGGTTCAGAGAGCCTGATGAGAATATGTGCCTTTGTATTGTCGAGGTCAGTCAGTTGCTTGAAGTCATCCGGACTTCCGCTCATATTGTAAAGCTCAAACATCTGGGCAATAGCTTCACGTGTTTCGGGGATCCTGTCATAGTCATCTTCAGTACTGGTGTAGATGGCTTTACTCATTTCCCTGACAACTTGTGATATGGAAAACACACTTCCGACCCCTTTCTCTTTCCCGATTCCGGTTGTCAGATTATCAATCCCCTTCATTATTTCAGGATCTTTTATATCTCCCTTTATCATGACAGATATGGTCTGTGAGCCTCCGAATTTTGAGTTGATAATTGCCGAAGCCTGCCTGATGGGATGTTTTGGGGCGAAGTAATTTTCCTGGTTTGTATTGATCTTTAGGAATCCGATCCCCGACGCAACCAGGATTATTACAACAGCCGATATGAGCAATATCCTTCCCGGATTCTTAATTATAATCTTTGAAAGCCTGACAAGCATTTTATCAAAAAATCCAGGATTGTTTTTTTCCCTGTTTTTGCGGATCAGTCCTGAACCGCTCACAAATATCAGGGCAGGAATGAGGGTAAGGCTCATAAGAAGTGCAACGGTAACGCCTGCAGCTGCAAGGACGCCAACCTGTTTTGCCGGAATAATCGAATGGGCGAGCAATCCAAGAATGCCGGCAACTGTTGTAAGGCCGCTGAAAAGGATCGGCATTTTCAGGGATTTGATGAGTATATTCACCAGCTCTTTTTTTGAAGCGTCAGGATGGCTGGAACTTAGCTCCTGGAACCTTGCAACAAGGTAAATCCCGTAATTATTGGCTACCGCTATCAGAATGACAGGTACGAGCAGAGTTATAATTGACAGTTTCCATCCAAGCAGGGGAATCATTCCCAGGCTGAGTGCAGTAGTAAGGATAACCACACCGAAAGGCAGCATCACGCTTCGCCACGAACCGAGGTTGGCCTTAAGTATCAGGAGCATTATAAGAAGGGCAGCGGGAATAAGAATGATCGCATCCCTGCCGACATCCCTTACAAGGCTCTGCCTTATATAGGGCAGGCCCCCCTTGATGATTTTTGTATTTCCGGGGTTCGAAGCGATGATGGAATCAACCCTCTGAAGTGTCTCCTTTTCTGTAACTGAATTATTTATTGTTGCAGTGATTGAAGCGGATGTCAGATCCGGGGAAACAACGATCCCGGTGGCAAACCGGTTATCCAGAATATCCTTTCCCAGCAGTTTCAGATCATCCGGTTCTGAAGGGATCCTTTTAATCAGCGGATCGACCGTCATCATTCCCTCCTCGCTGGTAATGCTTTTTATCGTAAATGGGGATATCCGGCTGCTAATACCAGTTATTCTTGAAATTGAGCGGTCTATATCCTTTATCTGATTCAGGTTATCAGCAGTAATTATACAACTGTCGGAGAACAGGATAAGGATCATATCCTGTACGCCGAATTCCTTTTCAATTTTGTCAGTTTCAACTCTCGACCTTATTGTCCCCGGGACATAATTCCGCATCTCCGGATCAATTTCAGTACGTGGTATCATGAGAACCGAACCTATCCCAATGGAGGCACACATTAAAATGATGATCCATCTGTAACGGTTAAGAAAATCTGTCATAGTATTAAAAATCAACTCTCAGTGAAACATAGGCGCCATTCATGAATTCATCCACAATATCGTAGAGCGATCCCTTCCTTCCCGACCAGATCTCAGCTCCCACGATGAATGTCAGACCGTCGGCCGGTTTTATTTTTATTTCAGGAATCAAAAGCAGATCATGTGATGTGAAGTTATACATCGACATGAATGAAGGCAGAAGCTTTCCATAAATGAAATCAGCCTCCACGCGAAATCCCATTGAAGCATAGTACTGTTTTAACTGATTATTATAAAGTCTGTTGAACGCCTCTACCTGAAGTTTTGCATAATCTTCAATATTAAAGCCGGGAATAGCAATGAGTTCCGCCAGCTGAGTGATATCAAGCTGGGTTCCGATCAATGGCTCAACAGAAGTTGGGGTATAATCAGAAACATACTTCCCGCTGTATTCTCCTGTAAACCGCCAGATACCGGCCGACCAGTCAGCTCCCAGGGCCCATTTCAGTTCAGGAAAGGGAACGTACTCATTTGTCTCGTTTGACAACTGCGGATCTGACCATGCAGCTTCGCCGCGTAAACCCACCGGACCAGCCGCAGTTTCAAAATCAATGCCTAGGACCCTTGTCCTGTATGGTTTTAACGATAATTCAATATAAGGCACGGGAACCGGCTGGGTCAGGTCGAGACTGAATTCGGTGAGTGCAATTCCCGGCATCGGATCATAGCCGTTGAACCATGAAAGGCTCCAGTCGAACTGATTAAGATGGAAATCCGTTTTAAGGCCGTAGCTGAACATTTCCTTATCGGTTAAAAGCGAAGGCAATTGTTTAATTACAATATAATCAGGCAGAGGGATCGGATCGATTATCAGCACTGAGGACCTGTAGTATGGAACTATTACCGCTTCCAGGTTCACCTTCTCCGATGGATAGAAATTGGCCGAGGCCAGAAGGTTTCCCATATTCATATCCTCCCTGTCGGGCGACCGGTTAATGGTATTCAGTGGGGATAACCTTGACGTAGGATTTGTAAAATCACAGCGGCCCCACTTAATGATCTTCTGGCCTAGTGAGAAATTCCATTTCGGGCCATTGATCTGGACCCATGCTTCGCGGATATCAAGTTTACTCACAGGTTCGAGGAACTCAGTTCCATACCTGAAACGAATGTCAGCATATGTTTTAAAGTTGCTCCCGTTTCCGGTTTCAAGATTAAGACCTGCATCAGAAAATGAACTTGGAAAATAGAGCTTATCATCAGTCTTATCGATCCACGACCACAGACCGCCCCTTATAAAACCACCAATTACCTTTTCTGGCTGATAATTGTCTGTGCCGCTCACTGAAACGGTATCCTGGCTGAAAAGAAAGTTACTTGTGCCTGACAGGAAAGCCAATATAATGACCGGGATCTTCATGAAATATTTTTTGCAAATGAACTGCAAAAAAGGAAGCCCGTCGGCTTATCCGCTTATTCCGTACCTGTCAGAATGGGCCTACTGGTCCGTCCCGCTGAATCCGTACTCCGCTATTTTGTTATTCCTGTAAGCTTTTCGCGGTATTCACTAGGGGTCTGGCCGGTCTGGCCCTTGAAAATTGAATTGAATGTTGTCTTGGAATTAAAGCCCGAATCCATTGCTATAGCCAGTATCGTGTAGTTGTTGAATTTCGGGTCGCTGAAACGCTGCATCACTTCCTTTACCCTGTATTCATTTATAAATGTAAAGAAGTTCCTTTTATATTTCTCGTTCAGTACCTGGGTTATATGATGCCGGGCGATACCTGTTTTGGCCGACAGGTCGTGAATTGTAAGATCGCCGTCGAGGAACGGCTTATTGGTTTCCATATAGGAAAGAAGCTTCCCGAGATATTTTTCAGCCTGGGTATCCTTAAGTCCGCTCCTTGAATACTTTTCCGTTTCCTTCCTTTCAATGATCTTTCCCACCTGAAATACCTCACCGAAAATTACAGGCTGTTTTATTCCGTAAAAACTGTATACTCCCGAGAACAATGCTATGAATCCGAATATCACAAAATAGGGATCGAACGGAATTATGTTGGCAATCATATTCAATCCGCCAAGGATGAATAATATGAAGAACACAACATAGAAGCTTATCGAAAGTATTTTCAGCCAGTTCAGCGTGATCTTCTGGGAAGTGAATGATACAAGGTTCTTGAGATTCTCCTGGTGGCGCCTTATCTCGATAAAGGAAAGAGTGCTGTACATGGTAATTGAAAGAAAAAATGTAACAGAATATACAATTCTGAGTGCCATCAATTTATCTGGAATGAAAAAGCCTCTGAGATCCTTTACAAGTGGTTCTGACCTGAAAATTACCGAAACCGTAAAAAAGCCGATAAAGGGGATGAAATGGAGTAATTCAAGCCAGTTGAATTTCCGGTCCGGATTGGTCATGAACTTTACATATAGCCAGAGCAGGGGACCATAGGTAAAGGTAATGAATGGAAAGGAGTACATCTCTATAACATTGCTGTTTATCAGGGCGAAGATCATTTCGATGCATATCATGAAGAGCCAGGCTGCCATGAGACGGTTCGCAGTTGTATAAGGCTTCTTTGTAGAAATCAGCAGTCCTGCAAAGAAGGATTGGGAGATCCCGATATAGAGAACGGGTTCAATGGTTAGCATAGTTAATAGTTATGCGGTTATGCGGTTATGCGGTTATGCAATTATGCAGTTATGCGGTTGTGCAGTCATGCAGTAAATTCAGTAAAAAGGCTGAAGGCTGATAGCTTCTTTTCTTCCTTTGTCTTCCGTCTTCCGTCTTCGGTCTTTTAACAACTATTGGCCAAAGATAGCGAATCCGAATAAAAAAATAAGGTATATTTGAAATTCAGACGGATTGAATTCCGGGGAACCTCCTGTTTTGGATAGTGTCATATAATTATATATCTGATTCTTATGAGTATTCTGGTAAACAAGTATTCGAAAGTCATAGTACAGGGATTCACGGGCAGCGAAGGAACCTTCCATGCCTCGCAAATGATAGAGTACGGTACTGATGTTGCCGGAGGGGTAACTCCGGGGAAAGGCGGAACGGAACACCTTGGGCTTCCGGTTTTCAATACTGTCAGGGAAGCCGTTATTGCAACCGGAGCTGATGTTTCGGTGATTTTTGTTCCTCCCCAGGCGGGTGCAGACGCAATAATGGAAGCTGCCTCGGGAGGTATAAGGCTTATAGTTGCAATTACCGAAGGAATACCGGTATCGGACATGGTAATTGTGAAGGAATTCCTTAAATCATACAACTGCAGGCTTATCGGTCCAAATTGTCCGGGTATCATTACCCCTGGTGAAGCCAAGGTGGGGATAATGCCGGGGTTCATTCATCAAAAAGGAAGAATAGGGATAATTTCAAGGTCAGGTACCCTGACGTATGAAGCTGTCGACCAGATAACAAAGCTCGGAATGGGTCAGTCGACCGGTATCGGGATTGGAGGTGACCCTATTGTCGGCACTACAACGCTTGATGCAGTAAAACTCATGATGGAGGATGATGAGACTGAGGCAATTGTCATAATAGGGGAGATCGGAGGTTCGATGGAAACCGATGCAGCTGAATGGATAAAGGAAAACGGAACCAAGCCTGTGATAGGATTCATTGCCGGTCAAACGGCTCCCAAGGGCCGCAGGATGGGCCATGCCGGTGCCATAATAGGAGGGAAGGCGGATACGGCAGAAGCCAAGGTCGCGATAATGAAGCAATGCGGGATACATGTGGTGCAGTCACCGGCGGATATCGGGATAACTGTAAAAAGAGTACTTGAGGGCATAACGGCGTGACGGCTTGACGGCGTGAAGGCATGACGGCGTAACGGCTTTAATGCCCAGCAAATTTACGGACTTTACGGACTTTATGGACTTTATTCTATATTTGCAAAGAACTAAAACCTGACTAAATGAAGCTTCTTGAAGGAAAGACAGCACTGATTACCGGAGCATCAAGGGGAATCGGTAAGGCCATTGCATCAAGGTTTGCAATAGAAGGGGCATCGATCGCCATAACAAATATTGTTGAAGACGAGGAATTCCTGAATACAATCGCTGAGATTAAGGCGCACAATGGAGTTATCAGGGGATATATTTCAAATGCTTCAGGTTTTGAGGATTCTCAAAGGGTGGTAAATGAGATTATAAGCGATTTCGGGAAGATAGATATTCTCGTAAACAATGCCGGAATAACAAAGGATGCTCTTCTGATGAGAATGAGTGAGGAGCAGTGGGATGCGGTGATAAACATTAACCTGAAATCGGTCTTTAACCTGACCAAAGCAGTGCTACAGACGATGCTGAAGCAAAAAAAAGGTTCAATAATAAATTTGAGCTCGGTAGTAGGAGTGTCAGGCAATGCCGGACAAAGCAATTATTCGGCTTCAAAGGCAGGTATCCTTGGGTTTACCAAAAGCGTCGCAAAGGAGCTGGGATCGAGAAATATCAGGTGCAATGCCATTGCTCCAGGATTTATTCTTACTGAAATGACAGAAAAATTACCCCCGGATATAAAAAGTGACTGGATAAACAAGATACCCCTGAAACGTGGCGGAACCCCTGAGGATGTGGCAAATACAGCTTTATTCCTGGCTTCAGAATTATCTTCATACATAACCGGACAAACAATTCATGTGTGCGGAGGTATGTTAACTTAAAAATATTTATTATATTTGTGGTACCGCAGGGCGCCTATCCTTATAGCACGAGGAAATGCAGCGAGACATATTTATTCCACACTTATTTTAAACAGGCGCCCTGCTTCTTTTTTTATAATAGTCTGCTATTCAATGCATAACTTTGTATTTTTCCTGATAATCCTGATCCCCATAACAGGATTTCTGCTTGAAAGATATCTTCAATATCTTAATGCGGGTTTGAGATCGGAGAAATTGCCGGAAAAGCTGAAAGGTATCTGCGATCAGGAAGAATACAGGAAAACACAGCTTTATGAAAAGGATAATCTGAGACTCTCGTTCTGGACATCACTATTCAACCTGGTTTTAATAATCACAATGATTGCAGCAGGCGGATTTGCATTAGTAGACGTTTTTGCCAGATCGCTCAGCGGAAATAATGTTGTAATCGCACTGATTTTTTTTGGGATAATCGGCTTTGCTTCAGAGTTGATAAATCTTCCATTCGGATGGTACGACACTTTTGTAATTGAAAAGAAATACGGTTTTAACACTATGACCACCAGGACATTTATAACAGATCAGCTGAAGTCGTGGTTCATAGCACTTCTGGTGGGTATTCCCGTGCTTGCTCTGGTTACATGGATCTATTACATAACCGGAAAGGGATTCTGGCTGTATGCCTGGGGACTTATAACACTTTTCTCGGTAGTTATTAATTTCTTTTATTCCGAATGGATCGTCCCGCTCTTTAACAAGCAGACTCCCCTTATTGACAGTCCGCTAAGGTCCAGGATTGAAGCTTTTGCAGAACAAACAGGATTCAGGCTGAAAAATATTTATGTGATTGACGGTTCGAAAAGAAGCACAAAGGCAAATGCATATTTTTCGGGATTCGGATCCAAGAAGAGGATAATATTGTATGACACGCTGATAAAGGAGATGTCGGATGAGGAGATAGTTGCTGTTCTTGCACACGAGATAGGTCACTACAAGAAAAAGCACGTTATAAGAAGTCTTGTTTCATCAGTTCTGCTGACGGGACTAATGCTTTTTCTTTTTTCCCTGGTTGTCGACAGTCCTCTGCTTTCGGGAGCAATGGGAGCGGAGACGCCCAGCTTTCATATGGGACTCGTTGTTTTCGGGATCCTGTACAGTCCGATGTCACTAATTATCGGACTTGTAACAAATTATATTTCAAGGAAGAATGAGTTTGAGGCCGATAAGTTCGTTTATGACAATTATGAACCGGGAAAGCTTGCTTCAGCGCTGAAGAAGCTTGCTGTAAAGAACCTGTCGAACATGCTTCCCCATCCGGTATATGTTTTTTTCCATTATTCTCACCCGCCTCTTCTTGCCAGGCTGGCAAAACTGGAATGAATTTCTATAATGCGGATTGTGGATTTGGGATTGCGGATTTTGTACTAAGTTTGCATTTGGAAATCCGAAATCCGAAATCCGAAATCTGAGATCCGAAATTCGAATATGCCTCCTTAGCTCAGTTGGTAGAGCATCCCGCTCTGCGGGAAGGTCGTGGGTCCTGACGATCCCGACAGAATCGTCGGGATGTCAGGATGCTGACCAAAGCGTCAGCATCCGAGTCCCATTGGATTCTCAATACACTACCTCTGATGCCAATAAATTTACTGTAGAAGACCAGGAAGTATTAATTATCCGAGGTACACCCTTCGATACCCTTTATTTCAAGATAATCATGGAATAGTTGAATCACACACCATTCTCCTTACTGTTGTTCCGAGATGATTTAACTCATTGTTAGAATCTCAGGAACCCCTGAAAATCAACAGTGCTAAGGCGATTCCTCTGAAAAAAGCTTTGAGTGGATGGATTTTTTAGTTCAGAAAATTATGACAGATAAATTGAAAAAAAAACTTGGCTATGTTATAAATAAATTTTAAATTTGAAATACCCGCATTTTTAAAAATAATATCCTAATAAAAACTGTTATGAATCACTCAATCAAGATTCCTGTAATTATTATCATTTTTGTTAGTTCTTTAATCTTTCTTACTTCCTGTAAGGAGAAGACATCTCTGCCTGTTGTTACAACTACTGATGTCACAGGTATTACACAGACAACTGCATCAGCGGGTGGAAATGTGACAGACGATGGAGGTGCTGAGGTTACTTCGAAAGGTGTCTGCTGGAGCACATCAGTAAGTCCTACTGTTGGCAGCAGCAAGACTTCAGATGGTACTGGCGCGGGTTCTTTTACAAGTAGTCTTACACAATTAACGCCTAATACCAAGTATTACGTAAAAGCCTATGCCACAAATAGTGTTGGTACGAGTTACGGCAATGAGGTTTCATTTACCTCAAACCCAATACTGGTTCCAACTTTAACAACTACTGCCGTTACTTCAATTACATCAACAACTGCTGTTTCAGGGGGTAATATAACATCTGACGGAGGTGGATCTGTAACAGTCAGGGGGGTATGCTGGGGAATTTCTCCGAACCCTACAACCAGCAATAATAAAACGACTAACGAAAGTGGAACTGGGAGTTTCACAAGTATTTTAACTGGTTTGAGTGCCAGTACCATATATTATGTGCGTGCTTATGCCACGAACAGTGCAGGGACAGCTTATGGCAATGAAACTTCATTTACTTCAGCGGAGCAAGTAATTGATATTGACGGAAATGTTTATAACGTTGTAACCATTGGTACGCAGGATTGGCTGGTTGAAAACCTGAAAGTAACTCACTACCGCAATGGCGATCCTATTCCCAATGTTTCAAGTGCCGGGGATTGGGAACTTTTATCCACAGGAGCATATTGTAATTACGACAATTTGATAAGCAATGGTACTACTTATGGCAGGCTTTACAACTGGTACGCGGTAAACGACGACCGAAATATAGCCCCTGAGGGCTGGCACGTTCCTAACGATGCTGAATGGGATGTACTTATAAATCATCTGGGAGGAATAAGTATCGCTGGTGGTAAACTTAAAGAAGCGGGACTAACACATTGGAAGGATCCGAATCACGGTGCGACAAATTCAAGTGGTTTTACTGCGCTTCCTGCCGGATTGCGTAACTGGGCTGGTGGTTTCGAATACATTATCTGGGGTTGCGGATTTTGGAGTACTACCTTCGAAAATGATGATGCAACGGTTCAGATGTTAGACTACAATACAGAAGATATCTTCGCGGGTCAGAATGGTTTTAGGTTTGGACGTTCTGTACGGTGTATCAGAGATTAGTTTCTTAGAATACAGGTGTTCGGCTTGATTTAACCTCAGGGCTAAAGCAACACAAGTAGCAAGAACAAATTGACTCCCTGACCGGAGCGTCAGGGGTCAGTTTGCTGCTATAGACGAATCATATTAAATGGTTGTCTGGGTAAACTTATGAGCTACCATTTGGGTCCCATTTTATTGGTGAAAAGAAATCAATTTCTATATTTGCACCGGATTTTGCCTCCTTAGCTCAGTTGGTAGAGCAGCTCATTCGTAATGAGCAGGTCGTGGGTTCGAGTCCCATTGGAGGCTCAAAATTCAATCTAATTATTTTACTACCGCTTTTAATCAATGATTAAAGGCGGTTTTTTAGGTTACTCAAATTGTGTGCTAAAACTCCCGGAACAGGGTGAAAATCCTGGAGAAGATAAAGTTATTCCATTAACTTACAAAAAAGATACCCCGAAATATTTTAAGGATTTTCGTTTCTCCTTTACCCGGATATTTATTAACTTGGTTAGCCCAAGGAAGTCAGGTATAAGCTTTGTTACATAATTGAGAGGTCGTGGGGGATATTCTGCTTATGTGAGTGACGGGGCAATGCCGTAAAATAGGTCAGAGCGCAGGGCGGAGAACATAGAGCGAATCCGGGATCTGTTTTCAGTAGTGCCAACAGGTGTTTTTATGTTGATTATTCGGAGGAGAATCTCAGGATAGGCCAAAGGTTGCTGAAAGATGATGCCGATGTTGATATTTCGCAATTAGTTACAAAGACATAATGATCACAAACCTTGACACAATTAAGCATCTTGGAGAACTGAATAAGGATATAAACTTCAGATTCAGGTCTTTGCTTAAAAGTAAAGACGAGGATAGTCTTGACAAAACAGTAAAAGATTTATTTCAATTTTATTCTTCACAGCTCGACTGCACAAAATGTGGCAACTGCTGCACTATTCTGAAACCAATTATCCAAGACTCAGACATAAAAACTCTTTCTTCCGTTAAATACATATCAATTCAAGACTTCGAAAGAGACTACCTAGCTATTGACGAAGATGGTGAAATGCATTTTAAAGATTTACCCTGCCCCTTTCTAACTGATAAAAAATGTTCAGTGTACGATTCAAGACCTGAGGATTGCCGATCTTACCCACATCTGCACAAAGATGGCTTTTTGTCAAGATTATTCGGAGTAATTAATAATTATTCAATCTGCCCTATTGTCTTTAATGTTTACGAAGATTTAAAATATAAATTTCATTTCAGATGACTATGGATGAGATAAATGGATATTTTGATGATGATGGCAATCAATTAAATCCTGATTTAATTCCTAAACCTGGATTATGTCTAACCTGTAAAAAAGATACTGACCCCAATGAAGAAATTCTTTGCAATCTTAACAGATTAGATCAAAGAAATCAGGACAAATTTGTTTGCTATGCTTATGAAAAAACAAAATAAAGACAGCCTATAACACGGACAATAAACGGCATTTGTTTGTCATGGTTTTTGCCCCGCCACGGCGGGATTTCGTCACTTCACTCCTCAACTTTTGCTTCTGCTACTAGGACCATTCCTGCTGACCGCAGCACCCGGACTTCGCACCAGTACTCACAATTAAACTTCTGCACCCTGACCAATTTCTGGCTCCGATACAAATTGTACCGCGACACTGCGCCTGTGATCGCTACCAACTTTGTAACCTGGGATAAATTTGCGGCTCCGATCAAACTTGTACCACCGCTTTTGATTTGCTTAGCGGGAACACAACCTCCCCTTATTTCCGGGCCGTCAGACTGTCTAAAAACCTATCTTAATTGCTCATAAATCCATGACCTGTGATCCTTCAAAAAGCTGTGGGTTTTGTATCATATAACTATATGAAATTCATACAGGGACATAGCAGAAATCAGATTACTATTTTCCCAGTCTCACTTGACCAGGGGATCGATCCCGATAATGAAGTCCGGTTAATCAACCTTTTTGTTGAAAGTCTTTCTATTAAAGATTACGGATTCAGAACGGACTTTCCTGAAAACGGCCGCCCGGCATATCATCCTGCAGATCTTCTCAGGCTTTTCATTTATGGGTATCTACAAAGAACGACATTTTTATCAACTACAAGGTGACAAATGAGAACGACAGCCAGGCACCGGACCATGGTTACATCTATGAGCACTTCAGATACGACAAAGAAGCTGATACATACGCTTGTCCTCAGGGACAGATTCTAACAACCAATGGATCATGGTACAAACAGTTTTCAAGCAGCGGCAGCGTCAGCTGGTTTAAACAGTACAAGACAAAGTCATGCAGAAAATGCCCCGCGCGTTCGCTGTGTACAAGATCAGAAAAGCAAAGGCTCATTCATCGAAGCGAATACGCAGAATACTTCGAAAGGAACCTGATCAACACCCGTGAGAAGGAGCATCTCTACAGACGGCGTCAGGCCATCGTTGAGCACCCGTATGGAACGATAAAGAGGCAATGGGGGTTCAGCTATATCCTTACAAAGAAGGGTAAGGCAAGGGCAAGTGCCGATGTAGGGTTTATGCTGATTGCATATAACCTGCGGCGGATTGGTAATATTTTGACCAGAGATGGGCTGAAGGAGTATCTGGGGATACTCGTTTCAGTGTTTTTGGCCATTTTCGACCTCACAAGAGCTATTTTGATGCATTATGAAGAGCAAGGAGTACTTACACCGGAATTTGCGGTAGGTAGTGATGTTTCCCGGAAAAACCATAAAACCGGCAAAAATTCAGACAGGTTGTTAGACAGACTGCCGTTATGTGTCATGCCAGGACACACTACTCTCGAGAGTTATTTCATATGGACTGATCAGCAAATATTATACTAATAATCCATATATTCACTGAAACTAAAACAATGACCATGAAAACAATACGATTTAGCTTGGCTGTAATTCTCACAATTTATTCAATTCCTACCCTTTTATCAGGACTGGATATTTATAAAGGCACTGAACCAGATTTATCCTCAGAATGGATTATCGTCTGCATTTTTTTTGTTCTGAGTCTTGTTTTTTTCATCTCCAATTTGTTGGAATTTATCAAGCGAGATAAATAAACTTCTACATGGAAAATGACAATGCACACAAGTGATCTTAAAATACTAATTGCCTGGACATCTGATAGTTATCCCATGACAATTCGGCTTGACAGATAAATTCTGCTTTCTAATATATCTTGATTTTTCATTTACCGAGACAATTAATGCTACGCCATCTAACGGCATAAATTTTACTAAGGACTTAAGACTTCAGCCTATCATGGACTTAAGATACTACCAATTTCAAATTATCTTTACAAAACAAACTTTGCTATAACATGACTGATATTGAAATCATTGACCTCACACCAGAAAATATTGCAGATTATGGTGTTTGTGGATACAAAGACGTTGAAAAACATTTGGAATTAAGAAGAAAGATTGACTGGTTCAAGGAGTATTATCCAAAAGGATTAAGAATAAAAGCAATTCTATCAAAGACAGCCGGATATCAGGGTATGCTCGAGTATATCCCTGGTAAATATGCTCATAGACCTGTTAACGCTGAGGGTTATATGTTTATCCATTGCATATTTGTTGGCTTCAAAACACAATTTAAAGGTAAAGGGTATGCTTCATCTCTGATTGATTCATGTATTCAGGAAGCAAAGGATCTTAATATGAATGGTGTAGCAGTGGTTACAAGAAAGGGATCATTCATGGCAAACAAGGATATCTTCCTTAAGAAGGGATTCATCGCCGTTGATTCAGCAAAACCGGATTTTGAGTTATTAGTTTTAAAATTCGATAAAGCTTCAACTGATCCAAAGTTTAAAACCTTCTCCCTTGATAAATACGATAACGGGCTGACTATAATACGCTCTGCACAATGTCCCTATTCGGTAAAAAATGTGGATGCAATACTCAAGACTGCAAAAAAGCTTAAAATAAAAGCTAATCTGATAGAAATAGAGGATTCTGAATCAGCTCAGCAAACGCCAAGTGCCTTCGGGACTTTTTGTATAATTCATAATAATGAGGTAATAAGCCATCACCCTATCAGTAACACAAGATTTGAAAATATAATGGCCAAAAGGCAGACTCAACCCTCTGGACATTGACCTTATATTCAAGCCATTACCAAGATAAAATAATTGCTATGACCACCTAACACGGACAATAAAATTAATAGTCTTGCTAAACATAAAAAACAGCTAAATGGATACACCAATTACTTTTTGGATAATGTTTAATGCCTTTGTACTTATAATGCTGGCACTTGATTTAGGTGTTTTCCATCGCAAGAGTCACGAAATAACAATTAAAGAGGCCTTAACATGGACATTTATCTGGATTTCTCTTGCCTTGATATTTAATGTAATAATATATTTCTGGAGAGGCCAGCAAAAGGCATTGGAATTCTTTACGGGTTATTTGATAGAAAAGGCCTTAAGTGTTGATAATATTTTTGTTTTTATAATGATTTTCACATACTTCCAGGTACCTTCTAAATATCAGCATAAAGTTCTTTTCTGGGGTATTATTGGGGCATTAATCATGCGTGTTATTTTTATTTTTGCAGGAGTTACACTTCTGGAAAAATTTCATTTTACAATATATATTTTCGGATCATTATTGATATTTACGGGGATTAAAATGTTTAATCACAATAATTTGAAAATTGAACCTGAAAAGAATCCTGTAATAAAATTCCTAAAAAAGCTTATACCAGTTACTCCAACTTTGCACGAGGACAAATTCTTTATAAAAATAAATGCCAGACAATATGTAACACCTTTGTTTCTAGTACTGATACTCATAGAAACAACTGACCTAATATTTGCTGTTGACAGCATCCCGGCAATTCTTGCGATCACTCAGGACCATTTTATTGTTTACACTTCAAATGTTTTTGCGATACTTGGGTTACGCTCATTGTATTTTGCACTTGCCGGAATTATTCATCGTTTTTGGCTTTTAAATTATGGGTTAGCTGTCGTGCTGGTTTTTGTTGGGCTTAAAATGATATTGGTTGACTTTTACAAAATACCTATCGAATGGTCGCTCTTGTTTATCACAACAATAATTGCAGCAAGCATTTTCCTGTCATTAAAGCTTAAAAAGAGATAAAGCAGTTTTATAAAACAAAAACACCATGATTAGATTAATACCATTGACGAAAAAGATAATAAACAACAAACTTTTTAATATTTCTTTATTTGCGGTTATTCTTCTGTCTGCAGTTATTATTGGGTTGGAGACTTATCCCAGATTGGCAAAGCAGTACTACGATATTCTGTCGTTGATCGAACAGCTTATAATCGCGATTTTCACAATAGAAATAACTTTAAAAATAATTTCACACGGCAAACGACCATGGATTTATTTCTCAGATCCATGGAATACTTTTGACTTTATTATTGTTGCTATTTGCCTGATTCCTTTAAACGACACTCATTATTTTGCGGTCTTTCGAATACTAAGAGTTTTACGGATCCTACGAATGATAACTGTTTTCCCCAAGCTAAGGTTAATAATCAGCGCTTTACTCAAAAGTATTCCTTCAATGGGCTATGTTGTGTTGCTTCTTGGAATATTATTCTATTTGTATGCAATAGTAGGGGTATTTGTTTTTGGAAAAACAGATCCAATGCATTTCGGCGATTTGCACCATGCTATTGTAACCCTGTTCAAAGTGTTAACTCTCGAAGGCTGGACAGATATTATGAATGTGCATATTTTTGGATCATTAAATACTAATAACCAGCAGATAGTATCATTATGGCCTTTTTTTTATTTTGCCAGTTTTATATTAATAGGAGCTATGATTATCATGAATCTTTTTATTGGTGTAATAATGAATAGCATGGAAGAAAGCCAAAAGGAATTAAACCTGGAAATTAATAGGATTATGTTTAAAGAAAAAAATACGGATGACCTCTATAAGCACATTATTTCCCGATTAGAGGATTTAAATAATGAAATAAAGAGTTTTAAAAGAACCTGATAAGTCCAGCCCACAACATCATTTTCAATTATTTCTTCATTAGCATAGATATTTTTCCTTGAAATTACGCTATTTGGAATGGGCCGATAATAAAGTAAATTATACTGCCAGACAATAAAAAATGCATACATTATTCTCGAACGGTCAAATTGTCCAAAATCTAACTAATATCTCCTTATAAAACCAGGACTTCTATTCTCGGAAAGCTCCATATAGAGATATTAAGATCAAAGAGAAAAAAAAAGACAAATATAAATTCAAAAAACATTACGGTATTCACACTGACAATATGCGTAGAGTGTATTCGCCACATTACGCTCTCTCTGTCCTAACCTTTGTTTAACACGGCCAGTACAGGTCGGGTAACACATTCCCCAAATTGCCGGACTTTTATGGGGCGAGTGATAGCAGATTAACTATCAAGGATGAAATTAGGTAACACCAACATTTCTTTGTAAAATTGTATCCTCAATAGTTTTATATTATTCTGCTCTAAGATCATGAGGAAAAAATTCTTATTATTATGTTTCATATCCCTTTCCGGAATATCAGCATCGGCACAAACTGGCTATCTAAAGTCAGATTGTGACACCTCTAAAATTAAATTCCGTGCCATATCAGAGATAGGCTTTATTTCAGTCCTTGCTCATAAAATTCAACTTGGGGAAAATGGAACCTATTTTGATTATGTTAAAGACGGGGGACAGGATGTCCTTTTCCCGTCCTCAAGATTCTCAGTTGAATTAAACGTTAATAAAAAAAATACATTCATCTTTCTTTATCAGCCATTAAGAATAGAGACTCAATCCCTATTAAGAAATGATCTGATTGCTAACGGCATCACATTCCCTGCATCAACCGGCATTAACTCTCTGTATAACTTCCCTTTTTACAGATTTAGTTACCTGAGGGAGATGACTAAAGACAACGAAAAGTTTAATCTCGCAATTGGTTTAAGCCTTCAAATAAGGAATGCTACTATCTCCTTTGAATCAACTGATGGAGGTCTTTACACCGACAACCGGGGTATTGGACCTGTACCTGCACTTAAGATTAGAAGTAAACTAAAAATAAATGAATGTTTCTATTCTGAGATCGAAGCAGATGGAATATACGCTCCGGTAAGCTATTTAAATGGTAGTGATAATGAAATTGTTGGTGCAATTCTTGATGCCAGCTTACGGTTTGGTGCTGAAGTTAATGTGCTGACAAACATGTTTTTAAATATCAGGTATCTGGGTGGCGGAGCAACGGGGACCGATATAGGAGATGTCTGGCCAGGTGATGGATATGTTAAAAACTGGCTCAATTTTCTTAATGTATCGGCTGGATTTGTTTTAAAACTCTAAATCAAATATAATTCACCCCAACACGAACATTGCCATAAATAATGGGCTCGTCACCGTGATGGCTTTTCTCGCTTTACTGTTAAAGCCGTTCCAATGGACAGACTGGCTAAAATACCTGCCGCGTCAGCCGAAGCTGCAGCAAACGCTGATTCAGTTAGCCTTTGCCTTCATTTTGTTCCTTAGCTTTGGTAAATGAGGAATAGATTATATTGCTATGGAAAATATGATTAAGAATGGCAAGGAGAAATTATCAGGGACAAAAAATCCAATAATAATTGCATCAATAGCTCTGATTGCTTTTCTTTCCTTTTGTAAATGCAACTCAGGAAAGAAGACTGACGAAGACCTGTGGAAAATTGCTCAAAAAATCTGTGAGAACAACATAATTCTGGATTCTCATATTGATTGGCCAGATAAGCATTTAACCTTTCCTGAGGACATTGCAAAGAAAACCGCAAAGGGAGATTTTGATTTTATCAGGTCTAAGGCTGGAGGATTAAATGTGGTTCTGTCAGTAGCATATATAGATTCACGTTACGGAGTTGATGAAGGAAGAATAATCGTTGATTCGGTTATAAAAATGATTTCTGGTTATACGAAAAAATATCCGGACAAATTTGCTCCGGCTAATAATCCCTTTGATATCAGACAGAATTTTAAAAATAACTTACTCTCTTTGCCAATGTGTCTTGAAAACGGGACACCGATCGGTAACGATTTAAGTTATATAAGACATTTAAGAGACAGAGGGGTTGTATATATTACTCTTAATCACAATAAAGTAAATCAAATTAGTGATTCCAACTTTGATGAAAACCGAAAGTGGAATGGATTAAGCCCGTTTGGACTGGAAGTTATAAAGGAAATGAATCGCCTTGGCATAATGATAGATATTTCACATTCAACAGACAGCACTGTCTTTCAGTCCTTACGTTACTCCAGAGCACCAATAATAGCTTCACACTCATCATGCCGACATTTTACTCCCGGATTAGAAAGGAACTTATCAGATACTTTAATAAAAGCTATTGCGGATAAAAACGGGGTTATTATGGTCAATTTGTGTTCGATGTTCCTTGATTCAACATGTATGAAAAACTGCAGTTATTTGCTCAACTGGTACCAATCAACCGGAATTGATATGGATTCAGAAGAGGGAATTGATTTTGCACGTAAATATGCGGAAACACAACAAATAAAGTCTAACTCAGAAAAAGTAGCTGATCATATTGAACATATAATCAAACTAGCCGGCATTGATCTTGTTGGGATAGGTTCTGATTATGATGGGATGGGACCATCACAGCCAACTGATCTATCTGATGTTTCATCCTATCCTAAGTTAGTTTATGAGTTACTTAAAAGAGGTTATAAAGAAGATGATATTAAAAAGATATTATCTGGCAATTTTCTTAGAGTATGGAATGATGTAATAAAAATTGCAGACTAATTGACTAATTGATAGATTAAAATACAACACTGCCTTACAAGGACGATATGTTTAATAAGCTTGTCACGGTTTTTGTTTTGCTCCTGCACTCAAGATAATTTTGTAATGTTTCATGCACCCGGACTCGCGCATCTGCCCACAATTAATATCCTGCACCGTGACAGTTATCTGGCTCCAAGATAGCTTGTACCCCCGAATACTCGCGACCAATACCCGCTACCAAATTTGTACCCGGACGTCAAAAAGTGAGCCATACCGCTTTTTTGTTAAAAAAGCGGGAACACAACCTCCCCATATTTCCGGGCCGTCAGACTGTCTAAAAACCTATCTTAATTGTTCATAACTCTCAAGCCGGTGATTCTTTAAAAACTATGGGTTTTGTATCTTAACTATATGAAATTCATACAGGGACATAGCAGAAATCAGATTACTATTTTCCCAGTCTCACTTGACCAGGGGATCGATCCCGATAATGAAGTCCGGTTAATCGACCTTTTTGTTGAAAGTCTTTCTATTAAAGATTACGGATTCAGAACGGACTTTCCTGAAAACGGCCGTCCGGCATATCATCCTGCAGATCTTCTCAGGCTTTTCATTTATGGGTATCTACAAAGAACGACATTTTTATCGACTACAAGGTGACAAATGAGAACGACAGCCAGGCACCGGACCATGGTTACAACTATGAGCACTTCAGATACGACAAAGAAGCTGATACATACGCTTGTCCTCAGGGACAGATTCTAACAACCAATGGATCATGGTACAAACAGTTTTCAAGCAGCGGCAGCGTCAGCTGGTTTAAACAGTACAGGACAAAAGCATGCAGAAAATGTCCTGCACGGTCGCAGTATACGAGATCAAAAAAGGAAAGGCTTATTCAGCGAAGCGAGTATGCAGAATACTACGAAAGAAACCTGAAAAACACCCATGAGAAGGAGCATCTTTATAAACGCCGCCAGGCAATAGTGGAGCACCCGTATGGTACGATAAAACGACAATGGGGGTTCAATTACATTCTCACGAAGAAGGGAATGGACAGGGCCGGCTCAGATGTCGGATTTATGTTTATCGCATATAACCTCAGGCGAGTAATAAGCATTTTGGGGAAAAACCGGCTGATGGAGTATCTCAGGATACTTGTCCCGGTGTTTTTGACCGTTTCAGCCTTTATAAAACGAAAAACAAGTAGTTTAGGGAGCTTCCTTTTCCAGGATATATTTTGTCTGGTCCAGATAAAGCTATCTCTTAAATCGTGTTAAACTGGTCGGGAAATATATATAGGAAAAAGGTTATTAGACAAACTCCCTTTGTGCTTCATGCAAGAAACGTTAGTACCAAAACTGATACTGAGAAATACTGAGTGGTTAATCAATCTGTAAATTTGAGATTGCAAAAGGTTCGATAAACTAGTTTAGTTTGTGTCGAATAACTAACCAAATACTTTGTAAATAGATTAAAATTACTAAATATGGAAAAGTTATTGTCAAAATTGTTAATTAGCCTTCTTGCATTATCCCTGCTGGCATGCAATAATCAAAAATCAGGAGAGGGCAGTATTATGGTGTTTGATATTGATCATGCCAGAGATCAGGTAACTTTTAATATTGGAGAACTGTTCTCGTCCGGACAAATAGTTCGGCTTGAAACTAAACCTGATGCATTGATTGGTAGGATTACGGAATTGGAAGTATCAGATAATTATATTGTTATATATAATCAGGGTGGTAGGATTCTTTTGTTTGACCGACAAGGGACTTTTATCCGTCATATAGGACAAATTGGGAAGGGGCCTTTTGAATATTCTCATGTAAATGGTTTGGCTTTTTCAAGCAATGAAGATCTGATTTTGGCTGATCGGGCGTTCCTGGATGATTTTATTGGATATTCAATAGAAGGAGAAGGAGTGTTTACGGTAAAGCGTGCAAATAAGGGATCAAATATGTTCGAGTTGCTGGAGTCTGATGCAATCTTGTCTATTGGATATCCTAGTGTTCCCTGGAAAGGGTTGACAGATTCGATTAACTTGTATCATATTGGAACTGACGGTTCTATGCTATATTCTGAATCACTTGTTAAAAAGCTCCGTGAGATTCGAGTTGGAGGCATTGCAATTCCGCAACACATGTACCCGTATAAAGGTAATTTTAAAGTACATTTTGGTCAGGATACGCTGTTTACTTATAATCCTGAGAATCATAGACTGGAAGCAGATGCTGTTTTTATCAGCAAATCAGCGGGATTTAACTATCAGGATTTGAATGCAAATGAAACCAGTTCAATGCGTGAAGGAAATGAACACCTTGGTCATGCCTTTGTCGAGGTTTATGCAGAAACTAAAGATTACTATTTATTGCATGGTGTTGAAATAAAAAGTTACTCTGTTACTTTCGAAGGAGAAACGCAAACAGGAATAGCCCCAGCATCAAAAGGATTTTATATTGCAGATAAAAAGTCCGGTAGTATTAATTCAGTACAACTGGTTGACCCATATTGTGGGATTGATTTACAGAAAAATGCTTATGCTATGCCATTTAACCAGCTTAAGTTCTCTGATAATCGGAGCGCTTACTTTGTCTATGATGCCATTGATTTTAAAAAGGATGTACATGCGCTGATCGGAGCATGTGTAGATCCTAAGGTGAAAGAAAAGCTAAAAAAGCTGGATCAAGAACTGTCAGAAGAGGATAATTGTATTTTGTTTATTTATGAGCTGAAACGGTAGTTGGAAACAGTAAAGGGAATCACTTTTTTTTGAAAGGATTAAAAAAAGTGACAGGTAAAGCACGAAAGCACAGCATTGTGTAAATTATATGATGGATTAGGTGGTGTTCCAGCAATGGTTTCTCTCACCAATCGGCAGATTTTGATGGACAGTCGATCGCTACGAAAATCCACCACAAAACTTACACTGAACCGCTATGGGCAACCACTACACAGAATAGACATCCTTACTAATCTGAATACTTATGAAATCAATAATATTTATTATCTTTTTGACTGCCTTATTTAATTCTTGCAGCCAGGATTCAAAACCCGGGAAAACACGTAGTTCTAAGATCACAACTCAAAAGTCAAATTCAATTAATGATACTAATTCTTCAATAATTGTTGTTGACAGCTCATTCTACTCAGTTAGCTTTCTTAAATCACTGGAACCACAATTAGCACAATGGACATACTGTCTCGATAGTGACAAGTTTATTTTCAATAGATTGGACACTATTATCTTTCCAAATCAGCTCCCTTTAAACAAAGAAGTATTCCTGACAGGCAAAAATGGTGATTTAAGAATTAATCTCTCTGTTAAACGAATTCTCATATCAACAATTGATTATAAGATTGAGATAATTAAAAATATTTTTCCTCCGGCAATTAAATCAGGGTTAGCAGATCTTTCCCCATATTTCTTCATCCAGTCTAAAACAGATGAAATTGATCCAACCAATAACCAAACTGAATCCACTGAATATTGGGATTTAAAGGATTATTATCTGACATCTATAAGGATTGGTAAAACTCAAGATAATAAATCACTAATTGGGAAAGTTGAATGCAAATTAAAAGCATTTGAAATAAACTTTGACAACTGCCCGACCTTAATGGAAAAATAACAGGCAGCCCATAACACGGACAATATGATCTCTCGTATTTACCTAATTTTAACAGCTTGTTTTATGCTAGCGACTAACTCGCAATGCAAGCGGACAGAAACCAATACTATTAAGGATATCGATGGTAACATTTACAGTACTGCCTTAATTGGTGATAACTGGTGGATGACGGAAAATTTAAAATCTACAAGGTTCAATGATGGCTCTAATATTCCATGTATAAAGGACCAATCGATCTGGTTAAGATTTGACTCGTCTGCATACTGTTATTATCAAAATAACGAAAATTACGCAGACACACTTGGATTTCTTTATAATTGGTATGCGGTTAACTCAGGAAAACTTTGTCCCACTGGATGGAGTGTGCCTACAGATAATGAATGGATGCGAATTGAAGGCACAGCAGATACAAAATATGGCACCAACGATTCAATTTGGTATAAACTGGGACTTAGAGGATTTGATGCCGGACTAAGGCTCAAATCTGTCAAAGGCTGGAGAAAGGGAGTCACTGGCACTGATGACTTAGGTTTTTCAGCTCTTCCTGGAGGAGAGAGATTGAGTCGCTACTATGCAGGTGGTAGCAGTGGTTTCTGGTGGACAAGTACTGAAGCGAGCTCATCCAGTGCATACTATAGAAGCCTGATCTATTCTTACGAATTCGTAGCCCGTGACACTCATCCAAAACGAATGGGATTCTCAGTCCGATGTATAAAAAATAAATAACTAAACGCTAACACGAGATATATTAATATATTGACATATCCTGTTAACTACAAAATAATATCTACAACATGACAATAAAAAGTGATGACCTAGCCAATCTACCAAATATTGGATTGACTCTTGCTGAAAAGCTTAAACTGGTTGGGATTTCTACTCCAAGTGATTTATTAAACGCCGGCAGCGAAAATGCCATGATTAAAATTAAAACCATAGACAAGGACGCTTGCATTAATATGCTTTTTGCACTGGAAGGCGCCATTCAAGGTATAAGGTGGCACAGTCTTGACAAGAATAGAAAAATAGAACTTACAGAATTCTATAATAGACTAAAATAAAGCACGAAAACCTAGCACGGATGGTATGTTCATTAAGCTTGTAATGGTTTTTGCAGATGCTGCAACCATGACAATTCCTGCGAGATCATGTACCCGGATACGTGCATCTGCCCGCAATTAAAATTTTGCACCGTTACAAATATCTCTAATCCAAAATGAAAAACAGACAAATTGTATCATATTTCAAATTAAATAATGCAGCGATTCCAACTATGAAAAAGTCAAAAATCCCTGCTATCAGCATGTGGTTATTTGCAATCATATCACTTTTTCTCATGAATCAATGCAGCACTAATGAAAGCTCCATTTACAGGAAAATAAGAGATCACGCCGACCAGGTTAAAGTAATCAATGCCCATGAACATCAGCATTGGCCTGAAGAATATGGTAATCGCCAGTTCCGTTTTTATCATCTTATTGCTGCAAGCTACCTGGCTGCAGATATAAGTTCTGCTGGTGCGAATGGCGATGACTGGAACCTGATAGATTCTCTCAGTCTCGAGGAATTGTGGGATATATATGGTGAAGCCCTGGATTATACGCGAAGTACTAGCTATTACAGCCAATTTGTGAAAGGCTTTCAGAAATTGTATGGTTTCAATGACCTTTATTTCACTAAAGAAAACATTACAGCACTCTCAGCCAGAATAGAAGAGAACTATAAAAATTACAGGCCATGGTTTAATGAGGCATTCCACAAGGCCGGATATGAACTGATGTTTCTGGATCAATACTGGAAACCGTTTAATACCGAACTGGATAGCAAATATTTTGCTCTTGTTTTCAACATTAATCCGCTGATATCTGAATCAAGCCGGAAGCCGGAGAAAGGCACCGAATCGAAATCCATTTATAAAGAGGCTGAAAATGATGGATATGAGATAAGTAATTTGGATGATTATCTGGAATTCTGCGATCAACTCTTTAAAAAGAATATTGAAAACAAAGCTGTCTGCCTGAAGAATTCTCAGGCATATTCAAGGACACTATTTTATGAAAATGTGCCCTATGAAGAAGCCCGGGCTTTATATAACAAATCTTCATCCCGACTAGCTCCCGCTGAAGCAAAAAAGATTGAAGACTTCATGTTCCACTGGATCATTCAGAAAGCAATCGAATACGATCTGCCCATCCAGATCCATACAGGATACCTTGCCGGAAACGGGAATGAACTGGATAATGGTCAACCTGTTAAACTAAATAATCTGTTTCTGAAATATCCGAAAGCAAAATTCGATCTTTTTCATGGAGGATTTCCCTGGACGGGCGAATCAGCAGCGTTAGCAAAAATGTTCAGGAATGTGTATCTCAACATAGTATGGCTGCCACAGATATCCCGTGAAAAGGCCGTAAATGCCCTTGATGAGATGTTCGATTGTGTTCCTTATAATAAGTTTTTCTGGGGAGGTGATTGTGGTTTAATTGAAGAATCGGCCGGATCTTTGGAGTATGGTAAGGATGTAGTTTCAGAAGTTCTGGCAAATAGAGTGGAAAGGGGTTTACTGACTGAAGAGGTTGCTTTCGATATTGTTGACAGAGTATTCCGGGAAAATGTAATTGAAGTTTTTAACCTTAAAGAGAGATTGGGGACGGAGTTTTAGTGATTTAAAAATATTCAGGCATCAATTGTAATTTGTTGATCTTCAGCGAAAAGACAGAAATGATTTTTTTGATAATACAATGGAAAGAGCTCCTAATATTGGTGGTGTATTAAACCATGACTTAAAAAACCCACAATAACACGGACAAAATGGGTACTTTGTTTCCCGAGGTCCAGGGACAGGTTGTCATGCTTTTTGCTCCGCCACGGCGGGATTTTGTCGCGGAGTTTATCCCGCAAAGCGTAGCAACACACCTTTTGATCCTACGCCCAGGTCCGGGACAATTGATTGTCTTTTTGTAAATTGCAGGACTAACAGGATCTGTATCCACAAAACAATACTTCCTGGAAATCATACTGATTGGCCGTTAGTGGCAGGTAATTAAATTCCAGCATGACAGAAAATTAAGACGCAAATACCATAATATGAAAGCAGCTGTATATAAAAAATATGGGGCCCCTGATGTTGTCAGAATAGAAGAAGTAGATAAACCATCACCCAGGTCCGGTGAAGTATTAGTGAAAGTTTTTGCTACTACTGTAAACCGCACTGATTGCGGATTCCGAAGCGCAGAGTATTTTATTTCCAGATTCTTCAGCGGCTTATTTAAACCAAAATTCGAAATTCTCGGTAACGAATTTGCTGGAATAGTTGAAGCAGTTGGCAAAGATGTCGCACTATTTAATGTCGGGGATAGTGTATTTGGTTATAACGACACAAAGTTTGGGGCACACGCAGAATATATGACCATTGCAGAAAAAGATGCCATTACCACGATACCTCCTGATGTGACCTTTGAGCAGGCAGCACCAATTACGGAAGGGGCACATTATGCCTTATGCGATATCAGAGCCGCCAGGGTTAAAAATGGAGATAATGTTTTGATCTATGGTGCCTCTGGTGCAATTGGATCAGCCGCTGTCCAGTTAGTAAAATATTTTGGTACAAAAGTAACCGCAGTATGTAATACTAAAAATGTCGAAATCTTAAAATCATTGGGTGCCGATCAGGTAATTGATTACATGACTCAGGACTTTACCAGTATCGATCAGAAATTTGATTTCATTTTTGATGCGGTAGGTAAAAGCTCTTTTGGTCAATGTAAACCGCTTCTTAAAAAGCATGGAATCTATATTTCAACAGAACTCGGAAAGAATTCTGAAAACATATTTCTGGCTCTTTTAACTCCATTGGTTAATGGTAAAAAAGTCCTTTTTCCACTGCCGGCCATAAAAAAGGAGGATGTTATTTTCTTAAAAGAATTAGTTGAATCAGGCAAGTTCAGACCATTGGTAGATAGAACCTATCATTTTGAACAGATTGTTGATGCTTACAAGTATGTTGAAACACGACAAAAATCAGGAAACGTAGTTATAATCTTGACAAAATAGGACCAGCCACTGACCCGGACACCCGTAACTGAACGCGATTAAAATCCTGCGCTATGAAAATTTTCCGGATCTGAAACAGTTTGTAGAGTTATCTATTCTCTAATTACATTTCTCGATATTTATTATATATTTATTGTTTATCAATAATTATTTATTATATTTGCGACATAATTCTAAATTTAAACAGTTATGTCAAAAAGAAATGACTTCGTTTTTAAAGGTCTGCATATTATTGCCTGGGTAATCTTCGTTGGCTTGTGCATTGAAGCCGGAGGCTTGATAGTCAATTTTATTTTCAGTCTTTACAAACCGGAATTTGTCCAGAACTTATATCAAAAGCTGGACTTAAGTGAAATGTACAATCGCAGTAAACTGGCATTCTTCGGTATGTATGTTTTTATCCTGTTCATATCGGTTTTAAAAGCTTACCTGTTTTATGTAGTCATCATGCTTTTAAGCAAACTTGATTTGTTAAAACCATTCACAAGCTATGTTGCAGACCGTATTAAAAAGATCAGCTACGTCACTCTTGCCATAGGGCTCATTAGTTACATAGCCCGGCAAACAGCTCAAAATTTAATGCATCACGGATTTGAAATCGACACCCTGAACCAGTTCTGGGCCGACAGTAAGGCTTATATATTAATGGCGGCTGTAATCTATGTCATAGCATTTATTTTTACAAGAGGAGTTGAAATCCAGAATGAAAACGATTTAACTGTTTAAGCCATGCCAATCATAGTTAACCTGGATGTAATGATGGCGAAACGAAAGATATCGCTTAATGAGCTATCAGAAAAAGTTGATTTAACTTTGTCTAATCTTTCAATATTAAAAACCGGAAAAGCTAAAGCAATAAGGTTTACCACCCTGGATGCTATTTGTAATGCATTAGACTGTCAGCCGGGTGATATTCTGGAATACAAAGAAAATAAGAACGAAACAACGCTAAGCTGACACGGATCAGGTGCCAGGTGCTCCCGTCAGGTAACGGCTTGGAGCGGGAAACGAGACTCGAACTCGCGACCCTTAGCTTGGGAAGCTAATGCTCTACCAACTGAGCTATTCCCGCATTTATTTAAATATTCCCGGCGCGAATTTATCTTAATTTTTCTCTCATACCAAAAAAAAAATAAAAAACCTCATTGAATGAAAGCCGAAATAATCACAATTGGCGATGAACTCCTTATCGGCCAGACAATTGATACCAACTCAGCCTGGATCGGGGCCGAGCTAAGCATGGCGGGATTTGACATTCACAGGAAGACTTCGATCCATGACAATCGCTCCGACATACTGAATGGTCTATCACAGGCTAAGGGAAGATCAGATGTTGTGATTATTACCGGCGGACTCGGGCCTACAAGTGACGACATCACCAAACCAACCCTCTGTGAATTTTTTAACACAAGGCTCGTGATGAATGAAGAGGTTTTGGCGATGATTGAAACCATGATGCGCAGGCGGAATTTCCCGATGAACGAAAATAACCGAAGGCAGGCAGAGGTTCCTGAATCATGTACTGTTCTGACAAATGCAGCCGGAACTGCTCCCGGCATGTGGTTTGAGAATGACGGTACCATTTTTGTCTCTTTGCCTGGAGTCCCTGCGGAAATGAAACACATTATGAACCGGCATGTTCTGCCGGAACTAAAGAAACGGTTTTCCTCCCAGGTCATAATTCACAGGAATATAATGACCTATGGATCTCCCGAAGCAAGACTCGCTGAGATCCTTACTGGTTTCGAAGCCGGACTGCCAGGAGATATCAGGCTCGCATATCTTCCCTCATCAGGCATAATCAAACTGAGGCTGACTGGTACCGGACGGGATCATAATACAATTGTTGATTCAGTTGAAGCACAGGTCAGGAAACTTTATGCAATTATTCCGGACCTTATCTATGGTGAAAATGAAGAATCGCTTGAGATGGCTGTCGGAAGGCTGCTTCGTGAAAAGAATAAGACCCTTTGCACGGCAGAAAGCTGCACCGGCGGGAATATTGCTCATCTGATCACGAGTGTACCGGGATGCTCTGATTATTACACGGGATCCCTTATTGCATATGCCAACCGCATCAAAACACTGCTTCCCGGAATCGGTGATGAGCTGATTGAAAAACACGGAGCCGTTAGTGAACAGGTTGTAAAAGCAATGGCAGAGGGAGCAAGAACCCTTCTGGGAACCGATTTCTCAGTTGCAACCTCCGGGATAGCTGGTCCCGACGGCGGAACAATTAAGAAACCTGTCGGAACTCTCTGGACAGCAGTAGCTTCCGGTACAGAAACAGTAGCTGAGAAGCACACATTTGGAACCGATCGTCTTATAAATATAACCAGATTCTCGCTGGTTGCGCTTAACCTGCTCAGAAAGCAGATTATCAAGGAATAAGAGCTGTTTTACCCTGGTGTTGAAAAAAATTGATGTAATTATTTGGTTAATCAGATAAATATCACGTATTTTGCGCTTCATTTTTCAGAAAGACATTAGTTAAGAAATAAAAGGAACATCGATGTCAAGGATATGTCAGGTTACAGGGAAGAAAGCGATCGTCGGGAACAATGTATCGCATTCAAAGAGAAGGACAAAGAGAAAATTTTACCCGAATCTTTTTGTCAAGAGGTATTATCTTCCGGAAGAGGAAAGGTGGATTTCACTGAAAGTGTCAACTTCAGGAATTCGTCTTATTAACAAGAAAGGGCTCACGGCAGTTCTGAAGGAAGCGAAGCAAAAAGGGTTCATTTTGAATTTCTAATAAAATAAGATCAGGAGATGGCAAAGAAGGCAAAGGGCAACAGGCAGCAGATTATTCTGGAATGCACCGAACATAAGGAGAGCGGTCAGCCGGGCACATCAAGGTACATAACTACAAAGAACAGGAAAAATACCCCCGACCGGATGGAAAGAAGGAAGTACAATCCTATCCTCAAGAAATACACCCTTCACAGAGAAATAAAGTAATAAGATAACACAATGGCAAAGAAAGTAGTTGCAACACTGAAAACCGGAACCGGTAAACTTTTTACAAAATGCATCAGGATGACCAAATCGGAAAAAACCGGTGCATACCAGTTCAAGGAAGGAGTCGTTCATAATGACCATATTAAGGATTTCTTTTCAAAGAAGTAACGTTTACATCTTCAATAAGTTATCATGGGCTTTCTTCTCAGCTGAAGAGAGCTTTTTTTATATTTGTCCTTTAATAAAAAGTACCCTCAATGGGATGGTTTGGTTTCGGAAACAAGGAAAACAGGGAGGTCCTGAACAAAGGTCTCGAAAAAACAAAAGAGAATGTCTTTTCCAGGTTGTCACGGGCAGTTGTCGGAAAATCGAAGGTTGACGAGGAGGTACTGGATAATCTTGAGGAGGCCCTCGTCTCGTCAGATGTGGGTGTTGCGACCACCCTTAAAATAATCGAACGGATAGAAGCAAGGGTGGAAAAAGACAAATACCTGAACACCGGCGAGCTAAACAAAATTCTCAGGGAAGAGATTGTGTCACTCCTTGAAAGCAATATTTCAGGTCCTGCAGCTGATTTCGGATCAACTCTGCCTTCGGTTCCGTATGTTATAATGGTGGTGGGTGTAAACGGGTCGGGAAAGACAACGACAATTGCAAAAATTGCCTATCAATACAAAATGGCAGGGAAAAAAGTACTTCTCGGGGCGGCTGATACCTTCAGGGCGGCTGCGATCGACCAGCTTCAGATATGGGCCGACAGGGCAGGGGTTCAGATTGTAAGGCAGCAAATGGGATCAGATCCGGCCTCCGTTGCCTTCGATTCTGTAAAATCGGCAGTTGCCGGACTGTATGATGTTGTTATTATCGACACCGCAGGAAGACTACATAACAAGATCAACCTTATGACCGAACTTTCAAAAATAAAGCGCGTTATGGAGAAGGTAATCCCCGACGCTCCCCATGATGTCCTTCTTGTGCTCGACGGATCGACCGGCCAGAATGCCTTTGAACAGGCTAAACAGTTTACGGCAGCAACCGACGTTACAGCCATGGCAATTACCAAACTCGACGGTACTGCAAAAGGAGGGGTTGTGATCGGAATCTCTGACCAATTCAGAATTCCTGTCCGTTACATTGGTCTGGGGGAAAAGCTGACAGACCTGCAGATATTCAATCCATATGATTTTGTGGATACGCTTTTCTCTGATGAAAAAAATTAATATCATCACTCTCGGCTGCTCAAAAAACACTGTCGACTCTGAAAAACTTCTGAAACAGATCCAGGCAGGTGGTTATAGTGTTGTCTATGACCCATCCGATATTTCAGCAAATACCGTGATAATCAATACATGCGGATTCATTAATGATGCCAGGGAGGAGAGCGTTGATACAATTCTTCGTTTTGTTAAGGCGAGTCAGTCGGGCAAGATAAAGAGACTTTACGTAATGGGTTGTCTGTCTGAGCGGTATATGGATGCACTAAAGGATGAGATCCCCGAGGTGAAGAAATATTTCGGCGTAAACAGCATGGATCAGATCCTTCATGAGCTTGGCATTTCCAAACGAAACGATCTGCTGCCGGAAAGGGTGCTCACCGGTCCGGGTCATTATGCCTATCTGAAGGTTTCTGAAGGATGCGACAGGAGCTGTGCTTTCTGCTCAATCCCGCTAATCCGGGGAAAATGCATCTCACGGCCGGTTGAAGAGATTATCGAAGAAGCGCAAAACCTTGCCCGCAATGGCGTAAAGGAGCTTATACTGATTGCGCAGGACCTCAGCTATTACGGACTGGACCTTTACGGGACGCAGATGCTGCCAGAACTCATCGGTGAATTGCTTAAGATTGAGTCATTTGAATGGATAAGGCTGCATTATCTCTATCCTGCAGATTTTCCTGCCGACATTATCAAAATAATGAAAGCGAATACAAGATTATGCAGGTATATTGATATTCCGATCCAGCATGTTTCCGAAAAAATGCTCCGGTTGATGAAGCGGTCGCACAACAGAAACGAAACAAGAAACCTGCTTTATGCCATCAGGAAGGAATTACCCGGTGCAGCGATCAGGACAACACTGATTGCGGGTCATCCGGGAGAGACTGATAAAGAGTATAATGAGCTTAAGGATTTTATTTCGGAATTCAGGTTCGACAGACTGGGAGTTTTCCCCTACAGCCATGAAGAAGGGACATTCGGATATAATAATTATCCAGATGATGTACCTGAAAAAGTAAAGGAGGCAAGGGTATCTGAGCTAATGGAAATCCAGCAGTCAATTTCTGAAGAGCTGAACAGGGAAAAAACAGGTACCATACATAAGGTCATTATCGATAGGAGGGAAGGGGAATTTTTTATCGGGAGAACCCAATATGACTCTCCTGAAGTTGACAATGAAGTTCTTATCAATACGGAATACAATCTTCAACCCGGTAATTTCTATAATGTTCTCATTACCGGATCAACGGATTTTGACCTTTTCGGAAAACCAGTTTGACCCCACCTTCCCCCCTGAAGGGGGGTTATTAAAAGAGCCCCCTTTAGGGGGTTGGGGGTAATTGTAATTCCTTTTTCTTCTGGATCCTTATCTTTATTTCAGATTTTGCTGAATTGAATCCCACATAAATCGTATCACCTTCCTTCAGCTCAGCTTTAATAAGCACTTCAGCCATCGGATCTTCGAGGTATTTCTGGATTGCCCTTTTCAGCGGCCGTGCACCGTAGTTGGCATCAAACCCCCTGTCAGCAATATAATCCCTGGCGGCGGTGGCTATCTTAAGCTGATAACCAAGCGCTTTAACCCTGTCGTACAATCCCTTAAGCTCAAGGTCAATTATTTTATCGATCTCTTCCTTGCCAAGCGAATTGAACATTATCACATCATCGATCCTGTTTAGGAATTCAGGTGCAAATGTTTTCTGAAGGGCTTTCTGAAGGATGCTTTTTGTCTGCTCATCCCTCGTTGCCTTTTTGGCACTGGTGTCAAAGCCTATGCCATGTCCGAATTCAGAAATCTGTCTGGTCCCGATATTCGATGTAAGTATGACAATGGTGTTCCTGAAATCGACCCTGCGTCCCAGACTATCGGTCAACTGACCTTCATCGAGCACCTGGAGCAATATATGGAACACATCGGGATGGGCTTTTTCTATTTCATCGAGAAGGACAACCGAATATGGCTTCCTTCTGACTTTTTCAGTCAGCTGGCCTCCCTCTTCGTATCCGACATATCCCGGAGGTGCACCGACAAGCCTTGAGACAGAGAACTTTTCCATATATTCGCTCATGTCGACCCTGATGAGGTTATCGGTGGTATCGAACAGGAATTTGGCCAGAACCTTGGCAAGCTGTGTCTTTCCGACACCTGTTGGTCCAAGGAAAATGAATGTGCCGATGGGTTTATTCGGATCCTTGAGTCCGGCCCTGTTCCGCTGAATCGATTTTACAACCTTCTGGATCGCCTGATCCTGACCTATCACGCTGTTTCTCAATTCATCAGCCATTTTAAGGAGCCTGGTTCCCTCTGTCTGTGCGATACGCTGAACCGGAACGCCTGTCATCATTGCAACAACTTCAGCTACTTTCTCGGCATCGACCGTTTCACGGTTAATTGCAAGCTCTTTTTCCCATTTTTTCTTTTCCTGGTCGATCATGTCGAGCAGGTCTTTCTCCTTGTCACGGAAGCTGGCTGCCTTTTCGAAGTTCTGGTTTTTCACCGCCATCATTTTCTCCTTCTTGGTATCCTCGAGCTGCTTTTCAAGTGAAAGGATCTTCTCCGGGACGACAATGTTCGAGATATGCACCCTAGATCCTGATTCATCGAGGGCATCGATTGCCTTATCTGGAAGGTGGCGGTCAGATATATACCTGTTTGTCAGTTTCACGCATGCATCAATTGCATCATCGGTATACATCACATTGTGATGCTCCTCATACCTTTCCTTGATGTTATGAAGAATGTGAATCGTTTCCTCTATCGAAGTAGGTTCGACTATTACTTTCTGGAATCTTCTCTCAAGGGCTCCGTCCTTTTCAATATGCTGGCGGTATTCGTCGAGGGTTGTAGCACCGATACACTGGATCTCGCCCCTTGCAAGTGCGGGCTTGAGCATATTGGCGGCATCGAGCGATCCGGTTGCGCCACCGGCCCCGACAATGGTATGGATCTCATCGATGAACAGGATTATATTGTCATTCTTCGAAAGCTCATTGAGGATTGCCTTCATTCTTTCCTCAAACTGTCCGCGGTACTTCGTACCTGCAACGATCGAAGCAAGATCGAGTGCAACCACCCGTTTATTGAATAACACCCTTGATACGTTCTTCTTTATTATCCTTAAAGCCAGGCCTTCAGCTATCGCAGATTTCCCTACCCCCGGCTCACCAATAAGTACAGGATTGTTCTTCTTCCTCCTTGAGAGGATCTGGGCAAGTCGTTCAATTTCCCTTTCCCGGCCGACAACCGGGTCAAGCCGGCCCTCCTCGGCAGCTTTTGTGAGGTCAATCCCGAAATTATCCAGTACCGGTGTATCTGACGAAGGCTTTGAAGCTGACGGCGACGGCTGTCCCTTACCCTGGCCTCCTCCAAAAGACTGCCCCTCATCGTCTTCCTCCCTGGGAAAATCAGCTTTGGCGCTTGGCATGCCTGCTTCAACAGCCCGTCTGACCGACTGGTAATCGACATCGAGTTCAGAAAGGAACCTTGTCACAAGGGCATTTTCATCTTTCAAAATTGCAAGCAAAAGATGTTCAGAATCTATTGTGGAGCTTTTAAGTGATTTTGCCTCAAGGTAAACAAGCTTCAGAATCCTTTCCGTACTTCTGAGAAGCGGAATAACCTCATGATCAGCGACAGCGACTGGACTTTCGACCTTAATGCTCTTTTCCAGAGAGCCTTTAAGAACCAGGAGATCTATTCCCTGGTTAATCAGAATTTCGACAGCGACACCCTCACCATCCCTCAGGATGCCCAGGAACAGGTGCTCAGGACTTATATGACTGTTTCCCAATCTTATAGCCTCCTCCTTACTGTAACCCAGGATATCCTTAACCCTTTGTGAAAATTGTGAATCCATAATTAAGTCCTCTTTAAATATAAGATACCATGTCATAAGCCATTATGTCAGTTAAATCGCGACAAAAGGGCTGATGACATGAAAATCAAAGTTAATTTTAATACAATAGATGAATGGCAATATTCATGCCCATTTATAAACAATTAATGTTAAAAAGTCACTCCACGGAATCGTCGGCGGTAACCAAATAATCACTATTTTCGTAATCAAAACGGTTCGTCGTAAGAACGTTTATATCTTTTTAATTTACAACAGATTATGGCAGAAAGAGAAAGGGTGATCCAGGTAAATATTGAGGAGGAGATGAAATCGTCATATATTGACTATTCCATGTCAGTGATTGTGTCGAGGGCGCTGCCGGATGTAAGGGATGGGCTTAAGCCTGTTCACAGGCGTGTTTTATTCGGAATGTCGGAGCTGGGGGTACTATCGAACAGACCTTATAAGAAATCCGCAAGGATAGTGGGGGAGGTGCTTGGAAAATTCCACCCCCATGGCGATTCATCGGTTTATGAGGCAATGGTCAGAATGGCGCAGGAGTGGTCGCTCAGGTATCCGCTCGTTGACGGCCAGGGAAATTTCGGATCCGTCGACGGCGACAGCCCCGCTGCAATGAGGTATACCGAAGCAAGGCTGAAGAGGATTGCCGAAGAGACTTTGTCGGATATTGATAAGGAGACTGTTGATTTTCAGCCAAACTTTGATGATTCACTAAGCGAACCGGTTGTTCTGCCAACGAGGATTCCAATCCTGCTCGTGAACGGTGCCTCAGGCATAGCTGTGGGAATGGCCACCAATATGCCGCCTCATAACCTGTCCGAAATTATCGATGCGACAATTGCGTTCATCGGGAACAGGGAAATAACTCCTGATGAGATCCTGAAATATGTCAAGGGACCCGATTTTCCCACGGGAGGAATTATTTACGGTGAACAGGGGATAAGGGATGCCTGCGAAACCGGAAGGGGAAGGATTGTAGTCCGGGGTAAAACGGAAATTGAGATAACCCATTCAGGACGCGAATGCATTATTATCACGGAGATTCCCTATATGGTGAACAAGGCTGAGATGATCCGCAAGATCGCAGATCTTATAAATGAAAAGAAGCTTGAGGGAATCTCCTACATAAATGATGAATCAGACCGGAACGGGATGCGCGTTGTCATAATCCTGAAAAAAGATGCAAGCGCAAATGTAGTGCTGAATAATCTTTACAAGTTTTCATCTCTTCAAACCACATTCAATGTAAACAATATTGCACTTGTCAGGGGCAGACCAAGGATGCTGACTACAAAAGATCTTATCGATCATTTTGTAAAACACCGGCACCAAGTTATTCTCAGAAGGACCCGGTTTGATCTCACCCAGGCTGAAAAAAGAGCCCATATACTTGAAGGACTGATAATTGCAAGCGACAATATTGATGAAGTAATAGCAATAATCAAGTCATCAAAGACTCCCGACGAGGCAAGAGAAAGACTTATGGAACGATTCAGCCTTACGGATATCCAGGCAAGGGCCATCGTAGAGATGAGGCTGAGGCAGCTTACCGGACTTGAGCAGGAAAAACTCAGGGAGGAGTACAATGAGATAATGGGACATATAGAATACCTTAAAAGCGTCCTGGAAAGCCCCGAACTTCAGATGAAAATAATCAAGGATGAGCTTCTCGAAATAAAGGAAAAATACGGAGATCCGAGACGCACGGAAATTATTCCGAATGCTGAAGAATTCAATCCTGAAGACTTCTACGCCGATGATGAAATGGTTATTACAATTTCACATCTCGGATACATCAAGAGGACTCCGCTTACCGAGTTCCGGCGCCAGAACAGGGGAGGAACCGGTGCAAAGGGAGGTTCAACCCGTGATGAGGACTTTATTGAGCATCTTTATATAGCTACGATGCACAATACGATGTTGTTCTTCACCCGGAACGGGAAGTGCTACTGGCTGAAGGTTTACAATATCCCGGAAGGATCAAGGACCTCGAAGGGGAGAGCAATGCAGAACCTTATAAATATTGAGCCGGAGGATAATGTAAGGGCATTCATAAATGTAAAGAACCTTAATGATCCGGATTATATTAACAATAACTTCATTGTGCTTTGTACGACAAAAGGAATTATCAAGAAGACATCCCTCGAAGCCTATTCGCGTCCCAGGACAAACGGCGTGAATGCCATTACGATCCGCGAAGGGGATGAACTTCTCGAGGCAAGAATGACCAATGGCAGGCATCAGATAATGCTCGCCAACAAGTCGGGAAGGGCCGTAAGGTTTCCGGAAGCCTTCGTGAGGCCGATGGGAAGAACCGCTTCCGGTGTCAGGGGAATAAGGCTCGCCGACGAAACCAGCGATTTTGTCATTGGAATGATTACAGTCGAAAACAATGAAAAAGAGATACTTGTTGTTTCTGAGAAAGGCTACGGGAAGAGGTCAGATATAGAGGATTACCGTATTACAAACAGGGGAGGCAAGGGAGTAAAGACCATCAATATTACCGATAAAACCGGATCGCTTATTGCCCTGAAGGATGTTACTGACAGCGATGACCTTATGATCATCACCCAATATGGAAATATCCTGAGAAGTCCTGTTTCAGCCCTCAGGGTAATGGGAAGAGCCACTCAGGGAGTGCGGCTGATCAATCTTAAAGAAAGTGACATTATTGCTTCAGTAGCAATTGTTTCAATAAATGAAAGCGCAGAAGGAACTGAAACAGAGGATAATACACAAAATAATGAAATTATTGAGGAAAATGGCAAAGAATTTGAAGATTAAATAGTAATGTTATAAATTTGAAAAGTTTTTATTGACAATTATTAAAACAAAAATTATAGTTATGAAAAAGGTTTTTCTGCTGATTGCAGTTATTTGTTTCTCCACAGGTATTTTTGCCCAGAAGGGTAAAGTTACCAGCGCTCTCACCCTTATTGAACAGGGTTCGCTTGACAAAGCCAAGGAAGCCCTCGATCAAGCAATGACTGATCCCAAATCAATGAACTGGTTCAACACTTTCTTTGCAAAGGGCAAACTTTGTCAGGCTGTCTTTAAATCCGATAATCCCAAATTCAAGTCGTTTTACACGGATCCCCTGGGTGAAGCTTATTCCGCCTATGAAAAGGCAATGGAGCTCGATACAAAGGGTACCACAAAGAAGAGGATAATTACCGGGATGGTTTACAACTCCCTGGCTCTTGATCTTTATTCCCAGGGAGGAGCCCAGTTTGAGGCAAAAGATTTTGCAGGAGCGCTGAAATCTTTTGAAACACAGATCAAGATAACGGAAAGTGACAAATATGTTGGTGTCACCGATACCGGAATGTATTATAATGCAGGCCTTGCAGCAATGAACGCAGGAAAGCACCCCGAAGCCATCAAGTATTTCGAGAAATGTGCCGAAATGGGTTATCTTGGCATTACACCGTATTTCCAGATCTCCCAGAGTTATCTTGAAACAGGCGATACCCTAAAAGCTGAAGCTTTGCTGAAAAGCCTTCCTGATAAATTCCCCGGCGACAAGAATGTAACCCTGCAGCTGATCGACCTTTACATCAAAGCTGGTAAAAATGACGATGCCCTGAAAAATCTTGCGCTTGCCAAGGCTGATGATCCTGAAAATTACAGTCTTTTCTTTGCAGAGGGCATCATATACCTGAACCAGAATCAATTCGACGAAGCAATAGCTGACCTTACAAAGTCGGTCGAGCTTAAGGGTGATCTATACGACAGCCAGTACGGACTTGGTGCCGCTTATATCAACAAGGCCTCAGATATGTTTGTAAAGGCTAACGACATTATGGATGTGAATAAATACAACGCAGCCATTAGCGAAGCCATGGTAGTCTTCGGAAAAGCGCTTCCATACATGGAAAAAGCAAACGAACTGAAAGCCAATGATGTATATGCGATGAGAAGCCTTAAGGAGCTTTACTACAGGTTAAAGATGACTGACAAATACAATGATATCAAGGCAAAACTTGACGTTCTTGAACAAAAGTAAATTCAAAAAGATAAAGTATCGGTAAAATAATGGTAAAAGCCTTTCCGTTTAACGGAGAGGCTTTTTTAATTTACCATCTTTGGTTATACTTGCATTAAACTATCAGGAAGAATGAAAAGAATAGTTCTATTCTCCGCAGCTATATGCATCCTGCTATCAACAGGATGTTCCCGTGAGGACGAACCTGAACCCGTAGAACCTGGCAGGATAATCGTACTTATGTACCACAGGATAGTCAGGGGAGAGGCAACAGGTCTTTATGAGAGAAGTCTTGCAAATCTTGAAACAGATCTTGAATACCTTAAGGAAAACAATATTAAAGTAATTAGTTTCAGCGACTTAGAGACCTTATCTGCATCTGGAACAATGCCAGCCGGTAATTCTGCGATCATAACATTCGATGACGGCGACAGCTCATGGTATACCCTGGTGAGGCCATTGCTTCTGAAATATAACATGAAGGCTACGTTTTTCCTCTGGACATACATGATGGGTCGGGATTCCTTTGTTACATGGCAGGAAGTCGAGGATATGGCCCATTATATGAAAAAAGGCGGTGAAAGGCCATTTAGTTTTGGTTCACACACATATTCACATGCCTATATGTTCAGGAATAAGAGCGGATTTGCCACTCAGGCTGAATATAACTCATTCCTCGATTATGAGCTTGGAAGGTCCAGGGAAATAATCGAGGAACATACACCCGGTTCTGTTACAATTCTTTCTCTTCCTTATGGCGATGGGGCAGGAGATCCGGATTTAATTTCTGCAGCTGAAAGAAACGGTTATAAATTTATCCGTACCTCAATATGGGGAGCTATCGAAAATTCAGACCAGGATCTTTATGTAATTCCGAGCCTTCCGATGCTCGACAGTACAGAACCAGAACTGATAGGTTTTTACTTGGGTCTGTAATCCCATTTAAATTTGAATCTTCAGTGCGATAGGGGGATGGATGACCATAGTTTTCCTCCTGATCGGTTAAACTTAAGATATTCTATTTTACATAATATTAATTATAGGAATTTAATAAAAATTTAAGGAAATTCCTATTTACTACCTATAATATCTCCACCTCTGCTGGTTGCCATAAAATCAGCTCTTTTATTTCCCGCAGATTACGCTGATTTTCCCAGATTACATGATTTGAGTTAATCATAAAAAAAATATGAGCCTGATTGACTCATATCTTTTCTTATTTCTCTATTTCCCTATTTCCTATTTCCTTTCTTCTTCGGTCTTCGGTCTTCGGTCTTCGGTCTTCGGTCTTCGGTCTTCGGTCTTCGGTCTTCGGTCTTCGGTCTTATTTCTTATTTCTTATTTCTTCCTTTATTCTTTGTATATGTCCGCGTCCAAGTCCCTTGACTTCGCAGCCTAGCTCAAAATACCTGCGGATATTATCGTCCGTCAGGATTCCGAAACAATCGATTATTGCTGCAGGACGGCCAATGGTTTTCACAACTTTATCCGGATCCATTTTCAGATAGTTCTTGTGAGGAACGGCAAGAATAACAGCTTCAGCATTCTTCAGAGCCTTGTCGAGATTCTGCTCGATCCGTATCTCCTTCAGCTTTTCCTGATTCCTGAAGAACCTCGATTTGCTTTGTCCGACTCCCGGGAATGTATCCTGCTGTTCAAATTCCCACCAGTGTTCGACATACGGATCATGAACACGGATCTCTGCACCCATCTCTGCAAGCTTTCTTATTACTATCTCAGAACCGCTGTATCGCGTATCGCCGACATCCTCCCTGTAAGCTGCTCCCAGCACTAATACATCAGCTCCGGCAATCGGTTGTCCCATATTACGCAGGGCATCGCGGGTGAGCTGACCGACATGAAGGCCGCGGGTGTCATTTATATCAATAGCCAGGGGTGTTATTTTGAAGATATCATCCTCAAAACCAAGGATATGCTTGTAAGCCCATAGTCCAAGGCCCCCGTCTTTCGGAAGGCAATAACCCCCGATTCCTGGCCCCGGGAAGATCATATTATTATGCGTCGGGCGCATTTTTATAGCTTTAATTACTTTTAAGAGGTCAACGCCATTGCGTTCGGCAAAAAGACTCCATTCATCAAGGAAAGCAAGGATGGTTGCCCGGTAGCTGTTCTCGACTATCTTTGCAGTTTCAGATTCAATCGGCCTGTCCATAACTGTAAGAGGGAACTTCTCGGTATTAAGCACTTCCGTGAGAAATTTTTCTACCCTTTTCCTGGCATTTTCGTTGATTCCGCTGCAGACCCGCCAGAAATCCCGGATACTGGCAACATAATTTCGTCCGGGCATTACCCTTTCGTAGCTATGTGCAAGCAGCGGATCCGATTTAATGCCTCTTTTCTTGAACACCTTTTTCATTATGGGATATGCAACCTGCTCCGTTGTTCCGGGAGCAACCGTTGTTTCGATCAGCACAAGCGCATCAGCCGGGACATGCTCGGCTATCACATGAAGGGACGATTCCAGCGCTGCCATATCTGTCTGGCCCGAACGGACGTTGCCCAGATCCTCCTTGATGTAATCGCATTGCACATCAACAACCACAACATCGGCAAGCTTCAGCACATCGTAAGTGTAAGTTGCGATTAGGGTTTTCTTCTCATTTACGCACCGTGCTATCATCGGATCCACCTCAGGATCTTCAGCTTTAACCGGCGAGATTCCCCTGTTCAGCAATGGAATCTTCCAGAAACTCCTTGGGCTGGGCCGCTGCATCCCGATCACGAATTTTGAAGGCTTGCCCTTCTTGTCGACTGTATCGGCTACGATAGCAGCCATTACAGCTCCTACAAACCCCACTCCCATCACTACTACTATTTCACGTTTTTTGGCTCGTTCGAGTTCTACGCGTTTTTTAAGGTTTTCAAATTCCTTTTTATAATCTTCAGGTTTTGGCAAGGGGAATTTTTCTCCGCTTGGGCTGATTGAAAAATTTTCGCTCATAAAGGGTAAGTTCGTTTGTTTAATAAATATAACAGATTGAAATCAAAACAGCCTAAATTTACAAATAGTCTGTCTGATTCTGTATTACGGACAAATTATGATGTTATTGTGCTTTTGTGGTAAAAAGATGCGGATCTGTTTTGTTATTTGACGGTTGCCAGAACATCTTTCAGCAGCCTGTCAAGCTCAATCTCATTGTCAGGCTTTGGAGAGAAACCAAGAACTACAATGACAAGCTCCCTTGACGGTATAATAAAAATATATTGTCCGTCGTGACCGTTGCAGGAATACATGTCCTCCGGTGCTGAAGGGAATTTCCCGCTTCGGTTCAGCCAGAACAAAGCACCGTACTCTCCATTGCTTGCTGATGCCGGAGTTCTGGTATAATCAACCCATCCCTCCGGAAGTATCTGTTCTCCATCAAAAACACCATCGTTAAGGTACAGAAGTCCAAACCTCGCATAATCCCGTGCAGTTGCATACAAATATGATGATCCCACAAAATCACCCGACGGATCGACCTCAAAAACTGCATCAATTATACCTATCTTTTCGAAAAACTGATCCTGAATAAAGGCATAGCACGCAGTATCGCTCTCAAATTCTTTGCGTATCAGGCTGCTTATTATATTGGCCGTCCCTGAGGAATATTTCCAATTGGTCCCGGCAGGATATTCAGGCGGGCTTTTGACTGCAAACCGGCTCATATCACCTTCGTTGAAAAGCATCAGATTCACATCCGATCTGCTTCCGTAATCCTCATTCCATTTAAGTCCGCTCTGCATCCGGAGAAGATCGTTTAAAGTTATTTTACTTCTTTCATCTCCCTTCCACTCTTCAATATCCGCCGGTCGCATTATATCCATCTTCTCCTGCTTTACCAGAATACCTGTCAGCGCATTTGCAAAACTTTTTGCCACCGACCAGCTCAAAAAGCGCGTATCTTTCTTAAATTCAGGCTTGTACGCTTCAGCAACAGGGATTCCTTATGCCAACAATGAACGCAAATGGGTACCCGTTGTATGCATTATTATCTACAAGTTGTTTTGAGATTCCGGTGATTGCAACCTTATCAATGCCTGTCGAGATTGGATCAGGTATCAGATCTCCCAGCGGCCACGATGTTGTATCCTTACGATATCCAGATCTGTATCCACCGGAAAAACGGCTTTTCTAAGAACCTCCTCCGGAACATCCCTTAAAAGCGTCGAGCCAAATCCGTCCCGGTAAATTGCCTTCGATCTGCCCCATAAAAAACGGCTCGTAACACTTTTGTTCTCATAATCCACCCTGTTCATGGCAAACTTTATGAAAAAAAAGTTAAGATCAACATTTTCGATGTCTTCTGCCTTTCTTCCCGAAACAAAGACATTTGAACAAAGATTCTTTGCCGCATAGCCGGTAATGATCGGCATTACTGAACTTAGATAAATACCCGCACCCGCAAGAACAATAACAAGGAACAATGCAAATCCATAGAGAAATTTTTTGCTTTTCATGTTGTTCTGAATTTAACTTTAACTTAACAAAAATAAACGTTTCACCTTAATTTCTAATCAGAAGAGCTTTCAATGTAACGATACTTTGACTATCGGCACCCGTGGCTTCAATCCTGTAAAAGTAGAGTCCTGCCGGTGCTTTTTTTCCATTTTGCTCTGTGCCGTTCCAAATTGTCCTGTAAAATCCTGGTGACATATTTTCATCCTTAAGTATGGATACAGGCTTTCCAGATATATTGAAAACTGAAATCTTTACAGATGCTGATTTATGAAGCTGGTATCCAATAATTGTTGTTTCTCTGAATGGATTCGGGTAATTCTGGAACGCACTTATTATTTCGGTAGCAGCTTGTACCGGCCGGTAAATATCATCTGTTCCGGGTGACCCTCCTGTATTCCAAGAGGCTCTCCATAATTGCGGAAGTCTCTGGTTTCCGGTTGGATCCAATTCGACAGGGACCAGTGATTTTCCTTCACCGTCAGGTGATTCAGGCCAGCCGTTTCCGTCATCATAAGCGAATGAGCAGATTGTATCCTTTTCAGCGCTAAGCAGGACCAGCTCTTCACCACTGTTATCAAGGTGTCCGTTGTACTGATCAAACGGCATGAAATGATACCGTTCGTAAAAATATTTGCTGTTTGAAGCAAGAACTAAAAATTCATTTGGTTTCAGATAGCATTCTGAAGGGAATCTGTACCTGATGCCTTCGATAAACTGAATCCCTTCGAGGCAGAGGGTTGTATTTCCGGTATTTTTTAACTCAATGAATTCGAGGACTGAGTCGGAACTTCGTTGTGATTTACAGGGTGGTAATGAACTTCAGTGATTTTAATATCCTTAAAATCAGCTGGAACAATGAAGTTCTGCTCACTTAAAGCGCTCCAGGTCCCATTTAATAAAACACGTGCTTTAAAATGAGCTGATCCTGTTATAATAACAGGGCTTAAATACATTCTTGCCATAGCTGAAATTCCGGCAACAGGATCATAAACTGCAGGATCACTGCCATCAGTCGTGTACCAGATAACTCCATTCCCGGAGAATAATGATATAACATCACCAGGATTTACTTTATTCTCAAAGACACTGTTACCATTAAGCAAATAAACCGGGGCATCACTGATGGGTAGAGCTTGGCCTTCCTTAACTGGCTGATAAATACATCTGTACGGGAAGGGAAATCTGTATTCACCACATAATCCATCTGCGGGAGCCAATGATCTTCCTTATTATAAAGTTCAAATGGACCAACTGGCTGGTAAGGGTGGACATCACGGCGGTAATCGCCCCACCGGGCCGACTCAGCAACAACAGCCTTTTCAATCTGGCCGGCTCTTTTTATCCACCGTTCTGCAGCTGATTCGGGAGTCAGGGGTCCGTTACCGAAACAAAACTTCTGAACCCTGTCGGCGAACAACCTGAGGAAATCTTCATTCTTGTAACTGCTGAAACAAACGGCTCGGGCATCTGTCGTTATTCTCTGAAAGCACATTGGCAGTCAGCGATTCCACCGTATGTTCAGCATCCCAGATAAAGAACTGAAATCCCCGGCCGAGAATACTATGTTCCTGACAGCAACCCAGTTATGATGATCCCAATCCCAGTTTCCGGTATAAAAGTTCGAGAATCATGTAATCAGCCAGGCTTACAACGTCGACCATGGCTTCAAGTTCGGGTTTTAAAATAGCCATGGGCAGATTCCCCTGTATGAGCTGATAAGTTTCCTTCTGCATGAGTCCTGAATTTGCCATTGACATTACCATGTTCCACGCTGCTATATCACCATCAACTGCCTCAGAATAATCCTTAATGACGTCAAAATCAGATCCTTCTCCGAAAGATTTATGATCAGCAAAATCACTATCCAACCTTTCCGAAGGATTATATAATCCCCAATACAATCCATTTAAAAACAGATGGACATAATCGCCATGACTGAATAGTGTCCCATCGCCCTGTGAGTGTCTTTTGTCCATCTCTCCCTCAGGTATTGAGCCATTAATCTTTCGCTATCATTAAATATACATCTAAACAATTCACACGTAGATCACTTGGTTGAAGCCGATATGCATCCTCCCAAAAAAGAGATATGTAGGCTTCGTCGTTGCATACCATTCTAACGACAATCCAGAATGGTCTCGGCAATTTTTCAATCTTGTCCCTTCTCCTCCCTATTATGAACTCCACAATCAACCTAAAATGAACCAGTATATACAGCACTAAAGTATTCAAATAAACTCTCACATACCATCCATATCCATTCCCTATCCCTCCCTATAGAAATAAATCCACCATTATTTATAATCAACATTTAAAAAGAACAACAAGCCTTATTATATACAAGTGAGATCACGGGAAGATCAAG
>CAVOKP010000011.1:0-14920 GCA_963696535.1 uncultured Bacteroidales bacterium
GTGGAGCGCGCACTTAAAAAATATATCCCGAACGGAACAAAGGCAAAAGGCAAATGCGGCGAATGTCATTCCGAAAACCTTGTTTACGAAGAAGGATGCCTGATCTGCAAGGACTGCGGATCATCAAAATGCGGGTAATCTGAATTTAATCTGCGCTCATCAGCGGGATCTGCGGGCAAACAATCTTGTTTCCCGCAGATTGCGCAAATTTTCGCAGATCAAAGAAGTTGTTATTTGATTACGCTAAGTTCTCTTCCGATTTTTTCGAAAGCTTTCACGGCTTTGTCAAGGTGTTCGATCTCATGACCGGCTGAAAGCTGTACACGTATTCTTGCCTGATCCTTCGGAACAACCGGATAATAAAATCCGATAACGTATATCCCTTCATCAAGGAGTTTTGCAGCAAAATCCTGCGACAATTTTGCATCATACAGCATTACGGCACAGATTGCCGACCTGGTTGGCTTTATGTCAAAACCGAGCCGGGTCATCTTGTCAATAAAGTATTCCGAATTCCGGTGAAGCTTGTCCTGTAACTGGTTTGTTTCCGTCATCATGCCGATCATCCTTATTCCGGCTGCTGCAACCATCGGCGGAATCGAATTTGAAAAGAGGTATGGTCTTGAACGCTGCCTGAGCAGCTCAATTATCTCTTTTTTTCCCGTTGTGAATCCTCCTATTGCTCCGCCGAAGGCTTTGCCAAGGGTACCGGTTATTATCTCCACCTTACCCCTGAGGTCAAAGAGTTCGGTGGCGCCGCGTCCGGTTTTACCTACAACTCCGGCAGAATGCGATTCATCGACCATAACCATGGCGTTGTACTTTTCAGCAAGGCTCACTATCCTGTCGAGCGGAGGGACATTTCCATCCATCGAAAATACACCGTCGGTAACTATAAGCCGGAATCTTTGCTGTTGTGCAAGCTGAAGCTGTTTCTCAAGATCCTCCATATCGGCATTGCCGTACCTGTAGCGCTGGGCCTTGCATAGCCTTACACCATCGATTATCGATGCATGGTTAAGTGCATCCGAAATAACAGCATCATTCTCGGTCAGAAGCGGTTCGAAAACTCCTCCGTTGGCATCGAAGCAGGCTGCGTACAGTATCGTATCTTCAGTTCCGAAAAATTCCGCAATCTTTCTTTCCAGCTCTTTATGAAGATCCGTTGTTCCGCAGATGAATCTTACCGACGACATTCCGTAACCGTGATCATCGAGGGCGGCCTTCGCGGCTTTTATAAGCTGCTGGTCGGCAGAGAGCCCGAGATAGTTATTGGCACAGAAATTCAGCACCTTCCGGCCGGTGTCGAGCGTAATCTCAGCTCCCTGCGGCGATACTATTATCCGTTCATTCTTATATAAACCTGCTTCCCTGATCTCAGATATGATCTGATTGAGATGATTTTGATAATCCTTATACATAATTTTAGTCCGTAAAGTCCATAAAGTCCGTAAAGTCCATAAAGTCCGAAAGGCTTACACTGTTAGTGAGGATCAGTAGTTGTTATAAGTTTATTTTAAGGTCTTAATTAAGCCTGAAAGTAATTTTGAGATTTCATTAGACAGAATCCTAAGCTTGTCATAATCTTCTCGGGCAACATAACCTAATTCAAATGCAAGTTGAATCATTGATCTCACCTCACCGCTTGACCCCTTTGCAATGTAAAGAAAATGCTTGAACTCATTATCCGATTTTCTCTCAAATCCCTCTGCTATATTATTCATAATGGAAACAGATGCCCTACAGATTTGATCTCTAAAGCTAAAGTCCCTTTGATATTTAAAATAAGAATAAATCAGTAAAGTCATTTTTTTAGCCTTCTGCCAGGCAATAATATCTTCGAACATTTCAATTTTCATCAATTTCAGGAATTAAAGTATGACTTTACAGACTTTTGCCTTTACAGACTTTTGACTTTATGACTTTTGCCTTTACAGACTTTTAACTGTTTTAGTCCCAATTGAGGATCACCTTTCCGCAATTGGTACTTTCCATTACATCGAATCCCTTCTGGAAATCATCGATATGGAACCTGTGGGTTATAACCGGATCGAGGTTGATACCTCCGATAATCATCTGTTCCATCTTGTACCATGTCTCCCACATCTCCCTTCCGTATATTCCTTTCAATGTTATGGCCCTGAAAATAATATCGCTCCATGGCACCTCAAAGTTTGAAGGAAGTATTCCAAGCAATGAGATGCTCGAACCGTTATACATGCTGCTGATCATCTCTATAAAAGCTTTCGGGGAGCCCGACATTTCAAGCCCGACATCAAATCCTCTCATACCAAGCCTTTTAACGGCTTCAGAAATCTTTTCTCCCCTCGATGGATTGACTGTAAGGGTTGCACCCATTTTCCTGGCGATCTCAAGGCGGTAATCGCTCAGGTCGCTTGCAACTATGAACCTTGCCCCGGCATATTTTGCAATTGCAACTGCCATGCTCCCGATCAGCCCGGAGCCTGTTATCAGCACATCTTCACCGAGAAGGGGAAAGGAAAGTGCTGTATGAGTGGCATTTCCAAACGGATCCATTATTGCTGCCCATTCATCAGGGATCCTGTTATCGAGAGGCACGACATTCAATGAGGGGATCTTCAGGTACTCCGCAAACGATCCGTCGATATTCACCCCGATGCCGATCGTATTCTCGCAGACATGCTCTTTCCCTCTCCTGCAGTTCCGGCAATGGCCGCAGGCAAGATGTCCCTCGCCGGTAACCCTGTCTCCCGGTTTGAGGTTCTTCACTCCTGCACCTGTTTTCTCAATATAACCCATATATTCGTGGCCAATCACCATAGGAGTTTTTATAGTCTTCTGAGCCCATTCATTCCATTCATAAATATGAAGATCAGTTCCGCATATTGCAGATTTTTTTACTTTGATAATCACATCATTGAGCCCCGGTTCGGGAACTGGCACCTCTTCCATCCAGAGACCCTTTTCGGGCCTGGCTTTGACGAGAGCTTTCATTGTTTTCATATCAGCCAAATTAATATGCTAAATTAATATAATTATGGATTTTTACCCCCCAACCCCCCAAGGTGGGGGCTTTTTCCCTTCCGGAATACAAAAAGTCCCCCTTGGGGGATTTAGGGGTGAAAAGATATTATAGGTTTAGCTATCTTTGAATGGATAAACAACAGATTTATAAAATCATGTCGCAGGTAAGAGTAAGATTTGCACCAAGCCCCACGGGCCCGCTGCATATTGGAGGGGTAAGAACCGCACTTTACAATTACCTTTTTGCCAGAAAGCATAACGGAACATTCATTCTGAGGATTGAAGACACCGACCAGACTCGTTTTGTCGGGGGCGCAGAGGAATACATAATGGAAGCCCTGAAATGGTGCGGAGTTACCGTCGATGAAGGTATAAATGAAGGTGGTGATTACGGACCGTACAGGCAGAGTGACCGGAAGAACATCTACAGGCAGTACGCTGATATGCTTTTTGACAGGGGATTTGCATATTATGCTTTCGATACTCCCGGTGAACTTGAAATCCTGAGGCTTGAATCCGAAAAGGAAGGAAAAACTTTTATCTATGGCTCAAAAATAAGGGGGAAGCTTAAAAACTCAGTTTCGCTGAGCGATATTGACTGGAATGCAATGCTCGACAGGGGCGATCCATATGTGATACGGTTCAAGATGCCAATGGATAAGGAAATCCACTTTGATGACCTTATCAGGGGGCATATAGTTGTAAGTACTGACACTCTCGACGATAAGGTTTTGTTCAAGTCCGACGGGATGCCGACTTACCATCTAGCCCACATGGTCGATGACCATCTTATGAAGATCAGCCATGTTATCAGGGGCGAGGAATGGCTACCATCACTTCCGCTGCATATTCTGCTTTACAGGGCTTTCGGATGGGAGCCTCCATTGTTTGCACACCTTCCGCTTCTGCTGAAACCCGACGGGAAAGGGAAGTTGAGCAAACGCGACGGCGACAGGATTGGCTTCCCGGTGTTCCCCCTCTTCTGGCCATACGGCGAAACTGCCAAAGGCTATCGTGAGGAGGGCTATTACCCCGAGGCTTTCGTTAACATGCTGGCGCTGCTAGGCTGGAATCCGGGGACCGAGCAGGAGTTGTTTTCAATGGAAGAGCTTATAGAAGCCTTTTCACTCGAAAGGGTTGGAAAATCAGGTTCGAGATTCGATCCGGAAAAGGCAAAATGGTTCAATCATCAGTATCTTCAGATAAAAACAAATAACCAGCTTGCCCTTGAATTCAGGGAGTTCCTCAGGGCAAAGGGATTTCATTGCGACATGGTCCGCCTTGAGATGCTTGTCTCACTAGTCAAGGAGAGGGTAAGCTTTGTGAAGGATATCTGGGAACAGACCGATTTCTTCTTCAAATCACCTGCAGGGTACGATCAGGAAGTTATCAGGAAGAGATGGCAGTCCAATACGGGCAAGATACTCGGGGAACTGATTCCCGTACTTCAGGGAGTTGAAGATTTCTCGGGATCAAACACTGAAGCTGCTGTAAGGGGATGGATTGAAAGCAACGGATATAACACCGGGGAGGTAATGAATGCTTTCAGGCTTGTAATAGTCGGATCGCTTCGAGGGCCTCATATGTTCGACATTATAAGCTGGATAGGAAAGGGAGAGACAATAAACCGCATTGAAAAGGGTCTTTCGGTAATTGGAAAGCAATAAAATGAATCTTCCTCAGCCAGGCGACTTTATAGATATTCATACTCATGATTCAGTCTGCTCAGACGGTATCTTTGCGGTTGAAAACATTATGGCTCACGAGGGCCCCGTTCCCCAAAACCTATCTGTTGTGGCATTCACGGCAGGAATTCATCCCTGGCACCTGAATGAAGATAACCGTGATAAGCTTCTGGAATTTATCCGCGCCATTGCGGCTAATCCCGGTCTGATTGCATTTGGAGAAGCAGGATTTGACAGGCTGAGGGGGCCCTCTATCGATCTCCAGAAATCGGTATTTACCGAACAGGTGAAAATTGCCGTTGAAAACGGAAAGCCGCTTATTATTCATTGCGTGCGGGCCTGGGACGAATTGCTGGCTGCTCATAAGAACCTGAAACCCCTTACCCCGTGGATGGTTCATGGTTTCAGGGGTAAAAAGGAGCTCGCCCTTCAGCTGATAAAGAGGGGAATGTACCTTTCTTTCTGGTTCGATTTTGTAATGCGTCCCGAATCGGCAGAGCTTCTCAGATACCTCCCGAAAGAGAGGATCTTCCTTGAAACGGACGGGGCCGAAGTGGATATCCGGGAGATCTATGAGAAAGTATCAAAAGATCTTGCTGTAAGTGTTTACGATCTGAAAAATATTATTCTTGACAATTATAAACGGCTTTTTACGTAATTACATTGTAATTACATATGTAATTACAATGTAATTACATGCAATTTGCCCCCAAATCCCCTAAAGGGGGCTTTTGTATTATGGAATTTGAAAGTCCCCTTCAGGGGATTTAGGGGCAAAATCAGGTGGAATCGGATAAACTGATAAAAATTCAATTCTATGACCGGCTGGCTTTCACGTACTGAATTATTACTGGGATCAGAAAGGGTTGACAAACTGAAGGAATCAAATGTTCTGGTTGTCGGACTCGGAGGCGTTGGAGCCTGTGCAGCCGAAATGATATGCAGGGCAGGTGTCGGTAAAATGACTATCGTCGATGGCGACACAGTTCATACTACAAACCGCAACCGTCAGCTTCTGGCCCTTTGCAGCACTGAAGGAAGATCCAAGGCGCACCTGATGGCTGAACGCCTGAGGGACATCAATCCGGATCTGGACCTGACGTTGATCAGCGAGTATATTAAAGACGACAGAATGACTGAAATCCTCGATTCAGGCTTCAGCTATGCTGTCGATGCCATTGATACTCTCTCCCCGAAGGTTTTTCTAATCTATCATGCAGTAACGAAGAAAATTCCCATTGTAAGTTCAATGGGATCGGGAGGTAAATTTGATCCCCTGAAAATATCAGTTTGTGACATTTCTGAAACCACCGATTGCACTCTTGCAAGGATTCTCAGGAAACGCCTTCATCGTCTCGGGATAAGGGAAGGAGTTACAGCAGTTTATTCACCGGAAGTTGTCGACAAAAGCAAGGTGGTTCCCGTTACCGGGGAGAGGAATAAGGCATCAGTGGTAGGAACCATCTCATATATGCCTGCGGCATTCGGGATAGCATGTGCATCAGTGGTGGTCCGTGATCTGGCAGGAATAGAAAGGGACTAACTTGCCGACCCGGTTTTTTTGAATATGTAGTAGAGCGGAATTCCAACTGCAACCGTTAGCAGCGCGATCGAAGATTCCAGGGGTCTTTCCAGGAGCGACAGCACCAGGATCATTATTCCTGCGGAAATGTATATTATCTGGGTTACCGGGAAACCCTTTATCCTTAAGCTTTCGGGATTTTGTTTCCTTAATCTCCAGACGCCGATAACGGTAAGCACAGGGAAAATCCCCAGGGCAAATCCCATATATGTCAGAACCTGTTCGAATGTTCCTGAAAGAACCAGGATCACGGCTATAAGGCACTGAAGCAGAATGGAGTTTGACGGGACCTGGAATCTCTTGTGGATCCTGGCAGCCGATTTGAAGAAGAGACCGTCCTTTGCCATTGAATAGTAGACCCTTGGGCCGATAATAATGAAGGCACTCAATGAAGAGAAGAGAGCAAATGAGATAAGTATTGAAAAGAGCACTTCGGCGGATTTCCCGAAAAGATTGCCCATGGCCAGGCCGCCTACCGAAATCACTCCCTTCATCTCCTCCGGATTTATCCCGTAAACATATAATACATTGAGTCCAAGGTATAGGACCATAACAATGAGGGTTCCGTAAATAAGGGATCCGGGAAGGTTACGGGAAGGATTCTTTATTTCAGCTCCCAGGTATGTCGAAGCATTCCATCCGCTGTACGCGAACATTATCCACATAAGCGAAAGTCCGATTGTCTTCCAACCCGCAAGTCCGGATGATACTCCTGCTACCCTTGTAAAATTTGAAAAATCACCTCTTCCGGATGAGAATCCAGCTGTTAATAAAATAACAATAAGCAGTATTTTCAGAATGGTAAGGGCATTCTGTATCCTTGCCCCGTATTTTATTCCCCTGTAATGGATGGCTGTAAAAATGAGTATCACCGAAATGGCAAGGAGCTTGCTGGTCAGTTTGGGTTCCATTATACCGTTGTTCTGTAGCCACAGGGCCAGCCCCGGGACAGCCCTCGTGAAGTATTCGCTGAAACCGAGGGCAGAAGCGGCAATCGGAGCCGAGAATCCGACTATAAATGAGACCCATCCGCTAAGGAAGCCGAATATTGGGCTGTAGAGCCTTGAAAGAAAAAGATATTCACCGCCTGCCCCGGGCATTGCGGCTCCAAGCTCTCCGTATGAGAGTGCGCCGCAAAGGGCGATGATACCGCCTGCGACCCACAGAGCGACCATAAGGACAGGGTTATTGAGCCCCGACATCAGGAGCCCCGATGTTGTGAATATTCCTGCTCCAATCATATTGGCAACAACAATATTGGTGGCAGGGAAAAGACCAAGCTTTCTCTCCAGTTTTTCTTCAGCCATGTTTCGGTTTCTTTACCTTGAGGCTCTTCTTGTAGCTTATTGCCAATCCGCCTCCGGTGCTGTTTACGGTTGTCTCATAATTATCGAGGCTCCTCACGTATTCGAGATATGTCGCCGGCCCTCCGTATCCCCTGTTCCCGCCGCGTCCTCTTTCTGAAACATTATGGGATACAAAGCAGCCTCCGACCTTCAGTTTGGGATCGATATCAATAAAATAATTCTTGTACCACTCTTTGTCGGCATCGCTGAAGACAAAATCAAACGGACCCTTCAATTCCTTAACAAGCTTATGGGCATCTGCCAGCCTTGCATCCACATATTCCGAAAGCCCAACCTGCCTGAAATTCTCCAGTGCAGTTTTATGCCTCTCTTCATCAATCTCGATAGTAATGAGTTTCCCGCCAGTCTTGCTCAATGCCCAGGCTATCCATATGCCTGAATGACCCGTTGAGGTACCTATTTCAAGCGCAGATTTATAATTTCCTTTGATTATTAGATCAAAAAGTATCTGTCCGTCAGATGCCGGGATATTCATGTCGAACCAGTAATGTGAATGATCGGCAAGGAATTTTTTAACTTTCTCGTCAAGTGCTTTGTTTGAGCTTCCCGTTTGAGCCGGTGCGTAATTCAGAAATATACCGCAGCATAAGAGCGAGAGTATTGTAAATCTTTTGAAAGATTCCCTTTTCATGACCAGGAAATTTAGTAGAAAATCAAAAATGACCGGAAATATATAACTTTCATTTTACAATTCAATTAAAATTCTTTTTTAACTTTCCATAGGTAATATTATTCATCATTTCATCCATCTGCCGCGGTTATGGAAAACAGACCGGACTCCAGGTATGTTAACATTATAATTTGGTTTCTTGCTCTTGTGAATTTTGCAATCCATGTTTATTTCTCAGGTAATCTTGAGTATCACCGTGATGAGCTCCTGTACTTTTCGCTCGGCCGTCATCCCGCAGCAGGCTATGCCACGGTTCCCCCGATGATTGGATGGATAGCCTGGCTTATGCAGAATCTGTTCGGATATTCCATTTTCGCGGTAAGGTTCTTTCCGGCGCTGATGGGAGGCCTGATGGTCTTCCTGGTAGCAGCAATTGCAAGGGAACTCGGCGGCTCAGGCTATTCCAGGATACTTGCGGCTGCAGGTATTATCCTGGCGATTTTCGGACTCAGGACCTTTCTGTTATTCCAGCCGGTACATATCGACCTTATGTTCTGGACACTTATTTTTTACCTGATAATAAGATATATAAACACTTCCCGGGATTCTTACTTAATTCTGATCGGTATCGTTGCAGGAGCTTCGATGCTGAATAAGTACCTGATCGGGATCCTTTTCGCAATCCTTCTGCTAATTGTCCCCTTTACCCAATACAGGGGAATCTTCAGGAACAGGAAATTATGGTACGGATTGCTGGCCGGCCTTGCTGTTTTTCTGCCAAATCTGATCTGGCAGATCTCTAATGGTTTGCCGGTTATAAATCATTTTTCGGAACTTGAGAGAACCCAGCTTGTAAATGTCGACAGGGGTGCGTTTTTATTCGAGCAGCTCGTGATGCCAGGGGTGGTTTCAATCCTTTCAGTTGCCGGCCTTATATATCTGTTTGTAAGCAAGAAGGCATGGAAATACAGGTTTCTCGGGATTGTTGTAATAAGTGTGATCATTACACTCATGCTTTTAAGGGGGAAGAGCTATTACACCCAGGGAGTATTCCCCTTTCTGATTGCTGCTGGGGCCGTGTCGTTGGAAAATATCCTGAGAAAAACCTGGTCAAGGATTATTATTCTGCTCCTTCTGATATTGCTTTCATTACCGGCACTCCCGATTGGAATTCCTGTATTCAAAAAAGAAGGGCTAATCGAATACTTCAAAAAGATCAGCACGGATTTCGGGATGGATTTTATCTGCCGGTTTGAGGATAATACGATCCATTCCCTTCCGCAGGATTATGCAGATATGCTGGGATGGGAGGAACTTGCCGGTATTGCTGATAAAGCCTGGCGGATGGTGCCGGATAAATCAGCAGCTTTCATCTATTGTGAAAACTATGGCCAGGCGGGTGCGATTACCATTGCAGGCAGGAAATATGGCCTTCCGGAAGCCATTTCATTCCATGAAAGTTTCAGGTATTGGATACCGGAATGTTTTGACCCTGAAATCACTGCCGTGGTCTATATTAACGACGAGATGGGAGAGGATGTAAAGCAGGTTTTCGGAAAAATCACAAAAATCGGAAGCATAGCCAATCCCGATGCAAGGGAGTTCGGAACCACTGTCTGGCTGTGCGAAGAACCTGCAGGGAGCTTCAACACATTCTGGGAAGAAAGGGTAAAACAATTCTTCTGAAAATTTGTTTAACGTGAGCGATATCAGATTTGGATATTACATGATATATTTGAATTACATATATTCGACAACAACACTAATTCAGTCTCAATATGAATTTTTCAGATTTCATCAAGGATAACGGCAAGAGGATCAACAAGGAACATTACCTTCACCTGATCCAGGTCTCAAAGGCCGACGGGAAAATCAATGAGGGTGAGCTGGGCCTTCTTCACAAGGAGGGACGGAAATTCGGGCTTACCGATCCTGAGATTGACAAATTCATCGACCAGGAATCAAGGCATAACTATAATCCTCCGTATCTCCTTCATGAAAAGTTTGAACATCTTTACAATGTTACCGAGATGATACTTGCTGATGAGAACATTACTGAAGGGGAAAGGAAGCTGCTTAAGCGTTTTGCAATTGAGGCAGGATTCAGCGACAAAACCATTGCAAAACTCATAGAGCTCCTTTTATCCGGCATTAAGAAAGGAGAAGATGAGGAAAAGCTCTTTCACAGATTTAAGAAAGAAATACTTTTCAAAGACTGAATTTTTTTTATTTTTCTTTTCACCATTCAAAGGAATTTGCTAACTTGTAGGGATTCCGTAAACTAACAAGTTGGGAAATGAAAATACTTTCAATCGGAGCTGTTGTTTTTGTGATCTGGGCATTTTTTTCAACCTGGCTTTTTGTGGATATTCTGAGGCCAGCTCTGAAAAAGTCTGTCCCCGTTGTTATAGTTCCCGAAACTACTGATTATGTTGCAGATTCATTGGCAAAAGTATATGCGATGATGCCGAAGGATCTCATAATCTGGTACGATTTCGACAATGCCCGGTTATCAGACGATCCCCAAACGGATGCAAGACTGGCGGAGTTTAAGGCCTGGCTTGATAAATATCCCGGATCAATGCTGCTGATAACAGGGCATACCGATCTTGTGGGCACACCCGAATATAATCAGGCTCTCGGGCTTGAAAGGGCAAATGCCGCAGCAAAATATCTTGAATCAAAGGGATTCCCGGCTTCAAGGATAACAGTTTTGTCAAAAGGCGAGCAGGAACCTGCTGCCGGCTATATACGGTCGGAAGACAGGGCAAAAAACAGGAGAACAGTAATATCAATAAAAAAATAACCTCATGAATTCATTGGCTATACTTCAGGTGATGTCTGTAACCGCTGCAGTTTTATTGATAATCGTCCTGCTTCTTGTTGCCGGACTGATAGGTTATCTGACGGCATGGTATTATGCAAAGTCGGTTTACACCCCGGTTATCAAAAAACTGGAAGACGAAAAGGTACAACTGAACCGTCAGATCAGCGGACTGAGGGATGATATTGTCAGGCATAAGGGGAAGATTGCTGATCTGGAAAAGAAAGTTGATGATCTTGACAAGGATGTATCTGAGAGAGAGATAGAGATCTCAAGGAAGAATGATGTTATTACGGGCCTTGAAAACGAGTTAAACACCCTCCGGAAGAAATTGAAAGTCTGATATCTCTTTCTGCGGTTCTGTTATATAACTAATTTAAAAACTAACGCTGAGATCCACTGAGAATCACCGGGATCCCAGAGATTTAAACCGTGTCCGGGGTAAATCAGTCCTCTATCTCCGAATGATAATCCTGGAGTGATTTCACTTTATATTCCCCGTTCTGCCTTTCCTTTATGCCTTCTGTTGCTGACAGGGCAGCTGAGGTTGTTGTTATGTAAGGGATCTTGTATTTGATTGCATTTTTCCTGATATAAGAGTCATCGTATTCACTCAGACGACCGGCAGGGGTATTTACTACAAGATCGATCTCCCTGTTCTTGATGGCGTCGACAATATTGGGCCTTCCCTGGTGAACCTTAAGGATCAGTCCGCAGGGGATACCGTTATCATGCAGGAACTGCCTGGTCCCCCCCGTGGATATTATTGTGAACCCCATATCCCTGAAATTTCTCGCTGCAGGAAGAATCCTCTGCTTGTCGCGGTCGGCAATTGTGATAAGCACCGTCCCTTTTATCGGAAGCGATGACATTGTTGCTTCCTGCGATTTGAAAAATGCCATACCATATGTATCGGCCATTCCGAGAACCTCACCTGTGGATCGCATCTCAGGACCCAGAAGCGGATCGATGGCAGGGAACATGTTGAACGGGAAAACGGCTTCCTTTACCCCAAAGTGCTTTATTGTTCTTTTCTTCAGGGTGAAGCCGGAAAGCTTCTGGCCAAGAAGTATCTGGGTGGCAATCCGGGCCATAGAAATATTGCAGACCTTCGATACAAGGGGTACGGTGCGGGATGCCCTCGGATTGGCCTCAAGAATATACACGGTATCCTCATAGATCGCATACTGGATGTTCATCAGTCCCACCACCTTTAGCTCCATCGCGATCTTCCGCGTATAATCATAAATTGTTTTTTTATGCTCTTTGGGGATCACCACAGGCGGAATAACACAGGCTGAATCGCCGGAATGGATACCTGCATATTCTATGTGCTGCATTATTGCAGGTACAAATGCATCTATTCCATCAGAGATAGCATCTGCTTCCGATTCAATTGCATCCTCAAGGAATTTATCGAGAAGGAGGGGTCTGTCGGGCGAAACTCCAACAGCTTTTGCAACATATTCCGCGAGCATCATTTCATCGAGAATGATTTTCATTGCCCTTCCGCCCAGGACATATGATGGCCTTATCATCAGAGGATAGCCTATCCTTGCAGCTATCTTCAGGGCTTCCTCCATGTTGCTTGCCATTCCTGATTCAGGCTGAGGTATCCCCAGCTTGTTTATAACGTGTCTGAAGCGATCGCGGTCCTCAGCAAGATCAATGGTTTCGGGAGTAGTTCCAAGTATTTTCACTCCTGCTTCAGAGAGTTCTTTAGCCAGGTTCAGGGGAGTCTGCCCCCCGAACTGCACAATAACCCCTTCCGGTTTTTCCTTCTCATAGATGCTCAGGACATCTTCTGCAGTAAGCGGTTCAAAATATAGTTTGTCGGATGTATCATAGTCGGTTGAAACTGTTTCGGGATTGCAGTTAACCATTATCGACTCATAGCCGGCATCACGGATTGCAAATGCCGCATGAACGCAGCAGTAATCAAACTCTATGCCCTGGCCTATCCTGTTGGGTCCTCCGCCAAGGACCATAATCTTCTTTTTATGGCTGACCTCTACTTTGTCGGGAGCATTATATGTCGAAAAATAATAGGAAGCATTTAAAACCCCGCTAACCGGTACCGGTTCCCATGCTTCGGAAAGCCCGAGCGAAATGCGTTTTGTCCGGATGACTTTTTCGTTTATGCCCAGTAAATTTGATAGATACCTGTCGGCAAAGCCATTCTTTTTGGCCGTAATGAGAAGCTCATTGGGCATCATCATCCCCTTGTAGGCCAGTATCTTTTCCTCCAGCTCAACCAGTTCCTTCATCTGAAGGATAAACCATGACTTTATGTGTGTTTTCCGGTGCAGTTCTTCCACACCGGCGCCCTTGCGCAAAGCCTCGTACATTATGAACTGACGTTCGCTCGACGGATGGTTGAGCATATTCATCAGTTCTTCGAGAGGTTTATTATTGAAATCCTTTGCGAATCCCAGCCCGTATCGCCCGATTTCAAGCGACCTGATTGCCTTCTGCAGAGCCTCCTTGTAGGTTTTTCCGATGCTCATCACCTCTCCGACTGCAAGCATCTGTGTGCCAAGCCTGTCTTCAAGCCCTTCGAATTTCTCAAATGCCCAGCGGGCGAACTTAACTACAACATAATCGCCTGAAGGTGTATATTTATCAAGTGTGCCATCGCGCCAGTAAGGGATCTCATCAAGAGTCAGACCCCCGGCAAGAAGTGAGGAAACGAAAGCTATCGGAAATCCCGTCGCCTTTGAAGCCAGTGCTGATGAACGGGAGGTCCTGGGATTTATCTCGATCACTACAACCCTGTCGGTTTCCGGATCGTGGGCAAACTGAACATTTGTTCCTCCTATCACTTCAATCGCTTCAACAATGTCGTAAGAGTACTTCTGCAGTCTTTCCTGAAGCTCCCTGCTGATTGTAAGCATCGGTGCAGTGCAGAACGAATCACCGGTGTGAACCCCCATGGCATCAACATTCTCGATAAAGCAGACAGTTATCATCTGGTTTTTTGAATCCCTTACAACCTCCAGTTCCAGCTCTTCCCATCCCAGGACCGATTCCTCAATCAGTACCTGGTTTACAATGCTTGCCGACAATCCCCTGCTTGCAATTGTGCGCAACTCTTCAACATTATATACAAGACCGCCTCCTGTTCCGCCCATCGTATAAGCAGGGCGGATAACCACAGGATATCCAAGTTCAGCGGCAACCTTTTCAGCATCCTCAACACTGTTAACAGCCTTGCTTTTTGGCATCTCTATTCCAAGCCGGTTCATGGTTTCCTTAAATGCGGTCCTGTCCTCGCCTCTTTCGATTGCATCGATGTTCACCCCGATCACCTCAACATTGTATTCTTTCAGAACTCCCTTTTTTGCCAGTAATGAAGAGAGATTAAGACCGGTCTGTCCGCCCAGGTTGGGAAGAAGTGCATCGGGTCTCTCCTTTTTGATTATTTCGGTGAGGGCATATTCATTAAGCGGCTCGATATAGGTGGCATCAGCTATCCCGGGATCGGTCATTATCGTTGCCGGATTTGAATTAACCAGGACGATCTTGTAGCCCAGTGACCTCAACGCCTTGCATGCTTGTGTGCCGGAGTAATCGAATTCACAGGCCTGTCCGATAATTATTGGTCCTGAACCGATAATGAGAACCTTGCTGATATCTTCTCTCTTAGGCATGATGGTGCAGATTTTGTGAGGCAATTTAAGAAATCAATCTGATTTATTTAATTATTCTTTGATTAACCATCGGGTGCTTTCAAAAATCCTGTATTTGAAAACAGTGTCCATTTTAATTGGCGACAACTTAGAGTTACTCTAAAGTATATCATTGAATATTAGTATCTTAATAAATATTGTCCGCATTTTGATGTAA
>CAVOKP010000012.1:0-131192 GCA_963696535.1 uncultured Bacteroidales bacterium
GTGGGATGATCAGCGGCGTATTTCTTCGGCACATGCACCCGGTAGCGGCATGTAGACTGCCGACGGTGATCGTTCGTATGTGCTCGCCCGCAGTCAGCCGCGTCACCGGCGACGACGAAGCGACCGGCGGCCGGGTCCCGGCTGACAGATGCGTCCGGAACTCGTCGAAGGTGATGAAGCCATCGCCATTCTTGTCCGCACCCTGGAGCTTCGTCTTGAGTTGCGGAAACTGATTCACCTCATCGGTAGACAGCTTACCGTCGCCATTCTTGTCCACGCGTTTGAACACATCACTCAGCACCGGGTTTTTCTGGGCATAAACGCCAAGCGGGAGGCCCGTCAGGACGATCGCGAAAAGATGAACGCGTGAGTGTTTCATAAGGTTTACCTTTGGGAGTGGCTGGCAGATCGCTGGTCGAGCGAATTGCGGTCGAAATTCGGTTTCCGCTCGACAGGACATACTGCGGGCTCCTTGGTGTGCTGCTCATCGTGAAGCGATCAAGCCGACGTGGCCAGGAAAGCCGTGCCTTCGCGAGCATCGGTCCGGCCGCCCAAAGCGAGATGGAAATGGAGAGTAATTGGGTCTTCATGGCTGTTGCCGAATTCCGCTCGGGCTTCGTCCAGCGTGACGACGCCGTCACCCCTACATCTACAACACAGAAGTCGTCGTTTCATGACAGCCAACTTGTCTGCCAGCCGCTCAACTGATTAAACCGCCTGACGGGCAACAAGTTCCGCTGATCGAGGGCGTGCAGGCGGCGGTTGATAGTGACGATGGTCGTTTGGTGTGGAAGCCGCTCCCCCACCACGAAGCTCGTCTCTGTGGCGGAGTGTTCAGAACCAGATGTCGGCAGCCACTTTCGCTTCGCCACCACGCGGCTTGTCCGCGTGGAGTTCCTCGGCTAAGGCCAACGCCTCGGCCTCTCCGGCATCCAGCCGCAAACGGAACTCGGACACACGCTGCACGTTGTTGGGCGAATGAATGACGAGAAAATGCCAACCCGTGACATCGACCGCCGCCAGCGCGGACGGCGGGTGCCGCAATTCAGAGGCCACGGCGGGAGGCAGTCGTATCTGGTGGAACAGTTCCTGCAACCATTCCATGTGGCCCAGTGCGCGAGAGCCCGTAGCGGCGATGTGTCGCTGATAACGACCGGCATGGCTAGAACTCCAGGCGTTCCAATGCCTCGACTTCTTGCTGCCAATAGCTGTCGTCGATCCGGATTAGAGGCAGATGCCGTTCCAGCAGCGCACTCTCAAACTCAACGCGGCTGATTCCCGCCCAGCGCGTGTCCTGCGGCATCGTCAGCTTGCCGGCGTCGTAAAGCCGGCAGGCGATTTCCAGCTTCGCGTCCGCCTCCGAGAGGCCGGCTTCCGACAGCAGTTGATCGGGGACCGTCACAGGCATTGGGTGTTCCTTTCATCGGTTACGGCTGTTTCATTCTAACCGAGGAAGTCCGAAGTGAACACCGGCAACGCCAAGGCACGCTAATCGGCAGAAGGGGCCACCCATAATTTCTCTTGTGCGGTACCTGGGCCTCGGCTATAGTCCGGCCACTTCGCCCAGAACCCTTGTGGAGGACCGGCCATGTCCCGACTGCCTCGACGCGACCTGATTGAGGAACCGGAAGTCGGCATTTATCACTGCGTCCAGCGCGCGGTGCGGCGGGCCTTCCTCTGTGGCCAGGATGCGGTCACGGGCCAGAACTTCGATCACCGCAAAGCCTGGATTCAACAGCGTTTGGAGTTTCTGGCCGGGCAGCCGGAGGAGCCGACCGCGGCCGACTTGCAGATGCTGACGGCCGACGAGGAACGCGTGGCCGAACGTCGGCGGCGGCTGTCGAGCCTGTCGTGGTTTATGCGCTGTCTGGCCGAGCCGATCGCACGCCAAGCTAATCGCGAGGACGGCTGCACTGGGCGGTTTTGGGAACGGCGGTACAAGTGCCAGCGGTTGCTGGACGAAGCGGCCGTGTTGGCCTGCAGTGTGTATGTGGATCTGAACCCGATCCGGGCCGGCGTGGCCACGACCTACGTTTTGCGACGGCGACCGCAGGGTCGAAACGCGGACTCCAGGCCGACCGCCGACGCCGTGGCGGCGTGCGACTTGTCAGCTCCGAACGGCGTGCCCCGCTTGACGCGTCGACGCAGACTTTTCAACTCGCCTCTGTCTCCGCACCGCTGACTTCCTGCAGCCACTGCCGCCCTTGACTACCGGAACGGGATGGAACAGCCCGTCGGCGGTCAGTTGGACGAAGCCGCGATCGTGCTCAGGAACCCACGGCGACCGGGGTCTCGTCGTCGTCGTCGAGGCTGACGACGAGCCGTTTGCCGAGGGCGTGCAGGTAGCGGTCGACGGCGCTGATGGTCGGGTTGGTGTGGACGCCGCTCTCCCACCACGGAGTTCGTCTCCGTGGAGGAGTGTTCAAAACCAGAGTCCGGCAGCCTCTTCCGCTTCGCCACCACGCGGCTTGTCCGCGTGGAGCGGTGTTTCCTTACCGTCAGCTGGGGAACATCGCCCCACGGAGGCGAGCTCCGCGGTGGCGTCGGAATGCCGTTGCAGACGCTCTGGTGATGAACATCGCCCAACGGGGACAAGCCCCGTCGTGGCGGGCGAAGACTTGCCCAACTACACGCGGGGGTGAGAAAAGGTGGGCGTCACGGAACGAACAGGTTGTCGTACCAACCGGTAACGGACCGCTCAAGACAAGCCCGGTTACCAACCTCACCCAAATGCTCGTCTTCCACAGCGTGCATCTTTGCGTGCGGCTACGGTGTCGGTGGAAATAAGCCAGTCTCGATCCAAAACGCTCGCACGGCGACCACCAGCTCATTGTTCAGATCGAGTGCTTCCACCGTGGCCCGACCTGTCGGCGTCCTGCCCCGGATCTCCAGTCCGCCGCGAACCCATCTGAAGTGCCGATTCCACGGCTGCGTCCGCGGATTGAACAGCGAAACGATGCGTCCAGTCAGCGGGTCACGTGCGTGGGTCCGACTGCCCTTTCGCGTGTTGCAGTTCCAGCAGCTCAACCAGAGGTTCTCCCGAACGGTTTCCCCGCCCCCCGCTCGCGGACAGATGTGCTCAATGAAGAGTGGTTCCGGAAGCAGCGACTGCGGGCACAGGCAGTACCCACAGCGACCCTGGGCATCGTCCCAAATCTGCCGCCGTAGATGACGAGAGACGTAGCTGTCGACCATCGATCCTCATCTCGTTCGTCGCGACAGGAGGTACTGCGCGTGGGCCTTGCGAGCGCGTTGGATGAGCGATTCGTGGTTAATTTAATCCAGCTCTGCCCGCTCCTCTGGCGTCAGAGTTCCCTCCTGGTTCTTCTGTAATAGCAGCGTCATGATGCGCTGCAACCTTTGCGGGAACCGGAACTTAGCAATCCGTTCCAAGGCTTCTCGGTCCAGATCCTTCAGCGACTCGACTTGCACAGATCAGGGCCGACCAAGTCTCGTGCGAGCGTCACGCGCAATCGCTCGCCGGGGCGGAGCCGAAGCGACCGCCTCACCTCCGGCGTCACGGACAGATGCCCGTCGCTCAAGACTTCGCCCACGTAGCTGACCTGTGGCAGATGCACAACCGCTCCCCTTTGCGAGATGACTTTGACCTTAGCCGGTGGCCTACACGAAATCAGTCTATCACAAAATGCTCGGCGTGTCGCCAGTGTTGGCCCTCCGAACCGTTGACTTCCCGCCGCCGCCGCCTTTGTCTACCGGAACGGAATGGAACAGCCGGTCGGCCGTCAGTTGGACGAAGCCGCGATCGTGCTCAGGAACCCACGGCCACCGGGGTCTCGTCGTCGACGACGAGGCTGACGACGAGCCGTTTGCCGAGGGTGCGCAGGTAGCGGTTGATGGTCCCGACGGTCGGGTTGGCGTGGACGCCGCTCTCCCACCACGGAGTTCGTCTCCGTGGAGGAGTGTTCAAGACCAGAGTCGGGCAGCCTCTTCCGCTTCGCCACCACGCGGATTGTCCGCGTGGAGCGGTGTTTCCTTGCCACCAGCTGGCGAACAACGCCCCCCGGAGGCGGGCTCCGCGGCGGCGGCGGAATGCCGTTGTGGACGCTCGGGTGATGGACATCGCCCACCGAGGACAAGCCCCGTCGTGGCGGGCGAAGACTTGCTCAACTCCAAGCGGGGCGAGAAAAGGTGGGCTTCACGGAACGAACTCCAGGCTTAGGCTACGCCCTTTTCCGCGCGGGACGAAGCGGATTTCTACGCGTTTGTTCAGGGCTTCGGCGATCCGGCGGAGCATCGCCAGCGAGTGCCCCTCGTAATCCGAATCCTCCAGACGGCAGATCACCGAAGCCGTGGTGCCGACGAGCTTGGCCAGCGCCCGCTGAGAAAGCCCGGCCTGGGTGCGGAGGTCGTAGAGCTTGCGGGCGATCTCCGCATTCGCCTCCTCCTCCGCCAACAGAGCCTGCATTTCAGGCTTGTCCCGGAAGTATCGCCGATCCAAGATTTCAACCGCATCGGTTGTGGATTGGTGCTTCTTGCCTGGCATGATTACGGCTCCCGATAGTGTTTGGCCGGGTCGGCGACGAACTTCCTCCGGCCTCGATGGCGGCGTCGATCTCGCCCGACGGAACCACTCGCTCCTTGACAAGCCGTGCGATAGGATGGCCGCGTGGCGCCATGGAAGAAGTACAACATCCGGTAGTTGACGCCCTGAAAACCGACCCGGAGTTCATACACGCCGTTCCGCAAGTAGTCCGCTTCTGGCCTGCGGAGTTCATGTCCTTCGGCGCGGAGGCGACCGATCCGTACACGGCACTTGGCCTTGGCTTTTGCGGGCAGGCGGTCGATCCACTCCAGGAGCGGCACCGATCCATCGTCCTCTCGGTAGAAAACCACGTTGGTCTTGGCATGCTCGTCCTCGTCATGGTATGTTCGCATTCGTGCGAACAAATGTCAACCCCACCCACGCTGCTTTCGCTTGTGGGGGCCGAGTCGTGCACGTTGTGGCCCACTTCTCATGACGGCAGTTACCGCTATCTGGCTGGCCAAAGCGCCTTCGCTTCCTCTTCGGTCACGAAGCCGTCCTTGTTCGCGTCGAGGCGGTCGAACAGCGCCGCGGGCATTTCGTTGCGGTCGAGTTTGCCGTCGCCGTTCTTGTCGCGCTGTTTGAACGCGGTGCTCATGCCGCCTCCACCGCCACCGCCCATGCCGCGACCACTGGCGATCCCGGCGGATTCGTTCACCAGTTGTTTGAAGGCGTTGTAGGTCGGGGCATGGTAGAGCTGGGTCTGGACCATGAAGACGGCGAAGAGCTTGTTCTTGCGGTCGAGCCAGAATTGCGTGCCGTTGGCGCCGCCCCAGGCGTAGCTGCCCTCGCCGTCCACCGCCCCGCCGAGGCCGTATTGGCGGCCGACTTCGGGCTTGACGTGGTTTTGGAACATCAGGTCCACCGTCTCGGGCTTGAGCACGCGGACGCCGTCGAGTTCGCCGCGATTCAGCATCATGCGGCAGAATCGCTCGTAGTCCTCCGTGCTGCAGCACAGACCCTGGCCGCCGAGGAAGAGCGTGGGTTTCTCGGTGAGCTTGCGCGGCTTCGCGGCCACGCTCCAACACGCCGGGCTTGTGGCTGCCTGTAGATCTGGCAGATGCGCGCGGCGTTTTCGGGATGCACCCAGAAGTCGGTGCTGGTCATCTTCAGCGGGCCGAGGATGCGTTCCTTGAGCACTTCATCGAGCGGTTTGCCCGCGACGGCCTCGATGTAGCGGCCCAGCACGTCAATGGAGTGGCCGTATTGCCAGCCGGTGCCGGGGTGGAACTTGAGCGGCGCTTTGGCCAGGTCCTCGGAAAACTCCTTAAGTCGTGGTGCGCGCCGCGGCTGGTCGTGGCGACGGGTGTAAAGGTCTGCGCCTTCGTTGCCCGCCTTGCTGCGTGCTCCCTTTTCGATGTCGCCGTAATACAGGCCGCTGCGAGTGGCTCATCAACATGCGTGGGGTGATGGCGAACTTCGCGGGCACGAGCTTGCCGTTTTCCAGCACCTTGGGTTCCTTCCATTCCGGCAGGTGCTTGGAGATCGGCTCGTCGAGCGTGAACTTGCCCGGCGTCGTAGAGCGACATGCGCACGCGGCGATGACCGGCTTGGTCATGCTCTGCAAACGGAAGATCGCATCCTTCGGCAGCGGCTTCTGCGCCTCGATGTCCTGCCAGCCAAACGCCTCGAAGTAGCCGCGCTCGCCGTTGCGATGAATGAGGCCGATGACGCCGGAGACTTCCTTGTTCGCCACGGCCTGCTGCATGGCGATGTCGAGCTTCGCGAGCACGATCGGGCTTGAGCCCGGCCTTCGCGGCTTCGTCGCCGTGCGGGCGCGGTTTGAGGCTTGGGTCTGCGGGTTTCGATGCTGCCGGGGCACCTTTACCGGCCGTGCGCGTTTGCCAAAGAAGGCATCGAACTTCGCTTCGGTGACAAACCCGTCGTTGTCCTTGTTGAGCCGGCCAAAGAGGTTCGGCATGTTCAGTTCGTCCGCCGTCAGCTTGCCATCGGCGTTCTTGTCGTGCTGCTTGAACAGCGCGGCGGGATTGGAAGTTTGCGCCAAGGCGTTCAAGGCGATGGCGAGAACGAAAATAAGAACGTGTTTGGTTTTCATGGTTTGACCTCAGATTGAAACTCGCCGCGATAAATCCAGCCGGTGTTGTTCACCCACAGGCCCCAGGCCCCGAAGCCGGCGGCGTAAACGGCTTTCCCTTTCTCTTCGGCGAAGGGCGACTCGCACACGCTACGCGGGCGAGCCAATCGGGCGTGGTGTCGTGAATTTCACGGAGATGAGAATGGGCGTTGCCGCCAGTCTTCACCCGCGCCAGCGATTGACGCCGAGCCGAGCCATGACGCGGCGGATCGCCTTGCCTCCGCATCCATGGTGAAAGTCACACTCTTCAAGCATGTCGCGCGGGTCACCTCCGGTCCAAGCTGCACATCCACGGCCACGGGAACATCGATGCCGTCCTTCACAAACACCTGCGAAGCCCCGGCGTAAACGAAGCCAGCCACACGCTGTCGGGGTCGCGCTTCTCTGTATCACCCCAGTGCGATTGTTGGCATACAGCCGTCCACCGTGCGGCGCCAGTTCCAGAATCTCGGTGCCGACGAGCGTCTTGCCCGCGCTGTCGGTCAACGGCAGTTGCAGCGAGCGCTTCCAGACAGGTCGCGGATCGAGCGCCTGGCCGGCTTCTGCCCGTCATAGCTTCGGGTGGCTTCACCCACTTCACGGCGCGGCGTTGCTTCTTCGCGCCATCGCCAGCGAGTTCCTTAAGCGTGAGACGCCGTCCTTGTTCGCGTCGAACCGATTTCGCACCGCCTCGGAGGCTTCATCGCTGGTGAGTTTGCCGTCGCCGTTCTGGTCGAGTTGCTTGAACCGTTCGGCAAGACCGCCGCTGGTGGCGGGCCGTGGCGGTTCCTGCGCAGAGAGTGAGGCAGGCGAGAATGGCTGTCAGGCTGATGATTGCAGCGATGGCGTGCTTCATGGTTTCTCCGCTGATTGCGGCTTGGGTGTGGCCGGTGATCTTCCTGACGGACGGCTGCCGAAATAGGCTTTCACTTCGTCAAGCGTCAGAACACCGTCGTTGTTTTTGTCCACTTGCTTGAAGGAACTCATCGGGAACTCGGCAGGCGTCAGTTCGTCGTCGGCGTTTCTGTCGAATTGCTTGAAACGTTCCTCGATCCCGCCGCCTTTAGCTTTGCCGCGTCCAACGCCGGTTTGAGTGCGGCCGTCCTGGCGAATCCACTGCGCGGGTTGCATCTGTTTTTCCCACGCGGCGTAGGCGGCTTGGAGTTCCTTCAGCTTCGCCGGTTCCTTTGCGGCGAGGCCGGTCTTCTCGCTGATGTCATCCTTGAGATTGAAAAGCTCCACTTCGTTACCGCGCTCTTTCACGAGTTTCCAGTCACCCACACGCGCGGCGTGCTTCTCGCCGGCACGCCAGAAGAGTTGGTCGTGGGGACGGCCGGCTTGTTTACCGGTCAGGAACGGGAGCAGGTTGACGCCGTCGAGCGGTTTGTCGGTCGGCAGCGGCACGCCGGCGGCGGCGAGCTCCGTGGCGTGGCAGTCAAAGCCCATGACCATGCAGGGGTTTACAATTACTGGGTCCGTGAAATTGGCACTACAGGGCTTTTTTGTGAGGGACCTGCTGAACAGGTTGTCCTTACAATTTATGCTGTCATAACCAACAACACTGTTGCAGCAACTCAGACAATATGCTATAATACTGCTCCTGCCGGTCTAACTGGTACTGCCCCAGCAGGTGGTACAGGTGTTTACAGCTATCAGTGGCAGAGCTCAGCGGATAATGTCACTTTCAATAACATCGCAGGCGCAACAGGGGCAAATTATCTCCACCCGCCCTTACCTCAACGACATGGTACAGGAGAATAGTGAATTCAGGACCATGTACGAATATAAGCGGATCAATTCAGATAACTGTTTATGCCAACCTTACTGCTGGTACTATTCAGTCGGCACAATCGATCTGCTACAATACAGCGCCTGCACAGCTTACCCAGGCCACAGCACCAACCGGTGGAACAGGAGCATATACCTACCAGTGGCAGGATTCACCCGATAACGCTGCCTGGACAAATATAGGAGGTGCAACAGCTTCAAGCTACTCACCTCCTGCTTTAACTGCAAACAGGTATTACAGGCGAAGAGTTACAAGCGGCAGCTGCGGTACTGTAAACAGTCCTTCAATACTTATCACTGTCTATGCAGATCTGACTCCCGGCAGCGTCGGAAGCGCCCAGACTATATGCTATAACACTGCCCCTGCCCAACTTACACAGATCACAGCACCTGCCGGAGGCCCCGGTGGTTATGCTTACCGGTGGCAAAGTTCACCCGATAACAGTCACCTGGTCAAATATAACCGGAGCAACAGCTTCGACATATAGTCCGCCGGCACTTACTGCCAGCACATATTACAGGCGCAGGGTAACGAGCGGTTCCTGTGCACAGGTTTACAGCAACGTGGTATTGATCACTGTTTATGGCCAGCTTCTGCCAGGTACAATAGGCACTGACCAGTCAATCTGTTATAACACTGCGCCTGCAGCGCTGGTACAACTTACCCCCCCTTCAGGGGGGCCAGGGGGGTATACCTATCAGTGGCAGGATTCTCCCGATAATGTTACGTTTACAAATATCGGCGGCGCTACAGCTCAGGTTATGCTCCTCCTGTTCTTACAGCAACAAGGTACTACAGGCGGAACGTAACCAGCGGAACATGCGGAACAGTGAGCAGTACTTCAGTCACAATAACCGTTTACGGAAATCTCACTCCGGGAACTATCCAGTCGGCACAGTCGATCTGTTACAATACAGCGCCTGCCCAGCTTACCCAGGCTACAGCACCTTCAGGGGGCCCGGGGGCATATACATACCAGTGGCAGGATTCACCCGATAATTCAACCTGGACAAATATAGGCGGTGCCACATCTTCAAGCTATTCACCTCCTGCTCTTACTGCAAACAGATATTACAGGCGCAGGATAACAAGCGGAACATGCGGAACCGTAAACACTCCTTCAATATTAATTACTGTCTATGCCAACCTCACTGCCGGATCAATAGGATCGGCCCAGGCAATCTGCTTCAACACTGTTCCGGCCGGACTTACACAGCTCACTGCACCGGCAGGCGGAACAGGCGTCTATACTTACCAGTGGCAGAACTCACCCGATAATGTTACATTCAATAATATCGCTGGTGCAACTGCCGCTAACTACAATCCGCCGGCACTTACTGTAAATACTTATTACAGGCGGAATGTAACAAGCGGATCGTGCGGTACGGTAAGCAGCGCATCAATCCTTATTTCTATAAATCCATTGCCAGCACCGGTTGTATCCGGAGATATAGGTCCCTGTCTGGGAAATACCAAGAGTATATTCCACTCCTTTGCTGGCAGGACGCACTTACAGCTGGGCAGTTTCAAACGGCACAATTTCAGGTCCTTCCACAAATAATAGTGTGACAATTATCTGGAATGTTGCAGCAGGTGCCGGATGGGTGAGAGTTACAGAAAGAATTACCGCTACAGGTTGTCAGTTAACCACACCAAATTATAATGTTACGGTCAATCCGGCAGCCCCGGGTGCCGCAGGAGCTATTACAGGTCCTGCAAACGTATGTTACGGCCAGTCAGGTGTCAATTATTCAATCACTGCAGTTGCCAATGCATCAAATTACGTATGGACAGTACCTGCCGGAGTAACTATCGTTTCCGGCCAGGGGACAATTGCAGTTGTTGTTGATTTTGCTCCCGGAGCAGCATCTCCCAGAACAATTTCGGTATATCCCGAAAACGGTTGCGGAGCAGGAGCAGCTTCGAATAGAAATGTAAATATTTATAACCAGCTTACATCTGGAACAATTGGTACAGCACAGTCAATCTGCTATAACACTGCTCCGGCAGCTCTGACTCAACTTACCCCCCCTTCAGGGGGGCCAGGGGGGTATACATTCCAGTGGCAGAGTTCGCCCGATAATTCAACCTGGACAAGCATCGGAGGTGCAACGGCCGTCGGCTACGCTCCGGCCGCACTTACCGTAAATACGTATTACAGGCGCAATGTGACCAGCGGAACATGTGGAACGGTCAACTCGGCATCAATTCTTATCACTGTCTACGGTAATCTTACAGCAGGAACGATTGGAACTGCACAGACTATCTGCTATAATACAATACCGGCCCCGTTAACAGAATTAACCGCACCGACAGGAGGTCCCGGAGGTTATACATACCAGTGGCAGGATTCACCGGACAATATTACATTTACAAATATCGGGGGAGCAACAGCAACAGGTTATACACCACCTGCCCTTACAGCCAGCAGATATTACAGGCGTCAGGTTACAAGCGGTACCTGCGGAACTGTTAACAGCACATCGATCCTGATAACGGTTTACGGGAACCTTACAGCAGGAACAATCGGAACAGCACAATCGATATGTTATAATACAACACCTGCTGCTCTTACACAGCTTGCTGCTCCAACAGGAGGTACAGGTGTGTACACTTACCAGTGGCAGGATTCACCGGATAATGTCACATTTAACAATATTGCCGGAGCTACAGGGGTCGGCTTCGCTCCCCCGTGCTTACAGCAACAACTTATTACAGGCGGAATGTAACAAGCGGTACCTGCGGAACTGTTGCAAGTGCTTCAGTTATGATAACTGTTTACGGGAATCTGACCGCAGGAACAATCGGAACAGCACAATCGATCTGCTATAACACTGCTCCGGCAGCTCTGACTCAACTTTCCCCCCCTTCAGGTGGGCCAGGGGGGTATACATTTCAATGGCAGAGCTCACCTGATAATTCAACCTGGACAAATATAGGCGGTGCAACGGCCGTCGGCTACGCTCCGGCCGTGCTTACGGTAAACACATATTACAGGCGCCAGGTAACAAGCGGGTCGTGCGGAACTGTAAATTCTGCTGCAATTCTGATAACTGTTTATGGCAATCTGACCGCAGGAACGATTGGCACTGTTCAGACTATCTGTTATAATACAGCTCCGGCTCCATTAACAGAGCTTGCAGCGCCAACAGGCGGTCCGGGTGGTTATACATACCAGTGGCAAAGTTCTCCGGATAATGCAACATGGACGGGTATTGGAGGTGCTACGGCTATCGGCTATGCTCCGCCGGCTCTTACGGTAAACACATATTACAGGCGTCAGGTAACCAGCGGAACCTGCGGAACAGTTAACAGCGGTTCAATACTTATTACGGTTTACGGCAACCTTACTGCCGGCACTATTGGAACAGCACAATCGATCTGCTATAATACAGTACCCTCAGCCCTTGTACAAATAAGTCCCCCTTCAGGGGGTACGGGGGCATTTACCTACCAGTGGCAGAGCTCACCCGATAATGCAGCATGGACAAGTATCGGGGGAGCAACAGGGGCAGGTTACGCTCCGGCTGCACTTTCATCAAACACATATTACAGGCGCCAGGTTACAAGCGGATCGTGCGGAACAGTAAATTCTGCTTCGATCCTCATCACTGTTTACGGAAACCTCACATCAGGTACTATCGGATCAAATCAATCTATCTGTTATAATACTGCACCTGCAGCATTAACAGAACTTACCCCCCCTTCAGGGGGGCCAGGGGGGTATTCTTATCAGTGGCAGAATTCTCCTGATAACTCGACATGGAATAATATCGGAGGAGCCACGGCCGTCGGCTACGCTCCGGCCGCACTTACTGCAAGTACATATTATAGACGTCAGGTTACCAGCGGGACTTGCGGAACAGTAAGTTCTCCCTCGATCCTGGTAACTGTTTATGGAAACCTTACTCCCGGTTCAATCGGATCAAATCAATCGATATGTTATAATACAACTCCTGCTGCATTTACAAATACCGGAAGTCCGACAGGCGGAACCGGCCTTACATACCAGTGGCAGAATAGTCCTGCCGGATTGGGTACCTGGGTAAATATTCCGGGAGCAACTGCTCTCACTTTTACTGAAACGGCACTTCTTACTGCAAGCACCGATTACAGGAGGGTAACAACTTCGGCTTCGGGATGCGGAACAGTCAATTCAAATATTATTACCGTAACGGTTAAGCAGTTGCCGGCAATTACAGCAGGCCAGAATCCTTCTACCTGCTCCGGGATCCCTCTTAATTACCAGATACTTCTGAATAATTTCACAAATCCCGGCGATAATGTAACCTTCACATGGCCTGCTCCTTCACATAGTGCAGGAGTTGCCGGAGGTACTGCCAGGGCTGTTGGTACATCTGCCAATCTAACAGATACGTATACAAATACCTCAGGAGGCATCGGTACAGTAACTTATTCCGTTACACCCTGTAAAAGACGGTTGTACAGGCCCTACAGTTGATGTAGTTGTAAGCGTAGGTTCTGAGCCGGTTCTTGATCCCGGACTGAATAATACTGTCTGCAGTAATACACCTATAGGATTGATCCTGAAAGAGGCCGCCGGATCGGTTACGCCCACACATTATAACATTATCGCGGTGGATGTAGAGACAGGACTCAGTCCTGTCTCTACAAACGCCGTTATTCCGAATGCAATATCGCCGGCAAATTACCTGTCGGCCGATATGTTTGCCAACCTTACAGGCGTAAATAAAAATGTGACCTACAGGGTACAGCCTGTTCTGGCTCCGAATTGCTTCGGAGCACCTGTGGATGTAATAATTACTATTCGTCCGCAGCCGGTAATTGTTCCTGGTCAGACAAAAATTGTCTGTTCAGGTGTTCCAATCGGAAAAGAGATCTTTCTGATCCCTGCCAACACACCGGCAGGCACTCTCTTCAACTGGGGTCTCCCTGCAATGTCGGATGCTTCAGTTCAGGGTACAGCCGGAGTAAATGTTGCAGCCGATCCTGCTTTGACAATTCATATTAATGATGCTTTAAATAATTATTCTTCTGCACCAATCACGGCAACTTACACTGTTACACCCGACAAGTTCGTTTGGTTGTGCCGGGAATCCCGTTCCGGTTATTATTACGATCAACCAGGAGCCTGTTCCCCAGCCAATCTCAGGACGGGTCGATCTTTGCGTCGGAGATAAAGAATATAGTTTATAATGTGAATCCCGTTGGCGGTTCTTCGTTCCACTGGACTGTTGATCCTGCGGTTGGGAGCATAACATTTGACTTCAATACAAATGCGATTCTTATCGATGCTGCTCTTGCTGCAGGTTCAGGAAACATTACAGTGTATGAAACCAATTCACTTGGCTGTTCAGGCGATCCTTCAAATCGCCTGGTTACTGTTTATACCCAGCCGGCACCTGAAAACATTGCTGGTGATGCCATTGTCTGCGCTTTAAGCACGCATACTTACAGTGTAACCAACCGTGCAGGATCAGTATATAACTGGACAGTACCGGGAGGAGCAGCAATTATCGGTGATCCTTCAGCAAACTCAATATCATATCATTTTTGGAAATGTGGGAGGAACCATTCTTGTCAGGGAAACAAATATTGCAGGTTGTGTAACCAATCATAATCCGTTTGCGGTATCAGTCAATCCTCTGCCTACTGCCAATATAAGCAATGGCGGCAATATGTGCGACGGTGGAACAAGACCTCTCAGCGTTGCATTTACAGGAACAGCTCCGTTCAACTTTACCTATGCAATAAACGGAGTGCCGCAGACACCAATAGCTACAAGCAGTAATCCTTATATTATTAATGCCACTTTAGCCGGAACTTATACAATAGTAAATATTACTGATAATACCGGCTGTACAAATACAGGTTCGGGAAGCACTACAATCACTTACTTCCCGAAACCGACAGGTATAATAAGCGGCGGCGGCGAATTATGCAGAGGGAGTTCGGCTACGCTCACTTTGGCATTTACGGGTGTGGCTCCGTTCACTTTCACATATACTGACGGAACCACTCCGGTTACTGTTACAGGTCATCCGAATAATGTTTACACTGCAAGTGTATCACCTCTTGTAAATTCGACTTACACCCTTACATCGCTTACCGACTTCAATAATTGTACAGGAGTGCTTTCGGGTTCGGCAGTGATAACTGTCAATCAGCCGCCGTCGCTTTCGCTTACAGGAACTAACCTTATTTGTTACAATGTTGCTACCGGCGCAGTTGATATGACAATTTCAGCCGGAACTGCTCCATTTCGGTATCGCATGGACAGGTCCCAACGGATTTACTTCGCCAACAGAAGATATTTCAGGACTCAACGAAGGTTATTATGCTGTAACCGTTACCGATTCAAAAGGATGTATCGCTACGGCAAATATTACCCTTACACAGCCTCCGGTTCTTAATGGCACTGTTGCCTCAACAAACGTCACATGTTTCGGTGCAAGCGATGGGACAATTACAATCTCAGGAGCAACTGGCGGAACCGGTACATATGAATACACAATTAACGGAGGTACAAGCTGGACGGGAACAGGGACCTTTACTGGTCTTGTCCCAAATACCTACAATGTTCAGATAAGGGATCTTGTCAATCCGACATGTATTTTAATCCTTAACCCGACCCTGGTTATAACACAGCCCACGGTGCTGAGTGCAACTGTCACAAAAACGGATATTACCTGTTTCGGTGCAAATAACGGATCAATAATAATTTCCGGATGCAACAGGAGGTTATGGAACATATCAGTATACAATTAATGGTGGAACGACATGGCTCGGTTCGGGCAATTTCACAAATCTGTTACCCGGTACATATAATGTAAGAATTCGTGATGCAGTTAATACAGGTTGTGTTATTGTATTAGATGGCGCACTGATAATTAGTGAGCCGACAGCACCGAGTGCTGCTGCGCTAAACAGAACAAACATATCATGTTTCGGATCAACTGATGGCACAATAACGATATCGGCCGCAGCAGGCGGACACGGAACTTATGAATACAGTATAAACGGGGGAGGTTCATGGCAGGCAACCGGAAACTATACCGGATTGACTCCCGGAACTTATAACGTTCAGATAAGGGACGCTGCGTATACAGGTTGTTTTATTGTACTTAACAATGCACTTGTGCTACCCAGCCCTCGGTGCTCACTGCCACGCTTCATCAGCCAATGTAACATGCAATGGTGCAAATGACGGTACAATAAGTATTACCGGAGCCTCAGGAGGTTATGGTACATATGAATATACTATCAACGGCGGAGCAAACTGGTTTGCTTCGCGGATTGTTCACAAATGTTGCCCCGGGTAACCTATGATGTAAGGATAAGGGATGCAGCAAATACCTCATGCATTATAATTCTTAACGCAGGATTGCAGATCACAGAGCCTGCCGCACTGATGGCAACTGTTGTCGATACGGACATTTCATGTTTTGGGGCAAACAATGGTGTTATAACAATAACAAACTCAGCCGGTGGTTACGGAACATTCCAGTACAGCATCAACGGAGGATCAACATGGCAGGATTCACCTGTCTTCTCTTCACTTTCTGCAGGTTCATACGACGTAAGGATAAGGGACAGGGCACACCCGGCATGTGTTGTAATTCTTGATCCGGCGGTTATTATAACTGCTCCGGCAGTCATGAATGCGACTGTAACACCAGTTCCGGTTTCATGCAACGGTTCGTCCGACGGCCGTGTTGAAATTACGGCACCCACTGGCGGATATGGTTCATACCAGTACTCAATTAATGCCGGCACAACATGGCAGGCATCATCACTCTTCACAGGTCTTGCTCCGGGCAGTTATACGATTAGAATGCGTGATGCTCTTCATACAGCCTGTTATGTCGATCTTAATCCGGTAATTGTAACCCAGCCGGCAGTGCTTACAGCTACCATCTGCAAGTATAAATGTGACCTGTTTTGGGGCAACCGACGGATCGATAACAATTACAAATCCTGCAGGTGGTTATGGCACTTATGAATATACAGTCAACGGCGGAGGTGCATGGCAGGCTTCAGGAAGCTTTACCGGACTTGGTCCCGGCACATATAATGTCCAGATCAGGGATGCAGCCCATCCGGGTTGCATGATAGTGCTTAATAATGCACTGGTTGATCACACAGCCCTGCAATTCTGAAGGCAACGGTTACACCAACCATGGTGACATGCAATGGTGCGAATGACGGAATTATTACAATAACAGCTCCCTCAGGCGGTTTCGGCACTTATGAATACAGCGTCAACGGAGGAACAACCTGGCAGGCATCCGGCACCTTCAGTAACCTGGCACCAGGAATTTATGATGTCAGGATCAGGGATGCCGCTTTTATAACATGCGAAATTGTTTTGAATCCCGGAATTACAATAACCGAACCGGCAATCCTCAGTGCGGTGGTGGCTTCGACCAATGTAACCTGTTTCGGAGCAAACAATGGTATAATAAACATTACCTCACCAACAGGCGGCTATGGTACTTATGAATACAGCAACAATGGAGGAGGTACGTGGCAGCTGACAGGAACTTTCTCATCGCTTGCTCCAGGATCGTATGACATACGGATCAGAGACAGGGCACACATCACCTGTGTGATTGTTCTTGATCCGGCGCTGGTAATAACACAACCTGCTATCCTTTCAGCAACAGTTACAAGTACAAATGTTAATTGTAATGGTGCAAATGACGGCACAATAACTATTACAAATCCGCTTGGCGGCTATGGTACCTATGCTTATACGATAAATGGCGGAGCTTCGTGGCAGACAACAGGTACATTCACTAACCTGTCTCCGGGCACCTATAACGTAAGGATAAGGGATGCAGCTCATACTTCATGTGAGATTGTACTTAATCCGGCTCTGGTTATCACACAGCCTGCCAAGCTGGCAGCTGTGGTTGCAAGCACAAATGTAAACTGCTTTGGTGCCAATGATGGAACAATAACCATCACAGCACCGGCAGGCGGCTACGGAACATATGAATACAGCATTGACGGAGGCGCCAACTGGCAGGCATCAGGTAACTTTACTGCACTTGCCCCCGGCTTCTATAATGTCCAGATAAGAGATGCAGCTCATATTACCTGTATAGTCACGCTTAATGGGTCACTCAGGATAACGGAACCTCCGGTGCTTTCAGCAAATGTGGCCAGTTTCAATGGGACATGTAACGGTGCCAATGACGGAAGGATTATTATTTCAGGTCCGACAGGCGGTTACGGCACGTATGAATTCAGTGCTTCCGGTGGTGCTTCATGGCAGGCATCGGGTACCTTCACTAACCTTGCTCCGGGAAGCTATAATGTACAGATAAGGGATGCAGCTCATACGGGATGTATAATTGTTCTAAACCCGGCGCTGGTAATAACAGAGCCGACAGCACTGAGTGCTGTCGCTACAGGCATAAATGTTACATGCTTCGGCGCCAATAATGGTATTATAACTATCACAGGTGCTGCCGGAGGATATGGAACGTATGAATACACGATAAACGGAGGAACGAACTGGTCAGGTCTCAATAATTTCAGCAACCTTGCTCCGGGTACTTATAATGTCAGGATCAGGGATGCTGCAAACATAGCATGTACTGTAACACTTAATCCTGCACTTGTGATTACCCAACCTGCTGTTCTGACAGCAGTTGTTACTAAAACCAATGTAACCTGCTTCGGCGGAAGTGACGGAACAATTGCAATCACCAATCCGACAGGCGGTTATGGCACCTACGAATACAGTATCAACGGAGGAGGATCATGGCAGGCATCTGGTACTTTTACCGCACTGGTTCCGGGAAATTACAATGTGCGGATGCGGGATGCGGCTAATATCACATGTATTGTTGTTCTGGATAATGCCCTCCAGATCACTCAGCCTGCAATGCTGAACGCTGTTGTGACACCAACCATGGTGACATGCAACGGTGCAAACGATGGGATCATTACAATTACAAATCCTGCAGGCGGATATGGTACTTATGAATACAGCATTAACGGGGGAACAACATGGCAGGCCTCAGGAACCTTTAACGGACTTGCTCCAAATACTTATGATGTCAGAATTAGAGATGCTGTCAACACAGCTTGCGTCATTACATTGAATCCGGCGCTCGTGATTACAGAACCTTCAGTTCTGAATGCGAATGTAACATCAGTAAATATAACCTGCTTCGGGGCAAATAATGGTAGAATTTCAATTACCAGCCCTACAGGAGGTTATGGCACATACGAATACAGCAGTAAACGGAGGAAGAACATGGCAATCATCCGGTACATTCTCATCACTCGCACCCGGAACGTATGATGTACGTATCAGAGACAGGGCGCACATTTCCTGTGTGACAGTTCTGCCTGCTGTTGTAATTAGTGAACCGACAGCACTGAGTGCTGTCGCTACAGGTACAAATGTCACATGTAATGGTGCAAATGACGGGATAATTACCATAACCAATCCTCTTGGCGGATCCGGCACATATGCCTATACTATTAACGGAGGCGCTACATGGCAGACCTCAGGGACTTTCAATTTCCTTGCTCCCGGTACATATAATGTCAGGATCAGGGATGCTGCAAATATCACTTGTGAGATCATTCTGAATCCGGCACTTGATTATTACCCAGCCGGCAAAGCTGGCAGCGGCAGTTGCAAGATACGAATGTAACATGTTTTGGTGCGAATGATGGTACAATATCCATTACAGCTCCGACAGGCGGATATGGAACCTATGAATACAGCATTAACGGTGGAACAAGCTGGCAGGCTGGAGGAAGCTTTACTGCCCTTGCCCCGGGCTTCTATAATGTTCAGATCCGCGATGCAGCTCACCCGTTATGTATAGTAATTCTGAATGGCTCGTTGAGGATCAGCGAACCGCCAGTAATTACAGCCAATGTTTCACGGGCAAATGTTACCTGTAACGGCTGCAAATGACGGAACCATAACAATTACATCCCCGATGGGCGGCTATGGTACTTACCAGTACAGCATCACAGGCGGAACCTCATGGCAGGCTATCGGGCAGCTTCACAGGCCTTGCTCCCGGAAGCTATAATGTACAGATTCGTGATGCCGCCCAGACAGCTTGTGTAGTCGTCCTGAATCCTGCACTGGTGATCACCGAACCGGCAGTACTTACCGCAACAGTAACATCTGTTAATGTGAGCTGTTTCGGAGCAAATGACGGATCAATCTCGATATCTGCACCTGCGGGTGGTTACGGAACATACCAGTACTCGGTCAACGGTGGTACGACATGGCAGGGATTCGGTAACTTCACCAACCTGGCTCCGGGATCCTATAATGTCAGGATAAGGGATGCCGCAAATACCGTATGCTTTGTTACTCTTAATCCGGCGCTTGTTATAACCCAGCCTGCAGTTCTTGCAGCAAACATTGCGAGCACGAATGTATCATGTTTCGGAGGCAATGACGGTACAATCACAATCAGTGGTGCAACAGGCGGCTACGGCACATACGAATATCAATCAATGGAGGTGGCACTTGGCAGGTACCGGCAAATATTTTCAATGGCCTTGTACCCGGCGCCTATAACGTTATGATCAGGGATGCTGCCCATACCGGATGTATTATTGTACTGAATAATGCTTATATCATCACACAGCCGGGCAATGCTTTCGGCAACAATTAGCAAAAACGGAGGTTTCGTGCAACGGCAATCAACGATGGAACAATCACCATTACAAATCCGTCGGGTGGCTACGGGACTTATGAGTATACTATAAACGGAGGTGGCAGTTGGCAGTTGGCAAATGTTTTCAGCAACCTGGCACCCGGCAACATATGATGTCAGAATAAGGGATGCAGCTCATCCGGCATGTTCGGTGATACTTTATCCCAACCTTCTGATCACCGAACCGGTCACTCTTACAATGTCATCGACAGGGGATGTTCTTCTCGACTGCTTCGGCGATATCGACGGAATGGGCACATTCTTCGCCTCAGGCGGAACGATGCCTTATTCTTTTGTTGTCGTTTCCAATACTACAGGCGGAACAATTGCTGCTCCTGGATTCAATTCCCAGACATTCTTCAACGCAGGAGCAGGTACAGTTACGGTAAGGGTTGTGGATTTCAACGGATGTTCTGCCCAGGCAACGATAAATATCACCCAGCCGGCAGTCCTTAATCCGGGAACCATTGCAGCCGACCAGGTTGTATGTTACGGAGATAATCCTGCAATGCTTACTGAGACTTCGGCTCCGAATGGCGGTCCCGCTGCTTACGTCTTCCAGTGGCAGTCGTCGACAAATACCGGAGGACCATTTATAAATATTGCAGGGGCAACTCTGAACCAGTATACACCTCTGGCAGGTGCAACATATACCCTTTATTACAGGAGAATGGTTACTTCAGGAATCTGTATGCCGGTTTACAGCAATGTTGTCGAGATCCTTGTAAATCCTCGTCCGGTTGCATTCCTTACCGGCGGAGCAACAATATGCCCGGGAGAAAGCTCTGTGATCAGGGTTAACATGCTGGCAGGCACAGGTCCGTTCACTGTTGAGATAGCAAATCACGGAATTGTCAATAATTATGTCAGTGGTACAGATATCGTTGTAACACCTGCCGTTGACAACTACATACAGCCTTATCAGGGTAAGAGATGCCAATAACTGTGAAGTTGTGGCTCCTTCACCTAATCTGAACGGTACAGCGACTGTTATTGTCAGCGATCTGCCGGTGATAACATCATTCACACCTTCACCTGCAGTGTGCGAATTCACTCTTGCAAGCTTCAGGGTGACGGCAACCGGCACAAACCTGACATACCAGTGGTTTGTCAACGAGGGAGCAGGCTTCAATGCGGTTGTCGATGGAGGAACCTACTTCGGAGCAATGACACCGACACTTCAGATATTCAATACCGTCAGAACAATGAACGGATATGTTTATCATGTAGTGGTCTCGGGTTGCGGAACAAACGTAACCTCTGCAGATGCAACATTCACAGTCAATACAGCTCCAGAAATAACCCTTCATCCGAAGGATTCAACGGTTTGTCTTGGCAATAATGCTATAATGGAAGCTGATGCGACAGGAACCAATGTAACATGGAGATGGTACGTTAATAAAGGAACCGGATTTGTTCTTTCTACTGATGATGCAAATTTCAGCGGCTCAGCAACCAGGACACTTACCATTACAAATGCTCAGTCTTCATTTAATAACTGGGTATTCAGGGCAGTGGCAACCGGGACATGCGGAGCTCCCGTCAGTACAAACTTTGCAGTTCTGAGAGTTATTAATCCTCCGGCGGTAACGCTGCAGCCCGTTGCAAGAACGATCTGCGAAAACGGTTCAACATCTTTCCTTGGAAACGGAACAGGATATAATTCACTTCAGTGGCAGTTATTCTCAGGAGGTGTTTGGACGAACCTTACAGATAATGCGATCTATATCGGAACTAACACACAACAGCTTGCAATAATGAGTGCTCCTGTTGGTTTTAACGGCAATCAGTACCGTCTGGCTTTGATATCAGCCTGCACCACCACATATACTAATGCAGCAACGCTCACAGTAAATGCAAATCCTGTTGTTGACTTCAGCGCAATTGATCCGATAGCAGCCTGCGGAGGCGTTCCGGTAGTAATTAACGGAAATCCAACAGGAGGTTCAGGTATTTATTCACAGCACCGCTGGACGGGCGATGTAGGTCCGCTGAACAGCTACACGGTTCAGTCGCCGACATTCACCTCGTTCATTACCGGTACCTACAATATGAACTACAGGGTGACCGACAGCAACGGATGTACTTCGAATGATGATGTTGCAGTGGTAGTTGACAGTCCGTCGGCACAGTTCACCCAGGATGTTGATTATGGCTGCACACCGGTTACTGTTACATTCTCAAAGGATATGACAGGAATAGCGGGCTTCACATGGAACTTTGACGACGGAACAACAAATACAGTTGATGCCAGTCCTGTTCATGTGTTTATAAACAATAATCCGGGATCGATTGAATACCGCAATGTTAAGCTGACTGTTGTGTCACCGGGAGGATGTTCGGCAGAATATACCCGGCTTGTAACGGTTTATCCGGCTGTTGATGCGACCTTCACTCCCAATATTCCGGTGGTCTGTTCTGGCAATACGATAACCTTCACGGCTCTGTCGGGAGCTACAAGGTATTTCTGGGAGTATGGCGATGGTGCATCGGGATATGCGACAAACGTGTCGACTCACCTTTACACCAACCTTACGACCAATCCGGTTGTCCATACGGTCAGACTTACAACAACATCGTTCTATAACTGTGTTGATGTAAAGACGTTTGACATTACCGTTATGCCAGTTCCGATTCCGCAGTTCACGGCTGCACCTCCAACCCAGGTGTTCAATGCAGCAGGAAATCCGGTTACATTCACGAATACCACGAATGCCGGCGCATGGAACTGGCGGTGGTATTTTGGCGACAATACCACATCGACAGAAGAGAATCCTGTTCATTCCTATACCGGTGTCGGAACCTATACAATAACGCTGATTGCAGCCAACGCAAACTGTTCAGACAGCGTTAAACACAATGTAAATGTTGTTCCGCCGGCACCGGTTGCCAGCTTTGATTCAATTCCATCGGGATGTGCACCATTGTATGTCAACATCAATAATACTTCGACAAACACAGAAGTGCCTGGTACAACTTACCTTTGGGATTTCGGTGACGGAAGCAAATCGACTGCAAAGAATCCGACATATACCTATTTTACAGCAGGTACTTACAGGATAGAGCTTGTAGTTACCGGTCCGGGCGGAACCTCGATGGAGACACAGGTTGTGAATGCATATGCATCGCCCAAGGCTTACTTTGAGATCACCCCGCCAGTGGTTTATGTGAATGATGAGAGGGTAAGGTGTTTCAACCTCAGTCAGGGTGCCACTTCATACCTCTGGGATTTTGGCGACGGTGATACCTCGAAGGTGAAGGAACCTTATCACAGGTATATGGAAGAGGGGATCTTTGACATCACTCTGTGGGCATACTCGGATAATGGCTGTTCAGATATGTATGTACTTGCACCGGCGGTTACTGTTGAACCGGTGGGCGAATTGAGGTTCGCGACGGTCTTCCAGCCCAACAAGACAGGTCCGATCGAACGTACCGATCTGCCAACGGGTGGTTATGAAGCTGACCAGTTCTTCTATCCTCCGATACGTCAGAAGGTGATGAACTACAAGCTTCAGATCTTCAACAGGCTTGGGGTGCTTATCTTCGAAAGCCATGACATAAATGTCCCGTGGAACGGTTACTATAAGGGTAAGCTTTGTCAGCAGGGGGTATATGTATGGTATGTCGAAGGCAAGTATGCTGATGGCAAGCCGTTTAAGAAGGTAGGGAATGTGACGCTTCTGCAGTAGTCGTGCGGTCGTGCAGTCCTGCAGTCGTGCGGTCCTGCTTTAAGAAAGAAAGACTGAAGAAGCAAGACAGCAAGACAGCAAGACTCATCAAAAGCAGGAAAATATAATTTTATCAGTTAACAGAGCCCGTTGCAAGGACGGGCTTTTCTTTTTGGGGATCAGAAATCCCTTAACCACGGAGTTACACAAAGTTCTTCACGGAGTCACACAAAGTTCATAATATCAAAACAGTGTTCCTCCCCCGAGGTCTCGGGGCAGGCTGTGCCTAACCCCGTGTTCCTCCGTGGTTAACTCTTTTTTCCCTCAGACAACCGGGTAGCTCCTGACCGCAAGACCGCAAGACTGCACGACCGCAGGACTATCTCTTTTCTGGATTAGGAATTATACACGTAAACTCGAAATCCTCCCCGAACGGATTCCGGAACTGATGCATGTCATTTGCCTTTACAAACAGGCTCTGCCCTTTTTTAACCTCAAATTCCTTCCCGTTCTCATCAACGGCAATCCCCTTATTGCTTTCAATTTTGACAACATGCTCATAATTGTGCTGATGAAAAGGGGTGTGTCCTCCGGGAGCAACAGTGAAATGCCTCATTATTATATTATCAGACCCGTCATTCAGTCCGACAAGAATTTTCATTTTCACATCCTTTGCACCTTCCATTTTGACTTCGGCAGAAGGGATCTCTGAATTATTATTGATTTTCATAGCTTACCGGTTTAAAATATGCCAAAGTTAGGAAAAGAATTTAAAAGTATCTGTCCTGAGGGCTAATTGCGGGGGGCGGGGAGCTGGGGGCTTGGGGGTGTTTCTTCCAGGCTCCCCTCCTGGGAGAGCCTGCCCCGCTTCGGCGGGGGGCTGGGGGTGGGTTAAAGTCTAACCTGCAGAAAAAACCTTTTCAGTTTAATTATAATCCGTTTATAATGGTGCTTTTCTTTTTTGGAAAACAGAAATCCCTTAACCATGGAGTTCACGGAGTTTTGCACAGAATTACACGGAGTTCTTAAGAATAAAACAGTGTGACTCCCCCGATGGATCGGGGAAGGCTGTGATTAACATCGTGTTACTCCGTGGTTAAGTCTTTTTCTGCTCCCTGTCTCCCGCGCCCTGCCCCCTGCCCCCTGCCCCCCCTGTTGAAATATCGATTTGTATTTTAAAATAATATTTATTAATATTGTGAACTGTAAATACGAATTATTAGTATGTATGGTTCACTAAATAGCGGCAAAGATATAGTACTTACTATTTACAAGGAAAGCCGGACCGTGTTCAGATTCAATGAAATTGCAATGCTGACCGGTGTACAAAACTTTCAGTCGCTCAGCAAGAAACTTAATTACTATGTTCATACCGGCAAATTGAATAATCCACGCAAAGGGGTTTATTCAAAGCCGGAATATGATCCCGAAGAGCTGGCCTGTTCGTTATTTTCACCATCATACATTTCCCTGCAATATGTCCTGCAAAAGGCAGGAGTTATTTTCCAATTCGATTCGCGAATTACATCAGTCAGCTATCTGAGCAGAATAATTGAAATCGAAGACAGGGAATTCATTTACAGGAAGATAAAGGGCATATCCCTGGTAAATAATGCTGGCATAACGAGGCAGAATAACAACGTTAACATCGCCGAACCGGAAAGGGCATTCCTGGATTTATTATATCTTGAGAAAGAATATCATTTCGATAATCTGAATCCATTAAACAAAGCCTTTATATTTAAACTTATGCCTCTTTATCAATCAGCGGCATTGATAAAAAATGTCAGGAAAATATTGGATTAATAAACTATCAAAATGATTGATATTAACAGACACAGATTATTTCTTGTCCAGATCCTAAAGGATATTTATTCGGAAACTGAACTTGCTGGCTCTCTTGGCTTTAAGGGGGGCACTGCCCTGATGCTATTTTATGGTCTGCCACGCTTCTCAACCGACCTGGATTTTGATCTGATAGATAAAGAAAAAGAACAGGTTGTTTTTAAAAAAGTGCACAGGATACTCCTGAAATACGGAACTATCTTTGATGAAGCAATGAAATTCTTTGGTCCTGTCATTATCCTTAATTACGGGACAGGTGAACGCAAGCTGAAAATAGAGATATCCAACCGTAAGTTTGAAAACCGGTATGAGGTTAAAAATTACATTGGAATAAATATGAAGGTAATGGTCCTTCCGGATATGTTTGCACATAAGCTCTGTGCTCTTCTGGACCGGAATTCAATTGCCGGCCGCGACATTTTCGACTGCTGGTTCTTCATGAAAAATCATACACCTTTGAATAAATCCATTATTGAGTCAAGGATGAATGTTCAACTTTCAGATTATATTCAGAAATGCATTGACCGTATTGAGGAAGTAAACAATAAAAGCCTTCTTCAGGGAACAGGCGAACTGATGGATAAGGAGCTTAAGAAATTTGTCCGTACCAAATTGCGGACAGAAACCATCGGATATTTAAAGTTTTACAAGGAATTCCCGATCCTGGGGTAATTACATCAGGCGGCAGGCGGCGGGCAGTCTTGCAGTCCAGTTGTAATGAACTGTATCCCGGCAGGCTCTCCCGGGAGGGGAGCTGACCGGTTTCCGGCGTCATTGCGAGCCCCCGCCTTCAAGCGGGGCGAAGCAATCCTATACCCTATACCTTTTTATTATATATACACCCCAAATCATTTTTTTTGCATTTTTTTCAAAAAAAGTCGCCAAAATATTTTTTTCTGGCCCCGGCGCATTTTAATATTGCTATTGCAATGCGATTCTAAGTGAGGTTGTGAGAGCGGGTTTTAACCTGAAAATTTGTTTTTCGTGGAATAAACATAATGTCTAACTGCATTTAAAACCTCGATGCCTATGAGAGAAAACTAACCCTGGCGTCCGGGGAGAGACAGCGGTCCGCTCCCCGGACTTTAAAAGCCTCCGGACTGCAAAAAAATCAAATAAAAGAGGGCTTATAACCCGAATGTTGAATCAGAAATTAACATTAAACATGAAAAAATTAATTTTTATCACAGCAATATTCCTGATTGCGGCAGGTTGCGAAAAATATGATTCCGGACCGGTAAATCAGGGTACGATTGGCAAAAGAACGCTTTCCGGATCCGAAACAATACTAAAGAACAATCTTGATCAGGCTGCACGCATCCTGGCTGATGTTATTCAGGATGAAGCCGTTATGAGCGAACTGGAGTTGCTCTCCGTAGAAACCAGGGAATTTTACAGTCTCTCTTTCAGCGATCTTCTCGATGAGTCGAAGGGCGCTGGCGCTTCATTCAGGAACCTGAGGGAAGGATTTCTGAGCTGTTGTTCCGCATCAGAATCGAAAGGCGGCTGGAGCGAGCTGGCAGGCTTCCTGGCAAAAAATGACTGCTACATCTACTGTCCTTATCCCGCAAACTTTTACCCGAAAGGGAACGGTTCATTTACGGTTGCCGCCCATCCGATAGACAATGATGTGGAGAATACAGGCTACCGCTTTGAAGGTAAAAGGATGATCGAGGTCAAGGTCAATGAAGAGTATGCCGATAAATACATGGTGCTTCTTATAATGCCTAAGGATGAGGATGATGGTCTTAAGGGAATTGATATCAACGACATTTCTGGTGCGAAAGGAGATCCGATGTACGAAGTGAAGAGTAGGAAAGGTAAGGTGTGCAGATTATTGCGGTGGATTATTTGAGGGGACATTGGAACTAAGAGTTGCAAGAGGATATCCCAGATTATAATCATTACACTGGAGAACTAAAAGGTAAATTCTACAACTGTAATTCCAATTGATTATCCAAGAGAATATGCAAAAGCTGCAATTAACAATTGGACCATTCATTGCAGAAGGAGGATGGTATCACCGCAAAATATTATATGGGATTCAAATTGGAAACTAACAAAAGCGCAACAGTGTATATTGGCTATATGAATATGATACAACGAAAGAAGAACTCAGCAACTGCTTACTGTAGGATATAAGACAGATTCAATTAAGTCCTACATTAACAGCTACAGCAAAAACAACTTATCGTGGAGATTTTTTAGGACTAAATGAATGGGATAGGGATTGGTTTTATGCAACAAATACAAATCCTGGACCTTATGATGAAGTTAAAGATGGTTGGGTTAGTTAGAAGAACATGTCCTGTCTTTGAAATTAACTAACTCCTATCAAGAACTATTAATTTTAATTTTAATGAATCCATCCCTTTGAATTCTTAGCCTTAAGGGATGGATTTAAAATTATAAAATTATGAAAAATCAAGTCTATTAAAATGCATAGTTACTTTTTATAGTGCATTTTGTTTAATCTCGATACAAGTATGTGGTTAGAGACACACTTAAAATATTACATCTCTTTAATTATTTATAAAGATTTATCAGATACATATGGATGGAGGTACTTTTTTTCTGGTGAGTTTATATTATCTAAATCTTGGTATGGGCTAAAGTTAGTTTTGGTATTTTCAATCTCATTCTACAATTTACTTATAAAATAGTAATAGAAGAAAATGATAAAACTATTAAAATACCATTTGATGAGATTTCAATGATGCAACAGGGTGCCATTTCGGTTTATATGATTCCAATTAAAAATAGAATGGTATTCAATTGGATATAATCTTTGGTGCTGCATATGGTAAAGCAAAAAGTTCTGTTTTAATAAGTCTAGAATATAGTTATAATCTTAATTGAGAGATAAATTTACATACTATATAAAGATTATCAATTAGTTAAAAGAACTCATTTTGGTTATCAAGTGGGATTAAATATATACTTTATATATATTACAAAAGATTCGGTTTGCAACTAAATGCAAGAATACAGGATCTTAAGCAATGGAGGAACTTTCTTTTTTGTAGGTGGAGGTCTATGCTTTAAACTTTAATAAACTTCATATGAAAAACTTAACTGTATTTATATTCTTGATCATGGTTACTTCCCATTAACAGTTTCTCACAGGAGAAGAAATTCACAATCCGGACCGGAGCTGGTTATTATACGAGATTTAATGGGATTATACGATGGTCCGTCATTCTGGCTGGAGGGAGGATATAAATTCAATACCGGATTTTATCTGAATGGACGGGTGTCAGTTGCTTCAATTGACTGGACAATGAGTGAAGGCTATTTTGAGAGCTATAAAACAATGGCTGTAAGACAGATGGCAGATGTAACATTTTCAAGACCAATAAATCTGAAAGGTCAGCATTATCTTGAACCAGGTTTTGGATTTAAGTTAAAAAGAGAGTATAACTTTCATCCGGACCTGACAATTCAGACCATTAATGACCAGACTATTATTTATACACGTTACAGTATGATATTCTGGGAAATCGGTTTTACAATCTGTCTCGACTATTATTACCAGTTCGAAAGCAATTTTTATCTGGGATTGCGGGCCGATACGAATGTCATCTGGGCCCTGGGTTTTGAGGGGCTTACGGTTTCTCCGCTGTTCGGATTTCGATTTTAAAATAACGCAAATGATTATTCTCTGTGGCTCTCTGTGCTCCTCTGTGGAACTCTGTGCAAGTTCTTCAAAAAAACTGTAACTAATGTAAAAATGACCATTACACGAATTATGAAAACCTATACATTCTTCCTGACAATTTTAATTTTAATGAACACAACACCTGCTTTTACCCAGGATCTGGAATACAGAATGAACAGCATCCGCATCGAAACCGGCTACGCCTTTACCGGTTCCGGCGACCTTGAAGGGTACTGCTTCTATAATGAGTTCTCCCTGCCGGTTGGAAACAGGTTCAATATTGCCCCGGCAATCGGGTTCCTTGATTTCTTCCGGAATGATACCGAGATCCAGTTTCTGGAGGATGCCCGGTGCATCAGTCTGGACCTGACCGGATACTTCTATCCTGTAAAAACTAAATATTTTGATATTGAAGCCGGCCTGGGTTTATATGTAAGGCGTTGGCACCGGATTTATGCAACAGGTGAGTTTGGGGGATTCAGTTCACCTGATCTGCAATTGGGTTCAGGTTCCCATGGCGATTATTACAAAACCGCCCCGGGGTATATTGTTTCAGTTGGTACAATACTGAAGGTCAGCAACAGAACCGGCATCAGCCTAAGGGGTGTTTATCAGAATGATACGAATGGCGATAACTCGGTAACAGCCAGGGTGGGGGTGAATATTAGATTATAGTAAAATCCATTTAACCACGGAGTAACACGGAGTTAAACACGGAGTTTCACGGAGTAAGAATTCATTTAAACACGGAGTTTCACGGAGTTAAACACGGAGTTTCACGGAGCAAGAATTCATTAAAACACGAAGTTTTACGGAGTAAGAATTCATTTAAACACGGAGTTAAACACGGAGTTTCGCGGAGTTAAACACGGAGTAAAGAAATCCTTAAACCATATAGTTTTAAATCCGCTACCCACTTCATAGTATAGGATCTGCAAACTTTAAAATTTCTTGTAAAATAGCTGTAAATATGACCTTTTTGTATCAGGAGTTAACAAATTCAATTTTAAAATGTGCTTACAAAGTTCATAGTGCATTAGGACCAGGGTTGCTTGAATCTGCCTATGAAGAATGTCTTCATTATGAGCTTGAGAAAACTGGTCTTTTCGTTATTAAACAGAAACCAATGCCCCTGGTTTATGAAGAAAGGAAACTTGATCTGGGATACAGGATTGATCTGTTTGTTGAAGGTAAAGTCGTTATCGAGGTCTAAGCTGTTGATTCTCTGAATCCGGTTTACCTTGCCCGATTAATGACTTATTTGAAATTATCAAAATGCAGGATCGGATATCTGATTAACTTCAATGTCGAATCCTTAAGAGATGGTATTAAAAGAGTAATTGTCTGATCGAAAAACATCCTGCTTCTTTTGGATTCAGCTGCATGCAACTCTGCCGGGGGATAAGGGCAGGCTGTGAGAAACTCTGTGCAACTCTGTGATCGACTCCGTGTGACTCCGTGGTTTAATAAAATTCATTTTAAAAGAATACCAGGATTCCTTTTTAATATCTGAAATAATATTATAGTAATGTAATGAGTTATATATTAAAGTCAGTATGCATGAAGAAATTATTTTACCTGGTAAGTCTGATTTCCTTAATATACTCCTGCTCCACCGATCCCGAAAAGAACAAGCTTCTGGAAGCAAAAATCGACGGCCAGATTTATTCATTCAACGGCTTCGCTGAAAAATATACCGACTACGTCAACAACCAGAAAACCGGCTACGAATTCCAGGTATATAATCACGACCGGCATTCATTTCTTATAGAAGCATACGACGAAACATTCACCAAAGTGCTTTTTTCCTTTCCGGAATTTGAAGCGCAATATGTCGTGGAACTTGACGGCGGTCAATCGAAAACCTACCGGGCTGTATCTGGCCGGTTCCGGATACTTGGAACAGAACAAGGAAACCTTAGAGGCGACTTCAATTTTAAGGCAAAAAACATTATCAATCCTCTCGATTCGGTAATGATTACAGAAGGGTACTTTGATATTTTCATGGAAACCTCCGACAGGACATTTCCGAAGTGAGGTCCTATGTATTATTTGCGATAGGCGATAGGCGATGTAAGATGGAAGGGGGAAGATTATTTATGATTTCTTTTTTTCCATGGTTTTCCGGGTGGCAATAAATATTCAGGTTAATTCATTTGCCTCCCTAATCAGCCGTTTTGACTCTTCATCATATTTGGGATTAAGAAGATTTTTGTCGACAATCATTTCCAGCCACATCGCACTTTCATCAGCTTCTTCAACTGAAATACTTAACTTGGCAACAAATGAAGCCTCGCTTTGCGCTAATCTGGCAACTCTGTAATTTGCTCCTACTGATGTGGAACATCTTATCAACTGACCATGTACATGATTCTTCAAATAATTCCCATAAAGAGAGTCACTGAGGTCAATACAATCATAACCGAATTGCTTGGTTCTCCTCATCATTTCCTTTGCATCCATAACAGCGAGATTTTAATTAATATTAAAAACTTATTGTAAAAATTCCCATATCATCTGTTCCACATCGCCTATCGCACATCGCCTATCGCCTATCGCACATAAAAAGAGGTCCCCGGAAGAAATCAGCAGAACTCCCGGGGACAGGGTCAGGGCGACCCGCCGTTTAGCACGGAAAACATCAGACACGAGAACAAATGCAGCGATATGTGCCTGAAAGAGTTGAAATTAGCAACCTTTACATCTTAACAATATTCTTTTTCTGTGACATATGAACCCCTTATCGGACAAAATCGTATCTCCTGCCCCTCTTCCCTGATCTCACTTACAATCCGTTTAACGGACCTTGGACTGATTCCAAGCATTAATGCCAAATGGTCGGGAGAACCGGTACTTTTTGAATCTGCCAGCTTGAGAATCCTGACCTTCAGATTTTCTCTGTTGATTCTGCTCATAACAATAAAACTTCAATTAGGACACTGACTCACACCTTAAATATAGTAATTTTCGCGTGATTTGCAAAATAATTTAGTAAAATATTTCAGGATTTTTTAAGGATTAATAAAAGTCATTTGGGAGAAGAAAGAAATCCTTAACCACGGAGTGACACGGAGTTTTTCACGGAGTTACACGGAGGATTGCACTGAGTTGCACGGAGTTTTGCACGAAGTGACAGGGAGTTTTGCACAGCCTGCCCCGATCCATCGGTGGAGTTTCACAAAGTTTTCAGCAGATGAATTGTGGTCAAAGCCCCCTGCCCTCCGCCCCCTGCCCCCTAAAACCTGTTCGCCTGCTTCGAGTACATCTCGTAATACCTTCCCCTCTTTGTCATCAGTTCCCCGTGAGTGCCGGTTTCGGTGATGGCTCCGTTCTCGAGTACTATAATCCTGTCGGCAAGGGTGACGTTTGTAAAACGGTGGGTTATGAGTATAGCCGTGCGTCCGCTGACAATCTCCCGGAACCGGCTGAAAATCTCATATTCAGTATCTGCATCAAGCGAGCTCGACGGCTCATCGAGTATCAGCACCGGCGCTTTCCTGAAGAGCGCCCTGGCAAGCGCTATCTTCTGCCACTCCCCCCAGCTCAGCTCACGGCTGTCGTCAAAAAGAGTCCCGATAACAGTGTCATATCCCCTGGGCAGACCGGTCAGCAGATCATCGGCACCCGACGCCGAAGCCGCCTCCCTTATAGCGGCGCCCGGATCACTGATATCAATATTGCCCATTCTTATGTTCTCACCCGCAGAAAGATTGTAGAGCATGAAATCCTGAAAAACGACAGAGAAAAACTTCCTGTACTCATCCGGCTCCATCGTCCTTATATCGTTGCCATCCCACCTGACAATACCTGAATCGGGATCATAAAGCCGGGTAAGAAGCCTTACAAGGGTGCTTTTCCCTGCCCCGTTGGGTCCCACAATGGCAATGATCTCCCCTTTCTTTATCTCAAACGAGATATTATTGATTGACGGCTGGCTGTTCCCCGGATATGTGAACGATAAGTTCCCGGCACTTATCCCTGTACTCAGTTCAGCAGGTTTCGTGAAAGGAGGCCTTGCAACCACATTTTCCCTGAGATCAAGGAACTCAAAGGTATCGCCTATGAATAATCCGTCCTCATAAAGCCCTGAGAGTGAACTGAAAAGGTCCCTGATATATGTCATGCCCTGCCTGAATGCCAGGAGAAACATTGCCATCTGGCCGAGAGTAAGCGACCCGTTTATTGTACGGCGGGCAATCACCAGAAGGAGAACCAGGATCGCAGATGCCTTTACTGCATCCGAGACTATTTCTATCAGGGTCCGTTTTCCAAGGATTTCCAGTTCTTCTTCTTTCTGCTTATTGAATGACTTTTTAAATAGCGATATGAAATAATTTCCAAGTCCGAAGAGCCTTACCTCCCTCGAAGGCCTGTCGCCTGTAAGGAGCCAGCTGAAATAAGCCGATTTCCGTGCTTCGGGAGTCTGCTCCCTCTGGAAATGATAAAGGATATCTGCATAATGAAGCCTGAGCCAGATTCCCGGAATGTTGACAACAACAAGAAGGAGAGCCGCTCCCCAGTGCAGCGTGAACAGAAGCCCGGCCATAAGTATCAGCGAAAGGAGCCCGCGGAACATCGAAACGATATTGTTAAGGATGCTGTTGGGCCGCCAGGGGGCCTCGGATGTTGCCCTCGAAAGACAATCATAGTAACCCGGGTGCTCAAAGTTGATAAGATCGAGCCTGACTGCCTTTGAATGCAGAAGGTTGTACATGTAGCCTTCAAGCCTGGCCGATTGCTTGCTTCGGACAAAATTCCCCGAGTCGGTCGATACTTCATCGAGGAAGTAGACGGCAACAACAGCGATTATCATCGGGATTATATCTGCAGATGTTGTTGTTCCGGCGGTTGCTGCCTGAGTGATTCCGTCGATCAGTAGCTTTATTAGCCAGACCAGTACCAGGGGCAGGAAGCTCTGGAGGACAGAGATCACAATATTTACCGTTGCCCATCCGGGGGCGCTGTCCCAGACAAGGCCCAGAGCTTTCCTGAAGAGCCTGATTTTTCCTTTCATAACAGTTTTGCCCCCTTCCCCCTAAAGGGGGTATTACTATCCTCACCTTAAGCCCCCTTTAGGGGATTTGGGGGTGAATCCCATTCAGGGGGTTGGGGGGTAATCTCACGGATTAAAAAAATCTTTTAACCCTGTAAAATTGCAAAATTATCCTTACCAAAAACCGGTTCAGGGTGTAATTTGGTTTTTTATTCAGGTATTTGCCGGGAGGAACAGGTTTCCCTTCAGGATTTTCAACCCTGACGACCCTGCCGGCTATCTGTTCGGAAAGGACAGGTTCGTCCTCCTCCAGACTGCTGTCGCCCCTGGTCACAAAGAATTCCTGACCTTTTTGTCTGTAGGTTCTGATAATCCTGTGAACAACGATTCCGGAATCCCTTTTCCAGGCTATTATCTCTCCGGGCCGCAGCTTGTCGCCTTTTTCAATGGGCTTGATAAATATAACGGATCCCGACTTTACCGACGGGTGCATGCTTGTTCCCTCAGCCCTTACCCTTATGGTCTTTCCCTCAGCAAGGAGCATGAAACCGATATCCTTCAGGACTGTATGGGAGAGGAGATCCTTACTCATTCATTCCTCAGAATATATTCGATTATGCTCCTGTCGGGCCTGAAAGAAAGGGTCGCCACGGGGACCTTCGAGCACATCATTGAAACGGAGCCCAGGAAACGGGCAATCATTTCGGGACTGTAATTATGCTGAATGCAGTTCGAGACAACCATGCTTACTGCAGATGCCTCCCTTAAAGGAACCATTTTGTTTTCATCGCCATGACCGATAAGGAAAATCCTGTCGATCGGTGCGCTGCGGGGTACATCATTCTTATAAACCGGTGTGTTGTGCATCCTGAACAAACCATCGGTATTCCTTATTATAAGCCGGTCGTCGTGAATGACCTGGGCGCCGATATTGTCCCACAGCAATGCCATCGTGGTCTTGCCTCTTCCCGACACCCCGCTGAACAGATATCCGCGGCCGTTGTAGTAAACGCCTGAAGCATGGATCATTATGTCGGCATTTATTGCCGTAAGGTAATATAGGATAAGTCCGTCGAGGGGATATTCCATCGGATCGGTTTCCCAGCCGGCATTCTCGATATAGAGATCCCATTCCCTGAGTGCAAGTGAAAATTTCAGGGTTGCCTTCTTTGAGGGGGAATCCGGGAAGTTGGTAATAATAAGCAGGTCGCCGTTCTGCTTGTAGACACTCCAGAAATTATCGCTTTTGGTTATCTTATATCCTTTTATCTCAACAACATACGGAGCAACAAAAAGCCTTTCGGCATCCTCGTCAGGTTTAATGGCTCCATGATGAACCCTGATGCGGATATCATAATCGTGATCAGAGACAATATTCTGTCTGAACCTCTGTGAAGGAACCAGTTCAGGTCCGTCATCCGCAGATTCGAGTCTGATGTTGTACCCGGCAATGTTCAGATTATAGCTTCTCATTCTGATCTTGGGCTGCTTTTGCAAGTAGTAAAATCCCAGGCTGCTTTCCCTATATGTGACAGTGTCTTGCAATCTTCAGAGTTATTGGGTTCAATAAATGAATCGGCTCTGAAGGATAACGGTTTTTTCGTAATAATATTATTTTAAATGTTGATGATGAGATATTTACTCATATTTTCCAGAAATGAAAAGACATCTCTTGATGCTGAGGCATCATCGATGTCATATTCCAGGGTGAGGGCGCTGATAATCTCACCGGTGTTCCTTTTTCCGTCGATAAGCTCCCAGATGAAGGCACCCGATTCGTTCAGAGTGTAAACGCTGTTCATATCAGCTATGTTATTTGCCACAGGAACAAGGATATACTCGTTTCCGGTTTTCCTTGTAACTATGTTCGGGGAATGGGAATATACTGAATCAAGTGATGTCACCGTATCTCATTTAACAGGCAAATGTATTAAAATAAATGGTTCAATTTGCTACCTTCGCGGAAACCTAAAAATCATGGGCAGGAAAAGCAAAAGGGAAAGAAGGGACTCCTTTCAGGAAAAGAAGGGATCAAAACAGGGCGAAGGGGTATGTATTACGGGAACTGTCGACATGACAAGGATGGGCTATGGGTTTATTTCGACCGATGAAATGGAGGATGATGTATTCGTGTCGGCAAGAAACCTCAACACTGCCCTTCACGGCGACAAGGTGAAGGTATGCCTCTATGCAAGGAAAAAAGGGACAAGGCCCGAGGGTGAAGTTGTCGAGATCATAGAACGATGGAGAACGACTTTTGTGGGAACAGTCGAGATAATGCCCAATTTTGCCTTCCTGATGCCGGATAATAAAAACATGCCGTTCGATCTTTATATCCCGTCATCAAAGCTCAACGGTGCAAAACAGGGCCAGAAAGCCGTGGCAAGGGTCACCGACTGGAATCCAAGGTCAAAGAACCCGGTAGCAGAAATAATAAATGTGCTCGGCGATCCGGGACTGCATTCCACGGAGATGCATGCAATCCTGGCAGAATTCGAACTGCCCTATCAGTTTACGGAAGAAGTTGAAAATGATGCAGAAAGGATCCGCGGCGAGATTACTGAAGCTGACGTTAAGGAGAGAAGGGATTTCAGGAATGTACCGACATTTACTATAGATCCGGCTGACGCAAAGGATTTTGATGATGCCCTTTCACTCAGGCAGCTTGAGAACGGCAACTGGGAAGTCGGGGTCCACATTGCAGACGTGACTCATTACGTCAGGCCCGGCTCGCTTACCGAAGAGGAGGCAAAGCAGAGGGCAACATCGGTTTACCTGGTCGACCGGGTGGTTCCGATGCTTCCCGAGAGACTTTCGAACAACATTTGTTCACTTTCGCCGTCAGAGGACAAGCTTACCTATTCAGCGGTTTTTGAGCTTGATGACAAATCGGAGGTTCTGACCGAATGGTATGGAAGAACCATCATTAACTCCGACAAGAGGTTTTCATACGGTGAGGCCCAGCTTGTAATTGACACCGGTGAGGGGGAGATGAAAGATCAGATCCTTCTTCTTCACAGGCTTGCCCAGCAGCTGAGGGAAAAACGATTTGCATACGGCGCATTTTCCTTTGAGAGGATTGAGGTGCAGTTCGATCTTGACGATAACGGTAAGCCCCTTGGCGTGAAGTTTCGCGACATGGGTACTTCAAACCAGCTTATCGAGGAGTTCATGCTTCTGGCAAACAGGCGCGTTGCGGAGTATGTAGGGAAAAAGCTGAGGGGAAAGACTTTTGTCTACAGGATCCACGACAAGCCTGATCCTGAAAAGATCAGCAATTTCAGGCATTTCATCACAAGGTTCGGATATAAACTTACAGCTGACGAGAACAATCTTCCAAAAGCCATGAACAGGCTTATGAAGGAGGTCGCCGGCAGGAGCGAACAGAACATTATCGAGACAATAGCGCTGCGTGCAATGGCCAAGGCGGTTTATTCAACCGACAACATCGGCCATTACGGACTGGCATTCAAGCATTATACCCATTTCACATCTCCCATCCGGCGCTATCCCGATATGATGGTGCACCGGCTTCTTACGGCTTACCTTGAGAATGAAAATCCGGGCAGCAAGGAGAAGTTTGAAAAGCTTTGCGATCACTCTTCGAAAATGGAACGGGTTGCCAATGAGGCTGAAAGGGCTTCCGTAAAATACAAGCAGGTGGAATATATGAGCGACAGGCTCGATCAGGTTTTTGAAGGAGTTATATCAGGAGTTACTGAGTGGGGTATCTATGTGGAGATCATTGAAAACCAGTGCGAGGGGATGATAAGCGTAAGGGAGCTGGCGGATGATTTTTACGAGTATGATGAGGAGAACTATTGCCTGAGAGGAAGGTCAACAGGGAAGCTTTATACCCTCGGCGACAGGGTTAAGATTGCAGCCGTTAAGGCTGACCTCCAGAAGAAACAACTGGATTTCAGGTTTGCATAAGGTATTTGGCCCCCAACCCCCTGAAGGGGGCTTTAAATCATCAATGTGGGAAGAACCCCCTTTAGGGGGCAGGGGCCATCATTCAAGTTAACGGTTTCTCAAATCATCCTCAATTAATCTGAGTAGTTCCTTTGCAGCCGATTCCTGAGGAATATTTTTTAGTACCGGAACCGTTCCCCTGTAAATATGCACTTTGCCGTTTGCTGCCCCCACATATCCGTAATCCGCATCCGCCATTTCCCCCGGACCGTTTACAATGCATCCCATAACAGCGATCTTTAAACCTGAAAGGTGGCCGGTGACTGCCTTTACTTTTTTTACCGCCTCCTGAAGATCAAATTTTGTCCGTCCGCAGGTAGGGCACGAAAGATATGTAACCCTTGTTATTCTTGCCCCGGTTGCCTGAAGTATTGAAAATGAAAGCTCCTTCAGCTTTTCCCCCTTCACCTTTCCTTTGTTGGAAATGCAAATTCCATCGACCTGCCTTGTTATAAAATACTTTCCAGCGAGTGATGCGGAATCAATCGCAAGCTTCTCCGCATCATCCTCATCAAATACTGCATGAATTATAACTTTCTCATTATTAGTGCTATTCAACGGCAAGGAATTTCCGGATTTTAATGTAATTACATTGTAATTACATGCTTTTCCGCTTTCATTCTTGAATTTTCCGTTTGCTTGAGTAACGACCTCCGGCTTATACGCAGCAGAATGAGTTTTAAAATCCAGCCTTTCATCAGGAGTGGCAACCCGTCCTGCCGGGCCCGCCAGAAAACGGATTATTTCCCTGGCGACAGGAATTTCGTTTTCGGGAGCCTCCGACAGGGATACCCTTATTGTATCGCCGATGCCTTCCGAAAGAAGAGTTCCGATGCCTGCGGCTGATCTTATCCTTCCATCCTCTCCCTCACCTGCCTCGGTGACTCCAAGATGAAGCGGATAGGCGAATCCTTCACCGGTCATCATGTCTGCAAGCATGCGTGTTGCTTTTATCATTACGCCCGTGTCGGAGGATTTCATTGAAAGAACCAGCCTGTGGAAGTTTTCAGACCTGAATATACTGATGAACTCCATTGCCGATACTGCCATTCCTTCCGGGGTATTGCCATAGCGTGTCATTATGCGGTCGGACAGGGAACCGTGATTAACTCCTATCCGGATAGCAGTATTGTTTTCGTTGCATATATTTATAAGTGGAAGAATCCGTGAATGGATCCTTTCAAGCTCTTCTTCATATTCCTTTTCAGTGAATTCCACTTTACGGAATGATGCCCTCTTGTCGGCATAATTACCCGGATTGATCCTTACCTTCTCTACTATCCTTGCTGCAACCCCGGCGGCGGAAGGGTTGAAATGGATGTCGGCAATCAGGGGGGTATCGAATCCACTTTTCCGGAGCTCCGATTTTATGTTCGCAAGGTTCCGGGCTTCATTGATACCCTGGGCAGTCAGGCGCACAAAGTCAGCTCCGGCTTCAATTATCCTGATGCACTGTGCAACTGAAGCCGCGGTATCCAGGGTGTTTGTGTTTGTCATCGACTGGATGCGGACGGGGTGGGTGCCGCCCAACAGAACGGAACCGATGGAAATTTCTGATGAAGTGTAGGAAGACCCCCAGCGGTCCCCCTGGGAGGGGGACGAAGTATCGTCGTACAGGTTGTTGTAGGAAGTCCGCCTGCAGTCCCCATGGGAGGGAGCTGGATTTTCGTTAGGAAAGTTATTTTTCATTTTCGAGCCCCCTGCGATTCCCCTGGGAAGGGGATGAGATTTTAGAGATATAGGATTTTATTTTGCCAACAGAACCACTTAAATCAGATTCAATCTCAAAATTAGCCAGGTGAAGAACATGGTAACCATTTATTTTTAGGATCTTATCACGTCTCTTGTCTTTTTCATTTTGTTCCGGTAACGAGTGAATCTCACCGTCAGCTTCAATTACAAGCTTCAATTCATGACAATAAAAATCAACTATATAATCAAAGATTTTTTGTTGCCTTCTGAATTTATAGCCCTCAACCTTCCTCATTCTTAACCTGGACCATAAAAAAATTTCAGCAAGAGTCATATTATTTCTTAACTCTCTAGCATTCTCTGAAATCTCTTTCTTTCTCGTATAATTCATCCATTTTCCTTTTTTGTAGCCTTTACCCCCCCGGGAGATGTCCCTATGCATCAATCCAGATTTCCACCCCCCTCCGGGGCATGTCTCCATTGATCAATCCCGGTTTCTATCCCCCCCTCCGGGAGATGTCCCTATGCATCAATCCAGATTTCCATCCCCTCTCCGGGGCATGTCTCCATTGATCAATCCCGGTTTCTATCCCCCCTCAGGGGGTATCATAGGGGGGATTTCCCTTATTTATTTTTGTATTCACTCCCTCTCCCAATCCGCTCCGTCCTTCCGGTCTTTTATTACAATCCCGGCGCTTTTCAGATCGCTCCTGATTTTATCTGAAGCCGCCCATTCCTTCCTGTTCTTTGCCTCCTGCCTCAAATCAATAATTATCTTCATCAGCTCATCCGTCAGCTTTTCATTTACAACGCCTTCAGACTCATCCTTAAGACCGAGAATATCGAAAACAAATGTATTGTACAGCTTTTTCAGGGATTCCAGATCATCACTGTCAAGCGTTTCCGAACCGTCATTTACTGAATTGATATATTTCGCGCCATCAAAAAGATGCGACAGCAAAACCGGAGTGTTAAGATCATCATCCATGGATTCGTAACATCTTTTACGGAGCCCGCTGATGTCAACCGTCGATTTGTCCGAAGGTTTAAGCTTCTTAAGGGTTTCGATGCCTTTCATCAGCCGCTGGTAACCCTTTTCCGCAGCCTGAAGGGCTTCGTTCGAGAAATCGACCGTGCTGCGGTAATGCGCCTGAAGGATGAAAAACCTTACAGTCATCGGGCCGTAGGGCTGTTCAAGCATCTTATGATCACCGCTGAAGAACTGATCGAGGGTGATGAAGTTGCCAAGTGAGCGGGCCATTTTCTGCCCGTTTATCGTGATCATGTTATTGTGCATCCAGTACCTTACCGATTCCTTTCCGAGAGCCGCAGTCGACTGTGCGATTTCGCATTCATGGTGGGGGAACTGAAGATCCATCCCGCCCCCGTGAATATCAAAAACCTCCCCGAGATATTTGACACTCATCGTGGAACATTCAAGGTGCCATCCCGGATATCCTTCGCTCCAGGCCGACGGCCATTTCATCAGGTGCTCCGGCGATGCTTTTTTCCATAGGGCAAAATCAAACGGATTATGCTTCTCGTCCTGTCCTTCAAGGCTCCTCGTATTTGACTGAAGCTCCTCCAGGACACGTCCTGAAAGTTTCCCGTAGTGGTATTTCTCATTATACTTTAAAACATCAAAATAGACCGAGCCATTTACCTCATATGCATAACCGCTGTCGATGAGGCGTTTTATAAATTCCTGCTGTTCGATTATGTGTCCGGAAGCCCGTGGCTCGATCGAGGGTTTAAGGGTATTGAGCTGATCCATGTTCCTGTGAAAGGTGTTCATATAATTCTGGACCACCTCCATGGGTTCCAGATGCTCGAGCCGTGCGGTTTTTTCAATTTTATCCTCGCCCTCATCGGCATCATTCTCGAGATGGCCCACATCTGTAATGTTCCTTACATACCTCACTTTATATCCCAGATGCATCAGATACCTGTAGAGCAGGTCAAATGTAATTGCAGGCCTTGCATGTCCGAGGTGGGCGTTGCTGTAGACTGTGGGGCCGCAGACATAAAGCCCGGCAAAAGGGGGATTAAGCGGTTTGAATAATTCCTTCTGCCGCGAGAGGCTGTTATAGATGACAAAGTTGGTTTGCATCAGTGAATCTTTTGTAAGACAAAAGTAAGGGAAAAATCAGAAACTCATCATTAGGGTTTCTCTCTAAAGGGAAAGGACTTTTTAAGATGATAGTTAACTGAATTTAACCACGGAGTGACACGGAGTGTTTGCACAGCCTGCCCCGAGACTTCGGGGGAGTTTCACGGAGTCTTTAAAAATAAAAACAGTGCGACTCCGTGAAAAACTTTGTGCGACTCCGTGGTTAAAACCGTGTGACTCCACAATTAACTCTGTGGGGGTTGGGTATATTTTTTTTGCATTTTTCAAAATCATTCCTACATTTGCAGTCACAAATCAAATATTCCTTCCTTTCAAGGGTGTTTGGTTTTTATTAAGAAGGGCGGAGAGATTAGGCTCTGCGAAACCCTGGCAACCAATCCCGATTTACCGGGAGAAAGGTGCCAAAACCTAATCCCGGAAAGCCGGGAGATGATAAAAATTAACACGGGAACAATGAAAACATTTCATCCGATTCAACAAAACTCTATCCTGCTGTTTCTGCCTATGGGCATGGAATGGTAAGGGGATGATCTGGAAGTAATCGCTTATTCCTAATCAACGGATCATTTTGTCAGTTACTTCCCCAGGGGAGTCATGCCCCCTGCCCCCTAAAGGGGATTCGAAATCCTGATTTCAGCCCCCCTTCAGGGCTGGGGGTAGAAGGAATAGGGGCTTAAAAGGAAACAGGAGAATTAAAATTTTAAACTCAACATAATGAAAACACATAATCATAAATTCGAAACACTTCAGGTACATGCCGGACATAAACCCGACAGCGAAACGCTTTCAAGGGCAGTTCCCCTGTACCAGACATCATCATATGTCTTTAAAAATGCAAGGCACGCCGCAGATCTGTTCAACCTTTCGGAACCGGGTAATATTTACACCCGCATGATGAATCCGACTACGGATGTCTTTGAAAAAAGGGTGGCAGCACTTGAAGGCGGAGCAGCCGCACTGGCAGTATCATCAGGACATGCGGCACAGTTTATCGCCCTTACAACAATAATGAGAAATGGAGATAACTTTGTCACATCACCTTTTCTTTACGGAGGCACCCATAACCAGTTCAAGGTCACATTTGCCGGCTTCGGAATCGAGGCAAGATTTGCAAAAGACCTTTATCCGGAATCATTTGAACCGCTCATAAATGAGAAGACAAAAGCGGTTTATGTTGAGACTATCGGAAATCCTGGATTCGATATCCCTGATTTTGAAGCTTTTGCCAGACTGGCATCAAAGCATGGCATACCCTTGATTGTCGATAACACCTTCGGGGCATGCGGTTATCTCTTCCGCCCGATAGACTACGGGGCAGACATAGTCACAGAATCTGCAACAAAATGGATAGGCGGCCACGGGACAAGCATCGGGGGGGTGATCGTCGATGCAGCCAGTTTCAACTGGAACAACGGGAAATTCCCTGTTTTCACAGAACCCGCAGAGGGCTATCACGGGATTGTCTTCGGGGATGTTTTCTCCAAATCTACCCCGCAGGGGAATATAGCCTTCATCGTAAAAGCCCGTGTTGAAGGTCTGCGCGACCTTGGTCCGGCAATAAGCCCCTTCAACTCATTTCTGCTTCTTCAGGGACTTGAAACCCTCTCTTTGAGAATGGATAGACACACGGAGAACACTCTTGCACTTGCAGAATGGCTTCAGGCTCATCCCCACGTTGAAAAGGTGAATTATCCGGGGCTTCCGGGAAATCCTTATCACGAACTGGCGAAAAAGTACCTTCCCAAAGGTGCCGGCGGTGTTCTGAGCTTTGTTCTTAAAGCTGACAGGGAAAAGGCTTCAGGACTTGTTGAACACCTTGAGCTGGTGAGCCATCTGGCAAACGTGGGTGATGCAAAGACACTTATAATCCAGCCCGCAACAACGACTCATTCACAGCTCACTGCTGAAGAGCTTTCTGCTGCCGGTATTGATCCTGGTCTTTTCAGGGTTTCGGTGGGCATTGAAAATATCGATGATATTATTTTTGACTTCGAACAGGCATTTAAAAAGATAATATGACAAGGGAAAAATTAAAAATAGGACTTTTCGGATACGGATGCGTCGGCCAGGGACTGCACGACGTACTTAACAGCAGCAGCGGATTCAAGGCTGATATTGTCAGGATTTGCGTCAAGGACCGTACCAAGAAGAGAAGGATCCCGATGTCGAACTTCACTTTCGATAAAAACGACATCCTCAACGATCCGTCGATAAACCTTGTGGTGGAGCTTATTGATGACCCCGACGAGGCATTCAGGATAGTTACTGCAGCAATGAAGGGCGGGAAAAATGTGGTTTCTGCAAACAAGATGATGATTGCAAAGCATTTCAGGGAACTTGTCGAGCTTCAGGAGAAGCATCATGTGTCGCTTCTCTATGAGGCCTCGGCTGGCGCAAGCATCCCTATAATACGTAACCTCGAGGAGTATTACGACAATGAGCTTCTCCACTCGCTGAGGGGAATCCTGAACGGAACCACCAATTATGTCCTTACAAAGATGCACAATGAGGGTAAGGATTATAATGTGGCACTGAAGGAGGCACAGGAAAAAGGATTTGCCGAATCTGATCCCACCCTCGACGTCGAGGGATGGGATGCCAAGTACAAGCTTTGTATAATCACCGGTCATGCATATGGCCTTTTCCTCGATCCTGATGATGTTTTCCATTACGGGATAAACAGGATATCGACATTCGATATCAGGTATGCCAGGGAAAAAGGGTTGAAGATAAAACTGGTTCCATATGTCGGAAAGACAAGCAGTGACACAATTACAAGCTTTGTCCTACCAAGGTTCATTTCTTCAGATAAGTATCTTTATAATGTAGATAATGAATATAATGGTGTGATAACCGAGGCTGCTTTTGCCGACAAGCAATTTTTCAGCGGCAAGGGGGCCGGGGGACATGCAACCGGAAGCGCTGTCCTTTCTGATATTTCGGCAAATTCGTACGGGTACAGGTATGAATACAAGAAATACCAGCAGGGAACCGTTTCAAAATACACAAGGAACTTCAGGCTTGAGATTTACCTCAGGTACAGGAACGAAAAGGACAGGAAATTGTTTGGATTAAAGGATGTATCGGAATACTTTAGCAGCAAATTGTATAAATATGTAATCGGTGTCGTTAACCTTGAGACATTATACGGATTAAGGGAACAATTGCCGGGTATGGATGTTTTTATTGTGAATACGGGGAGGAAGATTAACCCCCAGAGCCTCACCTGACACCCACCACCCCCAAACCCCCTGAAGGGGGCTTTTAACCCCCCTTCAGGGGGGTAGGGGGGTAGACAAGTAGGGGGGGCAGACAAGAGGGGGCAGACAAGAGGGGGGTAGACAAGAGGGGGGCAGACAAGAGGGGGTAGACAAGAGGGGGGCAGACAAGTAGGGGGGTAGACAGTAGACAGAGGGGGTAGACAGTAAGACAAGAGGGTGGTAGACAAGTAGACAAGAGGGGGGCAGACAAGAGGGTGGTAGACAAGAGGGGAGTAGACAAGTAGGGGGTAGACAAGCAGGAGGGTAGACAAGTAGGGGGTAGACAAGTAGGGGGGTAGACAAGAGGGGGGCAGTGGGGTGGTAAACATCAGGGGGCAGATATCCATAGAAGATAACGTATGTATATACTAAACGAGAAATTTGATAATTATGAAACATTCTCTTTACGATATTATCCAGCGCCGCATCCTCATCCTCGATGGCGCAATGGGAACGATGATCCAGAAGCACAGGCTTCAGGAAGCGGATTTCAGGGGTGCGGAATTCGGGGAGCATCCCAGACCGCTGAAGGGCAACAACGATATTTTGTCAATTACGAAACCTGAAATCATTCTGAACATTCACAGGGAATATCTTGAAGCCGGGGCTGACCTGATCACCACCAACACATTCAACTCCAACAGGATTTCCATGGCTGATTACGGCATGGAAGGAATGGTTTATGAGATGAATTACCAGTCGGCAAAACTGGCAGCGAAAGCAATTTCAGTCTTTGAGAATTCAGAGAATCCTGAAAGTCATTTTGTTGCCGGATCAATCGGCCCGACGAACCGTACTGCCTCGATGTCGTCGGATGTAAGTGACCCCGGAGCCAGGCTCGTGTCTTTCGACCAGCTTGCAGAGGCTTATGCGGAACAGGCCAGGGGACTTGTCGACGGCGGGGTGGATATTCTTCTTATTGAAACTATATTTGATGTCCTTAATTGCAAGGCGGCGCTTTTTGCCATTGAAACCGTATTTGAGGAAAAGGGAATCCGGCTGCCGGTAATGGTTTCAGGTACGATAACCGATGCAAGCGGAAGAACACTTACAGGACAGACCCTCGAAGCATTTCTGATTTCTGTCTCTCATTTTCCGTTGTTCAGTGTCGGCCTGAACTGTGCCCTCGGAGCAGAACAGCTGAGACCCTTTATTCAGGAATTGTCGGTGAAGACAGGATTTTATGTTTCCGTTCATCCGAATGCCGGCCTGCCCAACCAGTTCGGCGAATATGAACAGTCGGCAGAATTCATGGCCTCCGTTGCCGGAGAATTCATGAAGGAAGGATGGGTGAATATCATAGGAGGCTGCTGCGGGACAATACCGGAGCATATCAGGAAAATTGCAGAAAAGGCAAAGCAGCATAAGCCGCGGATAAAGCCGGAAATAACACGATTCACCCGCCTTAGCGGGCTTGAGGCGCTTGTTATAACACCACAGACGAATTTTGTAAATATCGGTGAGCGGACAAATGTATCGGGTTCAATAAAATTTGCACGGCTGATAAAGGAGGAGAAGTATGATGAAGCCCTTGCCATTGCCCGAAACCAGGTTGAAGGCGGAGCCCAGATAATAGACATCTGCATGGATGAGGCGATGCTCGACTCGGAGAGGGCAATGGTTAAGTTCGTAAACCTTGTAATGTCGGAGCCCGATATTGCCAAACTGCCTCTGATGATTGATTCCTCGAGATGGAGCGTTATAGAGTCGGCTCTTAAATGCATCCAGGGGAAATCGGTTGTCAATTCAATAAGCCTGAAAGAAGGAGAGGAAGTGTTCCTTGATCATGCCCGGAAAATCAGAAAATACGGGGCCGCTGCCGTTGTTATGCTATTCGATGAAAAGGGTCAGGCTGATACATTTGAAAAACGGATCACGGTGGCTGAGAGGTCATATAAGCTTCTTACCGAAAAAGCAGGATTCCTTCCCGAGGATATAATTTTTGATCCCAATGTTCTTGCAATAGCCACCGGTATTGAAGAGCACAATAATTATGCAGTCAATTTCATCAGGGCCGCGGAATGGATAAAGCAGAACCTTCCCTATGCAAAGGTCAGCGGTGGAATCAGCAATCTTTCATTCTCCTTCAGGGGTATCGACAAGGTGAGGGAGGCAATGCATTCGGTGTTCCTTTATCATGCGATTAAGGCAGGCCTTGACATGGCTATAGTAAATCCGGGAATGCTTCAGGTTTACACAGAAATTGATCCCGATCTTCTTCATCTGACCGAGGATGTTGTTCTGAACAGGCGGAAGGATTCAACCGAGAGGCTTGTGAAATTTGCAGAAGGCCTGAAGAATGAAGGCCGAAAGGAGGAAAAGGCCGATGCCTGGCGCTCCCTTCCGGTACTCGAACGCATCAGCCATTCGCTGAAACGCGGTCTGGATGAGTTCATTGAAAGCGACATTGAAGAGGCCCGTCCGATGTTTAACCGTTCGATCGAAGTTATCGAGGGCCCGCTCATGGGAGGAATGAATGAGGTTGGCGATCTTTTCGGATCGGGAAAAATGTTCCTTCCCCAGGTGGTTAAGAGCGCAAGGGTGATGAAGAAAGCTGTAGCCGTTCTGGCTCCATATATCGAAAAAGAAAGCGAGGGGGAGGAAAAGAAGAGTGCCGGGAAGATAATTCTTGCAACCGTAAAGGGAGATGTCCATGATATCGGAAAGAATATTGTCGGGGTTGTACTTTCGTGCAACAGCTACCAGATCGTTGATCTTGGTGTTATGGTGCCGGCCGACAGGATCATCGACACTGCAATAAATGAAAAGGCCGATTTCATTGGCCTGAGCGGTTTAATCACCCCTTCGCTCGAAGAGATGGTCCATGTAGCCGCGGAGATGGAGAGGAGAAAAGTTGAGATACCGCTGCTTATTGGCGGTGCAACAACTTCAGAGATCCATGCAGCCGTTAAAATTGCGCCGGCATATTCAAAAACCGTTGTTCATGTAAAGGATGCCTCAAAGGCCGCCGGAGTCCTTTCTTCGCTTCTTCAGGAAAACAATACCGTGTATGTCAACAGCATCAGGGAGAAATATAATAAGATGCTTGATGACCACAACTCCAGAAAGACAGAGAAAAAACTGCTTTCCCTGGAGGATTCGCGCCGGAACAGGCTCTTCACCGACTGGAAATCGGCAAGGATTCATCCGCCCGATAAACCGGGACTTCATCTGATAGAAGAGTTTAACCTTGATGTTCTTGCAAAATATATCGACTGGACGTTCTTCTTCTTTGCATGGAAGCTGTCGGGAAAATATCCTGCAATCTTTGATGATCCTGTCAAAGGGGAAGAAGCCAGAAAACTGTTTGATGATGCTCTCAGGTATCTCAGGGAGGTAATTGACAGGAAGCTATTGAAAGCCAGGGGTGTGTTCGGATTATTCCCGGCTGTTTCTTCAGGCGATGATGTAAAGGTACTGAGCGGAAAGAACAGAAATGAAGCAAAGTCGGTTTTCAGGTTCCTCAGAAACCAGGAACCAAAGGAAAAAGGGATCCCCAACCTTTCGCTGTCTGATTATATTGCACCTGAATCGATGGGTATTATCGACTATATCGGAGCATTCGTCGTAACTGCAACGCTTGACAATGAGGCTTTAAAAAGTTACATTGATGATGATTACGCCCTGATAATGATCAGGATCCTGAGCGACCGGATTGCGGAGGCAGCTGCCGAGTATCTTCATGAACAGGTAAGGAAGAAATACTGGGGTTATTCCGCCGGCGAGGATCTTGGAATTGAGGAGCTTCTCAAGATAAAATACAAGGGCATCAGGCCCGCCCCCGGATACCCCGCATGTCCCGATCATACCGAAAAACGTATTATCTTTGACCTCCTTGATGCGGAAAGACTGATCGGGGCAGGTCTTACGGAGAATTTTGCCATGACTCCCCCTGCAGCCGTAAGCGGGTATATTTTTGCTCATCCGGCATCGGTTTATTTCAATCTGGGCAAGATAGGAGAGGACCAGCTTAAGGATTACGCATCGCGGAAAAGTATGACTGTTGAAGAGGCAGCCAGATGGCTCGCTCCCAACTTATGAGAAATAAAATATGAGTGTTATTGACAAGATAAGGAATGCTAAAAGCACCTTGTTCACCTTCGAATTGCTTCCCCCTCTCAAGGGGCACAGCATCGAACGGGTCTATTCGACTATCGACAGGTTGATGGAGTTCAGCCCGGCCTATATAAATTTTACTTCGCATCGCAATGAGACGATGTACCGCGAAAGGCCCGACGGCCTGCTTGAGAAAAGGGTGGTGAGAAAAAGGCCGGGAACGATAGCACTTGCTGCAGCGGTAAAATATAAATACAATATCCCGGTGGTACCGCATTTGCTTTGCGGCGGTTTCACAAGGGAAGAGACTGAAAATGTGCTTATCGAGATGAATTTCCTCGGCATCGATGATGTTCTTGCCCTGAGGGGTGACCCTCAGAAAGGAAGCCGGACATTCATTCCGGAGAAGGATGGACACTCTAACACATTTGAGCTGGTGCGTCAGATCGCCGATATGAACAGAGGCAAATATATCGATGACTCCCTCGAGGATACTGCGCCTACCTCATTCTGTATAGGAGTGGCGGGATATCCCGAAAAGCATTTCGAGGCTCCGAACAGGCAGGTCGATCTTGAGAACCTAAAGCGAAAAATTGAGTCGGGAGCAAGCTATATTGTAACACAGATGTTCTTCGATAACAGAAAGTTTTTCAGATTCAGGGATGAATGCAGGTGTGCAGGTATTCATGTTCCCATTATTGCCGGAATAAAGCCGGTTTCGGCGATGAACGATATTAATTTGCTGCCTCAGACATTTCATATCGATATGCCTAACGATCTGGTGCTTGCACTTAAGAACTGCAAGAGCGACAATGATGCCAGGGAGATTGGGATCGAATGGGCGGCAATGCAGTCGAAGGAACTTATTAAAGAGGGCGTTCCGGGGATACATTATTATACCCTCGGGCGTTCGGACAATGTTGCGAGGATCGTGAAGGCAGCGTTCTGATACCCAGGCTCTGGTTTACCCCCAGTCCCTTAACTCCATTCAACCCCCCAACCCCCCAATTGGTGGGGCTAAGACCATGGATGGATTTCAACCCCCCTATAGGGGGGCAGGGGGGTGGGATAACCTGGGTGTGCATGCAACACCATGCAAAATATTATAAACCAAACGCCTTCCTGATCTTATCCACATAATCGAGCTTCTCCCAGGCAAAGAATTCAACCTTTTTAGTATAGACCTTTTTGCCGTTGCCATTTACCGCTTTTGGTTTTGAACCCGGAACAGGATAATAGACTTCAACTTCCTGTACCTCACAGTTTCGACCGAAATGACCATAAGTTGTAGTTGGCAGGAATATAGGATTCTTCAGTCCGAATCGCTGAACGATTGAATATGGCCTCAGGTCAAAAAGTCCTTCAAGCTTTGAGGCTATCTCGCTGTCGTGAAGGGTGTTGCCTTTTTTGTCCATGACTTTTGCGGTACCGTAAGTATTCACGTTCAGTCCGACAGGATGAGCTACCCCGATCGCATAGGCTATCTGTACAAGGGCCTGATCGCAAACTCCCGCGGCAACGAGGTTCTTTGCGATATGTCTTGCAGCGTAGGCCGCCGACCTGTCGACCTTTGAGGAGTCCTTGCCCGAAAATGCACCTCCGCCGTGAGCTCCATGTCCTCCATAGGTGTCGACTATAATCTTTCTGCCTGTGAGTCCGGTATCTCCGTGAGGGCCGCCGATTACGAATTTACCGGTTGGATTGACAAGAAGCTTCATGTTGCTTTTGAATAGCCTCCGGATTCCTGCGGGAAGTGTTTTTTTCACCCTGGGGATCAGTATCTTAATCAGGTCTTCAGTTATCTTTTTCTGCATTTCCTTTTCAGCAGCTTTTTCAGCCCTGTGCGATCCGTCCTTCGGCAGTACGAATTCATCATGCTGGGTGCTGATTACAATGGTGTCGATCCTGACGGGTCTGTTGTTGTCATCGTATTCGATTGTTACCTGCGATTTGCTGTCGGGCCTCAGGTAGGTCATCTGTTTGCCTTCGTGCCTTATCGTGGCAAGTTCCCGAAGCAGGGTATGGGCAAGCTCGATGCTCATGGGCATGAAGTTTTCCATCTCGCGGCATGCATATCCGAACATCATACCCTGGTCGCCTGCACCCTGTTCCTCGGGTTTTTCACGGACGACACCCTGGCGGATATCGCTAGACTGCTCGTGAATTGTCGATATTACGCCGCAGGAATCACAGTCGAACCTGTATTCCGCCTTTGTATAGCCGATTTTCCGGATAACCTTGCGGACCATCTCCTGGACATCAACCCAGCCTTCGGTACGAACCTCTCCGCCGCAAAGCACAAGTCCGGTGGTGACAAAAGTCTCGCATGCAACTTTCGATTCGGGGTCCCACTTGAGGAATTCGTCAAGAAGAGCGTCTGATATCTGATCGGCAACCTTGTCGGGGTGGCCTTCTGAAACTGATTCGGAAGTGAATAGATAGCCCATATTAATTAAGTTTAAAGTGACTAAAGTGCCTGGAGTGACTAGAGTAATTAGAGTACTTAGAGTTATACATTGTATAATTTCTTTTTAAACTTTAAGTACTCAAAACTTCAGGCACTTTAAGTACTTATTCAAAACCGGAGGGTATGGTTGACTGGAAAAACGGGAATGAGGCATTTTAGCATTTTTTCCTGTGGTTGCAATCAGCTCAAATTTTTCCACCAGATTTTGATGTGCAAAGAAAGCAAGAATTTATAAAATATCCAAAGAAATCCTTTAACCACGAAGTTGCACGGAGTAAAACCACGGAGTTTCACGGAGTGTTACCAACCATCCCCCCTGACGCTTCGGTCAGGACAGGCCCAAGGGGGGCTCCAAAGGAACCTGGATTTCAACCCCCCTTTAGGGGGGTAGGGGGGTAAAACCAGGCAATGGGACGAAAACACAGAACAGGCATAACAGGCTTTGTCCCCAACCCCCTAAAGGGGGCTTTTATAAGTTACCGTTGGCTGAAGCCAACGGTAACGGACCTCCGGAACTTTTTTTGGGCTTTAGCCCAGGAAAGTTAGGGACTAAAGTCCCGGAACAGCAGAAAAGCCCGGATTTCCGTCAGCTTCAGCTGACGGAAATCGACTAAAAAAGCTACAATCTGAAGCTGACGGAAATCGAATAAAAACACTCTGAGCTGAGCTGGCGGTAACCGACTAATATACTCTGAACTTAAGCTGATAGTAATTAAATTGTTTTTGGACCCGATTGCAACCGGGTTACTCTTTATCGTAACGAGCCCGACGAAGTCAGACCGGCACCAGCAAAAGTGTGGTATTAATTTAATAGAAGGATCCGGATTACATCCTCGCAGTGTTACTCCGTGTTAACTCCGTGCAACTCCCCCGAGGTTTCGGGGCAGGCTGTGGTTAAATCAACCATTTGTCAGTAACCTGAACACCTCCTCAAGGTTGTTTTCCTTTTTCTGCAGGGAGAGAACCGTAAGGTTGTTGCTCACAGCAAATGCAAATATTACCGGACGGATATCCTGATCGCCGGATGCTTCAAGTATAAAATTATTCCCTTTGTCTCTTCTGACCGACACCAAACCGGGCAGCGCTTTAAGCAATAATTCATCCGGCTCCCTGTCAAATTCGACAAGTACAACCTGGCTGGTCCGGGCAATCTTTGTGTAAATATCCTTTTTTTCCTCATCGGCAACAATGACGCCGTTGTCGATTATAATCACCCGGTCGCATATCGCCTCCACTTCCTGCATTATATGTGTCGAGAGCATCACTGTTTTTTCCCTGCCTGCATCGCGTATAAGATTCCTTATCTCAACTATCTGGTTTGGATCGAGGCCCGTGGTTGCCTCATCAAGGATAAGCACATCGGGATTATGTATCAGGGCCTGGGCCAGCCCCACCCTTTGCCTGTAACCTTTCGAGAGGGAACCGATCTTCTTCTTCTGTTCGGGAGCAAGACCCGTGACTTCAATAATGTTGTCGATCTGCTTTTTGGCAGGAATATCCGATTTGTACAGGGAAACCGTAAACTTCAGATATTCCCTGACGTACATTTCCGGGTACAGGGGGTTGTTTTCAGGGAGGTATCCGATCTTCTTCCTGATTTCGATGGAATTGCCGGAGGTATCAACCCCGTTTACAAGTACTTTTCCTGATGAAGGGGGGATAAAACCGGTGATGATCTTCATCATTGTAGACTTGCCGGCACCGTTAGGGCCGAGGAAGCCGACAATCTCGCCGGTCTTTATTTCAAATGAGATGTTATCGAGAGCCTTCTGTTCACCGTAATACTTTGTAACACCCTGAACTACAATTGACATATATCAATTATTGAAATGAAAATAATGAGTACGAAGATAGTACATAGGTATTTCTTATACAAGGGTAATCCTTCAACTACGACGTATATTGGTGAAGGTCTTACAACAAAAATCCCGGATACCCGGGACCGTGGTAAAAAGATTCTTAAAAATATTTTGATTTTACAAAATTATATTGTATTATTGTACTATAACAATAGAACACTATTAAACCAATTAAAACCATTAAACCATTAAACCATTAAACCATTAAACCAGTAGACTAATACTATATAACTATGATTAAATTTATATTGGATCCAAAGGCTGGAATCCCATATTACCGACAGATCATCGACCAGATTAAATTCGGGATTGCCTCGGGAAACCTGAAGGCAGGCGAACAGCTTCCAACTGTACGCGCACTTGCTGTCGAACTGGCGGTTAACCTTAATACCGTCACGAAAGCTTATAATGAGCTAGAGATTCAGAAAATTCTTGAAACCCAGCAGGGAACCGGAACGTTTATAAGCAAAACAACCATATCAATACCTGCAAAGGAAAAGGAAAGAAAACTCCGCAGTATCTGTAATGAATTCCTGACAATCGCATTCAGTTACGGCTTTTCAACAGATGAAATAATTGAAGAAGTTCATAAACATGACAAAAAATGAGAGCAACAGGTAGTACAAACAGTTCGTCAAATGCTGTTTCACTGACAGTGACAGTAGTTCTTCTTGCGGTATCGGCAGGGCTCTATTACCTTAAGGTAATTGGTGTGCCGGTCCTGGTCATTCTGGTTATTATTTCTCTTCTGATCGGAAGCTCAATAAAGATCGCCGACCAGTGGGAAAAGGCAGTTGTTCTGCGGATGGGGAAATTCAGCGGTCTTAAGGGCCCAGGATTGTTTTTAATTATCCCCATAATCGATCAGATCAGTTCCTTTATCGATCAGAGGGTTCGGGTCACGGAGTTCAGGGCGGAGCAAACCCTTACAAAAGACACGGTCCCGGTAAATGTCGACGCAGTTGTCTACTGGACCGTCTGGGATGTGGAGAAAGCTGCACTTGAGGTACAGGAATACATTAAGGCAATATCATTTATAGCCCAGACAGACCTGAGGGATATTATCGGGAAGCACGAACTGGCGGACCTTCTTCAGGACAGAGAGAAAATCGCAGAGGATCTCCAGAAAACACTTGACGCAAATACGAATCCCTGGGGAATAACATGCCAGACTGTAGGCATCAGGGATATTATAATACCTCAGGCCCTTGCGGATGCCATGAGCAAACAGGCACAGGCGGAAAGGGAAAGAAAGGCAAGAGTCATACTTGGTACGGCGGAAACCGAAATTGCTGAAAAATTTGCACTGGCAAGCAAGCAGTATGCCGATAATCCCATAGCCCTGCATCTGAGAGGAATGAATATGCTTTATGAAGGTCTTAAAGAAAAAGGCTCAATGGTCATCGTTCCGAGTTCTGCACTTGACTCAATGAATCTTGGAGTAATAGGAGGACTCGTTTCTCTTGCCAGAGATAATGAACCTAAAAAGAAATTGCCGCCGGAAAGCGAGTAATCAAATAAGCAAAAAGTCCGGGTATTTCCCGGATTTTTTTATACTCCGCCCCAACCGCCCATAAACTGGGAAGTGCTTGCAAATGATGCTTTGGGATTTACACAACAGACAGGTATACGGGAACTGTTTGCAATTATGTACTGCTCCGATGCACCCAGCATATAATCTGCAATCGTAATGTTCTTGGTTGTCATTATAAGTATCAGGTCGCCGTTTATTTTCTGAGCGAAATCAATTGTCCGCTGCGCAAATTTATTGTTTGGAACCTCATGGATCTCATACTCCACATTGTTCTGGATCAGATACTTGACGGCAAAATTCAGGCTTTTGTTTACCTTGGCGGTAAGTCCTTTATCGGTGGTTGCTGCCTTGAGAATATGGATTTTTGAATCAAAATACTTGCCCATGAAAATAGCCATCCCCATTTTTTCCTTGTTCTCAAGCCTGAAATCAACGGGGAACACGATATTGTGATATCTCTCCTGGTCAGCAGGAGGCTCCTGTACAACTATGAACGGAATCTTGGACTTTACGATAACCTTAAGGGCCCAGCTGCCGGTAAGCTTTTGCATTCCCACCATGCCGTGAGTCCCCATAACCACCAGGCTCGCCTCCTTGTCCTTTTTATTTGCATACTCCGCAATGGATGTGAATATGCTTCCCTTCATAATCTCTGAAACAATATTCAGATTGTATTTCCTGCTGTTTTCCTCAGCGACATGCCTCAGCAGGATCTTTTTCTCTCCCTCTGCCTTGACCTTGATACCGGGATCGACTATATGAAGGAGGCAGATTTCGCTGCCAATCATACGGCTTATCTTGACGGCATGAGCCAAAGCTGATTCAGCGACATTTGTAAAATCCCAGGGCACGATTATAAGTTTCTTGTTCTCTTCCATATTGATCAGCATTTACAGTTATAAACCAAAGTTATTCAGATTTTCCTTATTGTCAAAAAATTAACTATAATCATTATCCTCCGCTGGCGCGGATTTGCAATCCGTGCCGTTTTAACCCACCCCCAGCCCCTCCCAGGAGGGGAGCCTTGGGAAAGTCCCCCTTGGGGAATTGGGGGATAAATCTCACTTTTTTAACACACCCTTTAGGGGAAAGGGGCAAAACAAGATGATTTCAGCCATTAGTAAAACTATATAAAATGAAAAATATTATTTTTCCGATCAAATTATCTGATTGCTTGAAAGGTACTTAATACAAATATTAATAATCTGATAAGGAATTAAGGTTAACATTTTATTACTTTTGCGGGGGGAATTTTTGTGTTAAGATGATTTTATGATGAAAAGGAAAAAGGTCAGGGAGCTTTTGGGTGATCCCGTTACCGGAACTGAAGTTGTTGTCAAGGGCTGGGTAAGGACAAAAAGGGGAAACAGGAATATTGCATTCATTGCCCTCAACGACGGCTCGACAATCAACAATATCCAGATAGTGGCAGATACTGCCTTGTTTGATGAGGAACTTTTAAGGGATATTACAACCGGAGCTTGCATTGCCGTAACTGGCAAGCTTGTCGAGTCGCAGGGCCAGGGACAGAATGTCGAGATAATTGCCGGAAAGATTGAATTGTACGGCAAAAGCGATGCGGAAACCTATCCCTTGCAGAAGAAGGGTCATTCGATGGAGTTTCTCCGGGAACATGCTCATCTCCGCTTCAGGACCAACACTTTCGGAGCCGTCTTCAGGATAAGGCACGCAATGGCATTTGCAATACACAAGTACTTTAACGACAGGGGATTCTTCTACCTTCATACTCCCATAATCACCGGCAGCGATGCCGAAGGTGCGGGTGAGATGTTCCATGTAACCACTCTTGACCTTAAAAACCTGCCGTTGAATGAGGATGGGACCATTGATTACCGGAATGATTTTTTCGGGAAGGAGACAAATCTGACCGTATCGGGTCAGCTTGAAGGAGAGCTTGGTGCCCTTGCCCTTGGCGAGATATACACATTCGGTCCCACTTTCAGGGCTGAAAATTCAAATACTCCGAGACACCTTGCGGAATTCTGGATGATCGAACCGGAAATGGCCTTCTATGACCTGGATGACAATATGGATCTGGCCGAAGATTTCGTTAAATATCTTATCAGTTATGCCCTGGATAATTGCAGCGATGATCTGGAATTCCTTAATAACTTGATCGACAAGGGACTTCTTGAAAGGCTGAAGTTCGTGGTGTCAAATGAATTTGTTAGGCTGACATATACCGAGGCAATAGAAATACTGACTGCAGCTGACAAGAAGTGGGATTATCCCGTGGGATGGGGAAGGGATCTCCAGGCCGAGCATGAAAGATACCTCGTGGAGGAGCATTTCAGGCGACCGGTTATCCTTACTGATTATCCAAAGGAGATCAAAGCATTCTATATGAAGCAGAATGATGACGGGAAGACAGTCAGGGCCATGGATGTTCTTTTCCCCGGGATTGGCGAGATAATAGGCGGATCGCAGAGAGAGGAGATATATGATGTTCTGATGAACCGGATAAGGGAGCTGAATCTTCCTGAAAAGGATCTGTGGTGGTACCTTGAGACCAGGAAATTCGGGACCGCTCCGCACAGCGGATTCGGCCTCGGGTTCGAACGACTTATTTTATTTATGACCGGGATGTCAAATATAAGGGATGTAATCCCGTTTCCAAGAACACCAAAGAATGCTGAATTTTAGATAAAGGATGCTCAAGCAAAAGTTACAGCAGAAACTACTCCAGAAGCTTTCCCCCCAGCAGATCCAGATGATCAAGCTGCTGGAGGTGCCTACTTTGCAGATCGAACAGCGCATCAAGAAGGAACTTGAGGAGAACCCTGCTCTCGAGGAGGGCACAGAGGATGATGAGGATTCCGTCAACAGTGAAACAGAAGAAGAACAGGCTGAGGAAACCGACAAGGACCAGGAAGAATTCACATTAGACGACTATATTGAGGAGGATGAGATCCCCGAGTACCGGCTTCAGACCAACAATTACAGCAAGGAGGATGAAAAGAGGAACGAAATTCCATTTTCAGCCGGGTCCTCATTCCAGGAGCATCTTGAGTCGCAGCTGAGCCTGAGGGATCTTGATGAAAAGCAAAAAATCCTCGGCGAGTACATCCTTGGAAATATTGATGAAGACGGATACCTGAGGCGTGAGCTTCCCAACATAGTTGATGATCTTGCGTTCCTTCAGAATGTGACAACCACGGAAAAGGAGCTTGAGGAGGTGCTGGCAGTCATTCAGGATCTTGATCCTCCTGGGGTCGGGGCAAGAACACTACGCGAATGCCTTTTGATTCAGCTTGCAATAAAGGACCGCACCCAGCCTTTGGTTAAAATAGCCTATACGGTTCTCGATCTTTATTTTGAAGAATTCAGCAAAAGACATTATGACAAGATAACAGCAAGGATGGGGATATCTGAGAATGAGCTCAGAGGGGCAATTGATGAGATACTTAAGCTGAATCCAAAGCCTGGAAGCCTTTTCGGCGATACCTTTACCAGAACATCCCAGCCCATCATTCCCGATTTTATTCTTGAACTTACTGAAGACGGCTTCGATCTTCATTTGAATTCGCGGAACCTTCCGGAGCTCAGGCTTAGCTCCTCATACAATGAAATGCTTCGCTCTTACATCAGGGACAAGGGCCAGAAAAAGGAGATGAAGGAGGCGGTAATGTTTGTGAAGCAGAAGATAGATTCAGCCAAATGGTTCATTGACGCAATCAAGCAGCGGCAGAACACTCTCCTCCTGACTATGAATGCAATACTTGAATACCAGGAGGATTATTTTATCGATGGCGATGAGACAAAGCTTAAACCAATGATACTGAAGGATGTTGCTGAAATGACCGGCCTCGATATTTCCACGGTGTCGAGGGTCGCCAACAGCAAATACATCCAGACCCATTTCGGGATAATGCCGCTGAAATTCTTCTTCTCCGAAGGTCTTCAGACTGACAGCGGGGAAGAAGTGTCGACAAGGGAGATCAAGAGAATACTTCAGGACTGCATAGAAAATGAAGAAAAAAGAAGACCTCTCACCGATGAACGGCTTACTGAAATACTCCAGGAAAAAGGATACCAGATTGCCCGGAGGACGGTCGCAAAATACCGTGAGCAGCTTAATATTCCGGTGGCAAGACTGAGAAGGGAGATAGGCCGGACATGACAGAGACAGGCACTCAACCAGGGGCAGGCGTAACCGAAAAGCTGGCAAAAATTGTTTCAGTTGTTTTCCACCCTCTTTTCATGCCGGTATACGGTCTGGCTATATTGATGTCTGCCCCCACATTCCTCAGGTATCTCCCGGCCGAAGCAAAGAGGATAATTTTCATGGTAGTGGTGATCAACAATGTTTTTATTCCTCTTTCTCTTCTCCCATTCCTCAGATACAGGAATATAATAAGCTCATATCATATCGGCGACAGGAAGGAACGGATAATTCCGCTCCTTACCGCTTCGATCCTTTACTGCACAACATCATTCATTGTCTTCAGGTTTCAGGTCCCATTTTTCCTGAAATCATTCATCTTTGCCACATCCGTGGTGGCGATAGTCGTATCGATGATCAATTTCTGGTGGAAGATCTCGATCCATGCAACGGGAGCAGGTGCCCTTACTGCAACAGTAATTGCCCTTGCTTTCAGGATGCACACTCCGCTGACATTCTACCTTCTGGTTGCGGTAATTGTCAGCGGTGTTATACTTTGGGCACGGTTAAAGCTGAATTCCCATAATCCCGCCCAGGTATGGACCGGGTATTTTACAGGCTTCATGGGAATAATCCTTTTTATTTTACTGGTTTAGCAGCTCATCAAGCGATTTCTCAAGCAGTTTGCGGCTTTCATCAATTATTTCAGAGGACCACGATCCTCTGACCGGCGGGAGGATTATGTCTTTATTGAGCCGTTTCTGAGTAACTGTGGAAAACCATCCTTTTCCTGAAAGGTACCTTGCAAGGTATTCCTGTTCGGTCTGGCCGGGAGTGGGAACAAGAAGTGCACTGCAGTTCAGGCTTACAAGTTCCATAACCGATGTATAGCCGGAGCGGGTGATGATACTCCTGCTTCCCGTTATCATATCGCGCATCTCATCCGAAGGCAGGTGGTTGTATGAGATTATGTTTTCCGCCGGTGATGCAGCGTCAGGGGCTCCTGGTTTTCCCTCGAGGATGACAGTCGGTGGTCCGGCATGCTGAAGGATCTCCGCAAGTTTTTTCCTGAGGATCCCCCTTTGCGGCTCCGGACCTGACAATATCACAGTGTTATGAGGGAACCCGAATTTGTTCTCACCGCCATGGGGAAGATCTGAAAACCTTGACAGTATCCCGATGAATCTGCAATTCGGCGGAAGTTTCACCTGATGAGTCAGTCTGCCCGTCAGGTTAAGGTCGCCTGGCAGGTCAGGGATAAAACAGAGCGAATACCTCTTTATAAAGAACCGGTGAAACAAAATGCCGATCCATTCAAGAAATCTCAGATTGCCGGGCAGCGGAATAACCGGAAGATGGGTGACATAGACGCTTTTTACCCTCCTGTTCCACAGGCCGAAACGGTTATCACTGATAACCAGGTCGATTTTATAGTCACGTATTATCCGTTTAAGTTTTATATGTTCTGCGGCGATATGGTAAAACAGGAGAGGGGTTTTCAGCAGAAGGAATAAATATTGCGGTAAATGCCTGGAATAGCCCGGCCTGAAACCGGGGAAATTTAAATATGTCAATCCGGGGACCTCTCTCCTGAAAAACGCCTGGTGATCCTTCCCGGAGCATGTAATTACATTGTAATTACGTGCTTTAAGCTCCCTTGCAAGGGGAATCATCCGGCCTGCATGGCCGAGGCCCCACTCCAGCGGGCATATAAGTATATTATTGATTGTGTTCAAGATTATCCGGATACACTGGTCCTGATCCCCAGTTTGTTAACCTTCCCGGCAATCCGCTTAAGTTCGGAAAGGGGAACTTTCGCAAGCATGCTGCCTTCCGGAGTATCCCTTGATATTGTATATATCATGACTTCATAAGGCTTTATCATTTCAACTGCCCTGAGCCATGCTTCAATCTCCCCGGGAGTTGTGTTATCGATTGCCTTTCCGTTGTGTGTTCCGCGGAGAAACAGGGTTTGGATTATCAGCTGACCATTGAATTTCCTCAGGTTTTCAATAAGCTCCGCCACCTTGACATTTACCCGCGGCTGGTTATGGACCCTGACCGTAAGATCGAAACCTGAATCGAGCTTGAGGATATTCTGGTCAACCTTAAGCAATGCTTCTCTTACAGAAGGGATGGTGATGGTAGTGGAATTTGACAAAACCGCGATGCGTGCTTCCGGGAAATACCTGTTCCTCAGTTCTATCGTGTCGTCAACGATGGCAGGAAAATCGGGATGAAGCGTAGGTTCACCGTTGCCTGCAAAGGTGATCACATCGGGAGCATTATTTTTGGATTTCATTTCCGAGAGCTTCCGTTCAAGCGCCCTGTAAATCTCATCCCGCTTCGGAAGGGAACTTTTCTCAGCTGATTTATCAAGGGTCCATCCGCATTCACAATAAATGCAGTTGAAATTGCACACTTTCCGTGAGGCAGGTAAAAGGTTTATTCCCAGCGAAACACCAAGCCTCCTGCTCTTTACCGGTCCGAAAACTATCCTGTCGAATAAAAATGATGGCATCCAGTTTATCTTAGTTACGTCAGATCAGTCGTGTGATGGTGGTTTCGGGGAGCAGCTGAAGCTTTTGCAGATCGGCATCCTGAAGCAGGAGCAGCCCGGGCTTTTTACCGCGCCTGATGCTGCCAAAACGGGTCTCCTCACCCAGGGCGGCAGCTCCGTTCAGAGTGGCCCATCTGATAAGTTCCTGAAGTGGTACCCACGGGTAATACAGGTGCAGGGTCTTGAGTTCTTCCAGAATGCTCAACCGGTCGTTCGCCGCAAGGCTGTCGGTGCCTGTAACGATCCGGCAGCCTTCCTCAAGCAGTAGATCCACGGGAGGAACCTGATCTTCAATATAGAGGTTTGAATTGGGGCACAGGCACCAGAAAAGGTTTTTCCTCTTTTTTACCTTTTTAATCGTGGTCCGGTCTGCAAAAGTATTGTGGACAAGGATCAGATTGCCTGTTGGGGTAATCTCATCGAGCACGGCAGCGGCATGATCCCCGACGGTTTCAAGAACTTCCGGGACGAGTTCCGATTCCCTGTAGGAATCCATCAGAGGTCCGTCGTGGAATCTGAGAAATGATCTTTCACCATCAGTCTCCATAAAATGAACGGAAGTAACCCTGTTTGATTCCGTAACTGTCCTGAGAAGGCCGAAAAGCGGCAATGACAGGGAATAGGTTGAATGGGGAACAATCCATGATGGTATCCGGTAATCGGAGGCTATCCTGTACAACTTCATTATCTCGTCCATCCTGTGGTCAGCTTTTTCAGGATCTATCCCAAAAACCTCGAGCAGGTTGATGTATTTTATTCTGCTTTTCTTCTTGATATCAAAAGTGTGCCTTGTATTGCAGATATCGGCGCAAAGGACAACCCCGCTGCCGTACATTTCATTGTCGGCCTTTGCCATCGAGAAAAGCATGTTTTCAGTGCCCTCTTCCCTTTTGTCGCGGAAGTTTTTAAGGAATTCAGCCAGCCCTTTTTTGGGATGGATCAGATCCCTCATGTGCGACAGTTCAAGGTGGCAGTGGCAGTTTACAAATCCCGGGATTATGATCCCGTTATGGAACTCGACCGATTCCCTTTCCGTCAGATTTCCCCCGTTGTTTTCAACCCCTGCTATTGTACCGTCATCATTGACTGAAACGATACCTCTTTTCAGCGGGGGGCCGTTATTTGTAAATATATATTGTGCCGAAAAGCGCTTCATTATTCGATCCTTGTGCGGGTTAATACGATGTTGTTCACCCAGTAATGATGATACCTCACAGGGGAGCTGTTCTGCATATCAATGAACCAGCCCCTGATACTGACATTTCCGGGAATAGTCTGAACCAGAGGGATGATGTAATCACGTGGATGGCCGTCCTTTATAAACGGGAGACGCGGGAAGGCAACATTCGTTTCAATTCCGGCCGAGTCGGTCTGTGAGAACCAGAGACCCAGTGCCGGACCGGCCGACTGATCATCGGGGTATATTGCCAGGGTGAATTTCAGTGATAAGGTTCCGTAGAAATTGGATGAATAATCTATCCATGCGGTGTCTTTATTGTGAGTTCCGAAAAATGAATAGTAATCTTCACCGGGCCATATGTTCGACTGCCTGACCCCAAAGATCTGCATATCTTTGTCGACTCTTGACTCCATCTCGCTTAGCTGTCCAAGCACCTTGTCATAAATCTTAAGCAGGTTCTTCGGTTTCCTGACAAAATAGTATCTCATGGTATTGTCCATCGCCTCCCTGGTATAGCCATGGCGTTCTATAATATCAATATATGTATCCAGTGAATCACCCTCAGTGAACTTATACCTGATCTCGGGAATTGTAAGCAGTCCGTCGGCTAAATAGACTTCGGCAAGTATTGATGTCAGATCTTTTACCGGTATTATCTCTTTATGTCCGGACTTGGTCTTCCGTCCGGTGCATGATGCAGCTGACAGAAGGCAGGCAATAAGGACAGGAAGAATATAGCGGTTCATTGTTCTCAGGTTTTATGATTAATCATTTTTCAGGTACTTCCTTGTAAGGAACCGCACAGGATACCATGCTGCCCAGAATCCAATCAGCAGTACCGTTGCCGGGACTATGATAAAATCCCTGACCTTCATTACCACAGGATAGGCATTGACGATCAGCGAATCGCTCTGAAGCCTTACCAGGCCGTATCTCTGCTGTACCCAGCACACCGCAAAGCCCAGCACAATGCCTGCAACGGCTCCGAATATTGAGATCAGCCATCCTTCAATGATGAATATCTTCCTTATAAGCTGGTTGTCGGCTCCGAGGCTTTTAAGTATTTCAATATCCCTTTCCTTTTCGATTATCAGCATTGTAAGAGAGCCTATGATGCTGAAGGAGGCTATAATAAGTATAAGAGTCAGTATAAAGAATATGGCAATCCGTTCCGAACGCATCACCTTATAGAAGATCTCCTGCTGTTCGTATTTATTCTGAACGGTGAACTCCTTTCCGAACAGCCTGGCAACCTCTTTCTGAACAACCGCTTCCTTTGCACCTTCTTCAAATTTTATTTCCAGGGAAGTAACCTCCGAATCGTATTCAAGTAGTTCGCGTGCAAAATCGATGGGGATGAATACATATTTTGAATCGTATTCCTGTTCAACCTGGTAAATTCCGGAAGGGAAAATAAAATTCCTGTTGAAAGCATCCTCGGGATCCAAATCAGCAGTTCCGGTTCTTTTTGGCACGTAAATGTTTAAAGGTTCGATGAAATTTATCCTGATCCCCAGAAAATTTGCCACTCCGATACCGGGTATTGCAAACGGCCTTCCCTTGTCGGATCTGAGGATGAATTCTCCATCCCACATTGAACTGTCGATACCGGTAACCTGTGAATAATTGCCGTCAACTCCCCTTATCGCCGCCACATACTGTTTATCGCCGTATCTGAGAAGCGCATTCTCTTCGACACATTGTGAATAACAGGCAACCCCGTTGATAGTTGAAAGGAGTGAAAGTTTCGCGGTGTCGGGAATAAATGTCTTTCCTTGCACGGGGGTGATCTTAAGATCGGGATCAAAAGTGTTGAATATTGACCGCACGAGGGTTTCGAGTCCGTTAAACACCGATAGCACGATTATGAGGGCCATGGTTCCAACCGTAACTCCGGCAACCGATATTGATGAGATTACATTTATGGCATTTCTCGATTTTTTCGCGAAGAGATATCTTTTTGCTATGTATAGGGAGAGTTTCACTTTTTATCTGTTTGCTGAAACCAGTAATCCGGTTCCTGATTTGTGAGTCAAAAAGATATCAAAAAAATTGAGGATCACAGCTGCCGGGAAGATAATCACGTAATATAAGGGCAGAAGAATGAAAAACAGTTTCGAAGTATTCAGCATCCTGATTGGGTATTTCATTGATAGCCGCCACGAAACAGCACCTGGTTTTCCATAGGTGTAGCGGGCATCGACATTATTAAAACCAGCCCTGACGAGCTTTTGAGATATCTCTCCGATGGAGTAACCGTTCCTGACATGTTCGTCGATGAATGGCTTATCTTCTTCGCCATGGACATCTGAGCCGCCCCTGTCGGAGGGTGTTGATATCAGAAGGGATCCTCCCGGTTTGAGTGCCCGGTAGAAGTTTCTGAAGACAAGTTCGTCATCTTCAATATGTTCCATGACGTCAACCGAAAGAATGAAATCGAATGAGTCTGATTCATTCAGCCTGGTGAGGTCAAGGGTACGGCAGGTTACCCTGTCTGAGAGGCCTGCCTTCCTGAAAAACATGTTATTGTCATTGATATGGTTCTGGTCGATATCCACAGCTTCGATCTTCCACTGTCTGTTAATCCTGCTCATCCTCCAGGTGTACTGGCCGAAACCTGCTCCCGCATCAAGAACGGAAGCCGCGCCGGGGTATTTCCGTGCAATTCCCATGAGCGCTTTCCTGACATGCCAGGCGCGGAGCAAAAGGAGATCGAGGGAAAAATAGAATATTTTTCTCATGAACAGGGGACCTGAAAAAACCCGGCCCACATTTTTTTTTATCGGGTCGTACTGCATCTTTTTCAGGATTTGAGCAGCCGGTCGATTTTATCAATATAATCAAGGCTGTCATCGATAAAGAAGGCGATTTCGGGAACAATACGCAGCTGCCTGCCGACTTTCTGTCCCATGTCGAACCTTATTTTGGGAGAATGTTCCTGTATCCCCTTGAGGACACCTTCCTGCCCCTCTGAAGGGTAGATGCTTATATATATCCTGGCAAAGGAGAGATCGGGGCTGACCCTTACTTTTGTAACTGAGACCATTTTCCCGTGTGCCAGCTCGCCGCCCTTCCTTAAAAAGATGTCGGCCATCTCTTTCTGCACAAGTCGTGATACCTTTTTCTGTCGCGTTGATTCCATGGCCTTTTGTATTAAGAACAGGCAAAGGTACGATTTTCGGAAAAAGAATTAATTTTGCGGGGACTTTTATTAAAGATACAATGGAGACAGTAGTGAGCGGAATAAGATCGACGGGAAAGCTTCATCTCGGGAACTATTATGGTGCAATAAGGAATTTTCTGAAAATGCAGAAGGAGAACAGATGCTTTTTCTTCATTGCCGATTATCATGCTCTCACGACACATCCCAAACCCGTTGACCTTCACGGGAACATAAAGCAGGTTCTTGCCGAGTATCTTGCCTGCGGAATTGATCCCGGAATTGCAACGGTCTATATCCAGAGCGATGTGCCTGAGGTGCCGGAGCTCTATCTTCTTTTAAATATGAATGCCTACGTGGGTGAGCTCGAAAGGACTGCTTCATTCAAGGAAAAGATCCGGAAACATCCGGATAACATAAATGCCGGACTCCTGACATACCCGGTCCTGATGGCCGCCGACATCATAATTCACAGGGCTTCAAAAGTGCCCGTGGGAAAGGACCAGGAACAGCATCTCGAGATGACAAGAAGGTTTGCCCGCAGGTTCAACATGATATACGGGGTCAATTATTTCCCTGAACCCGATGCATATAATTTCGGGCAGGAGCTTGTAAAGATCCCCGGGCTGGACGGCTCAGGCAAAATGGGTAAAAGTGAAGGTAACGGCATTTTTTTGTCGGATACACCGCAGGTGATCAGAAAAAAAGTGATGAGTGCCGTAACCGATACGGGCCCCACGGAGAAGGGTCAGGAAATGTCGGAACCCGTTAAGAACCTTTTTACAATTATGAATGTGGTCTCCGACAGGCAGGTCGTTGAATACTTCACTGAAAAGTTCGCCTCGTGTGAAATCCGTTACGGCGACCTTAAAAAACAGCTTGCTGAGGACATTATAAAGGCTACTGATCCCATCAGGGAAAAGATCACTGATATTCTTGCCGACGACAGCTATCTGGCAAAGGTAGTAAAGGAGGGTGGAGAAAAAGCCAGGGAGAGCGCTTCACGAACTGTGAGGGAAGTGAGGGAGATTATAGGTTACAGGCCATTCTGATGCAAAAATAAAAGCCAGGCTTTTAACCTGGCTGACTTGAGGGTTCAAGTGTATATTTGAGATTGCCTGTGTAACAAGGTAAAATCAAAATACGTGCCAAAACCTTGCCGGTGTGTCAGATAATAATTCTTGCAGATATTATGAAATTCCTCCCTGGTGCCGCAATCCCCGATGAATATGGCCTGTAGCGGTGATCGAGGATGTTCTCGACCCCTCCGTTTAAAATATATCTCCCTGCAATAGTGTATGAAACCTTGAAGTTCAGTGTAACCCAGCCCGGCGACCACGGATTGCCATTTTTATCGGTAGCATAAAGGTATGGTTTCTCAATCTCCGAAGGGGGCATCTTGCTGAATCTCCTGGCTCCATTGTAATTCAGATAGAGATCGGCCTCCAGACCTGGATATTCGGCCATCAGGTGGACAGCTCCGAACAGTGGAGCGGCATGGCGCAGAGGTGTGCCGCCCTCTTCCTTCCCTTCAGTTATGTTAAGCGATGATCGGGCCAGCAGATGTCCGGTTATCCTGGTACGCAGGCTGAAATGTGCTCCCCAGGCACGTGCCGATCCTGCATTTGTAATTGCCTCAACCTTGCTCAGCATGGAATTATAGGTAATCATAGCCTGGCCGTTGAAAAGAAAATCATGCCGGATCATTGCATTCTGCAGCCAGGTATGGAACCCGGTGATTTCAAAATGAACGGTTTCGCTGAAGCTTTTTGAGATGCCCAGATCAATATTCCAGGCATATTCGGGCCTGAGGTCAGGATTCGGAACTACAACCACGCCGGGAGCGGAGTCGAATATCTTGCCTGCATCATCAAGGTTTGGCGCCCTGAATCCGGTCGCACCATTAAGGTTCAGCTGTAGGCTTTTCTTCAGCCTTACTACAAGCCCGGCTGAACCGGTAATTGCTGAATTCCTTATTGTAATGGCGGTGAACGGAAAATTATGGAATGAGTTGTCCACAATTGTCGAGGATAATCCGGCATAGTTATATCTTATCCCTGCGATAACAGTCATTGCCTCTGAAAGGTTATTCTTGTAACCGCCATAAAACGATATGGTTGAGTACTTGTTACTGCCGTCGGGATACCTTGTGCCGTACGGAGACAGCGATCCTGTAAGAATACTCCTTGTGTGCGCCTCAGAGGTTATATTGTTTCTGACAAGCTCGGTACCGTAATATAAAAGCTGATCGTCATTTTTAATTTTCCTGTCGAAATCGATATTAAGGGAAAAGATCCCGACTTTCTCAAACTGCTCATTCAGTGATGTACCTCCCAGGCTTCTTTCATGACGGCTCTCACGGTAATTCTGGTATGAAGCGATAAGTTTTGCCTCGTCAAACAGCTTGTTCTTACCGGTATATACAAGCTTCAGGTTATTCATGTTCCAGACCTGGGGGCCGTAGTACCATTCGGCATATCTTAACTTTCCCGAACGGTACTGAATAAGCCTGTCGTAGCGGGGGACGTCGGACAAGCCGGAATAGTGGCTTGATAAAACAAGATCGAGGTTACCGGAGATCCTGTACCTGAATTTATTCAGCAGATTAAGCTGCCGGTAACCTGAGAATTTCTGGATCCTCGGGTCGCTGTTCCGGAAAACCGAGTCGGCCCCGTTGATCCTCATTACATATTCATTACGCAGGTAGCTGTCGTTCTTCACGGAACCCATTTTAAGATCTCCGAAATCTGACCACGTGATACCTGAAAAGAACGCTGTTTTCTTTCCTCCGAGATTAAAATCGAGATGAGTGGTTTTTTCACTGTTTGCCGTTGAAAACCGGGTGTATGCATCGGCCTTTACATATATTTTATCGCCGGTCGACAGCAAGGCATTCTTCGTATGAAAATCCATTACTCCTCCTATGGCATCGCTGCCATATGCTGTTGCTCCCGGACCGAAAATTATTTCGGTGGATTCGAGAAGGGCCGGATCGAGTGAAATTACATTCTGGAGATTTCCCTCCCTGTAAATTGCATTGTTCATCCTGACACCGTCGACAACTATAAGAATGCGGTTTGTGGCAAAACCCCTTATCATCGGGCTTCCGCCGCCAAGCTGGCTTTTCTGGATAAAGATTTCCTCAGAGATCCCGAGCAGGTCGGCAGCCGTCTGTGGATTCTGGAGCCGGATCTCCTGCCTGGTGACTATCGCGATCTTGTTCGGCACCTCATTCCTGTTCTGCTCCCACCTGCTGGCAGAGACCACGAACTCTTCGAAGGCGAAGAGCTTCCGGTTCATCTTTACACGGAAACCGCTCTCCCTTATCTCAGCCCAGGAAAGGCAAATACGCTCGTATGTAAAATGCTGAAAGCATACGGAAGGTTCATTTTCAAAGGAGGAAATATCAGCTTTTCCTGATCCGCCGGTATAAATGAACCTTGTTCCCGATTCATTCAGGACCGCCACGTCCGAAACAGGCCGGGAATCCTCACTGTCGACAACAGTAACGATCTGGGCAAAGCTCTCAAGGCAAACCAGAAAAGCCAGAAATGCTGATATACAGATGGATCTCATCAGAACATGCTAAACCTGATTATAAAAATAGATAAATATTATTCTTAATTTTGACATTCAGATAAATATTGATTCGGGGTGTCAAGACGTATTGCCATATTCTCAGTTGTTGTTCTTGTAATGGCGGTTGCTATGGCAATTTATTTTCTTCAGCAAAGCAGAAAGACTATGTCTACCGACCCTTACAAGGTAATTGGAAGCGATGCCGCAATAGTCGTTGAAACAATCGATCTTCGCAATCTCGTAAATTCTGTCACTACCGGAAAGGGCCTTTTCTCGGAAATCGGAAATATTAAAGAACTAGGCAGTTTTAACACTAAGCTTAAATACGTTGCCGACCAGATCAATAACTCAGGATTTAAAAAGCTTCTGCAGGAGGGTACGGCCATCATTTCATTTCATCCCGGCGGTAACGGCGGACTGATCCCATTTCTTTCAAAGACTGTTCCTGCCGAGACAGGATACAGGCAGCTGAAGGAGGCTCTTCAGGCATCGGGAATAAAGGAGGTGGTGGAATTTAAGATGGCAGGCAGCCGGCTGATAGGAATCCCTTTCGAGGTGAACGAAATTAAAGATACAGCATTTGTGATGATCAGTTCCGGATTATTGATATGCAGTACATCCAAAAACCTCATTGAAAAATCGGTAATAAAAAGTAATCCGGGATCGGATATAAGGACCAGTGAAGGATTTTCGAAGATCCTTCTTTCGTCAGGTGAAAATGAAGACAAGGTATTTGTGGTTTTCGGGAATCTGCAAAATGCTGCCTTAAAGATTTTTAAAAGCGGGGAATCTTCACCGGGAGGCAAAATTGCAAAACTTGGAGGAAGCGCCGGCGGTGATATTTTTATAACAGGAGGAGGAGTTACAATAAGCGGTTACAGTGAGAGCAGCGCTACATCAGAATACCTTTTCAGGTTTAAATCCGTTCAGCCTGTTGAGTTTCAGACCTATAAGATACTCCCCTCAGCTACGGCAATGTTTGAATCGATGGTATTGATCCCCCGTGACCCGGAGTCCGGTACCTCAGGTGGTCAGCCAGGAAAAATTTCGGGCCTGGCCGGCAGCCTGAAACCATACCTTGGGGATGAAATCACCAGGGCATACATGGATCTTAAAAATAATCCCGCTAGCGGAAACACAGTTGTTATTTACAGGCTGAAAAACCGTGTCCAGTGCGAGAACATCTTTCTTGAGCATTTGGGCGGTGATTCGGAAACTACCTATTTCAGGCCCGATGACCAGACAAGGATACCTGTTTACCTGACAAGCACTCCCGGACTCCTTTCGGCACTTCAGCCTGGTTTTGCACCGGGTTTCGAAGACTCATGCTTTGCCTTCTTCGACAATTATATGATCACCGGGAGTTCATATGCTGCAATCTCCAGGCTGCTTTATGACAATTTGCTGAACAAGACGCTTGCGAACGATATTCTTTACCGCGAATTTGAGAAACTGGTGCCAAGCAGGGCAGCATACCTTTTCTACTGTGTCCCTTCCCGCAGCATCGACTATTTTTCGGGGAGCCTGAGTTCGAAAATCATTGACGGCCTGAGATCCAATAAAAGTTCACTCGACAAGATTCAGTCGGTCGGTTTTCAGCTTGCATCCATCAACAGTATGATTTATAACAGCCTGACGGTAAGCTATAAGGAGCTGGTCAGGGAAGAGTCGACCACCGAATGGGAAACCCTTCTTGATACAACTGCCTCCATAAAGCCTTTCTTCTTCACCAATCACAATACGGGTGCCAGGGAGATATTCATCCAGGACACCAAAAACAATGCTTATCTGATTAATTCGGCAGGACGCGTTCTGTGGAAGGTTCCCCTGAGGGAAAGGATAAACGGCACGGTTTACATGATCGACTATTACAGGAACGGGAAATTCCAGTTGCTCTTCTCGGGAAGAAACAACCTTCACCTTATTGACCGGAACGGGAATTATGTAGCAAGGTACCCGGTGCGGTTACGCTCTCCCGCAACAAATTCGCTGGCGCTCTTCGACTATGAAAATAACGGCACATACAGGCTCGTGATTGCGGGGGAGGATAAGATGGTCTACTCATATGATAAATCGGGGAGCGTGGTGAAGGGCTGGGAACCTTTCAGGACCGCCGGTTTTGTGACGGCTGAAGCAGGTTTCTACAAGGTTTCGGGGAAGGACTTTGTTGTAATTGCCGATGAATCATCAATATATTTTCTGGACCGTTCCGGAAGGGTCAGGCTGAAGCTGGATGATGCCGTTACAAAGGCAAAAGGATCATCCCTGAGGTTGGTTCCCGGTTCGGAACCGTCACTCGTGTGTACCTCTCCCGACGGTACGGTACAGAACATAAATTTCAACGGCAATGTCAGGAAATCGAGCTTCAGAAGGTTCGGCTTTGACCATTCATTCGATTTTTTTGATGTAGATGGCGATGGTTTTGGCGAATATGTTTTCATTGACGGTGGTATCCTGTATCTTTATGATCACAACGGGAAAGAGATGTTTACGAAAGATTTCGGCTCCGCAAAGCTTGGAGGCCCCATTAATTTTACCTTCTCATCAACCGACAGGAAAATCGGTGTGTTTGATGCAGGAAGTAATCTTATCTACCTTATTGACAGCAAGGGAGAAATTATGGACGGGTTTCCTCTCAGGGGAGCTTCGATGTTTTCGATCGGAAAACTTTCATCGGGTGACGGCTGGAACCTGATAGTCGGGGGGACCGACAGATTCCTGTATAATTATTCACTGGAATTATCTAAAAAATGAAAAACAGGACCATTAAACAGAGATTATTTCTAACCCTGGCTTTGACGCTTATTATAACCGGAGCCTCAGCTCAGAACAGCCAGGTGCTGTACTTTATGAATCTGCCTCAGAACCATCTTCTTAATCCGGCATTGCGACCGGCAAATACGGTTTATGTGGGTTTGCCTGGATTAACGGGGATCAATATAAACGTAAGGAATAATTTCCTGAATTTTTCCGATGTTTTATCGGAAGGGATGAAGATCAATGAATCAACTATTCCGTTCCTCAGGGAGGATTTTGACGCAGACAGGTTCATAAGCAGGCTCAGGGATCTCAACTATCTTGAACCGTCAACCTCAATCCAGGTTCTGGGCCTTGGATTCAGTGCGGGTCAGGATAAGGATCTCTATCTGTTCCTTGACATAACCGAGCACATAAATGCCAGTATGGTATTTCCCCGCGACCTGATGAAACTTGCGTTTTTGGGAAATGAAGATCTGGCGGGCCAGACATTTGACCTGTCTGATGTGAGAGCTGACATGAGCTACTACCGTGAGATAGGTTTCGGAGCTTCGAAAAACATTAATCAGAAGCTCCGTGTCGGGGCCAGGGCAAGGCTTCTCTTCGGTCTGGCGACCGCGTCATTCCAGAACTATGCCCTGAACCTGACAGTGAACGAGGACGGCAGTAATACGCTCGATGCAAATATGGCCCTGGATTTCAGCGGTCCGGTGCGTTTCTTCCTCGATTCGGAGAACCATATTGAAAACGTTGAATTTGCCGACGAACAATTCGACAGTTCGAAAGGTGTGACCAATTTTCTCACAAATACAAGGAATGCAGGTTTCGGACTCGACCTGGGAGCAGAATATGCAGTTAATAACCAATTAACCCTTTCTGCAGCGATAACCGATGTCGGGTTCATAAAATGGAAATCCGATCTATCCAACCTCGAGGCTTATGGCAACGTTAAACTAAGCGGACTCGATTTCGGGGATGTCCGCGAGAATTCGGCAACTTTTGATGATGTTATAAACAGCATGATAGATTCACTGAAAAATGCTTTCATTTTCACAAATGTAGAGAAGCCTTTTACGACAAAGCTTCCTGTAGGGTTCACAGTAGGGGGGAAATTTGATCTTAACGATAAATTTTCGATAGGTTTATTGTCCTATACCAGGGTAAACGGGGTGCAGGTAAAGGAAGCCCTAACCCTTTCGGCAAATATGAATCTGGCAAACTCGCTTTACACAACACTTGCATATACGGCATCCAATAACAGCTACACCAATCTTGGACTGGGACTGGGATTCAGGGCGTCTGTTTTCCAGTTCTATTTTCTTTTCGACAAAATCCCGCTCAGCTGGAAAAGTGCAGGGACCGCCGGTGAGTCAGTTACGCTCCCGGCAAACTGGAACACTCTGCACGCAAGGTTCGGGATGAACCTGGTTTTTGGAAACAAACAGAATAGAGGGATGTAGGATTGCGGATCTTGGATTTGTGATTTCGGATTTAATCAATATTGCGGATTTCGGATTTGTGATTTCGGATTTCAAATCCGCAATCCATAATCCGCAATCCGAAATGACTATAATGGGTTTAACAATATACTATTGAATAATGACATTGCTTATCCGCTTCGTATTAATAAGTATTATAATATATCTTATAATCAGATCGTTTGCAAGATATTTTCAGGAATTGACCTCTTCGGGTCAGAAAGATAAAGGCGACACGAAAGATGATCCTAAATCAAAAGGGGTCTCGAAGGATGTAGGAGAGTATGTTGATTACGAAGAGGTCGACTGAATCCTTATTTCAGGGATTTTCTCAGCTGTTTTGCCAGGGCATTGGCAAAAACAAAATCATTCAGGGTAGTGCAATCCGAATCGAGGACCTCCTTGTTGCTTCCTTCCCAGCATTTTTTACCATCGCTTAAAAAGATTATCTTTTCACCGATCATCATCACTGAATTCATATCGTGAGTGTTAACGATGGTGGTCATTGAATATTCCTCGGTGATTTCCTTAATAAGTTCATCGATCAGAATTGCAGTAATCGGATCGAGACCTGAGTTGGGCTCGTCGCAGAAAAGATACTTTGGATTCAGGGAAATTGCCCTTGCAATTGCCACTCTTTTCTTCATGCCGCCCGATAACTCGGAAGGCAGAAGCTTATTTGAGTTGAGTATATTGACCCTCTGCAGGCAGGTGTTTACACGGTCGGTTTTTTCCTCAAGGCTTTTTTCGGTAAACATGTCGAGGGGAAACCTTACATTCTGCTCCACCGTCAGTGAATCGAACAATGCGCTTCCCTGGAACAGCATTCCCATCTCTTTTCTTATCTCCTTCCTGGCATTGAAATCGAGTTTGTTGAAAAGTATCTCATCATACCAGATCTCTCCGCTGTCGATATCATGGAGACCGACTACAGATTTGAGAAGGACGGTTTTTCCTGAACCGCTGCGGCCGATTATAAGATTTGTCTTTCCTGCTTCAAAAGAAACTGAAATATCGCTAAGTACCGGCTGGCCGTTGAACGATTTATTAAGACTGGTTACCCTGATCATGACAGCAGCAGTTGGGTTAGAATTACATTGAAAAGAAGGATAAGAATACTGCTGTGCACAACTGCCTTTGTGCTTGCCTGGCCTACTTCGAGCGACCCCCCCTCGACCCTGTAGCCATGAAAGGCAGAGACCGTTGTTATGATGAATGCGAAGACAAGTGTCTTGATTATGGCATATGTCACATAATAAGGGATAAACGCATACTGAATCCCATAAATGTAATCTTCTGAGGTAACAACACCGGCTGATGTGCCTGCAAGCCATCCTCCCACTATCCCGACGGAGATGCTGATCAGGGTCAGAAAAGGATTAAACAAAAGGGTGGCAATAATTTTGGGAAGGATAAGGTACGAGGCTGAGTTCACACCCATGATCTCAAGGGCGTCAATTTGCTCTGTCACTCTCATTGTACCGATTTCTGAAGCAATGCTCGATCCGACTTTCCCCGCAAGTATCAGCCCGGTGATAGTCGATGAGAATTCAAGCAGGATTGAATCGCGGCAGCCAAGACCAATAAGGTAAGTCGGGTAAATGGGATTTTCCGTATTATAGGCAGTCTGAAGTGTAATTACAGCACCCATGAAGAAAGAGATGACAGTAATGATTCCGACAGAATTGAGGCCCAGAAAAACTATTTCATGAACAGTCTGCTTGTAATAGACACCCGGCTTCTCGGGTTTTGAAAGGACTTTTTTAAGGAGAATGAAATAGCCGCCCAAAAGCTCTAAAAACTTAATCATATTCAAAAAATAACAAGAGCTAAAATTACAATTATTTATGGGAAATCACGCTCAAAGGTTTTAAATCGGGATTGCTCAAATAAATTATATCTTTGCGTAATTCTAACCGGCAAAAACAGATTTTAGATGGACAACAGGTATGTAATAATCATGGCTGGCGGGGTGGGCAGCCGTTTCTGGCCCCTGAGCCGTCGTGAACGGCCAAAGCAGTTCCTTGATATCCTGGGCACAGGTGAAACCTTGCTTCAGCAGACTTTTAAAAGGTTCAGCCCGGTATGCAGGAAGGAGAATATTTATGTTGTCACCAGTGCAGAGCATAAGGATCTTGTTGCCGAACAGATTGACATTAACCGGGCAAATATTCTGGCCGAGCCTTTCAGACGCAACACTGCTCCCTGCCTTGCCTATGGAACGTACAGGATACTGAAGGAGAATCCTGATGCGGTTATAACCGTTACTCCCGCAGATCACCTTATTATAAAGGAAGATAAATTCTGTGAAGTAATAAAGAAGTCCTTTGAGTTTGCCGAAAAGAACAATGCACTTCTCACGCTTGGTATCAAACCCGACCGTCCGGAAACGGGATACGGATATATCCAGGCTGACCGTAAGAAATCAGTTACCGGCATCAGCAACCTCCTGAAGGTTAAAACATTTACCGAGAAACCGGATATCGAGCTGGCAAAAGTGTTCCTTGAAAGCGGTGATTTTTACTGGAACTCAGGGATCTTCATCTGGAACATAAAAGCTATTATGAGCGCCTTTGAGAAGTATCTTCCCGAAATGTTTTCATCATTTGAGGAAGGGAAGGATCTGTTTGGAACAAAGCAGGAAATAAAGTTCATAGGCAAGACCTATGCCGTTTGCCGTAATATCTCGATCGATTACGGGATAATGGAAAAGGCTGATAATGTCTTTGTAATGTGCACCGACATAGGCTGGTCGGATCTTGGTACATGGAGCTCGCTTTATGAGCATTCGGCAGTCGACAAGAAAGGCAACTCAAAGGTAAGCGGTGATGTATTCTCATATGAAAGCAGAGGAAATATCTTCAATATTTCTCCGGGCAAGATCGCCGTTGTTCAGGGCTTGAAAGATTATATTGTTGTTGATTCTGAAGATGTTCTTCTGATAGTGAGGAAGGAGGAGGAACAAAACATAAAGAATTACCTGGATGACGTGAAGAACGCAACAGGGGAAAAATATCAATGACCCCCCAACCCCCCCAGGTGGGGGTTATGAAAAGTCCCCTAAAGGGGACTTAAAGAATTTGTAGATTTTTCAAACCCCCTTTAGGCCTGCCCTGACCGAAGCGTCAGGGGAGCAGGGAGTAAGTTCAATATTAAAAGTTTAATATTCCCACAGGTCGTGCTCAAAATTAAACAGTTCGGTTTTAATTCGTTCGGCTTCAAAAAGCGTCGATTTTCCTACCGTATATTCGTTGATCTGTCTGTCGTCGAATACATTCGATTCGCCAAAGATCACACTGCCAAATCTCCGTTGCATAAACAGGTCATCGAATGAGATCCTCTGGGCGTCATTGTTGGCGAGGAACACCTCCTGTTTGGCAAGTGCATCCCTGAGATCATCATACCTTACCCAGAACAATGGTTTTCTGAGCGCTCTGCCCGCATCATTGTCATAACCCATCCAGTAGGGCATCATCCCGATGATCCTTACGTCGAGCTTCGACAATTTCTTGTCGAAATACCATTCTTCATAGATAAGGATCTGCTTGACCTCCTCGGGTTTTGATGTGTATGTAATAGTGGTATCCCTTGTTTGTCCCTCGGCATTTATCTGGATCGATTCGGTTTTGGTGGTAGCCCCCATCTGGATCTCAATATCATTATAAGTAGTGGGAAGATTGGAATCCAGGGCCGAAAATGCTTCCAGACGCTGGGCACGGATCTCTTCAAGTATAATGTTGATAAGGCTCTTCCTGCCATCCTGGGTGTTTTTGACCGGGTAATACAATGGCTGGTTAATCTTTTCCCTTAGGTCGACAAGGCGCCAGATCTTTCTTGACCATATCACATCGGCTTCCCGGAGATATGGATAGTTGATCTTCTTGTTATCGGTGATTGATTTCTGGTAAATATCGCCGAATGACTGTGCGCTGGCCATCGAGCCTAATGCAATGACGATAATTCCAAAAAAGAGTTTCTTGTTCATATTGCTTTAATTTAATAACTAATCTATTTTTAATATTATTGCGTTCAGGTCAAGGGTTCTGCCATCGGGAGCCAGGCATTTAATATCCTTTATGAACAGGTTTTTTCCCCTTGCAAGCCTGTTGATCAGGTCCTTCTGTTCTGGTGTAAGTGAGCTTGAGTTGCTCTTTTGCTCAAAGTCACCCCGTGCGTCGGTATAAAGGACGGTAAAGGAGGTGATCTTGTAAACCAGGTCAAATTCGAAATCGGGAAGGGATGCATAAACCCCTGTCTGGGCAGCAGCGGTATTCTTTGGTACCGTGCCGCTGCTTTTTCCCGCAAACTGCGCCATTGGGGCAGGTACCGGTTTAACCCTGAACTCGATCGGTGCGAATGTAGTTCCCTTGCCGCTTGCATCTTTAACTGAAACGACAACCTGTACATTCTGTCCGACTGTTGTAGGGTTGACAGCCCAGTTTCCCCTGAAATTCTCTCCTTTTGAGTTTTTAACCTTCTGTGTGGTGACTGTACCGTTAACTACTTTTACCATGAGATTGTTAGGGCTCACACCAGGGACAGATACATCGATCGGATTCTGAATTCCCTTGTACATCACGTTCATTGCAGTGGGTGATACAACAACATTGGGCTCGCCGACGTAGTATGATGATGAAAACGGATAATCGACCATTACACCTGCCGGGTTCCGGAGTGAAATCACTCCTCCCCATGTCCTCGGACCGGTTGAAGAAGCGCGTACCTTGTAGATCCCTTTTCCTTCTGCATCTACAGGAAGGGGAGTTGAAGAACCATTTACGGTAACAACGGGTGTCTGGGTCGAGTCGATGGCAGAGATAAACACTCTTGCTTCATAATCACCTCCCTGTGTCACATAGCTTGCTACCGGAACTACATTGGCAACTATCTTGTTCACCTTGAATGAACCGGCATCGATCTGTGAATAGAGATGGTTCAGTACTTCAGTCTCTGAATTCCTGACATCCACCTGCATTTTTGAAAGAATCGTTATGACGGCCACGAGGGGAAGAGCCTGGAAAGTGACATTTTCCCATTTTGCGGGCTGTCCGTCAGCTTCATGGCCATCGTCAGTATTGAGACTTTTACGCAGGGCCTCCTCGGCTGAGGGACTCTTCCCGTCGAGTGTTGAGATAAGGAATTCACGGTATTCGTTCATCAGGGCTTTAAGGGTGCTTGCCTTTCCTTTTTCATTTGCCCCTATAAGAATCTGTGAAGGGACATTGTTGTCATCTATCCTTTTCACTTCCTCAATGATGATTTCATCTCCCTGGATAGCCGGTGTTTCCTGACCTTCGGCTTCAATAATTATTTCTTTCTTAAGGTCCTGAATGAAGTTGTAAATCTCGTCGGCCCGGCTTTTGACTTCCAATGCAGATGTTCTGTATTTACCTGCTTTTGTGGGGTTTTCAGATGCTGCCTTATTGAACTCCTCGTAAATAAGATTATTCTTTATGACGTAGTTTGCCAGTGTGGTGGTCAGACTCCTGTCAACTTTCTTAAATGCTTCCACGGCATCCTTTGACACGTTAAGTGCAAGCATGGCGGTAAGGATCAGGTACATCATACCGATCATCTTTTGCCGTGGTGATAGCCTCTCGTGAGCCATTTTTCAGGTTATTTGGTTTTTTATTAAAATGTCACGTTACTTTACATTCATAGCCGCCAGCATATTGCCATAGACATTGTTCAAAGCTGCCAGGTTATCGTTTAGCTTTGTAATCTGTTCACGATATTTCTTGGTGTCTCCCGCTGATTCGGAAAGGTCCTTCATCAGGCCCTGGATTCCTTTATGGAGAGTCTCGGATTCCTTTATATGTTCGTCAACTCCCTTACGCTGGAGTTCATAGACAGTATTAAGCGCCGACAGATTCTTATTCAGCGATTCCAGCTGCTGCTGATATGATTTGCCGCCGGTTTCAATAACTGAATATGATTCAGCCAGTTTACCGTAATTCGTATTTGAATCAGTTATTATTTTCGCGGTCGACTGATATGTATCGGTCAGCTTTCCAAGGGCATCATTGGCAGAATGGATTGTATTCATGTACTTTGTTGATACAGCTGCTATGTCGCCCATGACATTTACGTTGCCTGTAGCTTCACTGAATCTTTTCATTCCGACTCCCAGCTTCTGAAACAGGTCAGGTGTGATATCAGCGCTTTCGAGCATCTCGTCGAATTTTGAGAGTGCATAGGAACCGCTTCCCGCACCGCCGCCGCTGCTTCCGCCAATAGCGACACCATAGCCGCCACCGGTAACACCTTTTGCCTGTACCGGTTCATCCTCCTGGATACCGGCAAGCTCGGGATAAACAAGTGTCCAGTCAACCTCTTCATGAAGTGGCTCGAATGCGGAAAAGAAGAAGATTACTGCTTCCGTGAAAAGACCGATTGTAAGCATTAATCCTGCACCATTCCAGTGCTGTATTTTAAATAATGCACCAACGATTACGACAGAAGCACCAATACCATATAATTTGGCCATGAAGTTCTTCCATCCGCTTGACTGTACTATTTCTGCTAGGCTCATATACCTGGTTTTTTTAAAGGTTATTTAAATTTTATTGACTTACCGATATTATTGATTTACTCCGATATAAGATCTCACATTACGGAATCCGATATACGACTTTGTTGAATCCTGGTATTCATAATCCCTGGCGCTGGTCTGAAGGAAATAAGCTATATCTTTCCATGAACCTCCCCTGATGACTTTGCGTTTCAGCACAGGAGGATCCTGCGGACGTGCATTGTATTCGTAATTGGGATTAAGGTCATGCTGGAAGATATATGCTGAAGGATGGTAGGCGCAGAGTGTCCATTCCGCAACGTTTCCCGACATATCGAACAGCCCGAACTCATTTGGTTCATACGAACCTGCCTTGGCAGTATAAACAGTACCGTCATCTATATAGTTCCCCCGGAGAGGTTTAAAGTTTGCAAGGAAACAGCCCTGGTAATTTCTTGTATACGGACCTCCCCACGGGTACATTGAAAGGTCAAGTCCTCCCCTTGAAGCATATTCCCATTCAGTTTCAAGCGGAAGCCTGTAAGCCTGAACATCGGCAATACCGTTCTTTCTTAAAGACGTATTCATGTAATCAGTCCTCCATCTGCTGAATGCATTTGCCTGGGGCCATGAAACGCCTACAACAGGGTAGTCGTCAAATGACGGGTGCCAGAAATAAAGGTCAGCCTGGGGATCATTGAATGAATAGGTAAAGTCCCTTATCCAGCATAATGTATCAGGATATATATTAATGGTATCATGCCTTATGAAAGATGAACGGTCCTTTACAGGGGTTGTATTACCGTTGCGGTCTATTACCGTTCCCACATATTTCCATGTGTTGTTTGCGTAGTCGTTGACATATTTGGCCTTCGCAGCCTGCTGATAATCAACCCAGAAGTAGGTATAATTGAGTTTTCTTACATCAATCTGCTTTTTCCCGTTGAACCTTTCCTCGGGAGGATAGAACATTTCCTCAAGCACTGCAGCAGTTGTCTCTTCCCTTGGGTCTATCTTTTCCTGCCAGTTGATTACCGGAGGGTCGACCGGATTGCCATCTTCGTCGACGACAAAATATTCCCGGTCGGGGACCTGTGCCTCGCCAAGCTTTGTCCTGAGGATTGAATCCCTTACATAATACACAAACTGGCGGTACTTGTTGTTTGTAATTTCCGTCTGGTCCATCCAGAACGCCTCAACGGTTACCACCTTGGAGATGCTGTTCTGTGCGAATACGGCATCCTGGTCGCTGGGTCCCATTGTAAAGCTGCCGGCGGGGATGAATGCCATTTCAAACGGTTCCGGCTCAAAGAAATTCTTTCTTCCCGGAACTCCGGTGAGCTCTCCATTATCGGAAGACTTACAACCACCCAAAAAGATCAAAACTATCAGAGCTGGAATGATTACCTTTTTCATATTCTACAGAATTTTGTATTGCAGTAATTTTTTTTCTAATTTTATAAGAACCTTATGCTTTTGTATCTCATCGGACTTTTGCCCATACTGAGACTGAAACAATAATTCACCATAAATTCATGCGACCCGTGAGTGTTCTTTCTGATATCTGAGACTGGGAAATCATAAGCGTATCCGACCCTGATACCATTAAACAATTCTATCCCAACAATTCCGACCAGTGCATCACCAGGTCTGTAAGAAACGCCCCCCCATGCCTTTTTATTGTATCTTATTAAAGAAGTTGCGGAAAATTGTATTGCCTTCCCATCGCTAAGCGCAAAAAGGGATGGGAGCAGCTCAAGTGATGGATTTGGGAGCTGAAGTATGTATCCGGCTGTAATATAATAATGCCGGCTTATGTATGAGACTCCTTTTGTGAATTTGACTTTCGGCTGGTTTATATGAGTGACTGATAATCCAGCATAATATTTATCGGTTGTATAGTAAACTCCAAGTCCTGCATCGAAGGTCACGGAACTCTCCTTGCTTTCAGGTATAAGTGGATCACCTGAAGGAGGGGTGAAGACGTCGCCAGACGGAATTACCCATTCGGGATCAAGAGTCATGTTGAACATTCCGGCATTTAACCCGATACCGAGTTTTCCTGGTCCGATGTCAGCGATATATGAATAACTCAGAGCAAGGGTTATATCCTTGTCAAATCCCAGGATGTCATTCTCCACCATAAGGCCGACACCACTGCTGATCCCGAAAGGCGAAACGGGAGCACTTATATTGAATATTGTGGTCGAAGGAGCGCCATCGAATCCAACCCACTGCTGCCTGTTTATTGCAGTAGCGCATATCATCCCCGACGTGCCGGCATATCCCGGATTGAATGTCAGGGTGTTGAACATGTAATTGCTGGTAATCGGATCCTGCTGGGAGAAGCATGGTGCAACCGACAGCAGCATGAATAGGAATACAGGGTAATTCTTTTTCACTTCTTTATTATAATAGTGGATTAAGCTCATTGGTCGAACATCAAAAGTAAAGCAAAAAAATTAAAAGTATACAAACCGGAATCCTTAAGGTTACAACTTTTAAACATTAATGTTCAATTATCCACAAAGAATATTCCAAACCGATTGTAAAACGATAAAGATTTGAAATTATTTGAAGGATCAGGACTTTAATCTGTTTGAAGCTTTAACCCATTTATCGGGAACTTCGTTCCTGTTTGCCTTAAGGTAATCGTCGTGGGAGCAGGAAATATAGATATTGGTATTATTTTCCCCCGCGAGCTCGATCCACCACCTTTCTGTGAGATTGCTTTTTACGAATATCAGATCCTCCTCCAGGCCTGTGATTCTGATATGATATTTTATGAAACGCCCTGTATTGCTGTTGCTTAATTCGGGTGTTTCGTACTGCTTCTGAGAGAAGCCTTCCATGAAAAACCATAGTATCTGGGCAGCCAGACCTGTTGTCTGATTACGGATATCAAGCCCGGGATTAACATCAAAAAGGCCGAAAACTTTCAAATTATCGGAAATCCCGGCATATCTTGAAAGAAGACATATCTCCTCGCCATAGAATCCGTTTGGTGATGGTATCGCTGTTCCCGGGGCATCAGATTGCCTTACTGCGGATATGTCAAAAACAGCGGCATCCGAGTCCCTGAAAAGTGGCTCTGTAAGATAGACAGCCTGCCTTACATCGCCGATCCTTAAAAGATCGGAGTGCCGTTTCTCAAAACGGTTAAGCACCTGCTGGTCATTGAGGTAGGTCTGATATCCGATATTGATATATTGTTTGAAAGTACTCCTGCGGTCAGAGGTAATTATGTTCAGGTAACCTAGCGAATCAACGGTGCCGGGGGTGTTACTGTAATCAATCCTGGGATCGACTGCAACAAGGGTGTAATGGGTTTTAAGACTGGTAAATGCCCTGTCGATTGCCGGTATCAGGGCGCTGCTTCCCCCGATTATAACCGGGAACACATTTTCTTTCATCAGGACTGCAAGCACATCTGACATGCCGGCAAGTGTATCTGCGAAGGTCATCCCCTGCTTCATATTCCCCAGGTCAGTGATCTTTATCTTCCCGGGGATTTTGGCCAGGCTGTAAAGCTGCTGCCGTATGGCATCGGGGGCATCAGATGAACCCTGGTTTATGGAGTTCCTTCCGTCGGGCACCCCAAGAATGGCGACCTTGAAATCAGCGAAATCCCTTATCCTGTTGTTTTCGGTGTTGATCACAATATTATGAGGAAAACCTGCATTGCCGGTCAGGCTTTCAAAACCATGCCTTTCGATGCTTACAGGGCTGAAATAGTCATTGAGGTCGAGCATAATTTATTCGGAGCTTTTCTTGGTTTTTTCACTTTTTTCAATAATCCTGAGGCAATCCTCCTTTGTAAGCTTTTCAGTATCAGTGCCTTTAGGGAGCCTGTAGTTTTTCTTGTCCATTGAAAGATATGCCCCGTACCGGCCGTTAAGCAGCTTTATCTCACCAAAATCCCTAATTACCTTCTTTTTGTCGTTTTCACCCTTTTCGCTGATTAATTCCAGGGCTCTTTCAATTGTAACTGAATAAGGATCGTCAACACCTTTCTTAAGGGAATAGAACTTGCCCATGTACCTGACATAGGGTCCGAATTTTCCGGTACCAACTATCATTTCTTCCCCATCATGCATTCCAAGCGATCTGGGAAGGCGGAACAGGTCGAGGGCTTCAGCAAGTGTTATGGTTTCGAGAAGCTGATTCCTGGCAAGACTGGCAAAGCGGGGCTTGTTTCCGTTTGCAGCATCGCCAATCTGGGCAACCGGCCCGAACCGTCCCATCTTGACGGCGACCTGTTCCCCTGTTTCAGGGTGGGTTCCCAGTATCCTTATACTTGTGGACCTGGTCTTTTTTCCGAGTGTATCCTCAACGGTTTTATGGAATGAGGAATAGAATTTGCCGAGCATTCCAGTCCATTTCAGTTTGCCCTCTGCAATCCTGTCGAACTGCTCTTCTACCTCGGCGGTAAAATTGAAATCCACGATTTCCGAAAAGTTTTCCATCAGAAAATCATTGACGATCATGCCAATATCCTGAGGAAAGAGCTTTGATTTTTCCTTTCCGACAGCTTCTGTTTTCGATGATGCCGCAAATTTGCCTTTCGAAAGAGTGATTATTTTAATCTGCCTCTTTTCTCCGGGGCGGTCCTCACGCATTACATATCCCCTGTTCTGGATTGTTGAAATTGTCGGGGCATAGGTTGACGGCCTTCCGATTCCAAGTTCCTCGAGCTTCTTTACCAGACTGGCTTCAGTGTAGCGGGGGGGCGGTATAGTGAATTTCTGCGTGGCGGAAATGGTGTTATAATAAAGCTGCATCCCTTTCTGAACCGGAGGGATCAGTGTTTTCTCATCATCTCCGTTCTCCGAATCAGCCGATTCGGCATATACTTTCAGGAATCCGTCAAATATGACGACCTCTCCCGTCGCTGAAAATACGACCGGCGAGTTGCTCATCGCAATTGATATCGTGGTCCTTTCAATTTCAGCATCAGCCATCTGTGAAGCAATTGTCCTCTTCCAGATTAGCTCATACAGCCTCTTTTCATTCTGATTCCCCGTTATTGTCGGTGTGTCGGGATAGGCGGGCCTGATTGCTTCGTGTGCCTCCTGAGCCCCTTTTGATTTTGTCTTGAACTGCCTTGTTTTAGAATATTTCACTCCAAACTCCGATATTATCACTTCCCTCGATTTTGCAAGGGCAAGCTTCGAAAGGTTGGTGGAGTCGGTCCTCATGTAGGTAATCTTTCCGGATTCATAGAGCTTTTGTGCCACTGCCATTGTCTGTGCAACCGAGAAACCAAGCTTCCTGTAAGCCTCCTGCTGAAGCGTGGAGGTTGTAAACGGAGGTGCCGGCGACCGTGTGCCGGGTTTAACTGTGACCGCTGAAACGCGGAACTCCGAGGCGCTGCAAAGTTCAAGGAACCTGGTTGCCTCAACCTCATCACCAAACCTTTTACCGGCTTCAGCCCTGATCACATTTTCATCCGGCTCGGAGGGATCGCTTTTAAAGATGCCGTTTATTCGGAACGATGATTCACTTTTGAATGAAATAACCTCCCTTTCCCTTTCAACTATAAGGCGGACAGCAACCGACTGGACCCTTCCGGCCGACAATGCAGGTTGTACCTTTTTCCAGAGCACGGGGGAGATCTCGAAGCCGACAATCCTGTCGAGAATCCGGCGGGCCTGCTGCGAATTGACAAGATTCATGTCGACCCTCCGGGGCGAAAGAATGGCATTTGAGATGGCATCCTTCGTTATTTCATGGAATACTATCCTTTTTGTGGTATCCAGATCGAGGTTCAGCACACTTGCAAGATGCCATGCAATAGCCTCTCCCTCGCGGTCCTCATCGGAAGCGATCCAGATATTTTTAGATTCTGCGGCTGCTTTACGGAGTTCACCAACAACTTTTGCCTTTTCTTTAGGAATTTCATATTCTGGCGAGAAATTATTCTCGATATCGATGCCGAGATTTTTCTTCTTGAGATCCCTGATATGGCCGAAACTGGATACAACTCGAAAATCCTTACCCAGGAACTTCTCAATGGTTTTAGCTTTTGCCGGTGACTCAACAATTACAAGGTTTTCGATCATATTTTAAGGATTTGGCTCTTTTTAAAAACACGGCAAAGTAAATCATTTAGGTTCCAAACTTCAAAATAAACGGCTAAGATTCTTTATTAATTACTATTTTTGCCCCAAACTCCCGAAGCTAATGAAAGGGGAATCATCAAACAGAAAATATCTTATCTGGTTCTGGACATTGTTCCTAATTCCGTTCGTAATTGTTGTAATTCTCTTCATACTGATTTCAAAAGGCAAGCTTGGACCGATGCCTTCTTTCAGTGAGCTCGAAAATCCCGAGTATAACCTGGCCGCAGAAGTCTATTCGGAGGATGGAGTGCTTCTGGGCAAGATAAGCGTGGAAAACCGGACATGGACCGATTTCAGGAATCTATCACCCTATCTTACGGATGCCCTTATCGCAACAGAGGATATAAGATACTACAGGCATTCAGGCATTGACATCCGGGGAATTGGAAGAGCGGTTGTAAGAACGATAGTTCTGGGACAAAAAACGGGAGGAGGAAGTACCATAACCCAGCAGCTGGCAAAACAGTTATACCCGAGAGACACTGCTCGTGTTTCACAATTTACCAGGAAACTAAGGCTTGGCGTTTCCAAGTTCAAGGAATGGCAGACGGCCGCAAAGCTTGAGAAAAGCTATACCAAGGAGGAGATAATTGCAATGTACCTTAATAAGTATGATTTCCTCTATCAGGCTATCGGCATAAGATCGGCTGCCAGGGTTTATTTTAATACAACTCCCGATTCCCTTAAGCTCGAGGAAGCAGCCGTACTTGTCGGAATGCTCAAGAATTCTAGCGCCTATAATCCCAGGAAATATCCCGAAAGGATGCTTCAGCGAAGGAATATTGTCCTTTCCCAGATGGCAAAATACGGGTATATTCATCCGGATGTTGCCGATTCGGTTAAATTGCTTCCGATCGAGATTCATTTCACAGTAGAAGACCATAATACGGGTCCGGCCACCTATCTGAGGGAGTATCTGAGAAACATTATGCGAAGGCCCGAGCCCGACCGGAACAGGTATGAGAGGGAATCATCATACGAGGATGCACTATGGGAGTGGGAGAATAATCCACTATATGGTTGGTGCAATAAAAACAGGAAACCCGACGGTTCGAATTATGATATTCACAAGGATGGGCTAAAAATTTACACTACCATAAATTCCAGGATGCAGCAATATGCCGAAGAATCTGTTGCGGAGCATCTTTCTCAGGAGGTACAGCCTGATTTTTTCAAGCGCGCAAAGGGATTCAGGAACCCGCCCTATTCAAATGATCTCTCAAAGAAAGAGGTGGAGGATCTTATTATGAGATCGGTAAAGGACAGCGAAAGATATATCATGATGAGAGCCAGGGGTGTCCCGCTGGATTCCATAATGCTTGCCTTCAATACAAAAGTACCGATGAAGGTCTTTTCCTGGAAAGGGGAGAGGGATACGATTATGACACCCTATGATTCGGTGAGGTATTACAAGTATTTCCTGCGTTCGGCATTCCTCGTAGAGGATCCGCATACCGGTTACATCAAGGCTTACGTCGGAGGACCAGATTTCAGGTACTTCAAGTGGGATGCAGTGACGCAGCAAAGAAAGCAGGTAGGAAGTACCATCAAGCCGTTCCTTTACACAGTTGCTATGCAGAACGGTTACACTCCATGCGATGAGGTGGAGAATATTCCACGGTCGTTCGACCTGCCCGGCGATTCGGTGCCCTGGATCCCGAGAAGCTCGGGGCCGAAGGAGTATCACGGAAAAATGGTAACTCTCAAATGGGGCCTTGCACAGTCGGAAAACTATATTTCAGCATGGCTGATGCAGCAGTTCAGACCGTCGGCGGTAACCGACCTTATGAAAAGGATGGGTTTCAGGAGCTTTATTGATCCCGTGCCATCAATTTTCCTGGGAACATCCGATATCAAGCTTGAAGAGATGGTAGGTGCATACTCAACTTATGCCAACAGGGGAGTGTATACAAGGCCGATTTACGTTACCCGCATCGAGGACAAGAACGGTAACCAGATAGCCAGGTTCACCCAGCAGATTGAGGAGGTACTCAGTGAAGAGCAGGCATACCTTATGCTTGACCTTCTCCAGGGAGTCGTGCTTATAGGCTCGGGAAACAGATTAAGAAGGGAACCATATCTGCTGCTTAACCAGATAGGAGGAAAAACCGGTACAACCCAGAACAATGCAAACGGGTGGTTCATGGGGGTGACACCCAACCTTGTGGGTGGTGTGTGGACAGGTGGTGAGGATCAGTCGATCCATTTTGAAACCCTTAGCGAAGGACAGGGTGCTGCAATGGCTCTTCCAATTTTTGCCAAATTCCTCAGGAAGGTCTATAACGATCCTCAGTTCGGAATAATGGAATCAGATGAATTCGAACGACCCTCGAATTTCAATATTGAAATGAATTGCGACAAGGCAAAGAAGGAGAGCTCGAGGAGGGGAGTGTATATCAGGGAGAAATACTAAAACGGCGCACGACGTACGACTCACGACGCACGGCTTTCCCTGTGTCGTGTGTCGTGTGTCCTGCGTCGTTTGCCGTGCGTCGTCTTCTCAACCGAACAGCGACCGTACCAGAGCCTCCACCTTGCCAACCTGAATGACTTCAATGTCGATCCCCTTTACCGATATATTCCTGTGGAATTTTGATATAAAGATTTTTCTGAATCCCATTTTTGAAGCTTCCCTGATCCGCTGTTCTATCCTGGAAACTGGCCGGATCTCGCCTGAAAGGCCAACCTCACCCGAGCAGCATACGTCCCTGCCGACAGGAATATCAAGATTGGAGGATAAAACTGAAGTTATAATGGCAAGATCAATGGCAGGATCGTCGACCTTGATTCCCCCGGCAATATTCAGGAACACATCTTTCACACCAAGCCTGAATCCGGCTCTTTTTTCAAGCACGGCAAGCAGCATGTTAAGCCTCCTTGCATCAAAACCGGTGGAACTTCTCTGGGGAGTCCCGTAGACAGCGCTGCTGACAAGCGCCTGTGTTTCGATGAGAAACGGCCTGAGACCGTCGACTGTTGCGGCAATTGCTATCCCGCTAAGGGGCTCATCGTGCTGATTGATGAACATTTCGGAAGGATTTGCGACTTCCCTCAGTCCGCTTTCGATCATTTCAAATATCGCAAGTTCGGAGGTCGATCCGAATCTGTTCTTTACCGATCTCAGGAGGCGGTATATATAGTTATTGTCGCCTTCAAAATAAAGGACAATATCGACGATATGCTCAAGAACTTTAGGCCCGGCAAGGGTTCCGTCCTTGGTTATGTGCCCTATGAGCAGTATAGGGATCCCGGTTATCTTTGAAAACTTCAGCAGTTGGGCCGCACACTCCCTGACCTGTGATACCGAGCCTGCTGAAGATTCAAGTATCCCGGTGTGAATAGTCTGGATGGAGTCAATTATGATCAATCCGGGCTTCATGTTTTCAGCCTGGGCAAGAATTGCTTCAAGGTCAGTTTCACTGTAAATGAAGCATGATGGATTTGATTTTTTAAGTCTTTTAGCCCTGAGGCTTATCTGCTCCTCACTCTCTTCGCCAGAGACATAAAGCACAGTTTTCCCTTCCATGGCAAGGGCAAGCTGCAGGGCAAGCGTTGATTTTCCGACACCGGGCTCACCCCCGAGCAGTATGAGCGATCCAGGGACCATCCCTCCTCCGAGTATCCTGTCAAATTCAGGAATTCCTGTCTTCTGACGGTTATGTTCATCAGATTTAATATTGTCGAGAAGCTCGGGTTTCCTTTTTTCCTGGCCTGAAAGAAAGGCCCTTTCGTGTGTCGATACAGGGGCAACTATCTCTTCGTGATAGGTGTTCCACTCCTTGCATGAAGGGCACCTTCCTATCCATTTCGGAGATTCTGCCCCGCAGTTCTGGCAAACGAAAACTGTTTTGGTTTTAGCCATGATTGTATTATTAGCCCCCTTTCAGGGGGGTTGGGGGGTCCTTCTTCCTGTAAAGCATATAGAATGCCAGTGCACCAAGAATTATTATAAGCACCAGCTGTGATTCATGAGTCAATATTGCATAGGCAGATGCATCTTCAATACTGACCCCTTCCACGAATGCAATTCCCCTGGAGACGAAATAGTGGAAAGTGCCGATTCCACCCTGTACCGGTGCTGACATTGCAAGACCGCCAATGACCAGAATGAAGATCGAGTTCCCGAATGAGAGATGCGATGTGCTTTCAAGGCAGAACACCGCAACCCATGTCATCAGTGCATAATTGAACCAGATAAAAACTGTATGAAAGATGAATTCCCAGTTCCTTTTCAGTTTAAGGATCGATTTAAGTCCGTTTATTACACCATGGCCGGTGTCGAGAATCTTTGAAATGAACCTGATCCTGCGAAGTTCCTTTTTATACCGGAACAGCAGAAATAAAGAGATGGCCGACAGTGCAATAAATATAGCCCAGGGTATCCATACGGCACCAAACAACGACAGGACTTTTTCGCGAAACGGGACAATTATGGATTCATTCAGGTAACCCCTGATCTTTGATCCGCTTGTCAGGAAGAGCCCGGCCATGATTATCAGGAGCGATATCAGGTCAATTGTACGTTCGATTACCACTGTTCCTATCAGCTGGTCGACGGGGATCTTTTCCCTTTTGCCGAGGGCAACGCACCTGGTGATCTCACCTACTCTCGGGAGGGCAAGATTTGCTATGTATCCCGACATCATTGAATGAAACGTGTTCCAGTATTTCGGATGATAGCCAAGGGGATTTATCAGGATTATCCATCGCCGTGCACGGCTGAGGTAGCCAAGTATGCCAAAAAGAATTGAAAGTATCAGCCAGTAATAATTTGCCCCCTTCAGGCTGGTTTTCAGCGCCTCGAAATCAACAGTCCGGAAGGCGATCCATAAAAGCAGGATTCCAACCAATAAAAAAGCAATGAATTTGCCGGCCTGTATTAAACCTTTCCTCAAGTTCAGACAAGTTTATTTGTTTTTGAATCAGGAAAAATCACAGCCGGCCTGAATGATCTGGCTTCCACGAAATCCATGGTTGCATACGACATGATTATAATTAAATCACCGACTGCCACTTTTCTTGCTGCCGGGCCATTCATGCAGATCTCGCCGGAGCCTCTTTCTCCTTTTATAACATAGGTTTCGAGCCTCTCTCCATTGTTCACATCGAGGACCGACACCTTTTCATTTTCGATTATGTTGGATGCATCCATCAGGTCCTCATCGATAGAAACGCTTCCCACATACTGCAGATTTGCCTCCGTAACAGTCACCTTATGGATCTTTGATTTCAGAACTTCTATAAACATATCGGATAAAATGATTAAGCGCAAATTTACGCATCCTTTTTCAAATGACTACAGTGGAAATTCGATATTATCGATAAGCCTTACGTTTCCGGCTTTAACTGCAACGCAGCCAAAATATCTCTTGCCTTTTTTCAATTCACACAGTGCTGCTACCGGTCTTAATTCCACATCATCGACTATCTCGAAATATTCCACCCTGAAGCTGCCTGTTTTCTCAATCTTCTTTCTGACCCACTCTTTAATATAGGGAATGTCATGATCTTTTATCATTCCGGCAGCTGACGAGATTGCGGAATAAATTATCCCTGCGTTTTTTCTTAATTCAGGATCGAGAAGGCGGTTTCTGCTGCTCATTGCCAGTCCGTCTCTCTCACGAATTATCGGATTGCTCATTATCTTTACGCTGCTTTTGAGCTGTCTCACAAGCTCTTTGATCACTGCCACCTGCTGAAAATCCTTTTGTCCGAAAAATGCAATTTCGGGTTTTACAATTTCAAAAAGCCTGCTTACCACCTGGGCCACACCATTGAAGTGCCCCGGACGGTGTAATGCCTCCATTACATTGTCGAGGTTTCCGAAATGAAATTCACACTTTTCATTATCAGGATAAATCTCTTTGTCGGAAGGAGTAAATACTATATCATCATCCCTGAGCACCTCCCCCAGCAACCTAAGATCATCGTCGAGGGTGCGGGGATAATTCTTCAAATCGTTTTTGTCATTGAACTGTGTCGGATTCACATAAATGCTTGCGACGACGAGAGGGCACATCGATATGGCATTCCTTACAAGCGAAATATGACCGGGGTGAAGCGCCCCCATTGTGGGCACAAATCCAAGCAGTGAAGATTTAGCTGATTTAATCTCTTTTCGAAGCTCCTTTATGGTGCTAAGGACTTTCATATTTATTGTTTTTATGCAAACCTAAATGAAATTAAGGTTCTGAACCCGAACTTAAAGAAATAAAATAAACACGCGATTAAACGAAAATACCATAAGTAAGTGTTGATTATATTGTCATTTTTTATTATTATCTTTGCAAATTGTTACAGAATGGCATATCCGGGAGGGTAAATGGAAAGCAAGAAAGTATTGTTCGTCTCACAGGAGATAACTCCATATTTGGGTGAAACAAAATTATCAAAGATAGGAAGATATCTCCCGCAGGGAATCCAGGAAAGAGGCAAGGAGATAAGGACATTTATGCCAAGGTACGGAAGCATAAATGAAAGAAGGAACCAGCTGCATGAGGTTATCAGGTTATCGGGGATGAATCTGATAATCGACGACACCGATCATCCCCTGATCATCAAGGTCGCCTCAATACAGTCGGCACGGATGCAGGTTTACTTTATCGACAATGATGATTATTTTCAGAGGAAACACACTACATCCGATTCATCAGGCAGGGAATTCGAGGATAATGATGAACGTGCACTCTTTTTTGCCCGGGGAGTAATCGAAACGGTCAAGAAATTAAGGTGGGCACCTGACATTGTTCATTGCCATGGATGGATGGCATCGCTGGTTCCGGTTTACCTGCGCAGTATTTATAACGATGATCCTCTGTTCCATAATTATAAAATTGTCTATTCTGTTTACGATAACGATTTCAATACCCCCTTCCGATCGTCATTTGCCGACAAGCTGAGGTACGATGGCATAGACGGAGAAAGCCTAAAGCTGGTTAAAACGCCTGATTTCATAAATGTTTCGAAACTGGCAATAAAGTATTCGGATGCTGTTGTAATAGGAAGCGAGGAGATTAACCCCGAACTTGAAAAATATGTTAAATCTCTGAGCAAGCCGGTTCTTAAGTTTCAGGATGAGGCATCCTACATTGATGCGTACAACGATTTTTATGACAAGATCCTCAGCTGATCCCCTTCTTTTCAGATTACAGCAATAATTGATTTCATTTCCCCGTTTTTTCAGTTACTACAGACTGGAACAATATGATATTTTAAACCATAAAAAATTAATATGTGTGGAATAGTTGGCTATATAGGATCTAAACCTGCAAGGGAGATAGTAATTAAAGGGCTGAAACGCCTGGAATACCGTGGTTATGACTCAGCCGGACTGGCAATCGTAAATGGCGAGACAAAGATCTTCAAATGCAAGGGCAGGGTGGAGGACCTTGAGAAGATGGTGGACGGCACAGATTTTAACGGAACAATCGGGATGGGACACACAAGATGGGCAACGCATGGCGAACCCAATGAACTGAATGCTCATCCGCAGGTCTCATACAAGGGTAACTTCATTGTCGTTCACAACGGGATAATCGAAAACTATGCTCTTATAAAGAAGCACCTTCAAAGCAGGGGGATCCAGTTCAACAGCCAGACCGACACCGAGGTTCTTGCCAACCTTATCGAGCACCTTTACCTCGAGGGCGACCTTACTGCCGAGCAGGCCATCACCCTTGCCCTTAACAGGGTTGAAGGAGCATACGGCCTTGTCATAATCTGCACTAAGGAGACCGACAGGCTTTTTGCGGCAAGGAAAGGCAGTCCGCTTGTTATCGGGGTCGGGGAAGGTGAGAATTTCATCGCTTCCGATGCCACCCCGATAGTTGAATACACCCAGAGGGTTATATACCTGAAGGATGATGATATCGCCATAATAAAAAGAAATGAACTCGTTCTTAAAACCATACGGCCGAAGAACATTGAACCTGAAGTAAAGGAGGTGGATCTTAAGATTGGCGAAATCGATAAGGAGGGGTTCGCGCACTTTATGCTGAAGGAGATTCATGAACAGCCGAGAGCCATTCATGATACATTCAGGGGAAGGGTTCTTCCCGATCACAGCGGAATTATGCTTGGCGGCCTTCATGATGTTCTCGAAACAATGTCGCAATCGGAAAAGATAATCATTGTAGCGTGTGGCACATCATATCATGCGGGTTTGCTTGGGGAGTATCTTTTTGAGGAATTTACAAGGATACCCGTTGAGGTGGAATATGCTTCAGAGTTCCGTTACAGGGATCCGATAATCAAAAAGGGGGATATCGTAATTGCAATAAGCCAGAGCGGCGAAACCGCCGACACCCTGGCTGCAGTGAAAATTGCCAGGGAACGGGGCGCAAAGGTAATCGGCATCTGCAATGTTGTAGGCTCGAGCATTCCCCGCGAAACAGATGCCGGGGTCTATACTCATGCAGGTCCTGAGATCGGGGTGGCATCCACCAAGGCATTCACAACCCAGGTTACGGTTCTTGCGATGATGGCATTTGAAATTGGCTTTTTGAAGGGTGCAATCTCGGCCGAAACCTACAAGGAACTTATTGATGAACTGGTGTCAATACCTTCAAAAATTGAAAAAACACTTCTTGTCAATGACCAGGCACTTGAACTTGCAAAGAAATATCAGGAGACCAGGAATGCACTGTACCTTGGCAGGGGATATCTCTTCCCGGTAGCCCTGGAAGGGGCGTTGAAGCTTAAGGAAATCTCCTATATCCATGCTGAAGGCTATCCGGCAGCCGAAATGAAACACGGTCCGATTGCCCTTATCGACGAAAACATGCCGGTTGTGGTTGTTGCCACAAAAGACGACACTTACGACAAGATAGTGAGCAATATACAGGAAATAAAAGCCCGCAAGGGAAATGTCATCGCCATTGTAACCGAGGGTGATGAACTTATCAGGAAGATGGCCGATTATGTCCTTGAGGTTCCTGAAACACTTCCCGCCTTTTCGGGTATTCTTGCGGTGATCCCGCTTCAGCTCCTGTCGTACCATATTGCCGTTCTCAGGGGATGCAATGTGGATCAGCCAAGGAACCTTGCAAAATCCGTAACCGTAGAATAAAGGAAATTAAAATCTTTCTTAAATGAAATCCAACGGAAAATTCAGAAAACTGACTATAACAGAAATTGATAAACTGACACTTAATGGCTGCAGCTGTGAAGACTGGACCCGGGTAACAGTGGCAGAAGGTTTCGATCCTTCGAGATGTGTCAATGTTTTCTTTTCAGGCGATGTCAGTATTGGAAAATTAACCGGACTGCATACCGATAATTCAGGAGTCAGTATCAGGTGCGGTATCACGAATGCGCATATCCATAACTGTGAAATCGGGTCGGATGTACTGATCAGCAATATAGGCGATTATATTGCCAATTACCAAATTGAAGATGATGTTGTTATCAAAAACTGCGGAAAAATCCACACCGAAGGTGTTTCGACTTTCGGAAACGGGACGCAGGTCGCAGTCCTCAATGAAACAGGCGGACGGTCGGTAAGGATCTGGGATAAGCTGTCGGCCCATCAGGCATACATTATTGCCCTGTACAGGCACCGTTACAAAGCAATCCGGAATATTGAGAAAATGGTAACCGAATACTCGGAATCAATAAGCTCCGACAGGGGGATAATTGGAACCGGCTCTCATATCCTGAGCTGCCGTAACATCAAAAATGTAAGGATCGGGAAATTCAGCAAAATAGAGGGCGCCATCAGCCTCGAGGAGGGTTCGGTTAACAGTTGCGCCGAAGATCCTGTATTTATTGGCCCCGGTGTGATAATGGAACATTTCATTGTCTGCTCCGGATCCATTGTCACTGAATCCACACTGGTCGATAAGTGCTTTATAGGTCAGGGATGTGTTTTGGGCAAGCACTATTCAGCCGAGAATTCTTTGTTCTTTGCCAATTGCGGAGGATATCACGGAGAGGCCTGCTCGATATTTGCAGGGCCCTATACGGTCACCCATCATAAGTCGACACTTCTGATAGCAGGGATATTTTCGTTCATGAATGCCGGCAGCGGATCGAATCAGAGCAACCATATGTACAAGCTGGGCCCTATCCATCAGGGTATAATGGAAAGAGGATCCAAGACAACAAGCGATTCGTACGTCCTCTGGCCTGCACGCATCGGACCATATACTCTTGTAATGGGGCGCCATTACAAGAATATGGATACTTCATCCCTGCCCTTCTCCTATCTTATAGAGAGCAACGACGAGAGCATCCTGGTTCCGGGGATTAACCTGAGAAGCGTGGGCACAATAAGGGACGCTCAGAAATGGCCGGTCCGCGACAGAAGGAGAGACCCTGAGAAAATCGACCAGGTGAATTTCAACCTTCTCAGCCCCTACACCATCCGTAAGATGTTTGAGGGCAGGGAACTTCTGAACAAGCTGAAAAAAGTATCGGGTCCGGCATCGGGATCCTATTCATACAATAATATGATCATCAAGGGAAATTCGCTTGAAAGGGGAATTCAGTTGTATCAGACCGGGATCAATAAATTCCTGGGGAACTCCATGATAAAGCGTCTCGAAAAGATAAATTTCAAATCAAACAGTGAATTGAGAAAAAGACTTGCTCCCGATCAGCCAATGGGCAAAGGGGAATGGGTCGACCTTGCAGGGCTGATTGCCCCCAAACAGGCTGTCAACAACCTCCTTGATGATATTGAATCAGATAAGATCAATACAATCGATGGAGTGGCTGAGGCATTCAGGATAATGCATGATTCGTATTATAACTGGGAATGGACATGGGCATGCGAAAGAATTGAGGAGGAGGAAGGAAAGCCCGTAAGTGAATTTACGGCTGAGGATGTAATAAGAATTGCCGAAAGATGGAAGAAAAGCGTAATTGATCTCGATAAAATGCTCTATGAGGATGCCCGGAAGGAATTCACACTTTCCTCGATGACCGGCTTTGGAATTGACGGTGGAGAAGAAATCAAGAGGCTCGATTTTGAACAGGTCAGGGGAGCCTTTGAATCAAATGGAGTAGTATCTGCGATCCAGGATCACATTGAGCAGAAAAGCGTCCTCGGGGATGAACTTATTGCAAGGATGGCCAGAATAAAGAATTAAATATCCCTACCTCCCGGAGTACATCTTATCATAATATTTTTCATAATCGCCCGATATTATCCTTTCGAGCCATTTCCCGTTGGATAGGTACCAGTCAACCGTTTTTTCAAGTCCGGAGGCAAATTCCGGGATGGGAGCCCATCCAAGCTCTCTCTGAAGCTTTGATGAATCTATTGCATAGCGGAGGTCATGACCCGGACGGTCCTTTACATAGGTGATAAGCTTTTCGGAGGTACCTTCAGGCCGGCCTAGTTTCCTGTCCATGATCCTGCAAAGAAGTTTTATAAGGTCAATATTTTTCCATTCGTTATTGCCGCCGATATTATAAGTAGTACCGGTTTGTCCCTTATGAAATATCTGGTCAATTGCTGAAGCATGGTCCTCAACATATAGCCAGTCGCGGATATTCTCGCCCTTACCGTAAACGGGAATGGGTTTGTTGTTCTTGATATTGTTTATTGCCAGCGGGATCAGCTTTTCGGGGAACTGGTTGGGACCATAATTGTTTGAACAATTTGATATTATTACCGGAAGGCCGAATGTGTGGCCGTATGCCCTTGCCATATGGTCGGAACTGGCCTTGGAGGCTGAATAGGGACTTTTAGGGTCATATGCAGTTTCCTCGGTGAACAACCCGTGCTTTCCAAGCGAACCGTAAACCTCGTCAGTTGAAATATGGTAAAAGAGTTTTCCCGTCATGTTCTCTTTCCAGGTATGCAGTGCAGAATTAAGCAGGTTAACGGTACCCACAATATTCGTATGAACGAACTCATCGGGAGCCGTTATCGATCTGTCGACATGCGATTCGGCCGCAAGGTGAATTACACCGTCAAACCTGTACCTGCTGAAAAGATCCACAACGGCCTGCTTGTTTACAATATCCGTTTTTTCAAAGATATAGTTGCTTTTTTTCTCTATATCGGTAAGGTTCTCGAGATTTCCGGCATAGGTAAGCTTGTCGGCATTAACAACCGTGTAACCGGGATATTTGTTTACAAACAGCCTCGCAACATGCGATCCTATGAATCCGGCCCCTCCGGTAATCAAAATGGTTTTTTCGGATTTCATTATTTGTTTTCTTTTCTTATGTATTTTTCCCATTCCCAGGCAGTTCTCATCGATTCATCAAGGGTGCTGAGGGTCCGCCAGCCGAGCTCCCTGTTTGCAAGCGACGGATCGGCCCATATCTTCTCGATATCGCCTGCCCTCCGGCCGGTTATCTGGTAATTCAGCCTGATGCCGGTAACCCGTTCAAAGGATTTTATTGCTTCAAGAACCGTTACTCCTTTTCCTGTCCCAAGATTGAAAACCTCATATTTTGATTTGTTCCTGTGTTCAACAAGCCGTTTAACGGCTGTCACATGAGCTTTGGCCAGATCGACCACATGAAGGTAATCCCTGATGCACGATCCGTCAGGAGTATTGTAGTCATTTCCGAAAACCTTGAGTTCTTTCCTGAGTCCGTATGCCGCCTGAGTTATATAGGGTACCAGGTTTTCGGGAACACCCCGCGGAAGCTCTCCGATTAGTGCTGACGGATGGGCCCCGATCGGATTGAAATATCGTAATGAGATTGTATTAATTTCCTGGCTTGCGGCAGCTGTATCCCGGATAATCTCTTCCCCGATCTGTTTTGTATTTCCATAGGGTGACATTGCAGGCTGGACCGGGGCATCCTCGGCCACCGGCAGTTTTTCAGGCTGGCCGTAAACTGTGCAGGATGATGAAAAAACAAGATTATGAATACCATTGACCTTCATGGCGTCCAGAAGATTGATCAGGGAAAGGAGATTATTCCTGTAATAATCAAGGGGTTTATTTACTGATTCACCAACAGCCTTGTAGGCTGCAAAATGAATTATTCCGGCAATATTCTCCTGTTTCTGAAAATATTCCATAAGTTTTTCCCTGTCACAGATATCGAACACCGCCAGATGAGGCTTTACTCCCGTTATCCGGGCAATACGGTCAGTCACTTCTGCCTCGGAGTTGTAAAGATTATCAATAATCACGACCTCAAAACCATCTTCTATCAGCTCAACCGTTGTATGGGAACCTATATATCCAGTTCCTCCGGTCACAAGTATTTTATTTTTAGGCATTTGATCCTTTAAGTTTGGTATATGTTATTTTGTCTGACTTTTAAGCAAAGGGTGATAATCACCTACCAGCCCGACCGGATTGGAGTTCCTGATTGTGAAGGCTGTTATCACCGACTGCCTGGCATCACTTAGTCCGAAGCCGTTCCCGGCAAGTATCTCCTTGTAGGAAGTTGTATGAAGCTCTCCGAACCCTTCGCTGAACTCAATTTCCTCGCCCTCCACGGAGATAGACCGGTATGTTCTTTTTCCTGATTCCCTTACCGATTCCGGGAGATCATTGGAATCGATGCTGAGGAACCACCTTACCCTGGCATTTTCGAGTTCAAGGAAGCCGGCAGCCTTGTTGGGCTGGGATATATGAACAATATTCCTGGTGGTGTCACCGAAGATCCAGGTAAGCATATCGAAGAAATGAATGCCTATATTGGTTGCAACACCACCGGACTTCTGAATATCTCCTTTCCAGGAAATATAGTACCAGTTCCCCCTGCTTGTGATATAAGAGAGATCGATATCATAAACTTTCCCCCTGGGACCGTTCCTTATTTTTTCCCTCAGTTCTGCGATTTTTGGATGAAGGCGCAATTGCAGGATTGTATATATTTTACGGCCGGTTTCATTTTCAATCTCCTGAAGGGCATCGATGTTCCATGGATTAAGCACTATCGGTTTTTCGCAGATCGCCTCGGCCTGGTGCCTCAGTGCAAACCTGATATGGGAATCATGAAGGTAGTTAGGGGAACAGATGCTGACATAGTCAATTTTTGTCCCGGTTCTTTTCAGCTTGTCAAAATGCCTGTCGAATCTCTCAAACTCGACAAAGAAATCACTCTTGGGGAAAAAGCCGTCGAGAAGACCAACGCAGTCAAACTTGTCGAGGCTGGCCAGAAGTTCATTTCCAGTGTCTTTGATAGCTCTCAGGTGACGAACTGCAATATACCCTGCAACACCTATAAGACCAAAATTTTTTAAATCTGATTCCATTAAATATATTTAGATAAAGTTCGATTACTGAGTGACTTTTACAACAATGCCATCCTCTATTCTGTACTTCTCACCGCTCTCGGGGCAGACTGCAAATCCCTTGTCATCAAACTGAAGCTTATGCCCGTATTCGCTTATCCAGCCTGTCTGCCTCGCAGGATTTCCCACAACGAGGGCATATGGTTTCACCTCCCTTGTTACGACGGCTCCTGCGCCGATAAGGGAGTACCTGCCGATACGGTTTCCGCAGATAATCGTTGAATTGGCCCCGATGGAAGCCCCTTTTTCAACAATTGTGGATACATAGCTGTCCTTTCTTATTATTGCGCTTCTTGGATTGATGATATTGGTAAACACCATCGACGGCCCCAGGAACACATCATCCTCGCAAATTACACCAGTGTAGATCGAGACATTATTCTGCACCTTTACATTCCTTCCAAGCCTTACTCCCGGTGAGATAACCACGTTCTGGCCTATATTGCAGCTTTCGCCGATTTCAGAGCCGGTCATGATATGACTGAAATGCCAGATTTTAGTGCCCTTGCCTATCCTGGAGCCTTCGTCGATAACCGCGGTTTCATGAGCAAAATATTCTCTTTCCATTAATTATGTCTTTCAACGAAATTAAGAATTGCATCAGTTATGATTTCGAGCTGCTCCTGTTCCATTTCAGTGTGCATCGGCAATGAGAGCACCTCACTGCAAAGCATTCCGGTAACGGGGAAATCAGATTCCCGGTATCCGAGGTACCTGTAAGCTTCCTGCATATGAAGCGGCCCGGGATAATATATCATTGAAGGTATCCTGTTTTCACCGAGATACTTTTTAAGATCATCCCTCAGCCCGTTCTTAACCTTTATTGTGTACTGGTGAAATATATGCGATGAATACTTTTCCCTTACCGGTGTTTCAATCAGGCTGCATCCCGAAAAGGCTTTGTCGTAATAATCCGCAACAGCCTGCCGTGCACTGTTGAACTGGTTGAGGTACCTTAGCTTTACCCTCAGTATTTCTGCCTGGATGGTGTCGAGCCTTGAATTGACCCCGATGTCATCGTAGTGATAGCGAACCTTCATTCCATGGTTTGCAATGCTCCTGAGCTTTTTTGCCAGTTCATCATCATTTGTGCAGACAGCACCTCCGTCGCCATAGCATCCAAGGTTCTTTGAGGGGAAAAAAGATGTTGTTCCGGCATTTCCTATTGTACCAGCCTTTTTCACGGCACCGTCCGGAAAGTAATAGTCGGTCCCGGCAGCCTGGGCTGCATCTTCGATAATGAGAAGATCGTTTTCCCGCGCAATCTTCATTATCCCATCCATCTCTGCACACTGGCCAAAAAGGTGAACAGGGACTATGGCCCTTGTCCTGCCGGTTATTGCCTTTTTTATTTCCCCAACGGAAATATTGAAGTTTCCGGGTTCCGGGTCCACAATTACAGGCTTAAGTCCCAGCAGGGCCACTGCTTCGACGGTTGCGATGAAGGTAAAATTGGTGGTTATGACTTCATCCCCCGGTTTCAGTCCGAGCGACATAAATGCTATCTGAAGGGCATCGGTTCCGTTGGCACACGAAATAACATGCCTGACGCCGAGATATGCCTGCAATTCTTCCTCAAAAAGCTTTACCCCAGGCCCTTTAATAAAGTAGGTTGAATTAATAACCGAAAAGATTGCATTGTCAATTTCCGGCCTGATCCTTTCATACTGAGTCTTCAGGTCGACCATCTGTATCTCTCTCATGAGAAAGAAATTGTTAAAGTCACGAAGATAATGTTTTTCGGCTGAAAAGTTCACTGTAAGTGGGGTCTCAATAAATTTATGATAGTCTCCGGAAGATGGTAACAACGTGTTGTAAAATTGTTAATAACATCACCCTGTTTTTTTAGGGAAACCCTCAGGTATGATCTTATTTTGTCGGTAAGGAAAGGGATCTTTTTGTGGATATAAAAGCTTTCATACGGGAATTGCTGTTTGGTAACGACTGCGTCATTGTACCGGGCTTTGGGGGATTTATAGGAAATTTCTCACCTGCCAGGGTGGATGAAAATTCAGGCATTTTTTATCCCCCGGTCAAGCAAATCTCCTTTAACAGGAATCTTAATCACAACGACGGGCTTCTGATAAGCAAAATATCCCAGGCAACCGGTATCAATTATGGCGACGCACGCCATATGGTCCGGGAATTTGTCAGCGAAATTGCAGGCAGGCTTGCAAGGGGTGAAAAGGTGGTGTTTGACCATATCGGCACATTTGTGAACAACCATGAAAACAACGTTCAGTTTGAACCCGAGGCAAACATTAATTACCATCCGGGCTCTTACGGGCTCGAACCTTTCCAGTTACTGCCGTTCAGGGATTATGATGTAAGGAAAAGGATTATCAGGCACATCAGCAGGGAACCAGTCAGGATAAGCTCAACCAGGAAAAACCTCTGGAGGGCAGCTGTAGTGATCCCTGTCCTTGCACTTCTGATAGCCATACCCCTCAAAACAGACCGGTTCAATCACCGTGTGGAGGCAACCTCCCTGAATCCCCTGGTTACTGCAGAATTTGAAAATAACAAAAAGGCTATTGATGAAGCTGTTGTTGTTATTCCTGACACCAACACTGCAATCAGGGTTGAGGCTCCGCCGGCTCCTGTTGAAACGGTTAATTATGCTGTAATTACAGGAAGCTTTAAATCGGAAGAAAACGCTCTTTCGCATATGGAAACCCTTAAAGCCGACGGATACGAACCTGAGATGCACCAGGCTTCTAACGGTTTTTTCAGAGTCACCGCAGCAACCTGCAGCAATATGGAAAAAGCCCTTTCAACCAGGGACAGCATTTCAAAGAAATTTCCGGGAACCTGGATCACCAGAAAGTGATCTATTTGATCGGGCTTCCATTGCTTGTTTTATCAGCCGGGGCAACCATCACAAGTTTTCCATCCCTGTCCTCTGCCATAAGTATCATTCCTTTTGACTCAATCCCTTTGATTTTTCTGGGTTCAAGGTTGGCCACGATGGAGATCTGCCTTCCAATAATTGCCTCAGGTTCGTAATATTCTGCAATTCCCGATACTATGGTCCTGATGTCCAGCCCTGTATCAATTTTAAGCTTCAGGAGCTTGGTCGTTTTCGGCACCTTTTCAGCTTCGAGAATAGTTGCTGTCCTGATATCTATTCTGGAAAAGTCGTCGAACGACACTGGCTCCTTCGAAGGCAACAACTTCTCCGAGACTGATTCATTTGCCTTTTTCGTTGATTCAAGCTTGCTAATCTGCTTCGCAATCTCTTCATCCTCTATCTTTTCGAAAAGAAGGCCCGGCTTTTCAACCCTGTGACCGGGCACAAGAAGATCATCCCTCCCTGCTGAATCCCATGAGCCTGATCCGGTGTTTATCCATTTCCGTAGCGTGTTCATCGAAAAAGGGAGGAAAGGTTCAAGGATGATTGTAAGGTTAGCTGTTATCTGAAGAGCGATATTCATTATTGTTTTAACCCTTTCAGGATCGCTTTTGTCAATTTTCCAGGGTTCGGCATCAGCAAGGTACTTGTTGCCCAGCCTTGCAAGATTCATTGCTTCTCTTAGAGCTTCACGGAACCTGAAGGTTTCAAGGCTGGCCTCGACATTTTCCCTGATCCTTGCGATTTCTTTCAGGACCATATTGTCGTTCTCATCTGTTTTGCCCCGTCCGGGAACTATTCCGTCATAATACTTCACGGTAAGGACAAGGGTGCGGTTGACGAAATTACCAAGTATTGCAACCAGCTCATTGTTATTGCGTGCCTGAAAATCCTTCCATGTGAAATCATTGTCCTTTGTCTCGGGAGCATTCGAACATAGCGTGTACCTTAAAACATCCTGCTTGCCGGGGAAGTCCTCGAGGTATTCATGAAGCCAGACTGCCCAGTTGCGGGATGTCGATATCTTGTCATTCTCAAGGTTGAGAAACTCATTTGCCGGAACATTCTCCGGAAGGATGAATGATCCTTCAGCCTTCAGCATTGCGGGGAAAATAATGCAATGGAACACTATGTTATCCTTTCCGATAAAGTGTATCATTTTTGTCTCAGGATCCTTCCAGTATTTCTCCCAGTCAGGGGTAAGCTCCTTTGTAGCAGAAATGTATCCGATGGGGGCATCGAACCAGACATAAAGAACCTTCCCTTTCGCCCCCTCAACTGGAACGGGAACACCCCAGTCGAGATCACGGCTTACGGCCCTTGGCTGCAAACCCTGATCGATCCACGATTTGCACTGCCCGTAAACGTTTGTTTTCCATTCCCTGTGATCTTCAAGTATCCATTTTTTAAGCCAGCTCTCATATTTGTCGAGCGGCAGGTACCAGTGCAGGGTTTCCCGAAGAACGGGTTTGCTTCCGCTTATTGTCGAATGTGGGTTTATAAGGTCATCGGGGCTCAGGGAAGTACCGCATTTTTCACACTGGTCGCCGTATGCATTTTCATTTCCGCAATGAGGACATGTGCCCATTATATACCTGTCGGCCAGGAAACAACCGGCCTCCTCGTCGTAGTACTGCTCCGATATTTTTTCAGTGAATTCACCCTTTTCGTAAAGCTTCAGGAAGAAATCGGATGCAGTCTCATAATGAACCTTGTTTGAGGTCCTTGAGTATATGTCGAATGCAATGCCGAAATCCTCGAAAGCCTTTTTGTTCAGGGTATGGTAACGGTCAACCACTTCCTGAGGTGTGATCCCCTCTTTGCGGGCCTTAAGCGTTATCGGCACTCCATGCTCATCTGATCCGCAGATTGATACTACATCTGCCCCTTTCATCCTGAGATACCTTGTGTAAATATCAGACGGGACATAAACCCCTGCAAGGTGTCCTATGTGAAGGGGACCGTTGGCATAGGGAAGAGCAGAAGTGACAAGATATCTTTTAAAATGCTTCATAGGTCTTCAGAAATGGTCCGAAATTTTCAAAATTGCACAAAGATAATGTTTATTCAGGCAGTTGGATGATCTGCCAATAAGGATTATTTTTACCGGAAATATGCTCCCGGATGTCCCTGAAAAAAATCCAGCCCCCCTTTCTGAAGAAGAGCGATGAAGTCGCGATAATCTCACCTTCATCGTCTATTGATGAGGATAAAATCAACAAGGCAGCAGTTTTGCTTGAGGAGTGGGGATTGAAAGTCAGGCTTGGGAGGAATGTGCTTAAGCAGTCCGGGCCATTTGCCGGCACTGACAGCGAACGTCTTCATGACCTTCAGGAAATGACAGATGACAAAAGGGTAAAGGCTGTGATCTGCTCAAGGGGGGGATATGGAATGCTGAAGATAATTGACAGGATGAGATTCTCAGCTCTCAACAAGGCGCCTAAATGGTACGTCGGATTCAGCGATATTACCGTCCTGCATCTCTGGTTGAATGACGTTATCGGCATTGCTTCAATACATGGCGAAATGCCGCTTAATTATTCCGGTGCCGGCAAAACAAAAGCTGCTCTCAGCACGCTTCATGATGCAATTTTCGGTGATTATAAACCATTATCCTGGGAAGGGACATTTCTGCGGCCGCGGGAAGCGGCGGGCGAAATTACAGGCGGAAACCTGTCACTTATTTACAGTCTTATCGGAACAAAAGCTGAACCCAGAACACAGGGAAGGATCCTGTTTATTGAAGAAGTAGGGGAGTATTATTATCATCTCGACAGGATGATGACATCACTCAGGCTTGCAGGAAAACTGAAGGGCCTTGCAGCTATGGTTATCGGCGGACTGACTAAAATGGAGGATACTAAAACACCCTGGGCCAAAAGCGCCGAAATGACAATTGCGGAAGCAGTATCGGATTACGGTTATCCGGTTTTCTTTGGTTTCCCAGCCGGACATATCGATGATAACAGGGCTTTCTATATTGGAAAAACCGCAAGGATCATTCCGGATGGGGAAACAGCTGTACTGACCTATATTTAATCAGCCCATGTTGCTGGTTACACATGTAATAATTAAGATCTCTGTGGATCTCTGTGACATCTCCGTGGATCTCGTGTAAGTTTCTAAATTAGTTATAAAATAGCCACTAAGCTGCAAATTAATTTATTAACCTGAGTCTTCAGGAGTTAAAATGCTGAAATAAGCAGATCAAGGTCTTTGGAGATTGCCCCGAATTTCTGACCCAATGTCTCGTTGGTCAGGATGCCGTTGAAAAGATAAACTCCGTTCCTCATACCCCGGTCATTCCTGAGAAGCTGGATTATTCCACCTGCTTCTGCTATATCCTGGAACAGGGGATTGAATATATTGCTCAGGGCAATTGATGCAGTCCGCGCCATCCTTGAGGGAAGGTTCCATGCAGAGAAGTGAATCACCCCGTGCTTTTCATATACCGGATCCCTCAGTGCACGGCATTCAGTTGTCTCGATGCATCCGCCCCGGTCGATGCTGAGGTCAATTATAACTGATCCTTTCTTCATGGTTTTTACCATATCTTCCGTGATATAGTACCAGGGGCGAAGGTCCTCGAGCTCAACCGCACCTATCAGAACATCGGCTGACCTGAGGGCCTTCTTCAGGACCTGGGGATGAAAAACCGATGTCTGGAGACGCTGGTTGATAAGGTTCTGAAACCTCCTGAGATTATGAAGAGACTGGTCAAATATCTTCACCTGTGAGCCGAGTCCAAGGGCTGCACGGGCAGCATATTCCCCTGCAGTATTGGCCCCGATAATAACAACCTCCGTCGGTGTAACGCCGGTTATGCCTCCGAGAAGAACACCTTTCCCGCCATGATGGTTGCTAAGGTAGTCGGATGCAATGAGAACCGATGTCACTCCGCTTATCTCGCTCATCGATTCCATAACGGGCATTACCCCGTTATTATCCCTGATCTTTTCAAGGGCAACTGCAGTCACCTTTTTTCTGATAAGCTTACCAAGCGTCTCCTCACTTAGCTGAAGGACATTCAGGAAGGACATAACTATCTGATTGCCTTTAAGGTAATCAACCTCATGCAATGTAAACGGAGCGACCTTTATTACGGCTTCAGCGCTGAATACCCTGGCCAGGGATTCGGTGATCACTGCTCCGTTCTCAGCATAATCCCTGTCAGGATAGTTTGCACCCAATCCGGCTCCCTTCTGCACGATCACCTCATTCCCGTTCTCAACAAGAATGTTCACTGCCTCCGGTGTCAGAGCCACCCTTTTCTCATCATTCTTTTTATCGCTTGCTATACCGATAGTGATCTTCTTGCGCTTTATTGCCGTTTCAAGCTGTTCTTCCTTTGGCATAAAGGCCGTATTTCCAAAACTCAGATTTCCGTTTTTGCCTTTTTCATTCATTGCAGGAAAGTTGTTGTTTTTCTCAAAGTTAAGAAAATTGCTTTAAAGGGGCAAGGATTAAGAAATGTCGAGGATACGCCGTTCTTTGTCATCTACTGTTATTATGATGCTGATGGTTCCGGGGGGAAGTATATTGCCGATCAGCTCGGGCCATTCAATAAGGCAATATGATCCGCTGTCAAAATATTCCTCGATGCCTGAATCAAAAACCTCCTCTTGCTTTTTTATCCTGTAAAAGTCAATATGGTAAATTATTTCATTATTGTTTGTCCTGTATTCGTTTACAATTGTAAAAGTCGGGCTTGTCACGATATCGCCGGTGCCCAGGATACTGCAGATCGCCCTGATAATTGTTGTTTTGCCCGCTCCCATCGGTCCCTGGAATGCGATCAGCTTCTTACCTGATGTGTAATCGAGTATTTTTTTTGCTGCTGCAGGAAGATCTTTTTTGTCTTTGATGAGGATTCTCATCCCTGTTGCCATTTTAATTATGATACAGGTTCAAGGCAGGCCACCGGAAGCATTATCTCCTGCATGGAGATACCTCCGTGCTGGAATGTGTCCTTATAATAGCCCGCGTAATAATTGTAGTTGTTATGGTAGACCAGGAAATCCTTATTGAGTGCAAAAATATATTTTGAAGTGATGTTTGTTTTTGGAAGGCCTGCCTTTTCGGGAAACCTGAGCTCAAAAACCTGTCTTGGGTTGTAATCGAGATTCCTTCCCATTTTATACCTGAGATTGGATGATGTATTCCGGTCGCCTATAACCTTGATGGGATTCTGCACCCTGATGGTACCATGGTCCGTACTGAATATGATCTTTACCTGCTGGGTCGAGAGTGCAATCAGCAGTTCGTAGAGAGGAGAGTGAACGAACCATGAACGTGTAAGGCTGCGGTAAGCTTTCTCATCGTTGGCAAGATCCCTTATCAGGCCAATTTCGGTCCTTGCATGCGAAAGCATGTCGACAAAATTGTAGACCAGGATATTGATGTCATTATCAAGCATCTGCCTCATTCTTTCATTGACTTTGCGGCCCTCCTGGTTGCTTATTATCTTGTTATACGACCATTTGTATTTCAGTCCTTTCCGGGCAAGCTGATATTTGAACAGTTCCTCCTCAAAGTTATTCTTGCCCTCTTCCTCATCATCCTCAACCCAGTATTCAGGCAGAATTGCTGCAATTGCTGAAGGCATCAGACCCGAAAAGATCGCATTTCTGCTGTACTGGGTAGCTGTGGGCAGGATGCTGAAATAGATATCCTCTTCGATCACCCTGTAAATCCCGGCAAGCTCTGAGGCAATCATTTTCCACTGGTCGAATCTCAGGTTATCGATGAGGATAAAGAAAAGCGGCCTTCCCTGCTGAACATTTGGGAATACCTTTTTTGCAAACAGCGACGGTGACAGTACCGGCTTATCGGTTGCATCCGGATCGAGCCAGTTCTGATAGTGGCTTGTCAGATATTTGACAAAGGAGTTGTTTGCATCATTTTCCTGCATTTTAAGGATTTCATTCATGCCCGGATCGGTTGACTTTTCAAGCTCCGATTCCCAGTAAGTGATCTTCCTGTAAAGCTCGGTCCAGTCGGTATGGCTCCTGGCTGAAGAAATAAGGTTCCCGATACTGCTGAACTCCTGCCTGTAGTTTGTGGTTGTCTTTTCGGTTATGAGCCTGCGCTGTTCCGTTATCCTTTTTACGACAAGAAGCAATTGATTTGGCTTTACAGGCTTTATAAGATAATCCGCCATTTCCGATCCGATAGCCGCTTCCATAATACCCTCTTCCTCGTTTTTGGTGATCATGACCACCGGCAGATCATTCTTTATCTCCTTTATCAGGCGGAGTGTCTCCAGTCCGCTTCGTCCGGGCATCGATTCATCAAGGAATATCAGATCATAGGGATTCTGACGGACCAGGTCAACAGTGTCAATGCCATTGGTGCATGTATCAATTTCATAGCCTTTTTCTCTAAGGAACAATACATGCGCCTTCAGGACCTCGATCTCGTCATCGGTCCATAAAATTCTTATTTTTCTCATCGCTGATCAGATATTCAGGATGTAAAATTACCTTTTCTTTTCTCCTTTAAGGTAATTTTCATTAAAGAAAAGATAGTAACGGTCGGGATTTTTATCCTCATCAAGTGCTTTCAGGTTGTTGCTTGTTATCAGGAATGTTACTATACGGGCACCTGAGGTATTTCTTATAAGCTTTTCGGCCCTGAAGGAATTATAGTAATCCCATGCGTCGGAATTACTGGTGAATCCCGATACGGTTATTTTTATGTATTTGTTGTCAACAAGAGTGCCTTCGGTGCGGTAATTACTGTTCGTGTGATTATCGATATTATAGCTGATCACATCAAATGAAGCCTGGTTAATATTGAAAGCAGGATCATTTATTATAACGATGAAGGAATATCGCGAAGCAGTATCGGCAGTATAGATTTCCGCTGCAATCACTTTATCTTCCTCGATTTTCAGCTCGGGAAGCTTCTGATTCAGATAAGCAGATAACTCCCGGGCTCTTTTCCCCTCCTCAGTATCGGGCCATGCCTTGATAAGCCGGTCCAGCTCTTCCTTAAAGGCTCTTTCATCGCTTGACGCTGCTACTGAATAAGCCCGCAAAAGCATGAATTTGGGTGCCAGCGTGCCTGTTGGATTGATCGAAACCGCACTGTCGCAAAGCGTGATTGATCCACTGAAATTTCCGGTTGTATAAAGATTGTAAGCCTCCTGGTACAGTTTTTCCGACATTCTTGCCTCGGCCATCTTTTTATTGAAGTAATCAGGATCAGATATTATTTTTGCGAACTCGCTTTCGGGATATTTTTCAAGAAGGCGCTGGCGAGATATCTCTGATTTCTGGCTGTTCTCCTCCCTGTAAAGCCTGTAAAGATCATAAAGCGCTTCAGGAACCAGTATGTTGTCAGGGAAACGGGATAATAGCGCTTCATAGGATTCAGCCGCCTTCTGCCTGTCGGCTATTTTCTCGGAAAATACCTTTGCGGCATTGAAATAGGCGGCGGCGATCTTCTCATTCGAAATCCTGATAAGCGAATCGTTCAGAGGCAGGTTTTTAAGGTAGAAATCAGGCTTTTTGTAGTCCACTAGTGCCTGGGTAGTATCTCCCCCTGCTTTCCCGTTTTCATCCTGCCCTCCGGCGATCTGCTGAGTGCTTACCCTTGCCTTGTTCGACCTTCTCCAGTTATCCTCAAGACGGCGATCGCCCCATCTCCTCCTGAATTCCGTCCGGCCGAAAGTTAGGGCAGTCTGATTGTAAAAGTACCATTTCCCTTCCTGCGCAATATTGTCCTGGAACCTTCTCTGGTTTTCATAGTACTGGCCTATATTGGCCCTGTCGGCATATTCGGAGGTTTTGCCCTCGCTTTCATCCTTAATGATCCTGTCAATTATCTGCGATATGATTGCGTTCCTTTCATTCTCGGGCATTGATGCAACTTTCTGGAGACTGTCCTCAGTCTGGATGATCGTTAAATGAGTTACAAGCGAGTTCAGATTCTGCGATTTTGCTTTAAGGTCCTTGTAGTCGGGATATTTCTCGTCGAGGAAATAGACTGTGCTGTCGTAATATTTTCCGGCATTCATATAATCGGGGATGCCATAATAGTATTCAGCGAGTGCGAGATATGATTTTCCTTTCTGGTTCTGATTTACGGAGCTCGATAATGCAGATTTCCTGTAGTATTCAAGTGCCTCTTTTTCCTTCCCCTCTTTTTTCATCATGTTCCCCAGGGCATAGTAAATCTGATCCTGGAAATCATTGTTTTTTGAGTCTTTGAGCATTTTCTCAAGCTCTTTCCTTATTTCTTCCGGATTCCCGGAATTTACATCGAAAACTCCGGCAATATTGATCTTTGCATTGAATTCAACATCATAGGGGGGATTCATCTTAACGACACTCCTGAACAGCGAAATTGCCTTTTCCGGATTACCGGTCCGCTCTTGCAGCTGGGCAAGGAGATAGGTAAGCCTGTATCTTGCCCTTTTTCCGGTAACCAGCTTTATTGCCCCTGAAAGCGGATCGATTGCCTCCTGATACCTTTTCTGCTTCACAAACAAATCCGCCAGGGTTGAATAATAGATTGCCCTGAGCGCTTTTGGAGCTTTGGGGTCCAATTGAATTTCATTAAGCAGCCGGGCGGCTTCTATGAAGCTTCCTCTCTCGCTGTTAATCCTTGCGAGCCAGATCGAGGATTCGGTTTTGATCTCAGGATCATTGGCTTCGGCGACGCAATAGCTGAAAACCGAAGCAGCATCGCTGAACTCGTGCTTGTAGAACCTTGCCTTGCCAATCAGGAAATAACTGTCGTCAACCCATTCATTGAATTCCTTCTGTTCAAGGAGGGCCTTTTCTTTTTCCGAAATATCCTTCCTTGGATCGAATTCGGGCCTGGCAGTTATCGACTTCAGGGATATCAGTTTGGAGGCCTTCTGAATGGCGGTTTCCATATTGGAAGAACAGAGTGAGACAGTCGAAGGGTCGCTGTTCTCGAAGACCCTCAGCATTTCGGAGAAATCATCCCTGTAGCTTTTGCTGATATTCAGCACGCCATCCTTAAAACTCTCGTAGCCATTGAAGTAGATATTGTACCTTGCGGTCAGGCCATGATAAAACCTGGTGGTGCCAGTGTTTTTCTCAATGGAACAACCTGCAAGGAACAGAAAGAGTCCCAGTGTTATCAGAAATTTATATAATACTCTCCGGGAAAGCAATAAATACTATTTAATACTATAAACTGACTTAAACTGTGTATAGTATTTCAAAGGTAAGCAAAATTGGAACAGCCCGGACTCTCAGGCTGAAATCACCTTTGTGATCTCCGGGACCTCCTGCATTATCGCCTGCTCGACGCCTGCCTTAAGTGTTTGCATTGCGAACTGGCATCCGTGACAGGCGCCGGTGAGCCTGACCTTAACGGTGAGATCATCCGTTACTTCAATGAGTTCAATGTCACCCCCGTCATTCTGAAGATATGGACGCACCCTGTTCAACGCCTTGACCACCTTTTCCTTAACGATTTTCAAATCTGCCATATTATCTGTATTTAAGTTATTTGTTTGTAATTTCCACTTTTACGGTCGGCCTTATTTCCCTGTTCCTTTTATCAACTTTGTCGATTACTTCCGCTGCAAGCTCCATAAAGGCATTTCCCGTGGCTGAATCACCAAGTACAACCGGATAGCCGTTATCGCTTCCTTCGCAAATGCTCTGTACAAGGGGAATCTGACCCAGCAGGGGAACATCCATCTTTCTGGCAAGCGCCCTGCCTCCGCCTTTGCCGAAAATAAAATATTTGTTCCCGGGCAGTTCCGCAGGTGTAAACCACGACATGTTTTCAACCAGACCGAGGACAGGGACATTTATCCTGTCGCTTCTGAACATCGCGATCCCCTTCAGGGCATCGGCTAATGCAACTTCCTGGGGAGTGGTCACGACAATTGCTCCCGTGACGGGAACTTCCTGCACAAGGGTAAGGTGAATATCGCTGGTTCCGGGGGGAAGGTCGAAAAGAAGATAATCAAGTTCTCCCCAGTCGCCCTGAGCTATTAGCTGTTTCAGAAATCCTGATGCCATGGGTCCTCTCCAGATAACTGCCTCGGAAGGATTCACGAAGAAGCCTGCCGAAAGCACTTTTACACCGTATTTTGAAAGCGGAACGATCCGGTCGGTATCTTTTATCCTCACAACCTCGGGATGATAGTCCTGGGCATCGAACATTCTTGGTACTGAAGGGCCGAATACATCAGCATCAAGAAGGCCTGTTGCGAATCCCAGCCTTCCCAGGGCTATTGCAAGGTTAACGGCAATCGTTGTTTTTCCGACTCCGCCTTTTCCCGACGAGACGGCAATTATGTTTTTAACTCCGGGCAGGATTTCGTTCTCCTTTTTCTGATGTTTATGCATGATGATACCTGGCTCCACCTTTATCTCCCGAATCACGGCCTCCGCCCCCAGAACCTCCTTTATTGCCCTTACAGCCGAGCTTTTCAATGATGAAATAAACGGATCATTTGACTTTTCAGGTGTGAGTGTCACTGAAATTCCATCCGCTCCGGATTCAATATCGGAAACGTAACCCAGGGATACGATATCTTTCCCTTTCTCCGGATGTTTTACCCTCGAAAGGGCTTCTAATATCTGATCTTTTGTGAACATACTTATATTCTTTATACCGCTTTAATTATTGACCTCTCCTCAATCCCTTCTAAGGGTTGACCTCTCCCCAACCCCTCCCCTTAAAGGGAGGGGCCTTAAGATCAACAATTTAAGTCCCCCTCTCTTTCAGGAGAGGGGGATTTAGGGGGTGAGGCGAATCCCTTCAGGGGGGATTGAGAGTAATCTGTTCTAATTTATATTAAGTCTAAATAAGCTGCAATTTTAGCACTTATTTTTATTCTGACCAAAAAATCATTTCAATTCCGCTGACGGATCCCAGAACTTTTCATCGAAATTCATCACCCTGTCATCCTCGATGATCAGTCCTTCATTTTCAAGAAGCTGCTGCATTGTCGTCGAATTTCCAAAGTGGCGCTTTCCTGTAAGAAGCCCGTTTCTGTTCAGAACACGGTGGGCAGGGATAAATCCGGGCCCGGAATGGCTCGCATTAAGGGCCCATCCGACCGTTCGTGCCGATCTTCCGGTACCCAGATACCTTGCGATGGCTCCGTACGATGTAACCCTGCCGTATGGAATCAGCTTCATTATTTCATAAACCATGGAGAAAAAATCATTATTATTCTGCTTTTTCCCGGCCATGACTGATGATTTTGTCTTTTTCAAGCCTGAAAGCAAGGTAGTGTATCCTCATTCCCAGCTCCATGAATTTCGATTCGTAATAAGTTTTTATGGTTACTATTCCGGAAGCGACATGCCTTTTATATGACGGATCTTCATGTTCAGCCAGGAGGTTTTTCGAAACGGTTATTTCATCCGGATCCATGGAATGCATGTCATCCGATGAGGACAGGATCTCCAGTCCGTTGTCCGAAGCAAGTTGCCTAGTATAATTGTAAAGCTCGGTATTATCTGTCTTAAGATGGATAATACCTCTGTTTCTGAGGAAATTGCGGTAAATGTTAAGGAACCATGGGCAGGTGAGCCTTTTGTTGGAGTTTTTCTTACCGGAATGGGGATCGGGGAAAGTGATCCATATCTCATCAACCTCATCCGTGTCGAAAAAAGAACCAATGAATTCTATTCTGGTCCTGAGGAACGCTGTGTTTATCAATTTCTGTTCGCTGGCGGTTTTTGCACCCCTCCACATCCTTGATCCCTTGATATCGACGCCAATGAAATTGCATTCCGGGAAGAGGAGGGAAAGCCCCACCGTATATTCGCCTTTCCCGCAGCCAAGCTCAAGTATTACCGGATTATTGTTCCTGAATATGTCCCTATTCCAGTTCCCCTTTATCCTGTGGTCAGTCCGGGCCTGGGTTCCTGCTTCCGGCTGAATTACATTTTCGAAAGTTCCAAGTTCGGCCCAACGGGCAAGCTTGTTTTTTCCCACCTCACCAATTCTATTTAAGGGCCTTTTCCACCCTGAGTCCAAAATCGTACACTCCCTTCAGGTCTGCAATCCTCATTCCATGACGGACTGTGACCTGATAGGTTCCTGATACAGGGAAAAACACATCTGATTTGTAGGGTAACTGCAATTCATGAATATCGCCGAATCCTTTTCCGTACCAGTTTCCTTTTTCATCTGCCAGATCAAAATGAAGTGTATCGGTAATGCTTTTACCCTCGGGAGAGGCTGTTGTTACGAAAAGAAAAATGTTTCTGTAGGGGTATGCTGATCCGGTACGGATAATAAACCAGATATTGTTGCTGTTGAGGGTGTCGTCAACAGTAATACTGAATTCCGGCGTATCTTCAAGTTTCCAGGTCCTTCCCGGCATTGGTGCCGAATCAGTGAAAACGACATTTCTGCCGCATGAGCTCATAAAGATCAGGGCTGTGAAAAGCAGCAGGCATCTATTTATTCCTCTTGTCATCAAATTTTCTGTTTTTTCTTTTTTGCATTTGCCTGCGGTTGGCATTTTTTGATTCCGGAGCATCAAACCGGGTAAGGCTGTTATTCCTGAGCAGGTCCTCCGATACAGGTCCCAATCCCTTCGATTCATCAACAATAAGAAGCTTCTCCGGCTTTTTCCCCTTCCTGTTAAGTGCCTGGATTTCCCTTACCCTCTCTACAGGGACAGCTATAAGGTTGGTTGGTGAGCTTGGATCGGTGCTGTACCAGTAAAGGCTTTTATGTACTTCCATTTTCATGAAATAAGCGGTTGAATCTGCAAGTTCAAGAGGTACTTCCTTCGGGGGGAAAGAACGCTGGGCATCGACATAGCAATCGAATTCGAAATTGAGACAGCATTTTAATTTACTGCATTGTCCTGCCAGCTTCTGCGGATTAAGTGACAACTCCTGGTATTTGGCATGGGTGGTTGTGACCGAAACAAAATTGCAGATATGTGTTGAACAGCATAATTCACGGCCGCACGAGCCAATGCCGCCTATCCTTCCCGCTTCCTGCCGTGCTCCTATCTGGCGCATTTCAATCCTGATCCGGAATTCATCGGCAAGAACCTTTATAAGCTGCCTGAAATCAACCCTTTCATCAGCAATGTAATAAAATATGGCTTTGGTCCTGTCTCCCTGGTACTCCACATCTCCGATCTTCATGTTGAGCTTGAGTTCCTCGGCTATCTTTCTGGATCTCAGCATCGTGGGCGTCTCCAGTGTTTTTGCCTCCTCCCATTTTATTACATCTACCGCCTTGGCTTTCCTGTAAACTTTCTTCATGTCATCCGACGATGGCTGCACTCTTAGTTTCTTGAGACGTTCATTCAATATCGGCCCGACCATTGAAATCCTTCCGATATCGTGACCTGGGGAGGCCTCGACAGCAACAATATCACCCACGTCAAGCCTGAGTCCGTTGATATTCCTGTAAAAACCTTTCCGTGTATTCTTGAAACGGATTTCAACAATGTCGGTTTCAGCCGGAACAAATGAGATATCCTTCAGCCAGTTAAAAGCATCAAGCTTGTTCAGGCCAGGTTTATATTTAACATCAGGCATCCTGATCTCTTCGCCATGCAGGCCCGATAAATCTTCGTTCTCCGTCATATCTTACTCCTCTTCAGATTTAATCCCGCAAAAATAGTGAATTATTGAATTACTTCCACTTATGCCTGACTTGTCACCGGCTGATCAGGCGGGTTAGCTTGAGCGCAAGGTCGAGAAATACAATTTTGGCATTTCCGTTCGACTCAATGTGTGCATGTGCCATATTAAGCTCATCAGCGAAAGCATGTATATTTTCCTGGTTAATGAATGGATGGAATTTTGAAGAAAACTCTGCCTCCTCCCCAGTCATGAAGACCAGCCTGTTTTTCATCTGATCAAGTGTAAGCATAAGGTTTTCCCGGATAAGATGAAGCGAAAACAGGAGGAAGCTCTTCTGTGGTTCCCTTCCGATTGCTGCCACCTCTTCTGACCAGCTGATAATTGAAATGATGTCACGTTTCCATGCAAACCTCATAAGGTTTTTAAAGCGTTCGAGGTTAAGAAGGGCTGAATCTTCGTTCTCACAAAGCTCGATAGCCCTTATTAAATTCCCATTTGCGACCCTTGCGATATCATCGGCTTTTGCCTTGTGGATCCTGAATCTTTCAATAATATAGGATGAGATCTCTTCCGTCCTGAAAGCAGGGATCCTGATAAGCTGGCATCTCGAAAGTATAGTCTGGATTACCTTGTCGGGCTCATCTGACACCAGTAGGAAAAGCGTTTTTTCGGGAGGTTCCTCAATAAGCTTCAGAAGTTTGTTGGCAGTTGCCTGATGCATTTTCTCGGGGAGCCAGATGATCATAACCTTGAAATCGGATTCGAAGGATTTCAGGCTGAGCTTCTTCAGGATCTCTGAGGCCTCCGACGCAAAAATAAGTCCCTGCGCATTGCCCACCTCAATCGAATCGAGCCACCGGGTAAGGCTGAAATACGGGGAAGCCCTTACAAATTCACGCCACTGCTCAATGTACTTATCGCTGACGGGTTCACTTGTTTTCTTGTCCTTTATCACGGGAAAAACAAAGTGAAGATCGGGATGAATCATCTTCCCGTATTTTACGCACGATTTGCAGGTCCCGCATGAGTCGCGCTGCGACCTGTTCTCACAGCTGACATATTGTGCGTAAGCCAGGGCAAGGGCAAGAGATCCGCACCCGCCAGGACCTGTAAAAAGCTGTGCATGGCTTACCCTTTCCGAACTTACCGAACCAATAAGCTTTCCGATAATTTCCTTTTGTCCCGGGATATCCGAAAACTGCATCTGTCAGATCAATTCAGGATTTCACAATGCTGCAAGTGCAGCATCGTAATCGGCTTCTGTGGCAATCTCATGAACAAGCTGGGTATAAACCACCTTTCCCGCCTCATTAATGACAACCAGGGCGCGGGCGTAAAGCCCTTCAAAAGAGCCATCAACAATATCAACGCCATATGCTTTTCCAAAATCCCTGTTACGGAAACCTGAAAGGGTCATAACATTTGTTATCCCCTCGGTTGTGCAGAACCTGTTATGAGCAAATGGAAGGTCCTTAGTTATTGCAAGTACAACGACATTGTCTTTTCCTGCCGCAAGCTGGTTGAATTTACGGACAGAGGTGGCACAAACTGAAGTATCGAAACTGGGGGATATGCTCAACACGACTTTTTTGCCTTTGAGCTCTGACAAAGTCATCTTCCCGAGATCTGATCTGACAAGTGAGAAATCAGGAGCATCTGAACCTTTTGCAGGGAGATTCCCTGATGTATTTACCGGGTTGCCTTTTAATGTAATTTCAGCCATAGCTTTTTTTTTCAAATTTAGTTAATCTTTTAAGAAGTGGAAACATAAAAAAATGTAGGTTTGCATCAGAGATTATTCCATTAATTAAAAATATTTGATCTATGAAAATGATTCAGGATTTCAATTTTAAAGGTATTAAAACCATTGTAAGGGTTGATTTCAATGTTCCTCTCGACAAGAAAACCGGATGTAGTGACCGACGATACTCGCATAAGGGGAGCGCTTCCTACAATAAGGAAGATCCTGGATGACGGCGGTTCGGTTATTCTGATGTCACATCTCGGTCGTCCTGAAGGCAGGATGGAGAAATATTCCCTTAAGCCCGTTCTTCCGGTCCTTGAAAAACACCTTGGACTGAAAGTTCTTTTTGCCGACGACTGCCTTGGCGAGTCAGCGGTAAACATGTCGGCTGCCCTTAAGGCAGGGGAGGTCCTGCTTCTTGAGAATGTACGCTTCTATCCCGAGGAAGAAGGAAAGCCTATACTGCCCGAGACTGCAACGGACGAAGAAAAGAAGGCAGCCAAGGCTGAAATGAAGCTGAAGCAGAAAGAGCTCGCCAGAAAGCTTTCAGGCTATGCTGAAGTCTATGTCAATGATGCTTTCGGAACAGCACATCGTGCCCACGGGACTACTGCCGTCGTCGCAGATTATTTCCCGAAGGATAAGATCATGTTCGGATTCCTGATTAACAGCGAGCTGGCTGCAATGGACAAGGTTCTGAATAACGCCCAGCGTCCTTTCACAGCGATAATGGGAGGGGCCAAGGTATCCGACAAGATCCTGCTCATTGAAAATCTTCTCAACAGGGTCGACAACCTTATAATTGGCGGCGGGATGACATATACCTTTGTTAAGGCAAAAGGCGGCAGGATAGGGAAATCGCTGTGCGAGGAGGATAAGCTGGAACTTGCACTGAAGATCATTGAAAAGGCAAAGGAAAAGAATGTGAACCTTTATCTTCCTTCCGACAGCCTGAACGGCGACAAGTTTGATAACGAGGCAAACACAAAAGTAACACCTGTTGACGCAGTCGATGACGGATGGATCGGAATGGATATCGCTGAAAAGAGCATTAAGGAATTTTCGGCAGTTATCGAAAAATCAGCAACAATTCTGTGGAACGGTCCCATGGGCGTGTTTGAAATGGAAAAATTCTCGAAGGGGACAACCGCAGTGGCAAAGGCAATCGCAACTGCCACGGAAAAAGGAGCATACAGCCTTATCGGAGGCGGAGATTCAGTTGCTGCTGTAAGTAAAAACGGCCTGACCGACAAGGTAAGCTACGTTTCCACCGGAGGCGGAGCAATGCTCGAATATATGGAAGGCAAAAAGCTGCCCGGCATTGTTGCAATAAGGGGTGAATAGATCATATTTGCGAAACAGGTATTTCCACCCCCTTCCCCCTGAAGGGGGTTTTTTTAAGTCCCCTTTAGGGGATTTAGGTGCAGCTTATAAATGCAGACACCAATAATTCAGTTATCTTTGCAATTGATTATGAAAAACAGTTTATTCTTCATTTTGTTTTTTTCATTTGCTTTTCTGAGTTCATGCAAAAAGGATGAAACTGCAGCTACCAAAGGCACTGTTACCATTGATAATACAACCACTCTCGGACAGACATACTATGTTTACGGATTTTTATTCTCAGAGGCCCGTAAAGCATCAACCGCCGATAATCCGCCACCCGATATCACAATCGACAGCGACGGCACAAACCTGGTGTTTCAGGCCAATAATCTGAAAGACTCTTTTAACAAAGCCGGTGAATACGCTGATGGAGCCTCCGCTAAAACCGCGTACGACAACCTGAAGTCAGCTGAGGTTTCACAGCTGATATGGGAAGGTATTGGTACTCCTGTAAAGGCGAACCAGATATGGATTTACAGGTCAGGCACAAATCATTATGCCAAATTCAGGATCATTTCCACCAGAACCGAACCCGGACAGGTCAAGCCTTTTGCCGAGTGCACATTCGAGTGGGAATATCAGCCCGACGGAACATTAACTTTCCCGGGTAAATGACAGATGATTTCCCTGATCATATCTTTGAACTGCCTAACCCTTCAGCATTTTTAGCTGCAGCGCTTAGGATCTTCAGGTTTCAGGCAGTGGGGAATCCCGTTTACAGGCAGTTTATCCTTAGTCTGGGGAAAAACACTGACCGTGTTGAAAAGATTACAGATATCCCTTTTATCCCTGCAGAGTTTTTCAAAAGCCATACCGTGGCAATCGAAAACCTGACTTTTGATGCCATCTTTGAAAGCAGCCGGACAACAGGCACCGACCCTGGCCGCCATTTTGTGCATGACCTTAAATTATACGAAAGTAGCTTCCTTGCATCATTCCGTCATTTTTACGGGGAACCTTCCGGATACATGATCTCAGCTCTGCTCCCATCCTACAGCGAACGGCAGAGTTCATCGCTTATCTACATGATGCGGGGCCTGATAAGCGAAAGCCGGAACAAACTAAGCGGATTCTACAATGAGAGCCCCGGGGATCTGATCAGAAATATACTTATGGCCAAAGCTTCAGGTCAAAAAACCTTCTTGCTTGGTGTCAGCTTTGCACTGCTCGATCTGGCCGAAAAATATTTACCTGACCTGTCAGGAACTATAGTAATGGAAACCGGAGGGATGAAGGGCCGGAGGAAGGAGATCACCAGGGAAGAGCTTCATGAAATCCTTAAACTCAAACTTAATGTCAGCGAAATACATTCCGAATACGGGATGACGGAACTTTTAAGCCAGGCCTATTCAAAAGGGAATGGGATTTTTTACTGCCCGCCGTGGATGAAGATCCTGATCAGGGATCCCCAGGACCCGATGGCAGTGACCGGTGAAGCCGGATTAAGCGGAGGAATCAACGTTATAGACCTTGCAAATATATATTCATGTTCGTTCATTGCCACCGGAGATTTCGGAAGACTTTACGAAAACGGCGGATTTACAGTTTCAGGAAGATTCGACAACAGCGATATCAGGGGCTGTAACCTGATGGCAGAATAAGAAGAGGTCGTGCAAGTCATGCAAGTCCTGCAGGTCATGCATGTCGAAACAAAACTTTTTGACCTGCAGAACTATAAATAGACTATCCGTTTGTTTCTGGCGCTGGAATAAATTGCAAGAACAAGTTCAACAGCCTTTCGTGCCTCGATGGCATCGATGGCAGGCTGGTGGCCGTTATCGACGGCCCTTATTATATCAAGTAGCTGGCGTAGATGACCAATGTCGCTTATGGCCTTAGGATCGGAAACACCTCCTCCCGACGCATTGATGCCGGAGAATTTTTCCCTTATTTTCTCATCGGCTGCAGTCTCCTCGTCGAACTTCCACGTCAGCAGTTTCTCTTCTTCAACCACCACCGAACCCCGGGTGCCGAGGATTTCTATTTTCCGGTAGAATCCGGGATTAACCGCTGTCGATGCTTCTATTACACCGATGGCCCCGTTTTCAAATCTCATTGTGGCGGCAGCGGTATCCTCAACTTCAATGTCACCATGTCCTATAAGTCCGGTGAATGCACAAACGGCTTCAACTTTTCCCATGAACCATCTCAGAAGGTCGACGGAATGAATTCCCTGATTCATTACGGCTCCGCCGCCGCTCGACAGCAAATTTGATCTCCATTTAACCTCTTTATAATACTCCGCGCTCCTGTACCATTTTATATAGGCATCACCCATCACAAGCTTCCCGAAGCGGCCTTCGTCAATTGCTTTCTTAAGTTCCAGATTCACCCTGCTGAACCTCATCGGGAATATCCCGGAAACAATAACATTATGTTTTAAACCTGCTTCAATTATCATGTCACACCGCTCCAGGCTTGTTTCAAGCGGCTTTTCAACGATGCAGTGCTTCCCGGCATTTATTGCCTGAAGCGCAGGTTCGAGGTGCAGTCCGGAGGGAGTGCAGATGCAGACCATGTCAATATTGTTGTCAGTGCAAAGTTCGCCGGCTGTTTCAAACGCCTTGCATCTGAATCTCTTGCCGAAAGCTATTGCCTTTTCGGGATTATGATCATGTACCCCCACCAGTTCAGCCTCCATTATGGTATCGATGGCCCTCGCATGGACTTCAGCAATGGCGCCTGCACCTATTATTCCAAAACCATGTTTCATGCTTTATCTTAAGGTGGGATAAAAAGCATCCTCAATATGTTGTTCAACTTCCAATGACTGCCCTTTCACAACCAGTAATATCACGTCGAATCTGCTCTCCTTGTTAATGTCATATTTCCTGATATAGGAATCGGCAGCCAGAATCAACAGCTTTTGCTTGTCTTTTGGAACTAAATCAAATATTTCTCCAAGAAACCCTTCCGTTCTCGTTTTCACTTCAGCAAAGACCACGTAATCATTGTTTTCAGCAATAATATCGACCTCCAGTTTTCCGGTTTTCCAGTTTCTGTGCCTTATTTTGTATCCCTTTTCCTGCAGGTGTGCGGCGGCCATGCTTTCCCCCTGCAGTCCGAGAGCCGATGAGTCGCTCATTTCATGCTTGTTTAAAGAGAGAACGGTATTATATCTCGATTAGTTTGTTTTTGATTGCGAAAAGAATAAGGCTTGCGGTGTTTTTGGAGTTTGTCTTGCCTAAAAGATTTGCCCTGTGCTTGTCGACAGTCCTTTTGCTTATGAAGAGAGTCTCTGCAATTTCCTGATTTGAAAGGCCTTCACAGATCTTCAGAAGGATCTCCCTCTCCCTTTTTGAAAGATTGGCCGATTTGTTTTCACTTTCCCTGTGCTTTATCCTTTGAATCACATGATACAATAATTCCTGTGAAAAATAATTACCCCCTTTATGTACAGTCAGGATTGCCTCCTTTACTTCCGAAATATCTGAATCCTTAAGAATGAATCCCTTGGCCCCGGAATCAACCATTTTGTTATAATATTCTTCCTCCCCGTACATCGAAAGGGCAATTATGTTTAAACCCGGACAGATCTTAAGACCTTTCCTTGTTGCCTCAATGCCATCCATTTCAGGCATGTTGATATCCATTAGCGCAATTTCAGCTTTTGTATCCTGGAGGATCCTGAGGAATTCTTCACCGTTTGAGGCTTCGCCCGTCACTTCAAATTCGGGGAATGCGTTCAGGAGTATTTTCAGTCCGTTGCGGAATAGCTGATGATCATCTGCGATTAAGATTCTTATCTTTTCCATTAACGCATTATTCAATTATTTTGATAAGTGCGCTTGTCCCCTTACCCGGATTGCTTTCAAGTATAAAAACGCCATCCACGGATTTAACCCTGGTATCTATATTTGACAATCCCATGCCCTTCGTATCTTCACTTTCCAGTGAAGCAGTGTCAAAACCGCGCCCGTTATCATAAAACTGCAAGGTAATGAATTTTTCATGCTTGTTAAGCTCGATCTCAATCCTCGATGCCCCAGAATGCAGTATTGAGTTGTTTATCAGCTCGCAGGCTGCACGGTACATAACCACCTCCTTTTCACTCTCAAGCCTGGTGTTCTCCATGTTTGACTTGAATTCGACCTCGATGGCCCTTGTCTGATTTATTTTGGCAATGAAGGCTGACAATGCGCTTGAGAGGCCGAAATTTGACAGGACATGAGGGCTGAGATTGTTTGAAATATCCTTCAGTGTGTTGATTGCTTCATTGATGAGGTGATTTGTGTTATTAAGGATCACAGAGTCGGTCGGATCCTTTATCTTTTCTCCCAGAGCTGAAAGCGACATTTTAACCGTCGACATAAGGGGTCCCAGCCCGTCATGCAAATCCTTGGCAAATCTTTTCCTCTCATTCTCCTCCGTATTTATGATTGCGCTTATCACTCTTTTTTCGGTTTTCATCCTGTCGATGTCAGCACGCTTGAGCGAATAGAACAGTTCACGTATAAGCACGACTCCCGTTATTATCATAAATGAGATCAGCACATCCAGCCAGTCATCGATCATTTGCCAGGTATAGGATGGCGTCCCCCTGAAATATTCGAACAGCTGCATTATTTTCCGGATTGCCATAAAGACAAATGAAAGGGAAAGGAGAATCCACGACAGCCTGTATTTTGTCAGTTTCATGAACCTGAGGGCAATCGAGGCGGCAATTATCTGCAGAACTATGGATATTATAAGGGCGATCAGCCTTACCATGACGTTTAGGATTATTATACAAAAATAGAAGTAATTTATATAACGGCATAACGGCTTGACGGCTTAACTGCATAACCGCATAACCGCATAACCGCATAACCGCATAACTGCATAACCGCATAACCGCATAACCGCATAACTGCATAACTGCACACCGTTGTCATAATGCCTTCACGCCTTCACGCCTTGACGCCTTTACGCCTTTTTTCCTACCTTTGTGGATTCAAATATTCCCATGAAGTACTTATATAATCTCGGTATCTTGATTTATGTGCTGTTAGTCAGGCTGTTATCTCCTATTAATTCGAAAGCCAGAATCTGGACCAGTGGAAGGAAAAACTGGGAAATACAGCTAAGGGAAAAGGTCAACCGCGGCGATACAAACATATGGATCCATTGTGCCTCACTTGGAGAGTTTGAGCAGGGACGGCCTCTGATAGAGGCTATTAAAAAGTCGAGGCCTGATTACAGGATAATACTCACATTCTTTTCCCCCTCAGGATATGAGATCAGGAAGAATTACCCAAATGCAGATTATGTATGCTATCTTCCTGCCGATACTCCGGGAAACGCACGGAAATTCATTGATCTTGCAAATCCTGCTGCAGTCGTTTTTGTGAAATACGAGTTCTGGAACAACTATACGCTGGTGATTAAAAGTAAAGGTATCCCCCTTTACCTTATTTCAGGGATATTCAGGAATGACCAGCATTTCTTCAAATGGTACGGCGGATTTTTCAGAAGGATGCTCTACAGGTTCAGCCATATTTTTGTTCAGGATTCCCCTTCAGCTGATCTTTTAAAGGGCATTGGAATTGAAAATGTGACAGCGGCGGGCGACACAAGGTTTGACAGGGTGATCGAGATTGCCGGTTCCGCTAAAGACATACCTGAGATTGAACTTTTCAGGGGTGGGGAAAAAATGTTCATTGCAGGCAGCAGCTGGCATCAGGATGAAGAGATAATTTCAAGGTACATAAATGAGAATCCCGGGAAGATGAAGTGGGTCCTTGCCCCGCACGAAATTGACAGAGCTAATATTGACAGGATCGGGAAGCTCTTCACCACAAGTGTGGTCCGACTTTCGGAGTTCACGGAAAAATCATCTCAGGCCCGTGTCCTTATAATTGACAATATCGGAATGCTTTCCTCGGCTTACAGGTATGCTTATATCGCCGGAATCGGAGGTGGTTTCGGGAAGGGAATCCACAATATTCTTGAGGCTTCCTGCTGGGGTATTCCTGTATTGTTCGGTCCGAACCATAAAAAGTTCAGGGAGGCTGTGGAACTTATAACTCTTGACGGGGCCAGGCCTTTCAGCACATTTGAGGAATTCACCCGCATCATAGGTGGCTGGCTTTCTGACCCTGAGCAATACGCACGATCGGCTCAGGCTGCCGCGAAATATGTACGGGAAAACGCCGGGGCAACCGATAAAATCATTGCAGGAATCGTTTAAAAGATATTAACAATCCATTCTGATAACTTGTTAAAAACTATCAGAGGCCTGTTTAAAAGGCTTCCTTTAAAGAGCAGTAAATTGCCGCGCCTTAATTGACAAAATATTGATATTTTTCATTCCGAATGTCAAACAATTGTGATAATCTTGCGGACGAAAATTAATTTACCTTAATCCTTAATCATATGATAAAACATTTACAAAGACTTTTCATTATCCTGATCTTCCTGCCAGTATCAATTATGGTATTTGGTCAGGGAGCTACAACCTCAGGGATAAACGGCAGGGTACTCGACAGTTCCGGAAATCCCCTGCCGGGGGCTGTAATCGTTGCAGTCCATGTTCCTTCGGGGACACAGTATGCCACCACTGCTGACGCAGCAGGCAACTACCGCATTCAGAACATGCGCGTTGGAGGTCCCTATACTGTCAGAATCACCTTTATAGGTTATCTGACAGCCACCTTTACAGACGTTATGCTGAAGCTTGGTGAGAGCTATGTCCAGAACACCTCACTCACGGAATCAACAACCACCTTGCAGGAAGTCGTCGTTTCCACTGCTTCCAGAAACTCAATTTTAAGTTCAGAACGGTCCGGTACGCAGACGAATGTCGGAAGCCGTGAGCTGGCAAGCCTGCCTACCATCAGCAGGAGTCTTACTGATTTTTCGAAATATACGCCTCAGTCGCAGGGCAACTCTTTCGGCGGCCGCGACGGCCGTTTCAATACAATTACCATAGATGGCGCTGCATTCAATAATAATTTTGGCCTTAGCAGCAATCCCCTGCCGGGAGGCAATGCACAGCCAATTGCACTGGACGCCATCGAAGAGGTATCGGTAAACATTGCTCCCTATGATGTCCGGATGTCCCAGTTTACAGGAGCGAGTATTAATGCCGTTACGCGCAGCGGGGACAATACACTGAAAGGTTCCATTTATACTTATTTGCGCCCGAAATCGTTTACCGGCAACACGGTTGACGGAATTGACGTTGTCGGTGCAAATACAAGAAGCTCCCAGAATTACGGCTTCAGACTGGGTGGTCCGATTATCAAAAACAAATTGTTCTTTTTCGTGAGCGGAGAATATGAAAAAGAAGTGGTTCCCGGAGTTGACTGGAACCCCAGCAGCGATGGCGTGGCAAATGCTGACCTGAAGATTTCACGAACCCTGGAGTCAGATATGATCCTTGTAAAGAATTTCCTGATGTCCAATTACAATTATGACCCCGGAAAATACAGGGATTTTGATCCTTTCCAGAACAAAAATACAAAGATCCTAGCACGCATCGACTGGAACATAAATAAAAACCACAAGTTTACTATACGTTACAATGATGTTGTAGGTACTTCCGATCAGGCGACCAATGCAAACAGCGGGCCTCCCAACAACCTCCGCAATTCGGGAAGGATAAGCAACCAGTCGCTCGCTTTCTCAAACTCCTTTTACGGATTTAAAAATACAGTGCGATCACTCACCGGTGAACTGAACAGTAATTTCGGATCAAGATTTTCAAACAAGTTCCTGGCAAGCTACACCTTTATCCAGGATACCCGTACCAGCAAATCCGACCTCTTCCCCTTTGTCGACATCTGGAAGGGCGGAGATCAGTATATGTCATTCGGTTATGAGCTCTTCAGTTTCAATAACGATGTAACCAATAAAACCTTAAGCATTACCGACAACCTTACAATTAACCTGAACAAGCATACCCTTACAGCAGGGGTCTCTTTCGACCGCCTCTTTTTCTTCAACTCATATATCCGTGAAGGTACATCATACTACAGGTATGGATCAGTTGATGATTTTATAAATGGAGCAGATCCAACAGGTTTCGGAGTCACATACGGCTATAATGGCAATGATGCCCCCGGAGCAGAACTGACTTTCGGATTGGCAGCAGCTTACATTCAGGATGAATGGCAGGTAAGCCCGAAATTAAAAACAACCTTTGGCGTCCGTTTTGAGCTGCCAATTTACCTTGATGAAATGATGGATAATCCCGCTATTTCTGCCCTTACATTTGCAGAAGGCAGGAAAATGGATGTCAGCACATGGCCGAAAAGTAAGCTGTTGTTCTCTCCCCGCATAGGTTTCAATTATGATGTTCTTGGCGACCGTTCTCTTCAGATCCGCGGCGGATCAGGAATATTCACCGGTATGCTTCCCTTTGTCTGGTTCACAAACCAGCCTACGAACTCAGGATTGATCCAGGTTCCTGAAATTGGATGGGGACCGGGGAATGCAAATCTGGCCGGACTCGAATTTAATCCCGATTATAAAGAATTTATCGCCAGCCGGCCCGATGTGTTCCCTCAAAGTCCGAGCACTCTCCCCAGCGGATCCTCATTAGCCCAGGTGGGCAAGGATTTCAGGTTCCCGCAGATCTGGCGTTCGAACCTTGGTGTTGATGTGGAACTTCCATGGAACATGATATTCACCGGTGAAGCTATTTTTTCAAAAGATATTAATGCAATCAAGCAAATCAACATCAATGAATCAGCACCGGCCGGATTGATGGCAGGAAATGACAGGCGTCCCTACTGGACAACAAATAAAGTTGTAAGCTCTGTGGGAAGTGCGATGGAACTTACAAATTCTGATCAGGGTTATCAAATGTCGCTGACTGCTATGCTTTCAAGAAATTTCAGAAACGGACTGTCAGGTATGTTTGCATACACCTACACGGTAGCAAAAGACCTTACAGCTAATCCGGGCTCAGCCGCCTACTCGGCATTTTCGTCAAATACATCTGTCGGAAGCCTTAATGATCCGGGTCTCAGCTATTCAAATTTTGCCACTCCTCATAAACTTATAGGAAATATTTCCTACCGTCTGGAATATGCAGATCATTTTGCCACCACACTTTCTCTAGTTTACCAGGGATACCAGACAGGCCGCTGGTCATATACATACTCAAATGACCTAAACGGCGACGGAATATCTTCCGATCTGATGTACATCCCGTCAATAGCGACTGAACTTCGATTCGCTACTTACAATGGGATGACACCCGACCAACAAAGAGTGGCATTCTGGGATTATGTAAACAGAAATAAATACCTCAATGAGCGTAAAGGGCAGTATGCTGAAAGGTTTGGAGAAGTTCAGCCATGGATCCACAGGTTTGATGCCAAACTTCTTCAGGACATCTTTGCCAATTTCGGCACCGATCGCAGATACACTCTTCAGTTCAGCATCGACTTCATCAATGTTGGAAACCTCATCAACGATTCATGGGGTACATATATATATAATCCCCTGGCAAGTTTTGATAATATTCGCCCGCTGCGGGTAAATAACAGGGGCACGGCATCGGCTGCTCCAGTTTATACCCTGAATGCAACTTCACTTGAGGACTTTGGTAAAAAGACAACACTCAGCAAGAATGTAAATACCTCAAGTACCTGGGGCTGTCTCTTTGGTTTCAGGCTGATTTTTTAATTCTTAAAAGAATCCGGACAAATAAAAGGGCTGTTATCACTTTAACAGCCCTCTTTTTTTCTATCGGGTTTCAATCGGGGATAAAAAAACTGCATTTCCCCCAACTTTCAGATACATAGGTGTTTTACCGGAAACCGAATCCTCTTCAGGATGAGGAGGTCACGTAATGAATTGATATATAGCCACTAACACTTAAGTTAATAACTCTCCCTTCAAATGTTAATAAACTTAAAAATTTTGTCTTGCATCGGGATTTATGCTTGTCTATTTTAGCAAATACCTGCTTTAAAGTCAGCGATCGTTTAATAACAACAAAATCAGAGGTTAACAGAATCATATATTTATTATGGGAGATTTATTTGTCCAGGAGTCGGTAGTTGCATCGGAAAAGGGAAATGATGTATCATCCGCGGAAAACAGAAAAAAAGCAAACATGAAGGAAGCTGACAAACCGGCGGAAAAGAGAAAGGAGAGAACCACCTATTCTCATGAGGAAGCTGTAAATGAGAGCATCAGTTACTTCAACGGGGATGAGCTGGCAGCCAGGGTATGGGCAAATAAATATGCTTTAAAGGACTCATTCGGAAACCTTTACGAAAAGAGCCCGGATGATATGCACCGCAGGCTGGCAAAGGAGATCCGCCGCGTGGAACTCAAATATAAAAATCCCCTTCCCGAGGAACTTATTTATAATGTCCTGAAGGACTTCAAGTATATTGTTCCGCAGGGTGGACCAATGACCGGCATCGGAAACGATTTCCAGATAGCATCACTTTCAAACTGCTTTGTTATCGGCAACGACGGCCTTTCGGATTCATACGGCGGTATAATGAAGATCGACCAGGAACAGGTTCAGCTGATGAAGCGCCGCGGAGGCGTTGGCCACGATCTCTCGCATATAAGACCCAAGGGAACGCCTGTCCTTAACAGCGCCCTTACTTCAACGGGTGTGGTTCCCTTTATGGAAAGGTATTCAAACTCCACCCGCGAGGTAGCCCAGGACGGGCGGCGCGGAGCACTTATGCTCTCAATTTCCATAAAGCATCCCGACAGCGGCAAATTCATCGACGCCAAGCTCGAGAGCGGAAAAGTGACCGGAGCAAATGTTTCGGTTAAGC